>NZ_CP025113.1:5555050-6167060 GCF_002831585.1 Bradyrhizobium sp. SK17 | reverse complement strand
TTCCCGGCGTGAACAGCTGGGCGGTCTGGAACGCGATCGAGCCCGGATTGGCACTGATGGTGAAGCTCGGCAGGCGCGCGGCGATCGCGACGCCGACCAGCGCGCTTGCCGAATGCATGTTGGCCTCCGCGGCCCGCACATCCGGGCGCTGCGCCACCAGCGTGCTCGGCAGGCTCACCGGAAGGTTGGCGGGCAGCTTGAAGCGGTCGAGATCGAATTTTTGCAGGATCTCGTCGGCGGAGAATTGCCCGGCCAGCGCGGTGAGCAGATCGCGCTGCACCGCAAGCTGCTTCTGCAACGGCGGCAGGGTCTGCTCGGACTGGGCGAGGGCCGCTTCCTGCGCCAGCACGTCGACCTGTGCCGCCTGGCCCGCATTGAACTGGCTCTTCAGGATGCCGAGAATGTCGCGCTCGATCTTGATGATGCGCTCGGTGGCTGCGATCTGGCCGCGCAGCGATGCTTCCTGGATCGCCGCCGTAACCACGTTGGCGGTGAGCGCCAGATACGCGGCCTCGAGCTGGAACTTGGCCTGTTCGGTGAGCGCATCGAGGCTCTCGACGTTGCGGATGTTCTCCCCCACACGTCGGGCACGAAACTGATGTTGAGCTGCGCGGTGTACAGCGAGTAGCGCTCCTGCGCCGTGTTGCCGGGGCCGGACTGGGCGTTCGACACCAACTGGTCGGAGGGCGTGAAGTTCGCGCCGACCTGCGGGAAGAACAGGCCGCGCTGCGCCAGGGCGTTGTAATTTGCCACCCGGATCGATGCCTCGGCCGCCTGCAACGACGGATTATGCTCCACCGTCAGGCGGATCAGCTCGTTGAGCGGCGTCGAGCGGAAGGCGGCCCACCACATGGTCGGGATGTCGGCCCCGTTGACGAAGCGTTGCCTCGTCACGCGGGGGCCGGCTGCGTCGGAACCGGGCGACTGCAATTTCTCCGGCGTGTATCCGGCGACGTCGGGCGCGGGCGGCGAGGAGAAATTCGGACCGACCGCGCAGCTCGCGAGCATGAGTGTGCCGAAGGCCACCGCCAGCGCGCGGATCGGCGCGGCGGCTGCATGATGAGGCAATTTTGCGCTGAGGGCGTACATGACCGGGCGCCTCTAATGCGCTGCTTCGGGCGGCGCCGCGGCAGGCGTCTCGTCGGGTGAGGCGACACGCTCGCGCGACAGGAAGATCTGGCGCAATGCCGGTGCGACGATCAGCAGCAGCAGCGGCCCGATGAACATGCCGCCGACCACGACCGTCGCAAGCGGCCGTTGCACCTGACTACCGATACCATGCGACAGCGCGGCCGGGAACAGGCCCACACCCGCGGACAGCGCCGTCATCAGCATCGGCCGCATGCGCTGCTCGGCGCCGTTGAACACCGCTTCCGCAATGCTCATGCCCGAGGCCCGCAATTCGCGGAAGTAGGTGATGTTGAGGATGCCGTCCATGACCGCGACGCCGAACAGCGAGATGAAGCCGATCGCGGCCGAGATCGAGAAGTCGAGCCCAGCCAGATACAGCGCGATCAGGCCGCCGCCGACCGCGAACGGGATGCCGGCCAGCGCCAGCAGGCTGTCGCGCAGCGAATTGAACAGGCTGTACAGCAACACGAAGATCAGGAGCAGCGTCACCGGCACCACGATCAGCAGCCGCGCCTTGGCGGCTTCCAGATTGTCGAACTCGCCCGACCAGATCATCCGGTATCCGGTCGGTAGCGGCACCGCGTCGGCGACGCGCCGCTGCGCCTCTGCCACCGTGCTGCCGAGATCGCGGCCGCGCACGCTGAACTTGATCGGGATGTAGCGCTGGCTGCGCTCGCGGTAGATGAACGATGCGCCGGTATCGAGCGAGATGTCGGCGAGTTCGCTCAACGGGATGTAGGCGTTGGATCCCGATGGCGTCTGGTAGGCGACCTTGATCTCGCGCACCGAATCGATGCTCTCGCGGAATTTCGGGTCGAGCCGAACCACCACGCCGAACTGCCGGTCGCCCTCCAGCACCGTGGTGGCGTTGGTACCGCCGAGCGCGGCCTGCACCACGGTCGTCACGTCGCCGGTGTTGAGGCCGTAGCGCGCGGTCTTCTCCCGGTTGACCCTGATGTTGAGGTTCGGCTGCCCGACCAGATGGAAGATGCCGAGGTCGGCAACGCCGCGAATCTTGGCCATCTCCTGCGAGACCTTGCCCGCGAGCTGCTCGAGCACGGCGAGGTTCGGGCCGATGATCTTGACCGAGTTGGCGCCCTTGACGCCCGACAGCGCCTCTTCGACGTTGTCCTGGATATACTGTGAGAAGTTGAAGGTGACGCCGGGCAGTTCCTGGTCGAACTCCCGCTGCAATTCCTCGGTGAGCTTTTCCTTGGTCAGGCCGGGCGGCCATTGGTCGAACGGCTTGATCGGCGCGAACAGCTCGACGTTCGAGAATGGCGAAGCGTCGCTGCCGTTATCGGGACGGCCGTGCTGCGACACCACGGTGATGATCTCGGGATGACGCAGCAGGATCTCGCGCATCTTGCGGGTCGGGTTGGTGCCGGCATCGAGCGACATGGTCGGCGGCATCGAGGCGCGGATCCAGAAATTGCCTTCCTCGAGCGCCGGCAGGAACTCGCTGCCGAGGCGGCTTGCGGCGAGCACGCTGAGGCCGAGGAAGATGAGGCCGGCCGCGACCGCGACCTTCAAGTGCGACAGCGACCAGCGCAGCACCGGCGTATAGGCCTTGCGCAGCGAGCGCACGATGACGGTCTCGGTCTCCTCGATCTGCTTCGGCAGCAGCAGGGAGGCCAGCACCGGCGTCACCGTGAACGTCGCCAGCAGCGCGCCGGCCAGCGCATAGCCGTAGGTGCGCGCCATCGGCCCGAAGATCTGGCCTTCGACGCCCTGCATCGTGAACAGCGGCACGAAGGCGGTGACCGTGATGGCGGCGGTGAAGAACACCGCCTTGTCGACCTGCAATGCGCTGACGAAGATCATGCGCAACCGCTCGGTCCAGCCCGGCGCGGGCTGGCCGTTCTGTGCGGTGGTCGGATCGCTCCCCCAATAGCCCTGCGCAAGGTGTTGCAGCACGCGCAGCCGGTTTTCGGGCGCGGATTGGAAGTTGCGGAATATGTTCTCCATCATGATGACGGCGGAATCGACGATGATGCCGAAATCGACCGCACCGAGCGACAGCAGGTTGGCGTCCTCGCCTTGCAGCACCAGGATGATGATGGCGAAGAACAGCGCGAACGGGATGTTGGCGCTGACGATCAGCGCGCTGCGCAGATCGCCGAGGAACACCCACTGGATCACGAACACCAGGAGGCAGCCGAACACCAGATTGTGCAGCACGGTGTGGGTGGTGACGTTGACCAGCGAGGTGCGGTCGTAATAGGGCACGACCTTGACACCCGGGGCAGGGTGCCATCGCTGTTCATCTTGGCGACTTCCTCCTCGACCCTGGGGACGATGTCGTTGGTGTGCTGCGTGCGTCCCATGACGACGATCGCCGCGGCGACGTCGTCGTCCTTGTCCTTTCCGGCGATACCGAGCCGCGGCACATAGCCGACCGAGACGTTGGCAACGTCCTTGATCTGGATCGGCAGCCCGTTCGACTGGGTCAGCACGATATTCTCGATGTCACGAACCCTGTAGCCCTTGGTGACATCGTCCTCCCCGCCGGAATTGATCAGGCCGATGCCGCGGATGTTGACCGATTGCTGGCCGATCGCGATCTCGCGGCCGCCGACATTGACGTTGGAATTGCCGAGCGCGCTGATCAGTTGCGGCACGGTGATGTTGTAGGCCTCGAGCTTCTCGAGGTCGGCGTCGACGTTAAACTGCTTGGTGGTGCCGCCCCAGGAGTTGATCTGCACCACGCCCGGAAGCGTCATCAGCCGGCGGGCGACGACGTAGTCCTGCAATGTCCTGAGATTGGTCAGGCCGAAATTCGGCGGACCGACGAGCTGGTAGCGGTAGATCTCGCCAACCAGGCTGGACTGCTGGATCTGCGGTACCTGGTTGCCGGGAAGCTGGACGTTCTGGGTGATGCTGTTAGTGGCCTGGGTGAGCGCGAAATAATAGTCCACGCCGTATTTGAAGGTCACCCGCACGAACGACAGGCCGTAGAACGAAGTCGAGCGGATGTTGACGACGCCGGGCGTCGGATAGAGGCCGACCTCCATCGGGATCGTGTAGTACTTCTCCATCTCCTCGGCCGAGAGGCCGGCGGCCTGCGCGGTGATCTCGAGGATCACCGGCGCCGGATTGGGATAGGCCTCGATGTTCAGCTTGTAGAATGCGGCAATGCCGGCGGCGCAGAATACCGCGAGGCCAAGCACGATGACGGCGCTTCGTGTCAGACCGAACTGGAGGATGCTCTTGATCACTGGACTACTGCACTAGGTCTGGAACGGAGGAACGCGCGGCTCATCTCGCAGCTCACCGCTATCCGGTGGCTGCGTTGGCAAACTTGTTGCTGAGGAAGATCGCGCCGGTGGAGGCGACCTTCTCGTCGGCGGCAACGCCATCGAGGATCTGACGCCAGCCGTTCTGTTCCATTCCGATCTTCACCGATCGCCGGTTGAACCGCCGGCCATCGCTGGTGACCCACACTGTCATCGTTCCGTCACCTTCGCGCACGACCGCGTCGATCGGCACGCTGACCGACGTCTTCGGCGGTTCGGTTTCGATCGTGAAACTGGCGAGCATGCCGGCGCGCAGCTTGTGCTGGGGATCGTCGATCACCGAACGCACCAGCTGGCGGTGCGAATTCGGATCGATGTTGAGGCCGAGCGTGGTCACGCGGCCGCGAAACACCTCGTTGGGATAGGCCGGCACCCGTACCTCGACCGGCTGGCCGATCCGGTAGGCGGGCGCGTCGGTTTCGATCACGTTGGCCACCATCCACATCGTCGAGATGTCGGCGAGCGAATAGGGCGCCGGCGCGTTGCCGGGCTGCACATAGAGGCCGGGTGCGGCATTGCGCGCGATGATCCGGCCGGAGATCGTGCTCGGCACGACCAGGATGGAATCGACCTTGCGGTCGGCGACGATGCGATCGATCTCTGCATCGGTCTTGCCGAACAGCCGAACCGCGTCGCGCCCCGCCTTGAAATTACCTTCGGCGGTCTGCTGATCCGATGTGGCCTGGTCCACGTCCTTCTGCGCGCCGCCACCGGTCTTGAGCAATTGCTTGACCCGCGCGAGCGTCCTGGTTTGCAGCTCGAGCACACCGGCCGAGGCGAGCAGTCCGGATTCGGCCTGAAGCAGATCAGGGCTGTCGATGGTGAACAGCGTATCGCCTTTCTTCACTTCGTCACCGACGTTGAAGAATGTATCGACGATTCGTCCGGGATTCGGCGTGAATGCCTGCACCAGCATGTTCTGATTGAAATCGATCGAGCCGACCGCGTTCTTCAGCGTCTTGAAGGAACGCTGTTCCGCGGGAATGACCTTGAGGCTCTCGGCCTGCTTGTCGGTCAGGACGACATACTGCTCGTCGACGTTGACATCGGACGCGGTGTTGGTCGGCGCTGCCTTGACGCTCTCGACCCCGTTGGTGCGCACCAGCAGCCACGCGCCCGCCAGCAACCCAGCCACCACGGGCAGCGCTACAAATCCCGCATACTTCATCCGAAATGACATCGCCCGCCTGATTCGCCGAGGTTGGAGAGGCCGCACAAGAACCCGAAACCTAACCGCATCGCGGACAGGGATATTGGTCTTGGCGAGGCCCGGAACCTGTTATCAGGACCAGCTTACGCCAGCCTTACACTGCTTTGCACAACGACGGCGGTCGCAACCGAATTTACGTTGCAGCATAGGCGCTTTCATCTATTTCTTGTAGGCGCGAACCGAGCCGTCCATAGAAAAAACATAGCCTGTTTTGCGTGGCCGGGGCGGTCTGCCGAAATGCGCGTCGTTTGCACGTTGCCATTGCCTGCGGAGCGGTCCGTCCCGGAATTTCCGGAATAGCTGGCCTATCGCAATCGGGTGTGCGAACAGGCACGCTTGGGTACGGGCACGCTTGGGTGAAGACAGGATTGCTGCGATGCGCCTTCTGATCGTCGAGGACAATGTCGAGCTCTCGCGACTGCTCGCCAGCGGGCTGATGGCAGCGGGTTATGAATCCGATCTCGTCAACAGCGTGGCCGAGGCGCGCGATGCGCTGCGCAGCGTCAGTTATGCTGCCATGATCCTCGATCTCGGCCTGCCCGACGGCGATGGTCTGGCGGTGCTGTCGGAGCTTCGCCGCAGGAGCGACCCGTTGCCGGTCCTGGTGCTGACCGCGCGCAACGGTCTTCAGGATCGGGTCAACGGCCTGCGCAGCGGCGCGGATGATTATCTGGCCAAGCCATTCGCGCTGGAAGAACTGGTGGCGCGGCTCGAAGCCATCCTGCGCCGGCCCGGCCAGCTGCTCGGCTCGTCGCTGAAGCTCGCCAATCTCGTCTACGACACCGAGAGCAAGCAGGTGTTCGTCGACGGCGTTCCGCACGTCTTCTCGGCGCGCGAGACCTCGGTGCTGGAGATCCTGCTGCGGCGGCAAGGGCGGGTGGTGCCGAAGAAGAACGTCGAGGACCACATCTTCGGCCTGTCGGGCGAGGTCGCCTCGAATGCCGTGGAAGTCTACGTGTCGCGGCTGCGCAAGCTGCTCGCCGAACACCAGGCCAAGATCATCATCCACACCATTCGCGGCGTCGGCTATCTGATGGCGGAGGAGAAATAGGCGTGTTCCGCTTCGCGTCGCTGACCTCGCGGATCGTGTTCCTGCACATCGTGGCGGTCGCGGTCGCTGCGATCTTCCTGCCGCTGTTGCTGCTGTGGCTGCTGAATTCGGAGATCAACCAGCTGCATCGCGAGGCGATGCGCGATCAGGCCGCGGACCTCGGCCAGAACCTCTCGGTCGATGCCGCCGGCAAGGTCGTGCTCAACCTGCCGGACAGCCTGCGGGGGCTCTATTCCGACGCCTATGGCCGTTACCGCTATGACATCTACGATGCCGACGGCCAGTTGCTGTTTTCGTCGCATCGCGGCGCGCCGCGGCTGCCCGCCGCGGCCGACCGGATTTCCGGGGCCAGCGCCACCAAGCTGCTCGGCGGCCAGACACTGCGCATCCAGGTCGCCGAGGATCTGTCGCATCGCGACGTGATCATCGATGACATCGTCTCCAACTTCTTCCGGCGGGTTGGCTGGATCACCATCCCGATCCTGTTGATCCTGCTCGCCACCGACATCCTGATTTTCCGTCGCGCCGTGACGCCGTTATTGCGGGCCTCGGAGGAAGCCAGGAGCATCGGACCCGCCAGGACCGACATCCGTCTCCCCACTGAAGGGATTCCGAGCGAGATCCTGCCGCTGGTGACCGCCGTCAACCAGGCCTTCGACCGCCTGGAGGAGGGGTTTCACGTGCAGCGCCAGTTCACGGCCGATGCCGCGCATCAGCTTCGCACCCCGCTCGCGATCCTCAGGACCCGGATCGAGACGCTGGATGAAGCGAAGGGGACCAAGGAGCTGCATGCCGACATCGAGAGCATGAGCCGCATCGTCAGCCAGCTGCTGGAGATCGCCGAGCTCGATACGCTGGTGCTGGACCCCGGCGAGACCGCGGACCTGCGCGCGGTCTGCGCCGAGGTGGTCGGCTCGATCGCGCCCTATGCGCTGGCACAACGCAAGGACATCGCGCTGCGCGGCACCGATGGCCCGGTGCGAGTCAGGGGCAATGCAGAAATGCTCCAGCGCGCGATCTTCAATCTGGCGGAAAACGCCATCAAGTACACCGCCGACGCGACCTCTGTCGATGTCGAGGTGCGCGAGGACGGCTCGGTGCAGGTGCGGGATTGCGGGCCGGGGATTGCGCCCGCCGAGCAGGGCCTGATCTTCCAGCGCTTCTGGCGCGGCGACCGCCAGCGCCAGCGCACGGATGGCGCCGGGCTCGGGCTGTCGATCGTCCGCGGCGTCGTCGAAGATCACGATGCGACGGTCAAGGTGGAGAACCTGCCGTCTGGCGGCGCCCAGTTCACGCTGGGCTTCCGCCTCGCGTAAGGCGGAGCCTGCTGCGGCCTGATCTCCGGCCTATTTCACCTTGCCATCGGACAGGTCCATGATCATGCGCGTGGTGAGGTACAGCCGCGGCACGATGCTGTTGAGCTGGACGTATTCGGCATCGTTGGAGTGCGCGCCGAAGCCGGACAGGCCCATGCCTTCGACCACGGCCCCCTTGGTCTTGAGCCCGGCAAACGCGGCGTCAGTGCCGCCGCCGGTAGCTCTCTCTGCCACGTTCAGCGACAGGCCCAGTTCCTGGTAGATCGCCTTGCCATGGCCGGCCACGCGGCGCGAGGCGTCGGTGGCCTCGAGCGGCGGGCGGCGCACCTCGAACTTCAGGTCGACCTTGGAATCCGGCAACAGCCGGCTCTTGATCTTGTCTTGCAGCGCGGTCTGGAGCTCATCGAAATCGGAAACCTTGAGCGCGCGCGCGTCGGCCTGCGCCGAGGCGTCGGCGGGGATCACGTTGCGGTTGCTGCCGGCCTTGGAGACCGTCCAGTTCAGCTTCAGGCCCTGCTCGGGCTTGGACAGGTCCTTCATCTGCAACACCTGGTAGGACAGCTCGTAGAGCGCATTCACGCCGCCTTCCGGCCGTGCGCCCGCATGCGACGACTTGCCATGCACGGTGAGATAGGCCGAGCCGATGCCGCTGGTGGCGAGGCGGAGCGTGCCGTTGGCATCGCTGCCCTCGAACGAGAACACCGCATCCTGCTCGGCCGCGAGGCGGGTGATGGTGCTGCGCCAGCCGGGCGAGGAGATTTCCTCATCGCCGTTGATCAGCACCGTCAGCGTGCCGTAGTTCCTGAAATTGAGCTTCTGCAGCAGGGCCACCGCATGGATGATGGTGGCAACGCCCTGCTTGTCGTCGGCAATGCCGAGGCCATAGGCCTTGTCGCCGTCGATGCGGAACGGTTGGTCCTTCAGCATGCCCTTGAGATACACCGTGTCCATGTGGGCGATCAGCATGATCTTCGCCTTGCCGGTGCCGGTGAAGACGGCCTGCACGGCGGGGCCGACCTTCTCGGGCGTGTCGTCCAGCCGGTAGACATCGGTGGAGTGCAGGATCTCCACCGTGCCGCCGATCTTCTTCAGTTCGCCAGCGACGTGCTCGGCAATCTGGTTGAGGCCCTCGATGTCCTTGCTGCCGGACTCGATCTGCACGAGGTCGCGCAGGGTGTCGAGCAGCGGCTGCTGCTCCTGCTGGGCCAGCGCGCGCAGATCGGCCTCCGGTGCGGCACGCGCGACGCCGGCGGCGAGGGCGAAGCCGAGCGAGAGCATCAGCGGGCGAACGAACGAGTGGGGGAACCGGGAGTAGGGCATGGACGGAGGTCTGTCAGTTGGGGACGATCCCCGTGTCTTCACAGGCCTCTCCATCGCCGTCAACCGTCACGGCATGCCACGCTCGTGCGAGGCATGCCGTGCGCCGATTATTGTTTCGGCTGGCCGAAATCGAGCGGTGGCAGGTCGATCTGCGGCACCTCGATCTTGACCTTGTTGAGGTCGACATCGATCGGCTTGTCGAGCAGCCCGGTGACGACGACCGGGAATGCGATCACCAGCGCCACCATGATCGCCTGCAACCCGATCCAGGGCATGGCGCCCCAGTAGATGTCGGAGCTCTTCACTTCCTTCGGCGCCACGCCGCGCAGATAGAACAGCGCGAAGCCGAACGGCGGATGCAGGAACGAGGTCTGCATGTTGACGCACAGCATCACGCCGAACCAGATCAGCGCGGCCTCGGGGCCCACCACCGGCGCCAGCACCTTCTGGGCGATCGGCGCGATCATCGGCAGGATGATGAACGCGATCTCGAAGAAGTCGAGGAAGAACGCCAGGAAGAAGATGAAGATGTTGATGAAGATCAGGAAGCCCCAGACGCCGCCGGGCAGCGAGGTCAGATGGTGCTCAAGCCAGGTGCCGCCGGACACGCCGAGGAACACCACCGAAAAGCAGGTCGAACCGATCAGGATGAAGGTGACCATGCAGGTGATGCGCATGGTGGTCTCATAGCCCTGCTTGATCAGGTCGCGCAGGTCCGGGATCTTCACCGCTTCGATGCAGATCCAGACCACGGCGATATAGGTGATCGCAAACGCCAGCTTGAAGATCAGGTTCTCGGTGTAGAGCATCGCGACGATGGTGCCGATGCCGCCGGCGATCACGCCAGCGATCAGCACCTTCCTGCCGGTCGCGCTGAAATCCTTGTGGTGGATGGCGGCGAGCACGATGGCGCCGACCGCGCCCATGGCGCCGGCCTCGGTCGGGGTCGCAAGGCCCATCATCATGGTGCCGAGCACGACGAAGATCAGCACAGCCGACGGGATGATGCCGAGCAGGCACTTCTTCCATAGCGCCCAGCCGGACAGCGTGCGCGCCTCGAGCGGCACCGCGGGCACGTGGCTCGGCTTGAAGATGCCGAGCAGGAAGGTGTAGCCGGCGAACAGCAGGATCTGGAACACCGACGGGCCCCAGGCGCCGAGATACATGTCGCCGACCGACTTGCCGAGCTGGTCGGCGAGCACGATGAGGACGAGAGAGGGGGGAACCAGTTGCGTGATGGTGCCGGACGCGGCCAGCACGCCAGTGATATAGCGGATGTTGTAGCCGTAGCGGATCATCACCGGCATCGAGATCAGCGCCATCGCGATCACCTGTGCCGCCACGGTGCCGGTGATGGCGCCGAGGATGAAGCCGACGATGATCACGGAATAGCCGAGGCCGCCGCGAATCGGGCCGAACAGCTGGCCCATCGAGTCCAGCATGTCCTCGGCGAGCCCGCATCTCTCCAATATCGCGCCCATGAAGGTGAAGAACGGGATTGCGAGCAACAGCTCGTTGGACAGCACGCTGCCGAAGATGCGGCCCGGGATCGCCTGCAGGAAGTTGAGGTCGAAGAAGCCGAGATAGATCGACAGGAACCCGAACGACAGGCCGACCGCGGCGAGCGTGAACGCCACCGGATAGCCGATCAGCATCGCAACGATCAGGCCGCCGAACATCAGGGGCGGCATCATCTCCAGCGTGATCATTGCGTCGGCCTCTCATACTTCGCGTCGATGGTCACATAGCCCTGCAGCGCGGCGATCCGCTTGATCACCTCTGAGACGCCTTGCAACGCAAGCATCACGAAGCCGGACGGGACAACGAATTTGATCGGCCAGCGCAGCAGGCCGCCGGCATTGCCGCTCATCTCGCCGACCGCGTAGGCCTGGTAGAAGAACGGCCAGGACAGATAGGCGAGCAGCAGGCAGGACGGGATCAGGAAGAACAGCGTGCCGATCAGGTCGAGCCAGAGCTGGCCGCGTTCGGACAGCATCAGGTAGAGGATCTCGACGCGCACGTGCTCGTTGCGCTTGAAGGTGTAGGAGGCGCCGAACATCACGAGGATCGCGAACATGTACCACTGCGCCTCGAGCCAGCCGTTCGAGGAGTAGCTGAACGCGTAGCGGATCATGGCATTGCCGGCGCTGACCAGGCAGGCGATCAGCACGAGCAGGTTGCAGATGGTGCCGATCTTCTCGTTAAGTCGATCGATGGCCTGACTTAGAGCCAACAATGGGCGCATCACGATCTCCGCGGTCGCGCGGTCTGCGCGCCGAATATCTCTTCAAGCATCATCTGGCCGCCGCGCGCATGCACACGGAGCCACGGCTCATCTTCAGGAGCAGTTGCAAAACGATCTTCCTCCCCCGAAATCCGCTTCCGCCGTTGTTGGCTGCTCTTGGCTGCCGGATCGTCGGCGACAGCCGAGGGGGCAGCGGCCTATCCGGCCTGGCTAGCGTGAAAGCCGGGGCACCAAACCAGCGCGGTGGTGCGCCGTCAATCGGAAAATGGGCAAATTGACACCGCGCCAAACCGTTGTCCCGCCTCGGTAATCGGGGGACAGGGAAGGCATCGGAGGCGGGGTGGGGGCCGGCTCGCGTGAAGACGCGTCAAGACAAAAATCCAGCTAAAGCATGATCCGGAAAAGTGCGCGGCGGTTTTCCGAGAAGATCAAGCGAGCATGAGAAAGGCCGCAAGCTGCGGCCTTTTTGTATCGCATTGGCGATGAATCAAGCGAAGCTTGCCTTTGAGGATCGAACCTTGCGCCAGCTCATGAAGCCGAGACCCGCAAATCCGATGATCATCATTGCCCAGGTCGACGGCTCCGGAACGGCGCTGACCTGGTAGTTTCCGATTGCATAATCGAAACCAAATCCATCTCCCGGCGACTGCGACGTTAGACTCCAGTACAACTGTAGACTGAGGTTGCCGCTGTATGGTCCGAAATCCAGCGTGTCGTGGCTGAAGAAGGTCTCGGCGCTGGCCAAATCGTTCCATGCGTAGTTGTGGCCGGTGCCGTTGATCACGATATCCAACGTCATCGACGAGAAACCGTCACCGAGAACACCGTGATCGAGGAAGGTGAGGAGAACATTGCCATTCTGTGCAATATTCGAGAACTGGGCGGTGGTGGTGTAGGTCAAAGACTCACCGGAGCCACCATAGCCGATCGACATCCCGCCGATCGCGAGGGCTCCGCCCGTTGACGGCGACAGAATGGCGGTCGACAAGCTCTGACCCGCCAGGATCGATGGAACTGAAGCGATACCGGACGTGCCGATCGATACTTGGGTTACCGCGCTGGCCGGGCCGCCGACCGGCGAGTTGGCCGACGTGTAAGCCGATCCGAGCGAGCTTTGGGTTTGACTGCTCGCCTTGGCATACCCATTCGAGGCGCCCGCAATTCGCGCCGTTGCGGCCGCGGCGCCTCCTTGGATACCAAAACCGGTGCCACCGACCGCACTGGCGGTGCCAACGACATAGGCTGAGTTTGTCGTGGTCACATTGGTGAGTGCGTTCGCTGAACCGGCAGCGCCATAATTGCCACTATCAGAAAAGCCACTGGCTCCGCCTTTCGCGGAAGCAGAGGCGTTGATCGAGGAAGCCGCCGTATCGTTGATGGACAGCGTGGAGGAGCCGTTGCCGCCAGCACCGGCGGTGCCAACAGCCGGATAGCCGTTGCTGTAGGACGTGCCGCCGTTGCCGCCATTGGCGGACTGGTTAAGGTAAAGACTTCCGGTCGTCGACCCCGAGACGATGTTGTTGGCGTTTGCCGCCGCGGGCGCCGTAGTAGCCGGAGCCGCCTGCACCGCCGGCGATGGTGCCGTAGACCTGGACGGTGCCGCTGCCGGACGTGGCGGATGCGGAGGCCGTACCGCTTACGCCATTGCCTCCGATGTTGCCGGCGTAGTAGGCGACACCGCCGCTGCCGCCCGCGCCGTTGGCGCTGGCAGAAGCGCTGTTCGCCCCGATGCTCGCCGCAACGGCGGTCGCAGAGCTGGCTCCGCCGGAGCCGCCCGCTCCGCCACTGCCGCCCTGGAGAATGCCGCCCACGCCGCCCTGGGCACTGGCATTCGCGCTGGAAGAACTGCCGGTCGAGCTCACATTCGCACTCGAGGTGGCTGCGCCGCCGGTCAACCCGTTGCCGGTGCCGACGCCACCGCCTAGGCCGCCATAAGCGTTGGAGGTGCCCGTCGCCGCTCCCGTGGCCGTAACTGCGACCGTTGCCGTGCCCGTTCCGGCAACGCCGGAATTGCCGCCGCCGTCCGCATATCCGCCGCCCCCGCCAGCCGCATTGGAACTGGCGTTCAAAGACGAGGCCGCAGTATCGTTGATGGACAGCGTGGAAGCAGCATTGCCGCCCGCACCGGCCGTGCCAACGGCCGGAGTGCCATTGCCGTAGGCCGAACCGCCGCCGCCGCCATTGGCGTACTGGCTAAGATTGAGATATCCGGTCGTCGACCCCGAGACGATGTTGCTGGCATTCGCCGCTGCGCCATTGCCGCCGCGGGCGCCGTAGTAGCCGGTGCCGCCTGAACCGCCGGTGATGGTGCCGTAGACCTGGACGGTGCCGCTGCCGGACGTGGCGGATGCGGAGGTTGTACCGCTTACGCCATTGCCTCCGGTGTTGCCGGCGTAGTAGGCGACACCGCCGTCGCCGCCCGCGCCGTTGGCGCTGGCAGAAGCGCTGCTCGCCCCCGTGCTCGCCGCAACGGCGGTCGCAGAGCCGGCGCCGCCGGAGCCGCCGGCTCCGCCACTGCCGCCCTGGACAAGCCCGCCGGCACCGCCCTGGGCATAGGCGTCCGCGCTGGAAGAACTGCCGGTCGAACTCACGTTCGCACTCGAGGTGGCTGCGCCACCGGTCAACCCGCTGCCAGCGCCGACGCCACCGCCTAGGCCGCCATGCGCATTTGAGGTGGCCGCCGCCGCTCCCGTGGCGGCAACTGCGGCTGTCGCCGTGCCCGCTCCGGCAACGCCGGAATTGCCGCCGCCGTCCGCAAAGCCGCCGGCCCCGCCATACGCATTGGAACCGGCGTTCAAAGACGAAGCCGCAGTATCGTTGAGGGAAAGCGTGGAGGAAGCGTTGCCGCCGGCACCGGCCGTGCCAACCGCTGGATAGCCGCCACCGTAGGACGAACCGCCGTCGCCGCCATTGGCGGACTGGTTTAGATTGAGCGTTCCGGTCGTCGAACCCGAGACGATGTTGTTGATGTTCGCCGCCGCGCCATTGCCGCCGCTGGC
The DNA here is from genome assembly GCF_002831585.1 of Bradyrhizobium sp. SK17. Taxonomy (GTDB): domain Bacteria; phylum Pseudomonadota; class Alphaproteobacteria; order Rhizobiales; family Xanthobacteraceae; genus Bradyrhizobium. The sequence continues at coordinate 6,152,492 of NZ_CP025113.1, read as the reverse complement.
GCCGTAGTAGCCGGTGCCGCCTGCACCGCCGATGATGGTGCCGTTGACCTGGACGGCGCCACCGTTCGAACTGCCACTTGCGGTCGCGCTCGCACCTCCGCCGGCTCCCCCGGTCCCACCGGCATAAGAGGCCGTGCCGCCGCTTCCACCGACTGCACTCGCGGTGATATTCGTGGAAGAGGAGTTTCCGGTCGTTGCGGAACTCGTTGCCGCCGCCGAGCCGCCCTGACCGCCTGGTCCCCCGGCGCCGCCCGCGCCTGGTGAAGTTGAAGCACCGCCAGATCCGCCTTTTGCAAAAGATGTCGCAGATGAGGACCCCGTAGCCACGGAAGTGGTCGTAGTGGCTGTCGCACCGCCTCCTGCACCGCCGGCTCCGGCATTGCCGCCGACCGCCCCGGATCCTCCGGCCCCTCCGGACCCGCCGTATGCTGCCGCGTTATTGCTGCTGTCGCCGGCGCCAGCCGCGGTGGCGTTAGCTGATCCGCCCACGCTGCCTTGTCCGCCTGGATCACCTGGGTTGACGCCATTTGCGCCGGCACTACCGGCAGCGCCGGATTCGGTATCGCTCGCGCCAAACGCGAGTTCCGGACAGGACAAAGCCACAAGAGCAATGGGCAGAGCCGCAGTGAGAAGCAAACGGCGAAGGGCTGATTTGATAATCATGGCCACCCCATTTTTTAGTTCGCTTCTATAACAATTTTTAGGTGAGTCAATAGAAAATACAATTTGAATTAGAATCAATCCTAACTCGGATCGTTGGATTACTGGTCAAGGTCATCATGGCCGGGCGCGATGACGATTCAACCACGGCGATTGATGCCGACGATAATACCCGCGCAAACGGCCGCACATCGGGCAAACCCTCGCAGTTTATACTTTTATTGGAGAGGGAACTCGGTGTGCCCGTCTTGCCGACACGAGGCGCGTCGTCGTCATCACGAATGTGGGACGAGATGCGGCGGACGTGGAATGGGCAACTGACGCGTGCGCGTGACGCGGACGGCGATATGGTGTGATCCTGACGCCCTAGCCGCCGGTCACGCTCATATGGCGGCTGACGCTCGGGCGGTTGTGGCGGCGATCGATGATGAAGTCGTGGCCCTTCGGCTTCAGTCCGATCGCGCGGTCGATCGCTGCGGAGAGCAGGTCGTTGTCCGCGGAGGCGCGCAGTGGCCGGCGCAGGTCGGAGGCATCCTCGTGGCCGAGGCAGGTGTGCAGCGTGCCGGTGCAGGTGATCCGCACCCGGTTACAGGCCTCGCAGAAATTGTGGGTCATCGGCGTGATGAAGCCGAGCTTGCCGCCGGTCTCGGCGACCCTGACGTAGCGGGCAGGGCCGCCGGTATCGTCGGCGAGGTCGGTCAGCGTGTAGTGCTTCTCGAGCCGCGCGCGCATCAGCGACAGCGGCACATACTGATCGATCCGACCTTCGCCGATGTCGCCCATCGGCATCACCTCGATCAGCGTCAGCCCCATGCCCTTGCCGTGCGCCCATTGCATCAGCGCGGGGATCTCGTCCTCGTTCATGTTCTTCAACGCCACGGCGTTGATCTTGACCGCGAGCCCGGCCGAGCGTGCCGCCTCGATGCCGGACAACACCTTGTCGATGTCGCCCCAGCGGGTGATGGCGCGGAACTTGGCGGCATCCAGCGTGTCGAGCGAAACGTTCACCCGGCGCACGCCGCAATCGGCCAGCTCCTGCGCGAAGCGGGCGAGCTGCGAGCCGTTGGTGGTCAGGGTCAATTCGTCGAGTGCGCCGCTTGAGAGGTGGCGCGACAGCGAGCGCACCAGGCCCATCACATTGCGGCGGACCAGCGGCTCGCCGCCGGTGAGGCGGATCTTGCGCACGCCCTTCGCGACGAATGCCGAGCAGAGCCGGTCGAGCTCTTCCAGCGTCAGCAGATCGGCCTTGGGCAGGAACGTCATGTCTTCCGACATACAGTAGAAGCAGCGCAGGTCGCAGCGGTCGGTGACGGAGACGCGCAGATAGCGGATCGTCCGGCCGAACGGATCGGTCATCGGACGAAACAGCGTGTCAGAATGCGCTTGCGTGGATCCGTTCATTCCGTTCGGGCCTTGCGATCCGTTCCCTGCCTGGTGAGCCGTGCCCGGCCCTTGAACGCAATCTATGCATGTTGGCACGCCGTCACAATGCGTTCCAAAGGATGATCCGCAACCTGCAAAGCGATAGATGAGGCATATCGCGCGATGCGTGATCGCAATCGCCGATGTGTTTCTTCCAAAACCAAAAACCCGGCTGTGGGCCGGGCTCTTGTGCAGTGCAATCGCGCGTACCTTCTTCGGGCGCGCCGGACCAGACGGCGCTAGCGGCTGGGTGCGGGCGCTGCGGCCGGCGGCGGAGCTGCCGGAGCAGGGAACGCCGAGTCAGGAGCTGCGGCGGCGGGCGCCGCTGCGGCCGGCTTCGGCTTCCTGTGCTTCGGGCGCATCTTGTGCGCGCGCGGCGGCGGGCCGGCGGGCTGCAACTGGGCGAACACCGGGCTCGGATCGAGCGTGGTGGTGGCCGGGCTGGTGAAGTCGCCCGGCGTGCGGGTCACCGTCACCGGTACATTTGCCGGCTGGAACTTCGGCATGTTGAAGGTGACGGAGAAATTGGTCTCCGGCGCCGGGATCGTCACGGAGCAGGGCGTCTTGCAGCCCGGTCCGATCGAGGTCACGGCATCCGCACCCTGCGGCGCAGAATCCAGCTGCACCTGCATCGGCGGCGGTGCCGACTTGAACGAATCCAATGAGAAGGAGGAGCAGCCAGCCAGACTCAAACCGGCGGCCGCCAACACGATGATATGACGCATGATCCACACTCTACTGCGGCTATCAGCCACAATCCCCGCGGTAACCATAGGAGCGTCGGAACAGACGTGCAACAGCGCCAGGCCCGCTCGTTAAACGATGGTTAATGCCGGAATCGCATGGCAAAATATTGCCAAGCAATATCAATGTATTGCGGAATATTTATCGGGCGATGAGGCTGGCGACGGCATCCGGCAGATCGCGCATGTGGCTGATCAGCCGGTCGGGTTTCAGCTCGCTCATCGGTACGTCGGTATAGCCGAAATCGACCCCGATCACCGGGACCTGGGCGCGCCGGGCGACGCCGACATCGGGGCCGGCATCGCCGACCATGATCGCACCGGGAAGCTGGCCGCCGGCGCGAGCCACCGTCTCGCGCAGGATCGCCGGGTCGGGCTTGGCGACGCCGAACGTGTCCTGGCCGCAGATCGCGGCGAAACGCGGGGTCAGGCCAAGCCGATCGAGCAGCAGCTTGGACAGCCATTCCAGCTTGTTGGTGCAGACCGCGAAGCGATGGCCCTTGGCCGCGAGCAGATCGAGCGCGGCTTCGAGCCCCTCGAACGGGCGCGAGCCGTCGGCGATGTGCTTGGCGTAATAGTCGACGAAATCCACGGTCAGGCGGTCGAGATCGGCGACGGTGACCTCGCGTCCATCTACTTCGAGCCCGCGCTCAAGCAGCTTGCGCGCGCCGGCGCCGATCATGTTGCGCGCCGCCGACAGCGGCACCGGCCGCAGACCCTCGCGGTCGAGCACGTAATTGAGCGCGCTGATCAGGTCGGGCGCGGTGTCGACCAGCGTGCCGTCGAGATCGAACACGATGATGGGGGAGCGGAGGCGGACATGATGCTTTTCGCTATCGGGCCGTGCGCCGCGATGCAAGAGTAGATGTCAACGCGTCATGAAATTGGGGAGGCATTGGTGCGGGAACTTGCCGGAAAGGGCGCCTTTGTCACCGGCGCGGCCAGCGGAATCGGACTGGCGATGGCGACCGCATTCGCCCGCGAAGGCATGAAGGTGATGCTTGCCGACATCGAGAACGGCGCGCTCGACAAGGCCGTCGCTGGGTTGCGCGCCACCGGGGCGAACGCCCATGGCATCGTCTGCGATGTCGCCGACCCCGCCAGCGTCGACGGCGCGGCGCAGGCCTCCTTCCTCGCTTTGGGCAACATCCACATCGTCTGCAACAATGCCGGTGTCGCGGCCGGCGGCGGCCTTGAGCGGATCTCGGTCGACGACTGGCGTTGGGTGGTCGACGTCAACCTGATGGGCGTGGTGCACGGGATCAGGAGCTTCCTGCCGCATATCCGCAAGCACGGCGAGGGCGGTCACTTCGTCAACACGGCATCGATGGCCGGGATGAATGCCGGGCTCGGTCTCAGCCCCTATTCGGCGACCAAATTCGCCGTCGTCAGCATCTCCGAGGGGCTGTGGGCGCAACTCAAGCCGCTCGGCATCGGCGTCAGCGTGCTCTGTCCGAGCTATGTCCGGACCCGGATCGGCGACAGCGGCCGCAACCGGCCCGAGCATTACGGCCCGACCCGGCGCCACGATCCCGCGAGCATCGAGGCCGCCATCGTTGCCGAGATCGGCCGCCGCATCGAGGCCGGCCTCGATCCGGCGACGGTCGGCGCACAGGTGCTGGCCGCGATCCGCGAGCAGCGGCTCTATGTTTTCACCCATCCGGGGATGCGAGCCGAGGTCGAGGAGCGTTTTTCGGCGATTTTGGCCGCAATGGACGCGGTTTCCGACTAAGGATGGCCTGTTGTTGGCGCTATTCCTGCCCGTGAATCGAGGCTAGATATGCGCCCGCCGGGCCGCCCGATGGCGTGCCCGCAACGACAAGGGGCTAACGGCACGTGGATATGGATGCACTGAAACGCCAGGCGGCGGCGCGTGCGCTCGAAGAGGTGCGCGACGGCATGAAGCTCGGGCTCGGCACCGGGTCGACCGCCAAGCATTTCGTCGAACTGCTCGGCGACAAGGTCCGCTCGGGCCTGAAGGTGATCGGCGTGCCAACTTCGGAGGCGACACGGGCGGATGCGATCCGCTGTGGCGTGCCGCTGACCACACTCGACGAGGTCGACCATCTCGACCTTACCGTCGACGGCGCCGACGAGATCGACCCCGCGCTCAATTTGATCAAGGGCGGCGGCGGCGCGCTGCTGCGCGAGAAGATCGTGGCGGCCGCCAGTGCTCGCATGATCGTGATTGCCGATGACAGCAAATGGGTCGACGTGCTCGGACGCTTTCCGCTGCCGGTCGAGGTGATTCCGTTCGGGCTGCGCGCGACCCGGGCCGCGATGGCGCGGGCGTTCGCCGAAGCCGGCGTGTCCGGCGAAATGGTCATCCGGAAGGGCAAGGACGGTCACGTTTTTGTCACCGATGGCGGCCACTGGATCGTCGATGCCCATCTCGGCCGGATCGGCGACCCGCCGCGTCTTGCCAATCTGCTCAGCGCCATACCGGGCGTGGTCGAGCACGGCCTGTTCATCGGGCTTGGGAGCGTCGCCATTCTGGCCGGCGCGCAGGGAATTCGGGTTGTTGAACGGCGATGACGCCGCAAGCAAGGAGACTTGGAATGAAGCGTTTCTCGGGACTTTTGTCGGCGGTGGCCCTGTCGGCCGGACTGGCGTTCGCGGCCGCGCCGGCAATGGCGCAGCAGCAGCCCGCGCCGCCCAGCGTCAAGCAGTCGTCGCCGGCGGCGGTCGCGGCCGCCAAAGAGATCCTGGCGATGAAGAATGTCGGCGTCATGTATGCCGGCGCCGTTCCCGGCATCATCGAGAAGACCAAGACCGGTCTGCTCCAGCAATATCTCAACTACCAGAAGGATCTCGACGAGGTCGCGGTGATCATCGCCAAGAACTTCGCCGGCCGCGAGAAGGAGATCGGCGACGGCATGGCGCAGATCTACGCCTCCGAATTCACCGAGAAGGAGCTGGTTGATCTGGTGGCGTTCTACAAGACGCCGCTCGGCCAGAAGCTTTTGACCTCCGAGCCCAAGGCCATCAACGAGTCGCTGCAATATATGCAGCAATGGGCCCAGCAGTTCGGCGTGCTCGTCAACGCCCAGTTCAAGGCCGAGATGAAGAAGCGCGGCAAGGATATCTGAGAACGATACCTATATGCCTGTGACCTCGCCCCGCTCGCGGGGCGAGGGTGAGGAGAGAGGTGCCATGACTGGGTACAAAAATGGCCGAGTTTGACGTCGACCTGTTTGTCATCGGTGGCGGTTCGGGCGGGGTTCGCGCCGCGCGCATCGCCGCCAATTATGGCGCCAGGGTCATGGTCGCCGAAGAGTACCGGATGGGCGGCACCTGCGTGATCCGCGGCTGCGTGCCGAAGAAGCTGTTCGTGATCGGCAGCCACGTCCACCAGGAAATCGAGGACGCGGCCGGGTTCGGCTGGAGCATCGGCCAGGTCTCGTTCGACTGGGCCACGCTGGTCGCCAACAAGGACAAGGAGATCGCCCGGCTCGAGGGCGCCTACACCACCAATGTCGAAAAGTCGGGCGCGCGGATCGTCAAGACCCGCGCGGTGCTGGAAGACGCCCACACGATCAAGCTCGCCACCGGCGAGAAGGTCACCGCAAAATACATCCTGATCGCGACCGGCGGCGCGCCCAATCACGGGCCGGCGATCCCCGGCATCGAGCACGTGATCTCCTCCAACGAGGCGTTTCACCTGAAAGAGCTGCCGAAGCGGATCGTGATCCAGGGCGGTGGCTACATCGCGCTGGAATTCGCCGGCATCTTCGCAGGCTTCGGCTCCGACGTCACGGTGGTCTATCGTGGCGACAACATCCTGCGCGGCTTCGACGAAGACGTGCGCAAGCATGTCCGCAGCGAGATGGAGAAGCGCGGCATCACCATCATCACCGGCTGCACGGTGACCAAGGTCGACAGGCACGGCCGTGACTACACTACCCATCTGTCGAGCGGTTCGAGCATCGCCTCCGACCAGGTGATGTTCGCGATCGGCCGCCATCCCAACGTCGCCAATCTCGGATTGGAAGCCGCGGGCGTCGCCATCAATCCCGCCAATGGCGGCATCCAGGTCGACGGCTGGTCGAAGACCTCGGTCGACAACATCTACGCGGTCGGCGACGTCACCCACCGCGCCAACCTGACCCCGGTTGCGATCCGCGAGGGCCATGCCTTCGCCGACACCGTGTTCGGCAAGCGCCCGGTGCAGGTCGACCACGCCACGATCCCGACCGCGGTGTTCTCGCAGCCCGAGGTGGGCACGGTTGGTCTCACGGAAGAAGAGGCGCGCGCGCAGTTCAGCCACGTCGACATCTACAAGACCGATTTCCGCCCGATCAAGGCGACCATGTCCGGCCGTGACACCCGCGTGCTGATGAAACTGGTGGTCGACGGCGCGAGCGACCGCGTGCTCGGCTGCCACATCGTCGGCGATGCCGCCGCCGAGATCACCCAGGCGGTCGCGATCGCGGTGAAGATGAAGGCGACGAAAGCGGATTTCGACGCCACCATCGCGCTGCACCCGACCGCGTCGGAAGAACTGGTGACGATGCGCACCCCGACCGCACGCCACGTCCGCCAGGCCGCGGAGTAGGGCGTCCACCTCGGGGGGCATCCCGATGAAGTTTCTGGCGCTGTGCCTGATCCTCCTCGCGGCGCCGGACCTCGCATCTGCGGAGGACGCCGTCTTCAAGGTCGGCGTCGCCAAGCGCGACTTCAGTCCGGCCGAGCCTTACGATTGGCGCGGCGCCAAGCTGCACGCGCTCCGTGTCACCATCTGGTATCCCGCCGTGGCCGAAGCGCGCGAGCAGCCGCAATGGATCGGGCCGCGTATCGTCCCATTCGTCAGCACCGGCAGCGCCGCGCCCGATGCGGCGCCAGCGGCGGGGCCACGCCGGGCGCTGATCGTGCTGTCCCACGGTTTTGGCGGCTCCGCAGCCACGCTCGCCTGGCTCGGCGCAGGGCTTGCGGCGCACGGCTTCATTGCCGTTGCCGTCAACCACCCCGGCAACAACGGATCCGAGTCGACGACGGTCGAAGGTTATGCGCTGCCGTGGTTACGCGCTGTCGATCTCAGCACGGTGATCGACGCCATGCGTGCCGACAGCACCTTCGGCGACCGGATCGATCTGGCGCGGATCGGCGCCGCTGGTCATTCGTATGGCGGCTACACCGTGATCGCCATCGCCGGCGGCATCACGGATCCGGAACGGACTCCGGCCTTTTGCCGCTCGCCCGCCGCCGATGCGCTGTGCACATCGCAGTTGGGCGCGAAGGAGCTGCGTCAGCGGAGTCAGTCACGTCTGACGACCGACCTCGACTTCCGGCAGCGCTACGCTCTTGCCAGCCAGTCCTATCGTGACGCGCGCGTGCGCGCCGTGTTCGCGATGGCGCCGGGGCCGGTGCCGTCCTTCACGCCGGAGAGCCTTGGCGCCATCTCGATCCCGCTCGCGATCGTCGCGGGAAGCGCCGACGAGATCACGCCGCCGGTCTCGGGTGCCGAGGCGCTCGGCAAGGCGGTTCCCCATGCCACGCTCAAGCTGTTTCCGGGCGCCGGCCACTTTGTCTTCTTTGGCACCTGCACGCTGGCAGGACGGGTGGTGATTGGAGGGACCGTATGCCGCGATCCCGACGGCATCGATCGGGATGCGGTTCATGCGGAGACCGTCAGGCTTGCGCTCGAGTTCTTCACCGCAAACCTGCGGTGAGCGGACTGCGCGCCACGACGATGCGGATCGTCGCGTCGCAACATCCGGACACAATCGGCTCGCGTGTGGTCCGCGACCGGTGCGCTTTCACTTCTTACCGCCAGCGAGTACCGCGCCGTTGCGGTCTTTCTGCATCCGCTAACCCGGGCTGGCTTGATGGACAATCGTTCCGATACAAGGAACCCAACGCTCTCGTTCTGATTGTTACCCGGTACCGGTTTCATCAGAAGGGGATGCTGCCATGTCTGACCTTGGTTTGATGACGCGCAAGTCGGTTGCCTCCATCATCGCCGAGGCGGGCGAGCAGGCGCTGGGCAAGACGCTCGGCGCGCTGAGCATCACGGCGCTCGGGATCGGCTGCATCATCGGCGCCGGCATCTTCGTGCTCACCGGCACCGCTGCGGCGCACTACGCCGGCCCCGCCATCATGCTCTCCTTCGTCGTCGGCGGCATCGCCTGTGCGTTTGTCGGCCTGTGCTACGCGGAGCTCGCGGCACTGCTGCCGGTCTCCGGCAGCACTTACACCTATACTTATGCGACCTTGGGCGAGATCTTCGCCTGGATCATCGGCTGGGACCTGATCCTCGAATACGCGATGGGCGCCTCCACCGTCGCGGTCGGCTGGTCGGGCTACATCGTCTCGCTGCTGCATAATTTCGGCATCAACATCCCGCCGCAATATGCCGCGGCGCCCTGGACCGAGGCCAAGCTGCCGGACGGCACGACCGTGCAAGGCATCGTCAATCTGCCGGCGGCGCTGATCGTCCTCTTGCTCACGGCCATGCTGATCGGCGGCACCAGGGAATCGGCGCGGCTCAACAACGTCATGGTCGGCATCAAGCTCACCGTCGTGCTGGCTTTCATCCTGTTCGGCGTTGGATACGTTACGCCAGCGAACTGGCATCCCTTCATTCCCGACAACACCGGCACGTTCGGCCAGTTCGGCTGGACCGGCGTGATGCGCGGCGCCTCGGTGGTGTTCTTCGCCTTCATCGGCTTCGATGCGGTCTCGACCGCGGCGCAGGAAGCCAAGCATCCGCAGACCGACATGCCGATCGGCATCCTCGGCTCGCTGCTGATCTGCACCATCCTTTATGTCGCGGTCGCCGGCGTGCTCACTGGCCTCGTGCCCTATACCGAGCTCGGCGTCGCCGACCCGATCGCCAAGGGTGTCGACGTCATCGGCCAGACGTGGTTCTCGGTGCTGATCAAGATCGGCGCGCTGTCCGGCCTCACCACGGTCATCCTGGTGCTGCTGTATGGCCAGAGCCGCATCTTCTTCCAGATCGCCAAGGACGGCCTGCTGCCCAGGATGTTCTCCGACGTACATCCCTCGCTCGGGACGCCATACAAGAGCCAGCTCCTGATCGGGATCGTGGTGGCGATCGTCGCGGCGCTGACCCCGATCGACATCCTGGGTGAAATGGTCTCGATCGGCACGCTGTTCGCGTTCGTGCTGGTCTGCGGCGCGGTGATCTATCTGCGCCGGAGCGATGCCCAGGTCACGCGTCCGTTCCGCACGCCTGCGGTGCCGGTGGTGCCGCTGCTCGGCATGGGCTTCTCGATCCTGCTGATGGTATTCCTGCCTTGGGAGACTTGGCTGCGTCTCATCGTCTGGCTGGTGATCGGCCTCGGCCTCTACTTCGCCTACGGCCGCCGCCACTCGGTGCTGCTCAATGGTGAGGCACCGCGCGGCTCGACCGGCTGAGATATTGCGACCGGAAACGGTGAGTTGCCGCGCGACAATCTTGCCGTGGCGCGGCGTTGGGTGCAGCATTGCGGGAACATCGCAGCGGGGGCGTGCCCGCATTCATTTTGGAACATAGCGCCGGCCCGGAAGTTCCTTTTGCAAACCATTTTGTAAATCCAAGGATTGAGGGAGCCGCCCATGACAGGTCCCACCGAGCAAGAAATTCGCACCCGCGCCTATGAGCTGTGGAAGGATGCCGGCGAACCGCCGGGCCAGATGGATCAACTCTGGTACCAGGCCGAAAAGGAATTGCTGGCGCGCAAGGCCGCCAACGGGAACGGCAATGGCAGCGGCAACGGTAAGAGCGAAGCTGAAGCGCACGGCGAATTGAGCCGCCACAAGCCGACGACGTATCAGTAGGAGCGTCGGACCGAAGGTCTCAAATCGCTGAGCGGATCGGTGTGCTGCCCGCCATAGTTCAGCTTACGAAGGCGGAAGCGTCATCCGCTGCCACATCGGCCGCGCGAGCAGCTACTTCATGCAGACGCCCTGGATCGTGTCCTGCTTGATGCAATGGCTGCTGACACCGCAATCGGTATCGAACGAGCAGGTGTTGCCGTAGGTCCCGTTGATATCTTGCGGAAATTGCGTCGGCTGCCGATCGTTGGCGTTGCCGGGCGACAGGCCGCCTGCGCAAACCCCGTAGATGCTTGAGGACGCCTTCAGGCACTGACTGCCGGGCTGGCAGTCCGTGTCGAACTGACACGCCATGGCCAACGTCGACGCCAGCAGACAGGCCAAACATGCCAGAGCAAGGCATTTCATCGAATCGACTCGTCGCTCCCGGAGCATGTCCCTCGGCTGAGACGGCGCATTGTATCGCGGTATCGCGCGAGAATCATCCGCATCGTCGTCCTGGCTTTCGCCAGGACGACACCGGTGAAAACTCGCGTCTATCCTTCCGCCTCCAGCCATTCCGCGGCGCCGCGCCACAGCGTGTCGCGGTGGTCGTTGCGGAAGAAGCCGAAATGGCCGACCGTCTTGGCGCCGACATCGGTGGGACTGATGGCGATGATCTCGGGCGTGATCGAGGTGAAGGCCGAGCACAGCAATTCGACCGCAGGCCGCGTCGCCCAGGTGTCGTCGGTCATGCTGATCGCGCGCAGCCGGCCTTTGAATTTCGGAAAATTCTCGCGCGCGGCCAACGCGGGATCGTCGAGCAGATAGCGCTCGCGCATCACCCAATCTCACCCTACTGTAAGTCCCAATGGCCGGATTGCAAACGCGGCGTGGGAAATGGCGGAGCGCCACAAGGGGGCACAGCATGGGAAAGATGACTGTTGATGGTGATCTTACCGGCCTCGATCGGTGTCCGAGATGCCAGATCGCCAAGCCACAGTTATCGCCAATTTGGCTTAGCGCCCATCTTGAGGAACCTGGCGACAATTTGAGGGCGAGGCAATGGGCTGCCGTGCGCTGCTCATCCTGCGGGAACCTTTTATTGGCTCAGTGCAGACTGGTCGCACGACCTAATCCGGGCCATGGGTTCGTGAAGGATTTGAATGTCGAGAGAATTTTCCCCGAACCCATCGCCGTCGATGAGGCATTGCCGCCGTCAGCGCGCAGCTATTTGCGACAGGCGCTTGAAACATTGCACGCCCCGGATGCTGCTGCTGTGATGGCGGCATCCTCTATCGATGCAATGCTGAAGGACCAAGGATTGAAAGAAGGGTCTCTCTACTCCCGAATTGACGAGGCCGTGTCTGAGCACCTTCTTACTGAGGGCATGGGCAAATGGGCACACGCCGTGAGACTTGAGGCTAACAATGTGCGGCACGCGGATGAAGAAAACCCGCATGTCACCCCAGAACAAGCACAGCAGGTTGTAGAATTTGCAAAGGCGCTGGGCGACTTTCTCTACGTATTAACGGCGAAGATTAAGAAGGGCGTCAAGGCGGCAGCCGAGGCGCCCGAAGGCAAGCTGAAATGATCCCATAGAAGGCGCATCGCCCGAGTCAACGGGGGCCATTGAATGCGCTGTAGGCCGCCGATTGTGGAGCACCTAATCCGGCAGGAACTCGGAGGCAATTTCCGAGAGCAGCAGGGATAGTCTTGCGTCGTCGTTGCCTACCGAGATCAAGTCAGAGACTGGTCGCTTCTTTTTGATATCTCGGGTGCGCACTGCGATGGCGTCGTTCTGCTTCGCTCTCCGGTGCTTCGTGCCTTTCGGACCAACGCCAAGCACTCACATATTTTCCCATGGAGGTGGCAAAAATTGCGTGAACGAAGTCGTTTCTCCCCTTGGTGGTGCTTTCAACCAAATCAAAGGCTTCTTCCGCTGCTCGTAAAATCGATTGATCGTGGCATTTCGCACGAAGCACTTCGATCCATATCCTTGCATTCGTATGGATGCTACTTGACGCTAGCATTGTACGAGCTGTTTCTAATGGCAGGTCCGGAACATAGTGCAGAGTATGGACCGGCAAATGTTAGACCTGTCCTTGAATCGCGCACAGTTCTCCAAGGGTCTGTAGCTCCGAGCCAGCGAGCGGAATGCGAAATGCAGGCGCGAGGCGTTCCGTGCGCACTCCTTTGGCAAGTCGCTGGGTCGACCGCATCGAAGCTACCTTCTCGGCTACCAAGTAGACGGTGTTGTTTTTGGCTTATGGGCTAACTCCGGGCACCGCATCACTGCGCCTTAATGAGGGGGACCGGGTAGAAGGGGATGATAGCCGCGATGGGCAAATCTCGAACGATACCCTTTGCAGCGGGATTCTTCCCCAGAAACTCCGCTAGCTCCGCTTGATACCCTCGTTTGTCTCGTTGGCAATCTTCGTCGCCACAATTCCAGTGGTGGCAGAGACCACGATTTTGAAGCGTCAAACCGCTCTTTTCCTTATACGGGCGCACCACAAAACAGAACTTGGTTAGACGTTCGGTGGTCTCAGCGAATTGGTCATTGTACCTTGCAATTCCATACACAAAGAAGTCGGCTCGGTTGTCGGCCATCTCTTCAAGAGTTTTGGTGATCAGCGAAATTGCGTCAACCGCTACCTTGCCGTGAGGTCCGATGAAGTGGTTGGTCACAGTTGGATAAGCTTCGCTCGACTGCTTTTTCAATTCTCCAGGATCATCAGGGCTATCGGGTAACACAGGCACGGAGAACGATACCGCAGTTGTGACGGTCATGTTCTTAGTGGGCGTGCCGCCAGTGTTCTCCAAAATCGTCTGAAAGCTCCAATAGCCCGGAAGGTCTTGGGATGCCGCTAGACCAGTCGCAATGATGAAGGGCCGTTGGACTGCCGTGAACGCTTCGCGCGTTGTGCCATCAGTCTTGAGCAACGCTCTCCATTGCACGTAGCCAACGCCAGTAGTGACGACAGCGACGATTGCGAGTACAGCGGTCCATATCACCAACCAGCGAGTTAGCCGCAGGTTGGCTTGCGCGATAGCATCAATGGGTGTCGCGGCTTCCAACGGCACGCTAGATTGCTGCGGCGGGACCAGATTGGAAACTGAGAGACTTGCACTCTCGTCCGCCGTGCGAGTGCTTTTTTGCTTCGGTTGCGTCGCCGGCCTCTGTTTGCCGCGGTTCTTGCCCATACACTTTCGTCCTCTGCCGCCTTGGTTCCGATGATTATATGGAAGTTTGGTAGGCAGCTTTCAGCTGCACAGGGTCCTTCCACATGCTTGTTCCCAAAACGGGCAGCCATGCGCTGAGATTCCCAAATGCGGTTTACACAAGAGAGAACGGCTAAGACCGCTCTGCGCCAAAGCGCGAAATTCCCCAATTAGATCAAAGTGATTACCCCTGTCCAGTCCCCGTGCGGAAAATATTCCGCTTGGTGTTTGACCCAACTCAGATGTTCAATATGTGCGTCTCACCCGATCGAGGGGCGCTGCGCATCGTCAGGAGTGTTGCGGTGAGATGCGGTAGACGCCGAGGTCACGAGTGACGACGCGTGATCAAGGCGGACGGTGAAGTCGTGTGGTCCTGACGCCCTAGCGGCAGGTGTCTCGTCGCATTGCGCGGTGCGCGTTGCGAGGGCGGTGACAAGCAAGCCCAGTCTCGCCGGGGAGAGCACGAAATAAGCCGTAACCCATCGCGCAGGGAAAGCCGGGATGTTCCCGGTTACACCTGTGGTCCTACCTCCCGTGCTCTTTGTTGCACGGGACCCATGGGTGCGATCGGCACCCGGCTTTCCCTGCGCCCTCTGATTCAGAGCGGCGAAACGAAGAGCAAGGCTCGGACGATTCATGTCGCGAGAATGCGAAGCTGTGTCCACACCTACACTGTCATCGTCCGGCTCGACCGGGCGATCCAGTACGCCGCGGCTTCACGGCTCAAGCACCGCGGCCTCTGGAATACTGGATCGCCCGGTCGAGCCGGGCGATGACACCTGGGTTGGGACTGCTTGGCGATGCGACGACACCGGTGAAAACTCGCGTCTATCCTTCCACCTCCAGCCATTCCGCGGCGCCGCGCCACAGCGTGTCGCGGTGGTCGTTGCGGAAGAAGCCGAAATGGCCGACCGTCTTGGCGCCGACATCGGTGGGACTGATGGCGATGATCTCGGGCGTGATCGAGGTGAAGGCCGAGCACAGCAGCTCGACCGCGGGCCGCGTCGCCCAGGTGTCGTCGGTCATGCTGATCGCACGCAGCCTGCCCTTGAACTTCGGAAAATTCTCGCGCGCGGCCAACGCTGGATCGTCGAGCAGATAGCGCTCGCGCATCACCCAGCCGCGCCACTGCTCGAACACGCCCCCCGGCAGGTCCATGCCGAGGCCGGACCAGCCCGGCACATAGCCGAGCGTGCGCGCCAGCGGCAGGCCGATGCCGTTCATGAAGGCAACCACGCGATAGCGCTCGGGCGAGGCCATCAGTTTCCAATGTGCGGCCTGCGCCGCGACCAGCAGCGCACGCGGGATCTCGGTATTGTTGGGCAACAGGCCGAGCGCCTGGCCGCCGAAGGAGTGGCCGACATAGGCGAAGGGCAGGTCGCGGTAGCGCTCGCGCATCCAGCGCACCGCGGCGGTGGCGTCGAGCGCGGCCCAGTCCGCCATCGTGGCCTTGAAGCCGGCCAGCGACTTCGGCCTGTTGCGGCCGGTCGCCGCCATCGGCCTGCTGTCGCCGGTGCCGCGGTAGTCATAGGTCAGCACCGCCGAGCCGCGGCGGGCGAGGTAGCCGGCAAAGCCGCGATAGACCTTGCGGGGCACTGCGGTCGCCGAGTTGATCAGGACGGCGTGGCGCTTCTTGCCGCGCGGCAGGAACAGCGTCGCGGCGAGCGGATAGCCGTCCGCGGCCGGCATGACGATGTCGTCGCTAAAAACGTCGTCCAGCGCGGCGGAGGCCACGGCGATTTCCCCGGCATTCATGGTATGGTCCAGCAAATGCGAATTCGCATTCTCCTGCAAGAGCTTGACGCGATTGCAGGAATCCTTCTAGCCGGAGGCCGGGGGCCTGTGTATAAGCCGGGCTTTCGCTATGCCCGCGATTAAGTCGCGGTTTTTGCTCAGGAGTTGACCTCATGTCCGAGCGGTGGACACCCGATAGCTGGCGCGCCAAGAAGGTGCTTCAGGTGCCCGATTATCCCGATGCCAAGGCATTGGCCGATGTCGAGGCGCAGCTGGCGACCTTTCCGCCGCTGGTGTTCGCGGGCGAGGCGCGCAACCTGAAAAGGGCGCTCGGCCGGGTCGCGGCCGGCGAGGCCTTCCTGTTGCAGGGCGGCGACTGTGCCGAGAGCTTCGCCGAGCACGGCGCCAACAATATCCGCGACTTCTTCCGCGTGCTGCTGCAAATGGCCGTGGTCATGACCTATGCCGGCGCGCTGCCGGTGGTGAAGGTCGGCCGCATCGCCGGGCAATTCGCCAAACCGCGTTCGTCGCCGACCGAGAAGCAGGGCGACGTCGAGCTGCCGAGCTATCGCGGCGACATCGTCAACGACATCGCCTTCACGGCGGAAGCGCGTATCCCCGATCCGCAGCGCCAGCTGATGGCCTATCGGCAATCCGCGGCGACGCTGAACCTGCTGCGCGCCTTCGCCACCGGCGGCTTCGCCAATCTCGGCAGCGTGCATCAGTGGATGCTCGGCTTCCTGAAGGATTCGCCGCAGTCCCGCCGCTACAAGGAACTGGCCGACCGCATCTCGGACGCGCTGAACTTCATGCGCGCCTGCGGCCTCGATCTGGAGAGCCATCCGGAGCTACGCGCCACCGATTTCTACACCAGCCACGAGGCGCTGCTGCTCGGCTACGAGCAGGCGATGACGCGGGTCGATTCCACCACCGGCGACTGGTACGCGACATCAGGCCACATGATCTGGATCGGCGACCGCACCCGCCAGCTCGATCACGGCCATGTGGAGTATTTCCGCGGCATCAAGAACCCGATCGGCCTGAAATGCGGCCCGTCGCTGAAGCCGGACGAGCTCTTGAAGCTGATCGACATCCTCAATCCCGACAATGAGCCGGGACGGCTGACCCTGATCAACCGGTTCGGCGCCGACAAGGTCGGCGACCATCTGCCCGGTCTGATCCGCGCCGTGCAGCGCGAGGGCCGCGTCGTGGTGTGGTCGTGCGATCCGATGCACGGCAACACCATCACCTCGACCTCGGGCTACAAGACGCGGCCGTTCGACCGCGTGCTGGCGGAGGTGAAGTCGTTCTTCGCGATCCATGCCGCCGAGGGCACCCATGCCGGCGGCGTGCATCTGGAGATGACCGGGCAGGATGTCACCGAATGCATCGGCGGCGCGCGCGCCATCACCGACGAGGATCTCAACGACCGCTACCACACGGTCTGCGATCCGCGTCTCAATGCCGAACAGTCGATCGACATGGCCTTCCTGATCGCCGAGCTCCTGAAGCAGGAGCGCGCCGGCAAGGTCAAACCGATGCCGGCCGCCGCGGGCTTGTGATTTGGGGCAGGTGAGGGCGGTGACTTGAGGGCAGTGACTTGCTGAGGTTCTGGCGAGCCACCATCAACTCGCGCAACGGGCTGGCATTCGCCATCCGCTCGGAGCAGGCTATCCGCGAGGAGGTGGTGGCGCTGGTGCTGTCGGTGCCGCTGGCCTGGCTGGTCGGCGCCACCGTGATGCGCCGGGTCGAATTGGTTGCGACCGTGGTACTGGTGCTTGTGATCGAGCTGCTCAACACTGCGATCGAGAAGCTCGCCGACCGCCTGACCCTCGATCACGATCCGCAGATCGGGCGGGTCAAGGACATGGGATCGGCCGCCGTCGGCGTCGCGCTGATCATGGCCGGGCTGTTCTGGCTGTTCGCCCTCGCTGAACGCATGGGCGCGTTCTAATCCAAGCAGATTGAAGTTTGCTCTTGTGCGGGACAACATAACGGTATGAGCGAACAACAGATCAAGATCACCCTGGCGCAACTCAACCCGACGGTCGGTGACGTCGCCGGCAACGCCGCGAAGGCGCGCCTCGCGCGCGACAAGGCGAAAGCCGACGGCGCCGATCTCGTCGTGCTCTCGGAGCTGTTCATCGCCGGCTATCCGCCGGAGGACCTGGTGCTCAAGCCGGCGTTCCAGTCGGCCTGCCGCGCCGCGATCGAGGAACTGGCGCGTGAGACCGCCGATGGCGGGCCGGCCATGCTGATCGGCACGCCCTGGGTCGATGACGGCAAGCTTTACAATGCCTGCGCGCTGCTCGACGGCGGCCGCATCGCCGCGTTGCGCTTCAAGGCCAATCTGCCGAATTACGGCGTGTTCGACGAGAAGCGGCTGTTCGCCCGCGGCCCGGCGCCGGGCCCGGTGACGGTGCGCGGCGTGCGCATCGGCGTGCCGATCTGCGAGGACATCTGGCTCGAAGAGTCAGAGGAATACGAGAACGTCGTCGAATGTCTCGCCGAGACCGGCGCCGAAATCCTGGTGGTGCCGAACGGCTCGCCCTATGCCCGCGACAAGGCCGATCTCCGGCTGTCGATCGTGGTGGCGCGGGTCACCGAGAGCGGGCTGCCGCTGATCTATTTGAACGAGATTGGCGGCCAGGACGAGCTGATCTTCGACGGCGCGTCGTTCGCGCTGAATGCCGATCTCTCGGTCGCGGCACAGTTGCCGGCGTTCGAGGAGAACGTGACCACGCTGGTCTGGCGCAAGACCGCGGATGGCTGGCGCTGCTCCGGCCCGATCATGACGCAGCTCGAGGGCGACAAGGCCGACTATGCGGCCTGCGTGCTCGGCCTGCGCGACTATGTCCGCAAGAACGGCTTTCCGGGGGTGCTGCTCGGCGTTTCCGGCGGCATCGACTCGGCGCTGTGCGCGGCGATCGCGGTCGATGCGCTCGGGGCCGACAAGGTGCGCGGCGTGATGCTGCCGTTCCGCTACACCGCACAGGTGTCGCTCGACGATGCGGCCAAGCTCGCGAAAGAGCTCGGCATCCGTTACGAAATCCTGCCGATCGCGGACGCCGTCAACGGCTTCGAGAAGATCCTGGCGCCGGTGTTCGAAGGGCTGGAACGCGACATCACCGAGGAGAATTTGCAGGCGCGCGCCCGCGGCACGCTGTTGATGGCGATCTCCAACAAGACCGGCGCCATGGTGGTGACCACCGGCAACAAGTCGGAAATGTCGGTTGGCTACGCCACGCTGTACGGCGACATGAATGGCGGCTTCAACCCGATCAAGGACATCTACAAGACCGAGGTGTTCCGCCTGTCGAGCCTGCGCAATGCCTGGAAACCGGACGGCGCGCTCGGGCCGTCGGGCGAGGTGATCCCGGTCAACATCATCATCCGGCCGCCGACCGCCGAATTGCGCGAGAACCAGACCGACCAGGATTCGCTGCCGCCCTACGACGTGCTGGATGCGATCCTGGAGCGGCTGGTGGAACGCGAGGAGCCGCTGGCCTCGATCATCGCCGCCGGCTTCGACCGCGACGTGGTGACCCGCGTCGACCGCTTGCTCAACATCGCCGAATACAAGCGGCGGCAGGCCGCACCGGGCGTCAAGGTGACGCGGAAGAATTTCGGCCGCGACCGCCGCTATCCGATCACCAACCGCTTCCGCGATTTCGGCAAGGCCTTGCCGGAGCCGGACGACAAGCTCGTGACGCGCGGCTCACGCGCGTCGGCCGAAGCATTCGAAGGGTAGGGCACCCCGGCGGACGCGTCGGCCTCTGCGCGGCGATGCTCAAACCAGACGGAGCAGGCTTTACTGCTTCTTCTGCTGGATGAAGGTCGGGCCGACCGAGCGGATCTGGCCGTCGCTCGACGCCGCAGCCGGCGCGCCGGCATCGGCAGCCGCGGGCTGCTGCGCCGTTGCGGGCGCCCCCTTCTTGCCGGCGGCCTTGCTCTGGGCGCGCTGTTGCATCTTACGCGCGCTCTCCTCGGTGACGATGATGTCGCCCTGCTGCGCAGCGGTTGCGGGGTCGTCGACCGCCTTCAGCGCCTCCGCCCAGCTCTGGCCGGCCGGCTTGCACGAGCAGGACGGATTGAACTCGGTGCGGTACTTGAACGCGTTCGGCAGCGACGAGTAGGACTGGCCGCTGATCGAGACCGCCTGGTTGATGTCCTCGCCGGGATTGCGATAGGCGAACAGGCTGGCCTCGGCGGCCGGGCACTGCGCCTTGCAGACCTGCTCGTCGGCGGCAAAGCGTGCCTGCGAGGTCGCGAACGAGATCGGGAAGTAGGCGCCATCGCAGGTGCGGACGCAGACGGTGCGGAAGGTGCCCGACGGCCCGCCATATTGCGCATCTGGCGGGGGCAGCGGATTGTTCGGATTGCCGCCACCGCCGCCGCCGAACAGGTTCTCGAGGAAGTTGCCGGGGCCGCGCGCGGCGGCGGCGTATTGCGGGCCGCAATTGTTCTGCGCGAGCGCGGTCAGGACCGAGCGGCGCTGGTTCTCGCGGTCGGCTCCGCCGAGCCCGCCGGTGCGCAGCCGCTCGAGACTGGCGGTCATCTGGTCGAGATTGGCGCGCATCTGCTGGATCTGGTTGTTGACCGGTCCGCACTGCGCCGAGTTGTTATTAAAGAGCGAGAAAAACCCGGAGCTGTCGCAGCCCATGCGGCGGGCCTGCGCCGTCACGCGATCGAGCTCCCCCTGCTGGCGGGTTGCCGCATCCTGATAGCGGCGGATCTGCTCGTCCTTGGCCGGATCACCACCGCCGCCGCCACGGTCGATCGCCGCCAGCTGGCCCTCCAGCCGGCTGCACATCGGATTGGCCTGCGGGGCGCCTTGCGGGACCGGGCCGGGCGGTCCCGGGGGCACCTGCGCAAGCGCGCCAGTGGCGGGCAGCGCGATGCCGGCCAGCACGGCACACGTCAAAAGCCAACGGGAGAAGCGGAAATTGGAGGTATCGGGCATATCCAGCCATTCAAACGACGCCGCGCGGCGATCCATGCCGAAGCGCGCGGCAGGACCACCTGCAAAGGCGGTCTGCAATAGCCGTTTCTCGGGGCAGCGTCACGTCGTTTCCGGGGCGCCGGTGTGGCAAGAACCCCGCTGCTCCAGCGGCTTGGCTTCAGCGCTGGCAGGTGATCGCGACGTATTCGTCGCAGCCATTGCCGGTGCATTTGGCGTGCGCGGCGTGCGGAACCGCACCGGTGATCTCGTCGGGATCGACGCGGCGGTAGTTGGTGGCCTGCGCAAAATCGCGTGACCGACAATAGGCGCGGGCCGCGGACGCGCCGCAGCGGTCGCCGCGCGCCAGGCACTCGTCGATGCCATAGCCGTCGGCCTGGTTGGCGATGATGAAGACGCGGCTGTCGGCCAGCGCGGCCGCGGGGAGCAGCAGGAACGTGCAGGCAATCAGTGCTGAAATCGGCCGCATGGTGCACCAATGAAAAGGGGCGAGGAATCTTCGGTTCACCGGATACGCCCAATTCCTTAATAATGATTAACCATGAAGGCGTTGCCGTGATTTCTGGCCCCGCGCGATGGCCGAAAGGGAGCGAAAACAGGCCCTTGACGCGATGCGGGGGCCATGAGACATGGTGGAACCATGAACGGCCACCTCGCCATCTGCAGCATTTGCCGCGAGATTATGAGCTAGCGATTCGCTGGCTGAGGCCGTCTTTTCTCAATCGCCTGAGAATCACTGGACGCCTCGCCGCGAGGAACAGGTGATCCATGGATTTGCGCCTTTACGACACGTTGACCCGGGAGAAGCGGCCCCTCGTGCCGCTCGATGCCAACAACGTCCGCATGTATGCCTGCGGACCGACGGTCTACGACTTCGCGCATATCGGCAACGGCCGCGCGGCCATCGTCTTCGACGTGCTGTTCCGCGTGCTGCGCCATCGCTATGGCGCCGGTCACGTGACCTATGTCCGTAACATCACCGACGTCGACGACAAGATCAACGTCCGCGCAGCGCGGGACTATCCCGGCGTGCCGCTGAACGAGGCGATCCGCAAGGTCACCGAGCTGACCTATCGGCAGTACCAGGACGACGTCACGGCGCTCGGCTGCTTGGCCCCGACGGTGCAGCCGCGGGCGACCGAGCACATTCCGGAGATGCGCGCGATCATCGAAAAGCTGGTCGCCGGCGGCTTCGCCTATGTCGCCGAGGATCACGTGCTGTTCTCGCCGCAGGCGATGAACGCGGCCAATTCGGTGCTGCCGCGCTATGGTTCGCTGTCGAAGCGCTCGCTCGACGAGATGATTGCCGGCGCTCGTGTCGACGTCGCGCCCTACAAGCGCGACAACACCGACTTCGTGCTGTGGAAGCCGTCGAAGCCCGGCGAGCCGTCCTGGCCGTCACCCGCAGGAATCGCGGTCGAGGGCCGGCCCGGCTGGCACATCGAGTGCTCGGCGATGGCCTGGAAGCATCTCGGCGAGAAGTTCGACATCCATGGCGGCGGCATCGATCTGGTGTTCCCGCACCATGAGAACGAGCTCGCGCAGACCTGCTGCGCGTTCCACACCGACCGCATGGCCAATGTCTGGATGCACAACGGCTTCTTGCAGATCGAGAGCGAGAAGATGTCGAAATCGCTCGGCAACTTCTTCACGATTCGCGATCTGCTGGCCGACTGGCCCGGCGAGGTGCTGCGCCTCAGCATGCTCAAGACGCATTATCGTTCGCCGCTCGACTGGACGCTGAAGAGCGCCGAGGAGAGCGCGAAGACGCTCGACGATTGGTACGCGGTTGCGGCCGATGCCGAGCCCGGCGCGCCGTCGCAAGCCATGGTCGAGGCGCTCTACGACGACCTCAACACGGCGCAAGCGATGGCGGTGCTGCACGGCCTGCGCAGCGCATCGTCGAGCAGCGAGCAAAGCCGCAGGGAATTCGCCGGCTCGCTGCGGCTGCTCGGTTTCCTGTCAGAGAGCGCGGCCGCCTGGGAGGGCCGCAAGCGGCAGGCAAGCGGCGTCGATGCGGCGGCCGTCGAGGCGCTGCTCGCCGAGCGTACCGCGGCGCGCGCGCGGAAGGACTTCAAGGAGTCGGACCGCATCCGCGATCAGCTCGCCGCGATGGGCGTCGCGATCAAGGATGGCAAGGACGCCGACGGCAAACCGGTGACCACCTGGGAGGTCGCGCGATGAGCCGCTCCGCACCCGCATTGCGCCCCTATCTGCCTGACGACGCGCCGCTGCTGGCGGCGATCTTCGCGGCCTCGATCATGGACCTGACCGGCGACGACTACAGCGAAGCGCAGCAGGAAGCCTGGGCGGCGGCTGCCGACGACGAGCAGGCCTTCGGCAAGAAGCTCGCCGGCCAGCTGACGCTGATTGCGACCTTGCAGGGCGCCCCGGTCGGCTTCGCCTCGCTGAAGGGCACGGATTACGTCGACATGCTCTACGTGCATCCGAGCGCGGTCGGGCAGGGCGTCGGTGCCGCGCTGTGCGATGCGCTGGAGAAGATCGCCAGCGCCCGCGGCACCAAGACCCTGAAGGTCGATGCCAGCGACACCGCGCTCGAATTCTTCCGCAAGCGCGGCTATGTCGCGCAGCAGCGCAATTCGGTCACTATCGGCGACGAATGGCTCGCCAACACCACGATGCAGAAGACGCTCGACGGCGTGGCCGCGCCGGGAGGCCATGCATGAGCCGCGAACGCCTCTATCTGTTCGACACCACGCTGCGCGACGGTGCGCAGACCAATGGCGTCGACTTCACGTTGCAGGACAAGCAGGTGATCGCCGGCATGCTCGATGGGCTCGGCATCGACTATGTCGAGGGCGGCTATCCCGGCGCCAATCCGACGGACACCGAGTTCTTCAGCCGGAAGCCGGCCTTTGAGCATGCGCGCTTCACCGCGTTCGGCATGACGCGGCGGCCGGGCCGCTCGGCCTCGAACGATCCGGGGCTTGCCGGCATCCTCGAAGCCAAGGCCGACGTGATCTGCTTCGTCGCCAAATCATCGGCCTACCAGGTCCGGGTCGCGCTTGAGACCACCAACGCGGAGAACCTCGCCTCGATCCGCGACAGTGTCGCGGCGGCCAGGGCGCAGGGCCGCGAGGTGATGGTCGACTGCGAGCATTTCTTCGACGGCTACAAGGAGGACCGCGACTACGCGCTGGCCTGCGCGATGGCGGCCTACGAGTCCGGCGCGCGCTGGGTGGTGCTGTGCGACACCAATGGCGGCACCATGCCGCATGAGGTCGAGAGCATCGTCGCTGACGTGATCAAGCACGTTCCCGGCGATCATGTCGGCATCCATGCCCATAACGACACCGAGCAGGCGGTCGCCAATTCGCTCGCCGCGGTGCGTGCCGGCGCGCGGCAGATCCAGGGTACGCTGAACGGCCTCGGCGAGCGCTGCGGCAACGCCAATCTCTGCTCGCTGATCCCGACCCTGAAGCTGAAGGGCGAGTTCGCCGACAGGTTCGAGATCGGTGTCACCACCGAGAAGATGGCGACGCTGATGAAGGTGTCACGTACGCTCGATGACATGCTGAACCGCGCGCCCAACCGCCATGCCGCCTATGTCGGCGAGAGCGCGTTCGTCACCAAGACCGGCATCCACGCCTCGGCCGTGATGAAGGATCCGCAGACCTACGAGCACGTGCTGCCGGAACTGGTCGGCAACCACCGCAAGGTGCTGGTCTCCGACCAGGCCGGTCGCTCCAACGTGATGGCCGAACTCGATCGCGCCGGCATCGTCTATGACAAGAGCGATCCGCGGCTGACGCGCCTCGTCGAGGAGTTGAAGGAGCGCGAGGCCGCGGGCTTTGCCTATGAATCCGCCAACGCGTCATTCGACCTGCTGGCGCGCCGTACGCTCGGCAAGGTGCCGGAATATTTCACGGTCGAGCAGTTCGACGTCAATGTCGAGCAGCGCTACAACGCCAACGGCCAGCGCGTCACCGTTGCGCTTGCGGTGGTGAAGGTCGATGTCGCCGGCGAGCGGCTGATCTCGGCCGCCGAAGGCAACGGTCCGGTCAATGCACTCGACGTGGCGCTGCGCAAGGACCTCGGCAAATACCAGAAATACATCGATGGCCTGAAGCTGATCGACTACCGCGTCCGTATCCTCAATGGCGGCTCCGAGGCGGTGACGCGCGTGCTGATCGAGAGCGAGGACGAGACCGGGGACAACTGGACCACGGTCGGCGTGTCGCCCAACATCATCGATGCCTCGTTCCAGGCGCTGATGGATTCGTTGGTCTACAAGCTGGTGAAGTCTGGCGCGCCGGCGTGAGATTGTAGCCCGCATGAGCGAAGCGATATGCGGGATTGTCGCTCCCGGATGTCGCTTCGCTCATCCGGGCTACGCATGCGGAAGGAGGGCACAATGATCGACCACGTCTCCGTCGGCGTCCGCGATCTCGACCGCGCGGCGCGGTTCTATGAACCTGCGCTGGCCGCGCTTGGCCTCGCCCGTCTCGTCACGCGGCCGGCGACGATCGGCTTCGGCAAGGCCTATCCCGAATTCTGGATCAACCTGCGCGTGTCGATGACGCCGGTACCCCATGAGAGCGGCACGCACATCTGCCTGCGGGCGAAAACCACCGCCGAGGTCGTTGCGTTCCACGCTGCCGCACTTGCCTCCGGCGGCCGCTCCGATGGCGCGCCGGGTCTCCGCCCGCACGATCGTGTCCGCTACTACGCGGCGTTCGTTCTTGATCCCGATGGCAACCGGATCGAAGCGGTGACGTTTCCGAGTGAGTAGATCTAGTCGGCAAGCGCTCGTCTCAACCCGTCATCCTGAGGTGCGAGATCTTGCGAGCCTCGAAGGATGCACGGCCACCAGCGGGGCCGCGCATGCTTCGAGACGCGCGTTCCGCGCTCCTCAGCATGACGGGGAGAGGGCCACGAGGCCTTCGGCTACAGCCGCCGCGCCACTTCGGGCGCCAGTTCCTTGGCGGCTGCCGGTGTTCCGGCCACCGCCGAACGCAGCCGCGGCAGGATCTCGTCGACGCGATCGGCCATCAGCACGTTGATCGGCAGCGTCGCGCGGATGAATTCAGTCGCGCGCATGTGGTTCAGCAGCGAGAGCAGGGGCTCCCAGAAATTGTCGATGTTGGCGAGCAGGATCGGCTTGTGGTGACGGCCGAGCTGCTGCCAGGTCAATTGCTCGACCAGTTCCTCCAAGGTCCCGATGCCGCCGGGCAGTGCCACGAACGCGTCCGAGCGCTCGAACATCAGCCGTTTGCGCTCGTGCATGTCGGGTGTGACGATCATCTCCTGAACCGAGGTCAGCGCGTTCTCGCGCGCGCGCAGGAATTCCGGGATGATGCCGGTGACCGAGCCGCCATGGTCGAGGGTGGATTTGGCGACCGCGCCCATCAGGCCGATCGAGCCGCCGCCATAGACCAGGCGCACGTTGTTGTCGGCAAGGCTCTTGCCGAGTGCGATGGCAGCTTCAACGAAGCGGGGATTGTTACCGGGGCCGGAGCCGCAATAAACACAGACAGTCTTGATTTGGTTCATACGATCCTTGTGGCACTGCAGCGTAAACAGGGTCAAGACTGGCATATGGGGATTGAAGGCCAAAAAATCCCGTAAATTCCCGCGAATCGCGAACAATTTTCGTCATAAGCCTGTACGCCGCATTCAAACGATCTATATGACGGGCACAATGGCAAATCGTGGAAAAGATGTGGCAGCGCACCGGCGCGCCACGGCGGCGAGAGCGGGCTCCTGATGGTGCCGCCGCAACAGACCGTGACCGGCGCCGCGCAGCCCACGGCCACGATTCCGGCCGCCGAGAAAGGCACGCTGCTCGGCACGCTCGTTCATCTGTGGCCGTATATTTGGCCGGGCGATCGCGCCGATCTGAAGATGCGCGTGATCTGGTCGGTGGTGCTGCTGCTGTTCGCCAAGCTTGCGACGCTGTCGGTGCCGTTCACCTTCAAATGGGCGATCGATGCGCTGAACGGCGCGGGCTCGGCGCCGGTCGAACCGTCGAACTGGGTGCTGTGGCTGATCGCCTCGCCGGTGTTGATGACGATCAGCTATGGCGCTGTGCGCGTCATCATGGCGGTGCTGACGCAGTGGCGCGACGGCATCTTTGCCCGCGTTGCGATGCACGCGGTGCGCCGGCTCGCCTACATCACCTTCGTGCACATGCACGAGCTGTCGCTGCGCTTCCATCTCGAGCGCAAGACCGGCGGCCTGACCCGCGTGCTGGAGCGCGGCCGCTCCGGGATCGAGACCATCGTGCGGATGGTGATCCTGCAACTGATCCCGACCATCGTCGAGGTCACGCTGCTGGCGGGCGTGCTGCTGTGGCAGTTCGACTGGCGCTACGTGCTGGCGGTGCTGCTCACCGTCGTCGTGTTCATGTACTACACCTACGTCGCGACCGAGTGGCGGATCGAGATCCGCCGCAAGATGAACGATTCCGACACCGAAGCGAACACCAAGGCGATCGACTCGCTGCTCAATTACGAGACGGTGAAGTATTTCGGCGCCGAGGAGCGCGAGGCGCGGCGCTACGACCGCTCGATGGAACGCTACGAGCAGGCCAGCGTGAAGACTTACACCTCGCTCGCCGTGCTCAACACCGGGCAGGCGGTGATCTTCACCGCGGGGCTGACCGCGACCATGCTGATGTGCGCGTTCGGCATCCGCAACGGCACCCACACCGTCGGCGATTTCGTGCTGATCAATTCCATGATGATCCAGCTCTACCAGCCGCTGAATTTCATGGGCATGGTCTATCGCGAGATCAAGCAGGCGATCATCGATATCGAGAAGATGTTCGATGTGCTGGCGCGCGATCCCGAAGTGAAGGACATGCCGGGCGCCAGGCCGCTCGTGGTATCCGCCGGCAGCGTGCGGTTCGATGATGTACGTTTTTCTTACGAATCCGATCGGCCTATCCTGAAAGGCCTGAGCTTCGAGGTGCCGGCCGGCAAGACGGTCGCGATCGTCGGTCCATCCGGCGCCGGCAAGTCGACGATCTCGCGGCTGCTGTTCCGGCTCTATGACGTGTCGAGCGGCCGCATCCTGATCGACGGCCAGGACATCAAGACCGTGACCCAGGCCTCGCTGCGTTCGGCGATCGGCATGGTGCCGCAGGACACCGTGCTGTTCAACGACACCATCCGCTACAACATCCGTTATGGCCGCTGGGACGCCGGCGACGACGAGGTGGAGGAGGCGGCGCGGCTGGCGCAGATCGACGGCTTCATCCGGATGTCGCCGCAGGGCTACGAAACCCAGGTCGGCGAACGTGGCCTGAAATTGTCCGGCGGCGAGAAGCAACGCGTCGCGATCGCGCGCACGGTGCTGAAGGCGCCGCCGATCCTGGTTCTGGACGAGGCGACATCGGCGCTCGACAGTCACACCGAGGCCGAAATCCAGGGCGCGCTGGAGCGGGTGTCGCGCAACCGCACCTCGCTGGTGATCGCGCACCGGTTGTCGACCATCGTCGGCGCCGACGAGATCATCGTGCTGGACCAGGGGCGGATCGCCGAACGCGGCACCCACGCGCGGCTTTTGGCCGCCGGCGGCCTCTATGCCAGCATGTGGAACCGGCAGCGCGAGGCCGAGGAGGCCCGTGAACGGCTGGCCCAGGTCGATGACGACGGCACGGCGCCGAATCGCCTGCCGCCGGTGGTCACTGAATCGTCGGAGGATTCCACCCCTGACGCGGGTGAGAAACCCTTGCCGACCGCCGCGGAATAGTCGATCTAGGGCCTCTCCCGCCAAACGGGGCGGGGAAACGCAAGCGAGCTCTGATGTCGATCGCCAATTCCATCCGCGCGCAGATCCCGCCGATCCACCCGGAGGGGTATCCCTTCATCGGTGGTTTCGCGCTGGCGAGCCTGATCCTGTTCTGGATCTGGACCCCGCTGGGGTGGATCGGAACGCTGCTCACGGTCTGGTGCGCATTGTTCTTCCGCGATCCGGTGCGCGTGACGCCGCTGCGCGACGGCATCCTGGTGTCGCCGGCCGATGGCCGGGTCTCCATGGTGGTGCAGGCGCTGCCGCCGGCCGAACTCGGTCTTGGCGACCAGCCGCTGCCGCGCATCTCGGTGTTCATGAGCGTGTTCAACTGCCATGTGAACCGCAGCCCGGTGGCCGGCCGCATCGACCGCATCGCCTATCGCCCCGGTGCTTTCATCAATGCCGAGCTCGACAAGGCGAGCGAGGACAATGAACGCAATTCGCTGGTCATCTCGACTGCCAACGGCCGCATCGGTGTGGTCCAGATCGCAGGCCTGGTGGCGCGCCGCATCGTCTGCTTCGTCAAGGAAGGGCAGTCGATCGGCGCCGGCGAGCGCTTCGGCCTGATCCGGTTCGGCTCGCGGCTCGACGTCTACCTCCCCGATGGCACCAAGGCGCTGGTTTCCGAAGGCCAGACCGCGG
Organism: Bradyrhizobium sp. SK17; assembly: GCF_002831585.1. Classification (GTDB taxonomy): domain Bacteria; phylum Pseudomonadota; class Alphaproteobacteria; order Rhizobiales; family Xanthobacteraceae; genus Bradyrhizobium. Next base: position 6,123,593 of record NZ_CP025113.1, on the reverse strand, counting down.
TCGCCGGCGAGACCATCCTGGCGGATTTCCGCAACGCCGATCCCGGCCGCACCTATCGCGCCGATTAACTCTGTTCGGGCAGGCCGATCAGCCGGTTCCCGCGCCGATGGCGGAGCCGGACCCTGCTTGCTATATTGATCGAGCCATGACGCCATTCGATAACAATTCCAGCGAGCTGCGCCGCCGCCGGTTCCGCCCGATCCCGGTGCGGATGCTGGTGCCGAACATGATCACGCTGCTGGCGATCTGCGCCGGCCTCACCGCGATCCGCCTGTCGACGGAAGGGCGGATGGAGCTTGCGGTCGCCGCCATCGTGTTCGCGGCGATCCTGGACGGCATCGACGGGCGGGTCGCCCGCATGATCAAAGGCCAGTCGAAATTCGGCGCCGAGCTCGACAGCCTCGCTGACTTCGTCAATTTCGGCGTCGCGCCGGGCCTGATCCTGTATTTCTGGCAGCTGCATGAGCTCAACAATGGCGGCTGGATCGCGGCGATGGTGTTTGCGATCTCCGGCGGCCTGCGGCTGGCGCGCTTCAACGCCTCGATCGACGATCCCAACAAGCCGGCGTTCGCCGCCAATTATTTCACCGGCGTGCCGGCACCGGCCGGCGCGATCACCGTGCTGCTGCCGATCTACCTCGCCTTCCTCGGCGTGCCGATGCCGCCGGCGACGCTGACGGCGTTCTACACGCTCCTGATCGCCTTCCTGATGGTGTCGCGGCTGCCGGTGTTCTCCGGCAAGACCGTGAAGATGCGCGTGCCGCCGGAGATGGTGTTGCCGGTGTTCGTCGCCGTGGTGTTCTTTGTCGCGCTGCTGATCGGCTACCCCTGGCACATCCTGTCGGCCGGTTCGGTGGCCTACCTGATCAGCCTGCCGTGGGGCTGGAAGTCCTATCGCGACCAGGAGCGCAAGCTCGCCGCGCAGAGCCAAGGCGCCGGGGTACCGGCGGCGGCCGCCACGCCCTACGCGGCGCCGGTCACGGATACGGACCACGACGACCGTCCGACGCATCTGCACTGAGGCTCCTGTGTAATCCGTCACCCTGAGGAGCGCGGAACGCGCGTCTCGAAGGGTCGACGGCCCCGCCGGTGGCCGTGCATCCTTCGAGACGCGCTGCGCGCTCGTCAGGATGACGGTGAGAGCTTGTTCGCACTTCCCAAATATCAGCCATGAGCGGGCCTTGGTTGGGTTCGCTTCCGATCTCGGCTATAGGCTGAAACGGCTCAGCGAACGCCCAAATCAGGAGAGAAACGCCGTGACGACATCCGCTTCCGCCCCGCTTCCTGCCTCCGTTCTTGAAGCGTTGGCGCGCTATGACACGCCGACGATCTGCAACGCGATGGAGATCGTCGCGCCGGAGCGCCGCCTGATTGGCTACACGGTGAAGCCGCTGGTCTGCCCGTTCCCGACCTTGCCGCCGATCGTCGGCTATGCGCGTACGGTCGCGATCCGGTCGGTGCTGAAGTCCGGCCTGTCGGCCGAGGAACAGTCGAAGCGCCGCATCGATTATTATGAGTATGTCGGCACCGGCTTTGGTCCGCGCATCTCGGTCATCCAGGACATCGACGGGCCCGACGTCGGCTACGGCGCGTTCTGGGGCGAGGTGCAGAGCGCCGTCCACAAGGCGCTCGGCTGCCTCGGCGTCATCACCGACGGGTCGATCCGCGATATCCCGCAATGGGCGCCGGGCTTCCAGGCGCTGGCCGGCTCGATCGGCCCGTCGCACGCCTGGGTGCACGCCGAGAGCTTCGGCGGCGAAGTGCGTGTCGCCGGCATGACGGTGCGCTCCGACGATCTGATCCACGCCGACAGTCACGGCGCGATCGTGATCCCCTACGACATCGCGGCGAAGCTGCCCGAGGCCGCCGAGCTCTGCGGCCGCCGCGAGACCCCGATCCTGGAGATCGCGCGCTCCAAGGATTTCACCCTCGAGAAGCTGAAGGACGCGCTGAAGCGTTCGTCGGAAATCCACTGACGCAAGCGCGTATTCGATTGGGCGGACAGCGGGCTGGAAGGCCCGCCGTTTTGCTGTCGATTGTCAGACCGGCGCGACCTTGGCGATCTCGGATGCACCGCGGATCGTCATGTCGATTGCGACATAGAGGATCACGGCGAGGCCGACATAGGCGATCCAGCGGTGGTTTTGCAGCAGCCGTGCGATGAAGGTGGCCGCCGCGCCCATCATCGCGATCGAGAGCGCGAGGCCGAATATCAGCACGATCGGCTGCTCGCGCGCCGCGCCCGCGACCGCCAGCACGTTGTCGAGCGACATCGAGACGTCGGCGACGATGATCTGGGTGGTGGCCTGCCACAGCGTCTTGCGCTGGCCTTCCGCACCGTCGGCGCCCATATCGGTGGCGGGATCGTGCGACGTGGCACGCAACTCGCGCCACATCTTCCAGCATACCCACAGCAAGAGGATGCCGCCGGCGAGCAACAGCCCGACGATCTGCATCAATTGCGTGGTGAGCAGCGCGAACAGGATGCGCAGCAGCGTCGCGGCGCCGATGCCGATCAGGATCGCCTTGCCGCGTTGCTTCTCGGGCAGGCCTGCCGCGGCAAGGCCGATCACGACGGCGTTGTCGCCGGCCAGCACGAGGTCGATGACGACGACTTGCAGCAATGCGCTGAGGGCGTCGAATGAAAGCAGTTCGGACATGAATCATGTTCCCCTTGAGGTCGGGGAGTGGACTCGTTCCGACGAAGCCGGTTGTTGCCGTCATGCCGACGGCAAATCCGCCGCGACGGTTTCACGTCGCGGGTCGAAGCAGGGCCACTCCAACTGAGTTCCAGTCCGACATCGCAGCTTGTGGCTGCCAGAGGGGCCCGGCCTGGGATTTATGGTCGCGAGACGGGTCGTAGCGCGGCCTGTTCCTCGAAGAACAGCGCCGCCTGATCCGGCTCGCCGAGGATTGACGCCGCGCATCCCATGAAGGTGAACGCCCCGGCAAAATCCCACAACGTAAGACGTGCCACGCTCGTGCGCACGCGGATCACGCGGATCACGCGTGCCGCGATCGCGGCAATGGCTGCCTCGGTGAACAACAGCAGGCTGAGCGCGGGCAGCACGAGTGCGGGCTCAACCCAACGAAGCGTCAGGACGATCGGCAGCGCTGACAGCACTGCGAACAACAGGAGCATGCCGAAAGGCTCCAGCGAGGGAGTTTTCCGCGCGATCCGGTCTGGAATGGTCGAGGACATTCCGATCCTGACTTGTCGTCGTTCCGGTCAACAATACCAGAACGCATGCATGTTGACGCGCGACGCGGCGCCGCGCGACCGCAGGCCGCGCCGCAGGCTGTACGCCGGTGAGCACCGAGGAGCGCCCGGCCGGGTCATTTTGGTGCCGTTTTGGCGTTGATGGCGCCATGGCAAAGTCCGCAGCGGGGATTTATCTTTGCTGGCAGCGCTGGGCGGAACGATCGAAAGGCGATTTTCGATGAATATGGCAGGCAAGACCGTGCTGATCACCGGTTCCACCGACGGCGTCGGCCGCTATGTGGCGATGAAGCTGGCGGCCGCCGGCGCCCGGGTCTTGATCCACGGCCGCGACACCCAGAGGGCACAGACGCTTGCCGACGAGATCAAGCGCGTCAGCGGCCGCGAGCCGATGTTCTATCAGGCCGACCTGTCGTCGCTTGCCGATGTCCGCGAGTTCGCCCAGCTGGTGCTCGACGACCAGGATCGTCTCGATGTCCTGGTCAGCAACGCCGGCATCGGCTCGCAAAACGAGGGGCCGGCGCGGCAGACCAGCAAGGACGGTCACGAGCTGCGCTTCGCCGTCAACTATCTCGCCGGCTTCTTGCTGGCGCATCTGTTGCTGCCGCGGCTCAAGGCGAGCTCGCCCGCGCGCATCGTCAATGTCGCCTCGCTCGGCCAGCACCCGATCGATTTCGCCGACGTGATGATCACCAGGAACTACAGCGGCGGCCGCGCATATGCCCAGAGCAAGCTGTCGCAGATCATGTTCACTATCGATCTCGCCGAGCAGTTGCAGGGCTCCGGCGTGACCGTCAATTCTCTGCATCCGGCGACCTACATGAACACCACGATGGTGCGCGCCAGTGGTGCCACCCCGATCTCGACCGTGGAGCAGGGCGGCGAGGCGATCCTGCGGCTGGTGCAGGGGGATGACGTCGCCGAAAGGAGCGGGCTGTTCTTCGACGGCCTGCGCGAGGCCCGCGCGCATGCGCAAGCCTATGATGCCGAGGCGCGCAAGCGGCTGCGGGCGCTGAGCCTCAAGCTGGCGGGACTTGGCTGAGATTGTCGTCTGTTCACTGGGTCCGCGGTCCGGCCAGGGCGACGACCTTGCGCCAGCGCGCCGTCTCGGCGGTGAGCATGTTGCCGAAGGCGTCCGCGTTGCCGATGATCGGCAGCGCGCCGAGCTGGCCGATCTGCTGTTTGATCGCCGGATCGGTGAGTGCGGCATTGATCTCGCGGTTGAGCAGATCGATGATCTCGGTCGGCGTGCCGCTGGGGGCGCCGACGCCGTAGAACGAGCTGGTCTCGTAGCCGGTCAACACGTCCGATATCGGCGGCACGTCCGGCAGCGTCGCCGAGCGCTCCTTCGTCGTCACGCCGAGCGCGCGGATCTTGCCGGCGCGGATCAGCTCCAGCGACGAGGTGACGTTGTCGAACATGGCCTGGATCTGCCCGGACATCAGGTCGGTCAGTCCGGGCGCCGAGCCGCGGTAGGGAACGTGGACCAGATCGATGCCGGCCATCGCCTTGAACAACTCGCCGGACAGGTGCAGCGAGGTCCCGACGCCCGACGATCCGGTGCTGAGCTTGCCCGGGTTGGCTTTCGCATAGGCGATGAACTCGGCGACATTGCGCACCGGCAAGGCGTTGTTGACCACGAGCACCAGTGGGATCCGCGCGATCCCCGCCACTGGCGCGATGCTCTTGCCGAAATCGTAATGGATGGTCGGATCGAACGAGGCGTTGATGGCATTCGCCGTGCTGGTCAGCAGCAACGTGTAGCCGTCCGCTGGCGAGGTGATCACGGCCTCGGTGCCGATATTGCTGCCGGCGCCGGGTTTGTTCTCGACCACGAAGGGATGCCCGAGCCGTTCGGTCAGGCGCTGGCAGATCAGGCGCGACAGCACGTCGGTGGCGCCGCCGGCAGCATAGGGCACGATCCAGCGCACCGGCCGCGCCGGGTAGGCGGCCTCGGCGAAGGCTGGATGGCGACCGGCCGTCGTGGCGAGACAGGCGGTACCGAACAGCGAGAGGAACGCTCTGCGGGCGATCATGCTGGGTTTCTCCCTTTGCGCCCTTCGGACATACGGCCGCTTGGCCCGCGGCGCATCATGTTCCCGACGGTGTGGTAAAGACGGCTTGGCCTGGATCGAAGAAAGCGGGGCGCAATCCGGCCGCCGGCCGTTAATCAAGGATGAGGGATGCGGGCGTGGTCCGCAGGCTTAACCATCGCCGTTAACGTTCGCGGGCACGCGGGCGGCTATAGCCGATGGGATGACGCGGTCCTGATCTGATGATGACCATTTCGAATCGAGCTGGCGACAATGACGGCAAGGCAACGCCGGCCGCGAAGCTCTGGCTCAAGGCGATCGAGCTGACCTCGCGGATCGACGCGACGCCCGATCGGTTGCTTGCCGATCTGATCGACGACTGGGCCGCACGCAGTCCCGCGCAGCCGGCGCTGCTGTCGGACCGCGAGAGCCTCGATTATCGCGAGCTTGCCGGGCGGATCCGCCGCTATGCGCGCTGGGCGATGGCCGAACGGATCGCGGCCGGCGATTGCGTCGGCCTGCTGATGCCGAACCGGCCGGACTATCTCGCGGCCTGGCTCGGGCTCAGCCGCGCCGGCGTGGTGGTCGCGCTGATCAACAGCAACCTGGTCGGCGCCTCGCTCGCGCATTGCATCGATGTGTCAGGTGCCGGGCACCTGATCGTCGCGGCCGAACTGCGCGATGCATTCGAGCGCGCGGTGCCGCACCTTGCGCGCCTGCCGAAGCTTCTGCTGCAAGGCGGCGAGGCGGGCGGGCTCGCTACCGCGGTCGCCGGATATGACGACGGCCCGCTATCGCCGGCGGAACGCCGTGTGGTGACGCTCGATGATCGCGCGCTGATGATCTTCACCTCGGGCACCACGGGCCTGCCCAAGGCCGCCAATGTCAGCCATCGGCGTGTGCTGACATGGGCGCGCTGGTTCGAGGGCCTGATGGAGGCGACCGCCGCCGACCGGCTGTATGACTGCCTGCCGCTCTGTCACAGCGTCGGTGGCGTGGTGGCGCCTTGCAGCATGCTGGCGGCGGGGGCCTCGGTGGTGATCGCGGACAAGTTCTCGGCCAGCCGGTTCTGGCAGGACATCGCGCGCTGGGATTGCAGCATTGTCCAGTACATCGGCGAGCTCGGCCGCTATCTCCTGCAATCGCCGCCGTCCGCCGCCGAGCGAGCGCACCGGCTGCGGCTCGCCTGCGGCAACGGCCTGCGCGGCGACATCTGGGAGGCTGTCGAGACGCGCTTCGGCATTCCACGAATCCTGGAATTCTACGCCGCGACCGAGGGCAATTTCTCGCTCTACAATGTCGAGGGCAAACGGGGCGCCATCGGCCGCGTCCCGCCGTTCCTGAAGCATCGTTTTCCAGCCGCGATCATCCGCCTCGGCGCCGACGGCGCGCCGCTGCGCTCGGCTGACGGATGGTGCGAATTGTGCGGGCCTGATGAGCCCGGCGAAGCGATTGGCCGCATCGGAGCCAGCGAAGAACGTGGCGGCCGCTTCGAGGGCTACACGGATGCAGCCGACACCGAGCGGAAGATCCTGCGCGATGTGTTCGCGCCCGGCGATGCCTGGTTCCGGACCGGTGACCTGATGCGGCTCGACCGCGCCGGCTATTTCTATTTTGTCGATCGGATCGGCGACACTTTCCGCTGGAAGGGCGAGAACGTCGCGACGGCGGAGGTCGATGCAGCCTTGCTCGCCTGTCCTGGCATCGTCGATGCCGTCAGCTACGGCGTCATGATCCCGGGTGCCGACGGCCGCGCCGGAATGGCGGCGATTGCCATCGACGACCGCTTCGACATCGCGGCGCTGCATCAGCATCTTGCCGGCCGGTTGCCGCCCTATGCCCAGCCGGTCCTGATCCGCATCCGCGACCGCCTCGACCTCACCGACACGTTCAAGCTGAAGCGCAGCGAGCTGGTCCGCGATGGCTTCGATCCTGCGACCGTCGGCGACCGCCTGTTCTACCGCGATGCCGCTGGCATGACTTATCGCCGGCTCGATGCCGAAAGCTTTGCCGCCATCGTCGCGGGTAGGTTGCGCCTTTAGAGCATGATCCGGAAAAGTGTGAAGCGGCTTTCCGAAGAGATCATGCTCAAACAAGGAGCTCGAGCGCGATGACGATTCAACTCAATCTCATCGCGCTTTAGAGGCCGTAGATCGCAAGCTCGGTATCGGCGAGGTCGCCGAGCTGGGGCTGTTGTGGTCCCCTGAAATACTTCCGGCCCTGCTCTTCACTGTAGCGGCCGGGAATTCCGGCCAGCGGGCCGTTGGCATCGAGGATGACGACAGGCTTGCCGCGCAACAGAAGATAGCGTCCGAGCGCCGCGGCGCAGGCCGTGAAGTCGGCGATCGACGGGCAATAAGCGAGCTGCATCGCGGGCATCGGGATGAAGCCGCGCCGCTTGCGCAACGGCATGAAGATGAACGGCCGCGCGCGGCCGCCGCCACGGCACACCAGGCTCAGATTGCCGTAGTCGGCATGACGCCGCAGCATCGCGGTGTCCTCGCTGTTCACGCCCTCGATCGGCGTGCTGCCGCCGGCGACCCGCGCGACCGACATCGTGGCGCCGCGCCACGACAGCCACGGCAACGCGAAATATTGCCCGCTGCAATAGCGCCGGTAGCCCTGCGCTTCGAGGATCGGCCAGGTCGGCTGCACCGGCGTGACGTTGAAATAGGTGACGTCCTTGCGCTTCTGCACCATCGAGGCGAACAGCGCGCCGAAGTTGCGATATGCGGGGTCAACGTACCAGCTCGAGACGTTGCATCTGTCCGCGATCGCGCCATTGATGGTTCGGCGCGTGCAGATCAGCAGCAGGCAGCCGACGGCCTCGCCGTCATGCTCCATCAGATAGCCGAAGCGCGGCGCATTCGGTGGGATCTCGCGCTTCGCCTGGCGCAGCAGGCCGCGCATCCAGTACTCGCGCGATCTGTAAACGAACCCCCGCGTCAGCAGGTCGCCGACGGCGTCGAGATCCTGTTCCGTGATTTCCCGGATGCGGGGCGGCGGGCTAGCCATCGATTTACCAAGGCCTGCAAAAAGACCGGCAGAGCCGCAGCAAATTGTCGCGGGCCGGCCTATGTTTCTTGTCATAGCTGGCACGGAAAGCAAAAGGCCGATGTCGATAAGGTTAAAGATCATTGCCGAGATGCAGCAGGTTGCGCGGGAGCAGAACGTCACGCTGCCGCCGTTGAATGACGACCTGGCGCTGCACGCTACGGGCCTGGATTCCCTGGGCTTTGCGATTCTGGTCGCGCGGCTCGAGGATGAGACCGGGCGCGATCCTTTCACGGTGTCGGACGAGGTGTCGTTCCCCCTCACGATTGGCGACTTCGTCAGGGCGTATGAGAATGTCCCGGCCTGAGCTTCGGGCCTTGCGCAGTTGGCTCGGCGCCGCGCCCGCGGGCCGGACCATGTCCGACGCCGAGGCACGCGTGTCGCTCAGCTGCATGTCGGAGCAAAGCTGGTTCGCTGGCGGGCTCGTGGAGCTCGCCGGCCGTTCGGTGCTGCTCGATCTGTCGACGCAGCTGCAATCCGCCATCGCGCTGGCCGAGCTCGACGGCGTCGCACGGCGGATGTTGCTGCTGCCATCCGATGTCAGCCCCGATCATCTCGCAGCGCTGGTGACGGCCGCCGCGATTGATGCCGTGGTGTCGGACGATCCCGCGCGCTGGGCCGGCAGCAATATCCCGACATACACAATGTTGGCCGAGCCGCAGCCGTCACGGCCGCCAGCCGACGCAGCCGCCGCGACGGAGTGGCTGATGCTGACCTCGGGCACGTCGGGCGTACCCAAGATCGTCAGTCATACGCTCGCGGGCCTCAGCGGTGCGATCGTCGCCGATACGGTCGCGGCCGGATCGCCGGTGTGGGCGACCTTCTACGACATCCGTCGCTACGGCGGCTTGCAGATCTTGCTGCGCGCCATGATCGGCGGCGGCTCCATGGTGCTGTCGGATCCGCGCGAGGAGATGGTCGATTGGGTCGCCCGCCTGAATGCGCGCGGCGTCACCCACATCTCAGGTACGCCGACGCATTGGCGCAAGCTCTTGATGAGCGGTGCCGCGCGTGGTTTCGCACCACGCTACGTGCGCCTGTCCGGCGAGATCGCGGATCAGGCGATCCTCGATGCGCTCAAGCAGGCATTTCCGGCGGCGTCGGTCGGCCATGCCTACGCCTCGACCGAGGCCGGGGTCGGCTTTGCCGTCAATGACGGTCTGGAGGGTTTTCCCGAGGCGATGCTCGGCGGCGGCCGCGACGGCGTCGACATGAAGATCGAGCACGGCTCGCTGCGGATTCGCTCCGGCCGCGTCGCGACCGGCTATGTCGGCGCCAAAGCGGCATTGACCGATGCCGACGGCTTCGTCGACACCGGCGACATGATCGAGGTGCGCGACGGCCGCTGCTATTTCGTTGGCCGGCGCGGCGGCATCATCAATATCGGCGGCCACAAGGTGCACCCCGAGGAGATCGAGGCCGTGATCAATGCCTGTCCGGGTGTGCGCATGTCGCGGGCGCGGGCGCAGCGCAACCCGATCACCGGCGCAATCGCGGCGGCCGACGTCGTGCTCGCGGATGGCTCGCAGGCCGGCGACCACGCCGCGATGCGTGATGGCATCCTGACTGCATGCCGCGCGGCGCTGGCGCCGTACAAGGTGCCGGCCATCCTGCGCTTCGTGCCCGCGCTGGCGGTGACGCCGGCCGGCAAGCTGGCGCGCGCCGATGCGTAGCATCCTCGTCACCGGCGCAAGCCGCGGCATCGGACTTGCCATCGCCCGCCGCCTGGCGCGCGGCGGCGATCGCGTGATCGCGGTGGCGCGCAGCCGCGGCGCGGAGCTCGACGACGCCATTGCAACTGGGGCCGGCAGCGGCGGAGAAATCTGCTTCAGGGCGTTCGATCTCAGCGAGGTCGATGCGATTCCGGCCTTCGTGCAGGAGCTGCGCCGTGCGTTCGGTCCGATCTTCGGCCTGGTCAACAATGCCGGCATCGGGACCGAGGGCCTGCTTGCGACCATGCACAACAGCCAGATCGAAGCCCTGGTCCGCCTCAACGTGCTCTCGCCGATCATCCTGACCAAATACGTCGCGCGGCAGATGATGGCCGATGGCGCGGGCCGCATCATCAACATGTCCTCGATTGCGGCCGCGACCGGCTACAAGGGCCTCTCGGTCTACGGCGCGAGCAAGGCGGCCGCCACCGGCTTCACGCGGTCGCTGGCGCGCGAGGTTGGCCAGCTCGGCATCACCGTGAATGCGATCGCGCCCGGTTTCATCGATACCGAGCTCACCAAGGGACTGGGCGACGACGACCGCGCGCGGATCGCCGGCCGCAGCGCGCTGCGCCGGCTGGCGACGGCCGACGATGTGGCCGCGATGGCGGAATTCCTGCTCGGCGAGGGTGGTAGCAACATCACCGGCACGGTTCAGGTCATCGACGCCGGCAGTACGGCCTAGCTCTGCCGCTGTGCGAGGTAGAAGCCGGCCAGAACGGTGACCAGTCCCGCTGCCTGCAACGTGGTCGGCGGCTCGCCGATCAGCAGCCAGCCCAACAGCAGGGTCAGCGCCGGTACGATCGCGGGAAAGACCGCCGCGCGGGCAACGCCGAGACGCTGGATCGACTGGGCGAACATATAGAGCGCGGCGGGCCCGGCCAGGATGCCCTGGGCGATCGCCTGTAGCGCATTCTCGTCGAGGCCGATGGCCGCGTCGCGAGCGAGACCACCCGATGCGGCATAGAGCGGAAACAGCGCGAGCGACAGCACGCTGATGACCGTCGCGACCGAGAACGCCGACACACGCCAGTAGCGCACCAGCGTGGCGAAGCCTGCAAACATCAGCCCGGTGAGGACGAAGATCAGATCGCCCATCACCGCGCTCGGTCCCATATGGCCGATCGACTCGCTGCCGATCACGGCAAGGCCGCACACGATGACGACGGCGCCGGCAAGCCGGGAGAGCGAAATCGTTTCCTTGAGCAGGACGACCGCGAGAAACAACCCGCCGAGTGTCGCACAGGAAGGCTGGATCACGCTGCCGTGCCCGAGCGGTACGAACATGAAGCCCGCATAGCTGATGATCGACATCACCGGCCCGCCCAGCATCATCAGCGCCATGCCGCGGCCCCATCCGATGCCGCAGAGATCGCCGAGGCCGGCGCGCAGGACCAGCGGGACGAACACGATGCCCGACCACAGATAGCGGTGCATCAGCAGGTCCACCGGCGTGAACCCGATTTTCAGGCCGTGCCGGGTCGCCACGAAGCCGAGCGCCCAGCAAAGCGACGCGCCGAGTCCGCATGCGATCCCCGGCAACATGGATTTGGTATCGAGAAGGGGTGTCGTCCCGGCGCCGGCCGCGTGTTCGGTCATCGTGGACGACTACGTGACCTCTTGGGGCGGATCAACCCATCCGGATGCAAGGCTGATTGGCGCTGAAGCCGATCGTGTCAGGAGTCCTGCTTCGCCTCGGCCGGCTTTTTCGCAAACTGCGGAAATGTCTCGGCCACGACCGGCCCGTCCAGCCGCCACGAATAGCAGCCGCCGACGAAGAACGGCGGCTCCTTGACGTCGCGCTGGTGATCGAGCGCACCGCGGCCCTGCGGGTCCTTGCCCGAGGTCGCGGTCTGAAACAGCGTCGTCACCGCCGGTCCGAGCAGCTCGGCGAGGTGAGTGCAGGTCTCGAGCTTGCCGATCTTGTGGCGGACCAACTCGCGCCAGCCCTTGCCGATGCGCTCGCCGACCAGGCGCTGCAAGATGCCTTCGACGTCGAGGCAGGACGGGTAGGGCGTCGAGGCCATCGTAGTGCCGGTCTCGCGGATCGTGAAACTGTCGTCGACCGCGAGCCGCAGCCTGATGTCGTGCACGGGATCGTCGGGCTGCTGTAGGCCGCGATGCTTGTCCTGCCGTGCATAGGGCTTGGTGTCGACGAGGCGGGCCTCGACCTCCCACAGGCCGTCGTCGCGGAGAAAGCCGAGGCATTCGACGGAGCGACGGTGCATCAGGCGGCGGCCCTTGCCGTCGGCGTTGGTATCGGGTGCGGACATCGGAACTCGCTCGATTGAATCTGGAATCGATCCAACCGGCCGCGTGCGCTGATGTCAACGGGCGCTGCCCGCGCAGCGGCATGCACCGCGTAGGGCGGGTTAGCCGCAGGCGTAACCCGCCGTCTTTGTGCGGCGAAATGGCGGGTCACGCTTTGCGAACCCGCCCTACAATCCCGCGATCAGCTCACCCGCCGTTCGCGGTTCTCCCAGTATGGCTTGCGCAGCTCGCGCTTCAGGATCTTGCCGGCGCCGGAGAGCGGCAGCGGGGTTGCGGTGATGTCGACGCTGCGCGGGCATTTGTAGCCGGCGATCAGCGCCTTGCAGTGCTCAATCAGCTCTTCCGCTGTGGGGCTGGCGCCGCTCTTCATCACCACGACGGCGTGGACCTGCTCGCCCCAGCGCTCGCTCGGAATGCCGATCACGGCGCATTGCGCCACCGCGGGGTGCTGGGCGAGGGCGTTCTCGACCTCGGCCGAATAGACGTTCTCGCCGCCGGAGATGATCATGTCCTTGACGCGGTCGACGACGTAGACGAAGCCGTCGGCATCCATGTAGCCGCCGTCGCCGGTGTGCATCCAGCCGTCGATCACGGCGCGCGCGGTCTCTTCGGGCCGCTCCCAATAGCCCATCATCACCATATCGCCGCGCACCGCGATCTCGCCGACGGTGCCGAGTGGGACCACCTGATCCAGGGCATCGACGATCTTCACTTCGGCACCCAGCGTCGCCCGGCCGGCGCCGCGATGCCGGCCCTTGGCGCGGCCGTCGCCGATATGCTCCTTCCAGTGCAGCAGCGTCGCGATCGGCGACAGCTCGGTCATGCCGTAGGCCTGGGTGAATTCGACATGCGGCAGGGCCTTCATGGCCCGCATCAGCACCGCGTCGCTGATGACCGATGCGCCGTAGGCGATCCGCTTCATCGACGACAGGTCGTAATTGCCGAGCGTCGGATGATCGACGAACATCTGGATCATGGTCGGCACCAGCAGCACGTCGGTGATGCGCTCCTTCTGCACCGCGGCCGCGACGCCATCGGGCGTGAAGCTCTGGATCACGACGTTGGATCCGCCGGACAGCAGCACCGAATACATCGCCGCGCCGTTGGCGAGGTGGAACATCGGCGCCGCATGCAGATAGATCGTGCTGCTGGGCCACAGGCCTTCGCCGAGCGCATTCAGCGCGTTGGCCATCAGATTGCCGTGGCTCAGCATCACGCCCTTGGAGCGGCCGGTGGTGCCGCCGGTGTAGAAGATGCCGGCGAGATCGTCGCGGGTGCGCATCGCATCCGGAATAGGTTCGCTACGCGCGATCAGCGTCTCGTAATTCTCCATGCCGGCGGGCGTTTCGCCCTCGTCGGCATAGATCAGCTTGAGGCCGGGGATCGCGCTTGCCAGCGTGGTACCGACCGCTGCGAACGCCTTGTCGACGAACAGGATCGTGGCGCGGCAGTCGCGCAGCGCGTCCTCGTTCTCGATCGGCGACCAGCGGATGTTGAGCGGCACGATCACGGCGCCGGCCCAGCCGACCGCCAGATAGAGCTCGAGATAGCGGTCCGAGTTCAGCGACAGGATCGCGACGCGGTCGCCGGTCTCGGCGCCCAGGCTGCGGATGCCGGCGGCGAGGCGGGCGACCCGTTCGCCGACCTCGCGCCAGCTGCGGCGTCGCTCACCGCAGACGACTGCGAGCCCGTTTGGATTGACCTGCTGCGCGCGCCGCAGTCCGTGCGTGATGTTCACCTTCATCCTCCCTTGGTGCGTTTCCGTTGCGAGGCGGTTTGTCCGCCTTCTCTGCAGCCGGAACGGCTGCCTTCTGCGCTGTCTTGCGCGTTGTTGTCGTGGCAATCCCCTCGGTGAGGCGGATTGCGAATTCCTCGGCGACCGCGCGTCCGGTCATTTCGCCGCCGGGCTGAAACCAGTGCCCGATCCAGTTCAGCGAACCCGCAATCGCGAATGCCGAGAGCTTCGGGTCGCACTGTTTCACCGAACCGTCCTTGATGCCATCGGCGATATAGTCGCGGAAGGCGCGGTCGATCCGCCGCTTGGCGGTCTGCACGATCTTGCGATTGTGTTCGCTGAGATCGCGGATGTCGAAGCGGACCAGGCTCTTGCCGTAGTCCTCGGTCATCAGCTCGGCATAGCGGACGATCAGCTTGCGCAGCTTGGCAAGCCCGCTGCCGCTGCCCGCCGATGTTTCGGCGATGCATTCGTCGACCAGTTCGTTGCCGAGCGACCAGCACTCGTAGAGAATCTCGTCCTTGCCGCGGAAGTAGTTGTAGAGCGCCGGCTTGGTGATGTTGAGCCGCTTGGCGACCTCGTTCAGTGTGGCGCGGTGATAGCCCTGTTCCAGGAACAGCGCGACGGCCGTGCGCAACACCGCCTCGCGCTTTTCGTCGCGGGCACGGCGCCGGCTCTCGAACGGCAGCCAGGGGGAGGCGCTGGAAGAGGGGGTATGTTCGTCCATCTCGTGAAGCCGATGCCGCATTGACTCTGCGTGATGCGACGTATATTACCCATGGGTAACAAATAGTCCAGCGGGTAATTTTCGGGAGGACACGCGATGACGTCACGCACCTATGTTGCCGGGGTCGGCATGATCCCGTTCGTCAAGCCCGGCGCCAATGCGCCGTATCATGTGATGGGAGCGGAGGCCGCGAAGCTCGCGCTCGCCGATGCCGGTCTCGACTACGGCGGTGTGCAGCAGGCCTATGTCGGCTATGTCTATGGCGACTCCACCTGCGGCCAGCGTGCGCTCTATCCGGTCGGCATGACCGGCATTCCGATCGTCAACGTCAACAACAACTGCTCGACCGGCTCGACCGCTTTGTTCCTGGCGCGGCAGGCGATCGAGTCGGGTGCGGCCGATTGCGTGATGGCGCTCGGCTTCGAGCAGATGAAGCCCGGCGCACTCGGGGCCGTGTTCACTGATCGTCCGAGCGCGTTCGACGATTTCGACGCCGCCGCCGACAAGCTGGTCGACGCGCCCGGCGTGCCGCTGGCGCTGCGCTATTTCGGCGGCGCCGGCCTCAGCCATATGAAGAAATACGGCACGCCACTCTCGGCGTTCGCGAAAGTGCGCGCCAAGGCGAGCCGCCACGCCAAGAACAACCCGTTGGCGCTGTTCCGCAAGGAGGTCACCGCCGACGACGTGATGAACGACCAGGTGATCTGGCCCGGCGTGATGACGCGGCTGATGGCGTGCCCGCCGACCTGCGGCGCCGCTGCCGCGATCCTGGTCTCGGACAAGTTCGCCGAGCAGCACGGCCTTAACAAGCAGGTCCGCATCGCCGCGCAGGCGATGACGACGGATACGCCGTCGACCTTCGGGGCCTCCGACATGATGCAGGTGGTCGGCTACGACATGGCGCGCGATGCCGCCAACAAGGTCTATGAAGCTGCTGGCATCGGCCCAAAGGACATTGACGTCGTCGAGCTGCACGACTGCTTCGCGCATAACGAGCTGATCACCTATGAGGGGCTCGGCCTGTGCGGGCAGGGCGAGGCGGCGAAGTTCATCGACGACGGCGACAACACCTATGGCGGCAAGTTCGTCACCAATCCTTCCGGCGGGTTGCTGTCGAAGGGGCATCCGCTCGGTGCCACCGGCCTCGCACAGTGCTACGAGCTCACGCGGCAGTTGCGCGGCACCGCTGCGGCGACGCAGGTGGAGGGCGCGCGGCTCGGCTTGCAGCACAATCTCGGCCTCGGCGGCGCCTGCGTCGTGACGCTCTACCAACGCGCCTGAGGTCACCATGGTCGATCAATCCGCTGTCGGGCGTACATTCGCGCCCGTGACCGCGCGCGTCGAGCCGGGGCGTCTGCGCTTCTTCCTCGACACGCTCGGCGACACCAACCCGGTCTATCGCGACGGGGCGGCCGCACGTGCGGCCGGCTTCACGGCGGCGCCGGTGCCGCCGACCTATCTGTTCTGCCTGGAGATGATGGACGCGCCCGATCCGTTCGAATTCCTGACCGCGCTCGACATCGATCTCGCCCGCGTGCTGCATGGCGAGCAGCGCTTCGACTATCACGCGCCGGTGGTCGTCGGCGACACGCTGACCCTGACGTCGCGTGTCACCGAGGTCACCGACAAGAAGGGCGGGGCGATGACCCTGATCGTCATCGTCACCGCGGTCACCAACCAGAGCGGCATTCACGTCGCCGATACCTCGCGCACGGTCGTGGTGCGCAATTCGAGGCCGTCATGAGCGCTGCCATTCCGTCGGTCGGCGACCGCCTGGTCCACAAGGAGTTTTCGCCGATCACCCGCCATCGCCTGGCGCTGTATTGCGGCGCTTCGGGGGATCACAATCCGATCCATGTCGATCTCGATTTCGCCAAGGCGGCGGGTTTCCCCGACGTGTTCTCGCACGGCATGCTGGTGATGGGCTATCTCGGTCAGGCGTTGACCGATGCGGTCGCGCCGTCGCGGATCCGCTCGTTCTCGACCCGCTTCGCCGCCATCACGCAACTTGGGGCGAAGCTGACCTGCGAGGGCGTGGTGACCGAGCTGATCGAGCATCATGGCGAACGGCGCGCAAAGCTCGCGCTGACGACCAAGGACCAGAACGGCGAGATCAAGCTCGTCGGCGAAGCCATCATCGCGCTGTAGGGAGAGATCATGTCGAAGCTGCAAGGGAAGGTCGCGCTGGTCTCCGGATCGGGGCGCGGCATCGGGCGGGCGATTGCGCTGAAGCTCGCGAGCGAGGGCGCGCGCGTCGTGGTCAACGACCTCGATGCCGAGCCGGGCGACGCCGTCGTCGCCGAGATCAAGGCCATGGGCGGCGAGGCGATCGCGGTCAATGGCAGCGTGACCGAAGCCGGTTTTGCCGATCGTTTCGTAGGTAGCGCCATCGAGCAGTTCGGCGGCCTCGACATCATCGTCAACAATGCCGGTTACACCTGGGACTCGACGATCCAGAAGATGACCGACGAGCAGTTCCAGGCGATGCTCGACGTCCATCTGGTCGCGCCGTTCCGCATCATGCGTGCAGCGTCGGAGCCAATCCGGGTGTTGGCGAAGAAGGAGGCCGAGGCCGGGCGCGAGGTGTTCCGCAAGGTCGTCAACATCTCTTCGATCGCGGGCCTCTACGGCAATGCCGGACAGGCAAGCTATTCCTCGGCGAAGGCCTCGCTGATCGGGCTGACGCGGACGATGTGCAAGGAGTGGGGCCGCTACAAGGTCAACGTCAATTGCGTGGCGTTCGGCCTGATCAACACCCGCCTGACCCAGCCGATCGAGACCCAGCAGAAGACCATCGACGTCGCCGGCCGCGACATCAAGGTCGGCGTGCAGCCGCAGATGCTGGAGGCGATGGGCCGCATGATCCCGCTCGGCCGCGGCGGCACGCCGGAAGAGGCAGCGGACGCGGTCTATCTGTTCTGCGCTCCGGAATCGAACTACATCAGTGGCCAGGTGATCGTCGCCGGCGGCGGTCTGCTCATCTGACACGAGGATAACATGCACTACCGATCGTCCTGGATGACCGAGGAGCTGGACACCTTCCGTGACCAGTTTCGCAAATTTCTTGCCAAGGACCTGGCGCCGCATGCCGAGACATGGCGCGCGCAGAAGCTGGTCGACCGGTCCGCGTGGCGCGCGCTCGGCGAGATGGGGGCGCTGCTGCCGAGCGTGCCCGAAGCCTATGGCGGCCTGGGGACGACCTTCGCCTATGACGCCGCTGTCCTCGACGACCTCGAGAGCACCGTCCCGGAATTGACCACCGGCGTCTCCGTGCACAGCGCGATCGTCGCGCATTACATCCTCAACTATGGCTCGGAGGAGCAGAAGAAGCGCTGGCTGCCCAGGATGGCGTCCGGCGAGATGGTCGGCGCCATCGCGATGACCGAGCCCGGCACCGGCTCCGACCTGCAGGCCGTCAAGACCACGGCGAAGAAGCAGGGCAATTCCTATGTCATCAACGGCCAGAAGACCTTTATCACCAACGGCCAGGCCGCCGATCTCGTGATCGTCGTCGCGCGCACCGGCGCCGCGGGCGCCAAGGGCATCTCGCTGATCGTGGTCGAGACCGCCGGCGCCGAGGGCTACCGCCGTGGCCGCAACCTCGACAAGATCGGCCTGCATGCCTCCGATACCTCGGAGCTGTTCTTCGACAATGTCACGGTGCCGCCGGAAAACCTGCTCGGCAACGAGGAGGGCAACGGCTTCGTGCAACTGATGCAGCAACTGCCGCAGGAACGGCTGTCGCTGGCGATCGGCGCCGTCGCCTCGATGGAGCGCGCAGTGAAGATCACCGCCGAATACACCAAGGAGCGCACCGCGTTCGGCAAGCCGCTGATCGAATTCCAGAACACCGCCTTCACGCTGGCCGAGCGCAAGACCGAGGCGATGATCGCGCGCGTGTTCGTGGACTGGTGCGTCGAGCGGCTGGTGGCCGGTGATCTCGACACCGTGACGGCCTCGATGGCGAAATGGTGGTGCTCGCAGAAGCAGGTCGAGACCGCCGACGAATGCCTGCAACTGCACGGCGGCTATGGCTACACGCAGGAATATCCGATCTCGCGGATGTTCATCGATTCCCGCATCCAGAAGATCTATGGCGGCACCAACGAGATCATGAAGGTCCTGATCGCGCGGTCGTTGTAGGGCGGATTGGGCTGCTAGTTTCGTCATTGCGAGCGAAGCGAAGCAATCCAGCTTTCGGCTTTCTGGGTGGGCATGGATTGCTTCGCTTCGCTCGCAACGACGGCGGATGGGACCTGGGCCGGGACCCGTTCTGCAGAATCGACCGGCTGCGCAAGTCGCCAGCACACCTTTTCCCACCGCATAGCCCAATGCGGCGGCCGCATCCCGCGGCGAGTTCGGCCTTGCGCCACATTCCGGTCTATCATACCCCCGTCGGACCACGTTCCGCGCGACCCGCCAGGCGCGCGCCAATGCCCGCAGGGAGCCCTCATGACCAAATCGAACGCCCGCACCGGAGGCCAGATCCTGATCGACCAGCTGGTCGCGCAGGGAGTGGAACGCGTCACCTGCGTGCCCGGCGAGAGCTATCTGGCGGCGCTCGATGCCCTGCATGACAGTCCGATCGACGTCGTGATCTGCCGCGCCGAGGGCGGGGCTGCGATGATGGCGGAGGCCTATGGCAAGCTGACCGGACGTCCGGGCATCTGCTTCGTCACCCGCGGCCCCGGTTCGACCAACGCTGCGCACGGCGTGCACATCGCGATGCAGGACTCGACCCCAATGATCCTGTTCGTCGGCCAGGTCGACACCGGCATGCGCGAGCGCGAGGCGTTCCAGGAGCTCGACTACAAGGCGGTGTTCGGCACCATGGCGAAATGGGCCGTCGAGATCGATCGCCCCGATCGCATCCCCGAGCTGGTCGCGCGCGCCTTCCGCGTCGCGCTACAGGGCCGCCCCGGTCCGGTCGTGATCTCGCTGCCGGAGAACATGCTGACCGAAACCGCAGCGGTCGCCGACGCGCCGAAGGTCGAGCCCGCGGCGACCTGGCCGGCACCGGCTGACCTCGAGCGCCTCGGCGCCATGCTCGCATCCGCCCAGGCGCCGATCGTGGTGCTCGGCGGCTCGGCCTGGACCGCTGATGCCGCCAAGGGCATCGCGCGCTTTGCCGAGCGTTTTGATCTCCCGGTCGCGACCTCGTTCCGGCGCGCGTCGCTGTTCGACGCCGATCATTCGCACTATGCCGGCGATCTCGGCATCGGCCCGAGCCCGAAGCTGAAGGACCGTATCACCGGCGCCGACGTCATCCTCTTGATCGGTGGCCGGATGTCGGAGATGCCGTCATCGTCCTACACGCTGCTCGACATTCCCGTGCCGAGCCAGAAGCTGATCCATGTCCATCCTGGCTCGGAAGAACTCGGCCGGGTCTACCAGCCGACGCTGGCGATCCAGGCGACGCCCGCCGCCTTTGCCGCCGCGGTCGAGAACATGAAGCCCTCGGCCGCGCCGGCCTGGAAGGGCGAGGCGGCAAAGGCGCATGCGGACTATCTGGCCTGGACCGACAAGCCGCGCGAGCTGCCGGGCAGCTTCCAATATGGCGAGGTCGTCACCTGGTTGCGCGACCGCTTGCCGAAAGACGCGATCGTCTGCAACGGCGCCGGCAACTACGCCGGCTGGATTCACCGTCACCATCGCTTCCACAGCTTTGCCGCGCAGCTGGCGCCGACCTCGGGCTCGATGGGCTATGGGGTGCCGGCGGCCGTGATGGCCAAGCGGCAGCATCCGGATCGCGTCGTCGTCGCGTTCGCCGGCGACGGTTGCTTCCTGATGAACGGGCAGGAGTTCGCCACCGCCGTGCAGTACGACGCGCCGCTGGTCGTCGTCATCATCGACAATGCGCAATACGGCACCATCCGCATGCATCAGGAGCGCGACTATCCCGGCCGGGTCGTCGGTACCCAGCTCAAGAATCCGGACTTCGCGCTGTACGCCAAGGCGTTCGGCGGCCATGGCGAGCGGGTCGAGCGCACCGAAGATTTCGCGCCGGCGTTCGAGCGCGCGCTGGCTTCCGGCAAGCCGGCGATCCTGCACTGCCTGGTCGATCAGCGTGCGCTGTCGGTCGGCAAGGATTTTGTCCCCGGGCAGGCCTGATCCGGAAAAGTGCGAAGCGGTTTTCCGAAAGAGATCATGCCCAACAGAAAGGCCACACGCTGATGGTGCAGCCGGCCGGCCGTCACGTCGCGATCATCGGTGCCGGCGCGGTCGGCGTCATCAGCGCCATCGAGGCGCTGCGCGAGGGCCATCGCGTCACGCTGATCGATCCGGGCGAGCCCGGCGGCGAGCAGGCGGCGAGCTACGGCAATGCCGGCTGGCTGTCGTCGCATTCGGTGATCCCGCCGGCCGAACCCGGCACCTGGAAGAAGGTGCCGGGCTATCTGATGGACCCGCTCGGGCCGCTGGCGATCCGCTGGTCGTACCTGCCGAAGGCCTTGCCGTGGCTGGTCAAATACCTGCTGTCGAGCCGGACCGAGGCGCAGGTCGAGGCCACCGCGCGCGCGATGCGCGACCTGCTCAAGGACGCGCCGCTGCTGCACCGGCAGCTCGCCGAGGAAGCCGGCGTCCCCGACCTGATCGAGCGGCGCGGCGTGATGCACGCGTTTCCCTCGCGCGCGCCGTTTGACAAGGATCTCGGCTGGCGCATCCGCAAGCGCGTCGGCATCGAATGGCTGGAGCTCGACGAAAACGAGATGCGCCAGCGCGAGCCCGACCTGCATCCGCGCTACAAGTTCGGTGTCGTGGTCGAGGAGGCGGGCCGCTGCCGCGATCCCGGCGCCTATGTCGCGGCGCTCGCCGCGCATGCGATCGCGAACGGCGCCGAGCGCGTCGCTGCCAAGGCCACCGGCCTCAAGCTGTCCGGCGACAGGCTCGTCGCCGTGATCACCGAGAGTGGCGAAATTCCCTGCGACGCCGCAGTGGTCGCCGCCGGCGCGCGCTCGAAGCAACTGACCGCATCGATCGGCGATCGGTTGCCGCTGGAAACCGAGCGCGGCTATCACGTGATGATCGAACATCCGGAGTGCGGACCGCGCAATTCGATCATGGCATCCGACGCCAAGATGGTCGTCAACTGGACCGACAAGGGCCTGCGCGCCGCCGGCACGGTGGAGATCGCGGGGCTCGACGCCGAGCCGAACTGGCAGCGTGCCGAGATCCTGCGCGACCATCTGCTCGGCATGTTCCCGAAACTGCCGCGGGATATTCCGCCATCGCGGATCAAGACCTGGTTCGGCCATCGCCCGAGCATGCCCGACGGCCGCCCCTGCATCGGCCACAGCCGCGCCACCCGCGACGTGGTCTACGCCTTCGGCCACGGTCACGTCGGCCTGGTCGGCTCGGCCCGCACCGGCCGACTGGTCGCGCAACTGCTGAGCGGAAAGCCGCCGGAGATTCCGCTGGCGCCGTTCGCGCCGTCGCGTTTCCTTTAGGTCAGTCCGCGTTACCGGAATGCCTTGACCGGATCGAGCCGCGCAGCGCGCCACGATGGATAGAGCGTCGCGAGGAACGCCAGCGTCAGTGCCATGATCACGACTGTGGCGGTCTCCACGACATCGACCTCGGCCGGCAGCTCTGACAGGAAGTAGAGTTCGGGTGGGAAGAGCTGCCTGCCGGTCAGCCATGACAGGGCTTGACGGATCGCCTCGATGTGGCGGCAGACGACCAGGCCGACCGTGAAGCCGACCAGCGTCCCCACCACGCCGATCGAAGCTCCGGTGATCAGGAAGATCCGCATGATGGAGCCTTGTGAGGCGCCCATCGTGCGGAGGATCGCTATGTCGCTGCCCTTGTCCTTGACCAGCATGATCAGCCCGGACACGATGTTCAGCGCCGCCACTAGCACGATCATGGTCAGGATCACGAACATCACGTTGCGTTGGACCTGGAGCAGGCCAAAGAAGGTCGTGTTGCGCTGACGCCAATCCACCAGGAAGACCGGCCGCTCCGCTGCCTCCAGCACCGCCTTGCGGAACTGGTCGATGTGATCCGGATCGGTGGTGAAGACCTCGATCCCGGTGACGTTCGTGCCGCGGTTGAAGTAAGCCTGTGCCTCCGCGATCGGCATGAAGACGAGGCCGGCGTCATATTCGGACATGCCGATCTCGAACACGGCTGATACCTGATACTTCTTGATCCGCGGCATGACGCCCATCGGCGTGCTCGCACCACGTTGCGCGATCAGCGTGATGCTGTCGCCGACGCGTGCCGCGAGCTGATCGGCGAGCCGGCGGCCGATGACGATCCCCTGGCCCTCGTCAAAATTCTCGATCGACCCCTTGATGGTGTTGCCGACGGAGGGGAGACGCGAGAGGTCGGCGGCGCGGATACCGCGGACGAGGACGCCGGAAGCCTCGGAGGATGATGCCAGCGCGGTGCCGTCGACCACCGGTACAACGAGTCGGATGCCCTGTACCCGGGTGATGCGTTCGGTGACATCCTGCCAGTCGGTCAGGGGCCTTTCCACCGGTTGCACCAGAATGTGGCCGTTGAGGCCGAGAATCTTGCCAAGCAGTTCCTTGCGAAAGCCGTTCATGACCGCCATCACGATGATCAGCGTGGCGACACCGAGCATGATGCCGAGGAACGAAAATCCGGCGATCACCGAGATGAGGCCTTCCCGGCGCCGCGCCCGCAGGTAGCGTGCCGAGAGCATCCATTCGAACGGGGCGAACGGCGTGGTTTGCGATGGCTCTGCCACAATCTTGCTCATGGGCCCAATGGGATCGGCATACCATTCTTTTGCCGCGGGGCTCGGCCCGGTCAGTTATTGCACGGTCGGCTCGCCCTGGACAGGCCGCGTCGCGTTGAGATCGACGACATTGTCGCCGTCGGCGAGGATCGCGCGTCGATGCGTGATGGCCAGCACCGTAACGTCGTCGACCAGGGTCCGCACATGCTCCATGATGTCGCGCTCGGTCGCATCGTCGAGCGCGGAGCTCGCCTCGTCGAGGAACAGCACCGTTGGCCGGCCATAGAGGGCGCGGGCGATCGCGATCCGCTGGCGCTCGCCGCCCGACAGTTTCAGGCCGCGTTCGCCGACCGTGGTCTCGAAGCCGTCCGGCAGTGCCTCGATGAAGGACAGGATGGCTGCTTTCTCCGCCACCTCGCGGAGCCGGGCGTCGTCGCGCCCGCGGCCGAGAATGATGTTGTCGGCAAGGCTCTCGTTGAGCAGCGCGACGTCCTGGGGTACCACCGCGATGGTGCCGTACCAATCGGCACGCGCGATCTGCGCGAGGTCGATGTCGTCGACCAGGATCCGGCCCGCATCCGGCTCGACCGATTTCAGCGCAAGCTTGAAGATGGTCGACTTGCCGGAGCCGGTCTCGCCGACGATGAATGTGATGGCGCCGCGGTGCGCGACGAAGCTGATCCCAGCGATGCCGCGGCCATTGCCGTAGGCATAGTCGACCTGGTCGAAGGTGATGCGCCCGTTGCGGGGAGCGAAGCCTTGCGCATCCTTCGTTTCAATCTCCTCGGGTGCCTGCCACATCCTGGCGAGCGGGACGAGCTGTGCCCGCGAGCGCGCCACATTGTCCATGGTCTGGGAGATCATCTCGAACGGCAGGTTGAGCTGCAGCAGCAGGGTGTTGAACAGCACGATGTCGCCGACCGTTGTCGTCCCGGCCTGATAGCGGGGCAGCAACAGCAGAAAACTGACGGCGAATTGCACCGAGAGTCCGAGACCGAGCAGCGCCAGCGTAAGGGCGCGACGCAGCATGTAGGCCCGCCAGCTGTCCTTGACTGCGCGGGCCTTTTCGGCGAAGCGGCCGCTCATCCAGGCGTGGCTGCCGAGATGGCGCAAGGCTTCCATCGCGTTCATCGCGTTGCCGGTGAAGCGCGCGTTGTCCTGTGAGGCGGATACGGCGGCATCGAGCAGCATCTGCGAGCGGCTGGTCGAGAGATAGGTCAGGATCAGCACCAGGGCGCCGTAACCGGTGACGATGGCCACGACCTGGTTGTCGAGCAGGGCGCCGAAGGTGACCAGCGTCAGCGTGACCTGCGTTGCGGCCGGAATGAACACGATCAGCACGATCTGCAGGAGCGTGGTCAGCGCGCCGCGGCCCTGGTTGCCGGCGGTCTGGATCTCGGCCGCGTTGTGCTCGATGAAGAAGTCGGATCGCTTGCGCAGGATGCGCGCGAAGAACTGCGTGCTGACGATGAAGCCGAGGTTCTCGGCGGTGATTACCGAGAGATTCTGCACCACGCGTTGCAGCGCCGAGGCCAATCCCACCAGCGCGGCATAGATCAGGAACGCCCACAGCAGGTCCGCGACCACGGTCTCCCGGGTCAGGCGATCGATCAGGCGGGAGAACAGGTAAGGAGCTGCGATGCCGCTCGCGCTCGCCAGGAACACGATGGTCGCCACCAGCAGCAGCGCCCATCGGTCGGACTTCCAATAGGCACGGAATATCTCGGCGACCGGGCCTCTGGGGAGGGGCTCGCTCATGCGGTTTGACCGGCTGGAATTGGGGCGGATGGGAATGCGTCAATTCCGTCGCGGCGTCAATGACCGATCCACGACTGCCGAACGATTTTGGAAGCAATCCAGCCAAGCCGGTCGCTGGATGCTCTCCCGGCATTTTCCGCGTCGGCCCGGACTTCAGCTGTCGCCGGCCCAGGCGGCGATCACGGCCGGTGCGATCACGCGCCGGGGCATGTGCGGATTGATCGTTCCGGCACTGACATCCTGCGTCTGGACGAGCAGGGTGCGTGCGAACGCCTTGGCGTCCTGCTCGGTGGTGAAGGTGCGGGTCTGGCGTGCGAAGCGGTGGTGTCCGGCGTCGGGATTTCTCACGGCAAACGAGACGTACCAGATGGCCTTGTCGGTCTTCATCGCGCCTCGCTCGCGGCGCCGGTCCAACTGCGCGATCCGGAGGGCCTGCTGACGGCCCGATGTGCAAAGAGTACCACGACGAAAGATCCTGAAATGCAACAGTGTCCGACTGAATGGCCGTTCGGCAGCGAGGCCACCCGACAATATCGGCACGCATACCGATGCTGGCGAGTTATTATCTCTCAACCGATGGGTGAATGACAATGCGCCGCCGCTCCATTGGTTCCCGCGATCCGGCGCCGCGGCTTTCTGGCTGTCCGAAGCTGCTGGAGTGGCCAGGTGGCGCGTGTCGCGCTAGGTCGCGTTGTTCGCCTTGCGCGCCGTGGCGATGGCCTTTTCGACTTCGGCGGCGAGGGAGGCGAGGTGCTCGGCAAGCTTGGCGAACAGTTCGCGCTTCCTGATGTCCGTGGTCAGGTCGCGGATCAGCGCGCACTCCGCAGCATCGGTGCGAAGTTTCTCGAGATGCGTCAGCATGTCCTGCATCTTTGCCGTCCCCGGGGTCTTCGACAAACGCTAGGCGGCGAGAACCCCGGCGACAATAACGTGTGATAATTTGCCGCTGGCATCCGACGAAGCAACGGATTAGCCCCTGCTACTGAGTTGCCCGACGGGGCAATCGGCAAAAACGCGTCAAGTCCCCATCCGTGAAATATTTCGCTTTATCCGAAGTGTAACCCGGTGTATGGTCTGCCCGTCTCACCCGATCGAGGGGCGCTTGCGCATCGTCAGGAGTGTTGCGGTGAGATGCGGTGGACGCTGCGGTCACGAGTGACGACGCTTGACCGAGGCGGACGGTGAAGTCGTGTGGTCCTGACGCCCTAGCGGCAGGTGTCCTCTCGCAGGACGCGCAAGCGTTTTGCAAGGGCGGTGACAAGCAAGCCCAGTCTCGCCGGGGAGAGCACGAAGTAAGCCGTAACCCATCGCGCAGGGAAAGCCGGATTGCTCCGGTTACACCTGTGGTCCTACCCCCGTGCTTTCTACCCTTCGCACGGGGCCCATGGGTGCGATCGGCACCCGGCTTTCCCTGCGCCCTCTGCCAAAGAGAGGGCGGAACGACGAGCAAACCTCGGACAAATCATGTCGCGAGAACGCGGATATCTGTGCGCTTCAGCGCACCGGACCGAAACTCTTCAGCGCCTCCGTGACGATGATCTCGCCGGCCTCCTGCACGAAATGTCCGGCATCGGGCAGTTCGAGCGGCGGCGGACAGTTTCGGATCACCTGCCGCAGCTGGCCCATCACCGGCGGCCCGAGCACCGGGTCCTTCATGCCGACTGCCATGAAGCTTTGTCCGCTCCAGTGCTGCGACCAGAAGTCCCGCGCGCGCCGCGACAGCGCCGCGCCGCCGGCGTCGGGTCGATCCGGGACCAGATTTGGAAAGCGCCGGACGCCGGCCTTGTACCGCGCGTCCGGATAGGGCGCGGCGTAGGCGGCGGCTTCCTTGTCTGCGAGAGTGGGGACCGCTCGTTGCATCAGCGCTGCGATATCCATGTCCGGGCTGCGGTTGGAGAAGCCGCGCCACGCCAGGAAGCCTTCGCCCAACGGCACGTCGCCCGTGCCGAGCATCGTATTCATCACCAGCAGCCGGTCGAACCGGTCTGCCATGTCCATCGGAATCGTCAATCCGATCAATCCACCCCAATCCTGGCACACCAGCATCACGCGGCGCAGGTCGAGCGCCTCGATCAGGGACATCACCGAGGACCGATGGAAGTCGAAGGTGTAGATGGCTTCGTCGACGGGCTTGTCGGAGCGACCGAAGCCGAAGAAATCCGGCGCCACGACGCGGAATCCCGCGCCGAGCAGCATCGGGATCATCCTGCGGTAGAGGTAGGCCCAGGTCGGTTGGCCGTGCAGGCAAAGCGCCACCGGCGCAGTCTTCATTCCATCGTCGAGATAGTGCATGCGCAGCGGGCCGATCTCGATGTAACGCGGCGCGAAGGCAAATCCGGGCAATCCGGCGAAGCGCTCGTCCGGTGTTCGAAGCGTCTGCATGTCTCTCCCTTTCGATTCGTCATCGGCCCGCGCGAGGACGTCGAGCGAGCCGTTCCATGGTAACCTATCACATGGCACCGCGGGCAACCGGCGGGGGATGCCCCGCAACCCGTGGTCTGGAGATGAAATGACCGTCATCACATCAAGGACCGACGATACGCTTCTCGTGACGATCGATCGGCCACCCGTCAACGCGCTCGACCTCGATACGATCACGTTGCTCGAGCGGACGTTTGCGGCGGCCGCCGCGGAGGCACCGTCGAACGGCGTCGTGCTCACCGGCGGCGGCCAGGTGTTCTCCGCCGGTGTCGATACGCGCGCTTTCGCGGGCTACGCTCGGGAGCAACGCCATGAGATGGTTCGCGCGATCACGCGGATGCTGGCGCGCCTGCTCGCGATCCCCGTGCCTGTCGTGGCGGCGATCAACGGCCACGCGCTGGGCGGCGGTTTCGTGCTCATGCTGGGCTGTGACTATCGTCTCGCGGTCGACAGCGCGGCTGCCAAGCTCGGCATGACCGAGGCACAGGCCGGCATCCCGTTCCCGGCCGGGCCGCTCGAGGTGATGCGCCATGAACTGTCACCGGAATTGTTGCGTCGCCTGACGCTGACCAGCGCCGTCGTCGACACGCGCGAATGCCTCGATCAGCGGCTGCTCGATGCACTGTGCCCGGCTACGGATCTGCCGGCCCAATCGATCGCCGCCGCAAAGCGCCTCGCTGCCCAGCCGGGATTTCGCGCGGTGAAGCGGCAGATTCGCGGTGAACTCGCCGCACGCCTCGAACGCCTGGCCGCGACCGGCCAGGATCCATTTCTTGCTGTGTTCGGCTGATCACCGTCGTCCCGGCTTTGGCTGCAACTCCGTCCGATGATCCAGGCGACCCGCGTGCTAGCCGATCCGCACCACCATCTTGCCGAGCGCGGCACGAGTCTGCATGGTCGTGAATGCATCGCGGAAATCGTCGAATGCGAACACCTTGCCGACCACCGGCGTCAGCCGGCCGTCGTTGAGCCACGCCGACAATTGCATCATCATGCGCACCTGGGCCTCAGGCTCGCGGCGTGCGATCTGGGCGGCATCGACGCCGATCAGGAGGCCGCCCTTCAGCAGCGGCAGGTTGAACGGCAGAGCAGGGATCTGGCCGGCGGCAAAGCCGACCACGACATGGCGGCCGTTCCAGGCGATCGAGCGGAATGCCTGCAACGAGACTTCGCCGCCGACCGGATCGAAGATCACGTCGGGGCCGTGGCCAGCGGTCGCGTCCTTCAGGGCGTCGCGCCAATCGGGGGCTGTGTAGTCGACGACGGCGTCGGCGCCGAAGCTCTTGGCGAAGTCGCGCTTCTCGTCGGTCGAGGCGGCGGCGATGACGCGGGCGCCGAGCAGCTTGCCGACCTGGATCGCGGCGATGCCGGTGCCGCCGGCGGCGCCGAGCACCAGCAATTGCTCGCCAGCCTTGAGCGCGCCGCGCTCGCCGAGCGCATAGAGTGCGGTCAGGTAGTTGGTGCGGAAGGCGGCGGCTGCCTCCATCGACAGGCCGTCGGGCATGACCTCGATCGCGGTGGCCGGCACCACGACCTGCTCGGCCAGCGCGCCGGAGCGCGCCGCGCCCATCACCCGCATGCCCGGCACGATGCCGGCGACATCGCTTGCGACCGCGTCGACCACGCCGGCGAACTCCGCGCCGGGCGTGAAGGGCAGGGGATCCTTGGTCTGGTAGCGACCCTCGACCTTCAATCCGTCGACGAAGCCGATGCTGGCGGCATGGACCTTGATGCGGACCTGTCCGGGACCGGGTTCGGGGGTGGCGATCTCCTTGAGCCCGATCCGATCGATGGGTGCATATTGCTCGACGACGACCGCCTTCATCCTGTCCTGCTCACTGGTTGGTTTCCTCTCGCGCCGGTTCCGCTCCGATTGAAACGGAACGAGGCTCCCGATTCTTGTGTTGACGCGTTTTGCCCACGCAAACCGGTAGTCATCCCGGATCAAGTCCGGGACAGGCTTTCGCGCGAAAACGCTTCCCACAAACCTATCTCATGTCCGTTGTTCTACGGGGAGGGCTTTTGCGCATGGCGCGGCGGCGGTCTGAGCAGAAAGCCAACATCTTCAACGACATCGCGAAATTGCCGGCGTTTACCCGTTGTTATCCCTACCAAATTCGGTAACGCGTCCTTAAGCGCATTAACGTTAGGGTTTTTCCACGCGGCCCAGCTCGGGCCGTGCGCCGTCCAGGACAGGCGGGTGTCGCGTTCGCGTTGGAGTCTCCGATGGATATCATGACAGGCGCCGGGCTCTTGGCCGGCATCATCGTCATCGCGGTGATGATGTTCATGGGCGGCGACCTGCACATGTTCATCTCCGAACATGCCATGATCATCATCTTCGGCGGTTCGATCGCGGCGACCATGATCCGTTTTCCGCTCGGCGTGATGCTGCACGGCCTGCCGCTCGGCGCCAAATTTGCTTTCACCATGAGCCGGCTGTCGGCCCGCGACCTGGTCGACGAACTCGCCCGCATCGCCGAGATCGCCCGCAAGCAGGGCCCGGTCGGCCTCGAGAAGGTCGAGACCGACGAGCCGTTCCTGGCCAAGGGGATTCGCTATGTCGCCGACGGTTACGACCTCGAATTCATCCGCGACAATCTGGAGCGCGACCGCGACAATTTCCTGATGCATCTCGACGAGGGCAGCAAGATCTACCGCGCGATCGGCGACTGCGCGCCGGCGTTCGGCATGATCGGCACCCTGATCGGCATGGTGCAGATGTTCGCCAACATGACCGACCCCTCCAAGCTCGGCCCGTTCATGGCGACCGCGCTGCTCGCGACGCTGTACGGCGCGCTGGTCGCCAACCTGTTCTGCCTGCCGATCGCCGACAAGCTGCACGGCAAGCTGCTCGACGAGGAGACCAACCGCACGCTGATCATCGACGGCATCCTGATGATCCGCGACTCCAAGAGCCCGGCGCTGGTGCGCGAAATGCTGCTGGCCTATCTGCCGGAGAAGCATCGCCACGAGGAAGGCGAGCCGGTGCCGGCCTGACCGGCCGGCGCAGGCGCTGCAGAGATCTGATCGATGGCGAAGAAAAAGCGCGGCGATGCCCACGGTGGAGGTCACGGCTGGTTCGTGACCTTCGCCGACCTGATGGGCCTGATGATGAGCTTCTTCGTGATGCTCGTCGCGTTCTCCACCATGGACAACAACAAGCTGAAGATCGTCGCCGGCTCGATGCGCGACGCCTTCGGCGTGCAGACCAATGTGCGCTATTCCGGCATCGTCGAATCCGACGGCCTGCCGACCCGGCCGAAGCTCAAGAACGTCGACCACATCTCGCCGGAGGAATCCTCCGCCAATCCGACGCCGGACGAGCAGGAGCGCAGCCAGATCAACGGCGCGCGGCTGAAGATCGACCGCGAATTCGCGCTCGCTTCCGCCTCGCTGCGGCAGGCCTTGCAGGACATGCCGGAGCTCACCGAGATCTCCAAGAACATCATGTTCGAGGAGACCAAGGAGGGGCTCAACCTCGAGATCATCGACCAGGACGGCCGGTCGATGTTCGCCGATGGCTCCAGAGAACCGTATGATCGCACCCGCCGGCTGATCCAGAAGCTCGCCGCGCCGTTGAAAGCGACGCCGCTGCGGGTCGCGATCGTGGGGCATACAGCCGCAGGCTTCGTGCCGGCGCGCAGCGATTACGATGCCTTCGACCTGTCCGCGGATCGCGCCAATACGGTGCGGCAGATCCTGGAGCGGGAGGGGTTGCCGCCGTCGCACATCTTCGCGGTTTCCGGCAAGGCGGACGGCCAACCGCTGTTTCCCGACGACCCGACCCTGCCGGCAAATCGTCGCGTCACCATCACGTTGATGCGGGAAAATCCGCCGTTGCCGCCGGACCTGAAGCCGTAGTTCCGGGTTACCATGCTACCGTCAAGCTAGCAGTGTTGCGCGGTTGACACGCGCGGCGGAAGCGTCGATAGCCGCGCGGATCAAAATCAACGGGTCGGACGTTCCAACCTCGCCATGGCTGTCAGCGCCTCATCCACCGAAGCCCGGGAAACCCAAGGTGCGGGCCAAGGCACAGGCCAAGGCAACACCACCTCCAGCTTCTGGGCGCTGACGCTGGGCAGCATCGGGGTGGTGTTCGGCGACATCGGAACCTCGCCGCTCTACGCATTCCGCGAGGCGGTTGGCGGCGCCGCGCACGGCCAGCCGGTCACCCGCATCATGGTGCTCGGTGTGCTCAGCCTGATCCTGTGGGCGCTGTTCACCGTCGTCACCGCGAAATACGTCCTGCTGCTGCTGCGCGCCGACAACAATGGCGAGGGCGGTACGCTTTCGCTGATGGCGCTCGGCCAGCGCGCGATCGGACGGCGCAGCTGGCCGCTGCTGGTGCTCGGCGTGGTCGGCGCCTCGATGTTCATCGGCGATTCCATGATCACGCCGGCGATCTCGGTGCTGTCGGCGGTCGAAGGCCTCAAGCTCGCCACGCCGCATCTCGAGCATTACGTGGTGCCGCTGACGATTCTGATCCTCGTCGTGCTGTTCTCGGTGCAGCGAAGCGGCACCGCCCGCGTCGCTTCCGCGTTCGGGCCGGTCATGGTGGTGTGGTTCGCCTCGCTCGCGGTGATGGGGCTCGTTCACATCATGGACGATCCGTCGGTGCTGGCGGCGATCAATCCCTATTATGCGCTTCAGTTCTTGCTGACCCACGGCACCATCGGCCTGGTGACGCTGGGCGCGGTGTTCCTCGCGGTGACCGGCGGCGAGGCGCTCTATGCCGATCTCGGCCATTTCGGTCGCAAGCCGATCCAGTCCGGCTGGCTGTTTTTCGTGCTGCCCTCGCTGCTGCTGAACTACTTCGGGCAGGGCGCCCTGGTGCTGTCCGATCCCGCGGCGATCGAGAACTCGTTCTACCGCATGGTGCCCGACGTGCTGCTGCTGCCGTTGGTCGGGCTTGCCACCGCCGCGACCGTGATCGCAAGCCAGGCAGTGATCACCGGCGCCTATTCGTTGATCAGCCAGGCGGTGCAGCTCGGCCTCCTGCCGCGCTTCGAGGTCCGTTACACCTCGGAGACCCATGCCGGGCAGATCTATCTGCCGCGGGTCAACCGGCTGCTCTTGATCGGCGTGCTGCTGCTGGTGCTGTTGTTCCGCACTTCAAGTGGACTCGCTTCGGCCTACGGCATCGCGGTCTCCACGACCATGGTCGCCGACGGCATCATGGGCTTCATCGTGATCTGGAAGCTGTGGAACTGGCGTGTCGCTTCGGCGGCGGCGCTGATCCTGCCGTTTGTGATCGTCGACATGACCTTCTTCAGCGCCAATCTGCTGAAGCTGTTCGAAGGCGCCTGGGTGCCGCTGCTGTTTGGCATCGTGATGGCGACGATGATCTGGACCTGGCGTCGCGGCGCCGCGATCCTGATTGCCAAGACCCGCCGCACCGAGGTGCCGCTGCGCGACCTGATCCACAGCCTGGAGAAGCGGCCGCCGCATATCGTCAAGGGCACCGCGGTGTTCCTGACCAGCGATCCGAGCTTCGTGCCGACAGCGCTGCTGCACAATCTCAAGCACAACAAGGTGCTGCACGAGCACAATGTGATCCTGACCATCGAGACCGCGCCGACGCCGCGCGTCGACCTGTCGGAGCGCGTCGGCATGGAGAAGATCAGCGACAAGTTCACCGCAGTCCGGCTGCGGTTCGGCTACATGGAATCGCCGAATGTGCCGAAAGCACTGGCCGTCGCACGCAAGCTCGGCTGGCAGTTCGACATCATGGCGACCTCGTTCTTCGTGTCGCGGCGTTCGCTGAAGCCGTCGGCCCAGTCGGGCATGCCGCAATGGCAGGACCATCTGTTCATCGCCATGAGCCGGTCCGCCAACGATGCGACCGACTATTTTCAGATCCCGACCGGCCGGGTGGTTGAAGTCGGTACCCAGGTAACCATTTGAACAAGCAGCAGGATTCCCGAGTTGAAAAATCGTGATCTATGCGTGATACGCATAGTTGAGGCCTGAATCCGTGCTAACCTATGCATTCCTGCCGGGAGTATAGGCCTGCGGTCCGGCGTTGTGCAGTGCGGCAGAAGATAGAGGCGCATCCTCCCATGTCATCCGAGAGTGCGGTCACCGCGGCGGAAACGCCCGCGGCCAATGGCCATGGCGAGGCGCATTCGACCGCCACTTTCAAGGCGCTGATGCTTGGCAGCATCGGTGTCGTCTATGGCGACATCGGCACCAGCCCGCTCTACGCATTCCGCGAAGCTGTCGTGGCCGCCGCGGGCGGCGAGGGCGGCGTGACGACGCATGCCGTGCTCGGTGTGCTCTCGCTGATCCTGTGGGCTTTGATCGTCGTCGTCACGCTCAAATATGTCGTGATCCTGCTGCGCGCCGACAACAACGGCGAAGGCGGCACGCTGGCGCTGATGGCGCTGGCGCAACGTGCGGCCACCAAGGGCGCCGGCGCAATCGTGCTGCTCGGCATCATCAGCGGCGCGCTGTTCTACGGCGATGCCGTCATCACGCCGGCACTCTCGGTGCTGTCGGCGATCGAGGGCATCAAGCTCGTCACGTCGACCTTCGATCCCTATGTCGTTCCCCTCACGGTGATCATCCTCGTAGGTTTGTTCTCGGTGCAGTCACGCGGCACTGCGCGGGTCGCGGCGTTCTTCGGGCCGGTGATGTGCGTGTGGTTCGCCGTGATCGCGATCGCGGCGTTGCCGCAGATCGTGCGGCATCCGGAGGTGTTGCACGCGCTGAACCCGGTGCTTGCGGTGTCGTTCATGCTGCATCATGGCGTGATCGGCTTCATCACGCTTGGTGCGGTGTTCCTCGCGGTGACCGGCGCCGAGGCGCTCTATGCCGACCTCGGCCATTTCGGCAAACGCCCGATCCAGACCGCGTGGCTGTTCGTCGTGCTGCCGTCGCTGGCGTTGAACTATCTCGGGCAGGGCGCGCTGGTGATCGGCGATCCCAGGGGGATCGAGAACCCGTTCTTCCTGATGTTCCCGGACTGGGCGCTGATTCCGATGGTCGCGCTTGCGACGGCCGCGACCGTGATCGCAAGCCAGGCCGTCATCACCGGCGCCTATTCGCTGACCCGTCAGGCGATCCAGCTCGGCCTGCTGCCGCGGTTCGAGATCCGTCACACCTCGGAAGCGCATTCCGGGCAGATCTATATGCCGCGCATCAACCGCTTCCTGTTCATCGCCGTGATCGTGCTGGTGCTGATGTTCCGCTCGTCGAGCGCGCTGGCGTCGGCCTATGGCATCTCGGTGACCGGCACCATGGTGGTGACGGCGATGATGGGCTTCGTGGTGATCTGGCGCGTCTGGAAATGGTCGCCGCTCGCGGCCGCCGCGCTGGTTGCGCCGTTCCTGTTCCTGGACATCACCTTCCTGGCCGCCAACCTGCTCAAGGTGTTCGAGGGCGGCTGGGTACCGCTCGCGCTTGGCGGGGCGATGATCGTGGTGATGTACACCTGGCGGCGCGGCAGCCGGTTGTTGTTCGAGAAATCGCGCAAGCTGGAATTCCCGCTCGCCGATCTGGTCGCGATGCTCGAGAAGCGGCCGCCGCAGCGGGTCTCCGGCACCGCGGTGTTCCTGACCAGCGATCCCGTCAGCGCGCCGACCGCGCTGATGCACAGCCTCAAGCACTACAAGGTGCTGCACGAGAAGAACGTCATCCTGACCATCGAGACCGCACAGACGCCGCGCATCGATCCGTCCGAGCGGGTCCGGATGGAGCAGCTGACCGAGACCTTCTCCAAGGTGACGCTGAAATTCGGCTTCATGGAGCAACCCAATGTGCCAAAAACGCTGGCGATCGCCCGTAAGCTCGGCTGGCAGTTCGACATCATGTCGACCTCGTTCTTCCTGTCTCGCCGCGCGCTGAAGCCGGCGGCGCATTCCGGCATGCCGAGCTGGCAGGATCACCTGTTCATCGCGCTGAGCCGCTCGTCGAACGACGCCACCGATTATTTCCAGATCCCGACCGGGCGGGTGGTCGAGGTCGGCACGCAGGTCACGATCTAATAGGGCTTGGACTAGCTGACGCCGGGTGATTTCCGGGAAGCGTTTGGACGCCCGGATTTATCGAGTCGGACCTACAGCGAAAGCCGGCTGCGGCGCAGCGCATCGATCCATCGAACGGAATGCTAATCCAATTCCGCGAGAGCCGCGTCAACTCGCGTCAGTATGGGTGTCTTGCCAAACTGAGAAAGAATTCGCCTCGACTCAGTAAGGTGATGCAAGGCGGGTGCGGTTCTTTTCTTGGCCTTGTAAAGCAAGCCGAGAAGCATGTGGGCTCGGCCCGGCATGTATCCATCTGGATGGAAGCGCGGATTGGCCAAGAGACTCTCCATCAAGATACGAATGCTTGGCGACGCAGTGCCCATCACCTTGAGGAGAGTCAGGAGGTTTCTCAGCAAGATCTTGAGCGGCACCTTTTCCTTTCCTTCAATGATCTGCAGGTAAACCTCGCCGAGGAACAAACGATACCAATCCGCGGCAGCCCGGTAGCCCTCGTTTTCCCGCTTCGATATGGCTTCCTTCAGCAACCGAATTCCCTTGCTGATGTCTCCTTGGATCACCTTCGACACTCCGAGGATGGCATCGCTCGTCGTCAGAGAATACAAATCGCCATCAACGGCGCATCGGTTCCGAAAGGCCTCCAGGATACTCAAACCTTCCTCGGTCCGCCGCAGAAGCGCGAGGACGCACCCCTTGATGTTGAGAGCTGTTTCCCGATCGAACGGCGTAACCGCGAGGGAAATCGATTGCTCACTGAATTCCAGCGCCTCCAGGTATGCATCGGATAGCATCGCAATCAAGGCCAACACGCAGAGGCCAAGCCCCGTGGATCGGGGGTCATCCAGCCGCTGGCCAACTTCCATGAGGGCTCTTGCCGAGTCCCGCGCGTCGTTCATCCGACCTTGGTGGAATTCCTCCCACGCGACCACAAACCTGGCCCAATTCTGAATGTGAGCGTCCGCCGTGTCGGAAGCGGCGCTGATAGCGTCGCGCTTGAGAGACTCAAACTCATGTGGCGGCTTGGGTGCAACAATCGTGGAGAAGAGGATCTCGCTGGTCAACGCATAGGCCCGTGGTCTGCTATCGCCGAGACGTTCCGCCATTTGCCGGGATTGCAGCTGCACGTCGCGCGCGAGGCGATATCGCGTATTCCAGAGGAGCGCGAATACATAGTTGTGTCGAATGAGAACAGCTCTCGGATCATCCAGAAGGCGATCGATCCGTGGCAGGTAGCGTTCGGCGACGTCGATCGTGGATTTGATCTGCGCGGTCATGTTCAGCAGAAACGTGTAGGACACCAGGAATTCGGCGACCTGATCGTCGGAGGCGCAGTCGCTATCGCTGTGAAGCAGGCCAAGAGCTGCGGTGAAATGACTGGTTGCCTCTTCCAGTGAATAGACACTGAGGCTTTTGGTGCCAGCCATCGACGAGTAGGCGAACGCCTTTTTGGCGCGGCTGGCCTGGCTGTAATGATATGCGAGTACCTCGGCCACTTCAGTGAGCCTGTTGCCGCCGCGACGCTCAATCTCCTCAGCGATCCGCAGGTGCATGGCTGTGCGCGCTTCGGTGAGCAGACTGTGGTACAACGCGTCTCGAACCAGAGCATGCTTGAACAGATAGCTGTTGGATTTCACCTCAGGGTGTATGAGGTCAGCCGCCTGCATCGCCGCGAGTTGTGCTTCGACCTTGTCGGCCTCTCCGAACACCGAGGTGAGCAGGTCAGGGTCAAACCGCCTGCCAATGACAGAGGCGGCTTGCAGCAACCTTCGGTCCTCTGCGGCGAGCCGGTCGACACGCGCAGTCAAGAGGCTCTCTACAGTCGCGGGCAGGGCTGATGCCAGAGCGGTGGAATCAAATTCTACCTTCCCCGCAATCAGCCGAACCACGCCCCGTTCGCCGAGAAAGCTCACGATTTCCTCAGCAAACAGCGGATTGCCTTCGGCCTTATCTACGACCTCCCGCGCAAGCGCTTCAGGCAACGCCGCGACACCTAACCGCGTCTGGATCAGGCGGCGGATGTCACCACCAGGGAGCGGATCCAGGCTGAGACTGAGGACGAATGTGCTATCCAGCCAAGGCGGCTTGTATTCCGGCCGTCGGGTATGGATGAAGAGAAGCCGCTGCTCGGCTTCGCTTTTGACGAGTTTGTCCAGCACCTCCTGGGACACACTGTCGATCCAGTGCAAATCCTCCACCACCAAAATCACGGGCGAGAGACGGCAGCGCGATGCAAGGAGTTGAAGCAGAAGCTCGCGCGTGCGCAAGCCGATCAGCACCCCATCGAGCCCTGTCAGCGCGCCATCCGGTACCTTGAGGCCGAGCAGATGGAGCAACAGGCCAAGATTTCGTGACGAGTGGAGCCCAAGAGCGACAAGCCCCATTTCAATCTTCTGCACGACATCCGCTTCGGCTTCGCCGATCGCGATCCGGAACGAGCCGCGCACCACCTCGATGAGAGGAAAGAACGATGTTTGCTGGCTCTCTGGCGAACAACTCCCGGACAGCACGAAGGCGCGGTTGTCTGCGATCGTTTGACGAAACTCGTGCACAAGGCGTGATTTGCCCATGCCAGGCTCAGCCACGAGGTCGACGACACGAAGTTGGGTCCGGGCTTCCGCGAGGCTGCGCTCCAATTCCTCCAACTCGAGGCCTCGTCCAACGAAGGCTCCCAGGCCCCGACTTACCGCCACGTCGAAACGCGTAACACCCTGTCGAAGGGCCCCAAGCTTGTAAACGCCTTGCCGGTCGGCCTTTCCCTTGATCTCGTGCTCGCCCGAGAAAGTTGTCTCTACCAATCCCTGTACCAATCGGAAGGTCGTGCTGCTTATGACGACCGAGTCCGGCTCTGCCAAAGTCTGAAGGCGCGCCGCGACGTTGACCGTGTCGCCGAGTGCCGTTGCGGCGGCTCCCGTGCCGCCCTGCACCGTCCCGACGACCGCCAGACCCGTATTGAGACCCATCCGCAGTTGCGGTCGCAACCCATGCGCGGCTTGGATGTCCGCTCCAGAAGTCTTCAACTTCTGCAAGATCGACAGGGCTGCGCGGCATGCCCGCAGCGGCGCATCCTCCAATGCCGCCGGGGCGCCGAAGACTGCCATTATCCCATCGCCGGTAAAGCCCTGCACGACGCCACTTTGCTCATGCACGGCTTCCTCCATGAGCTTCGCCAAGTCGCGCATGAGCAGGAACGCCGCTTCCTCGCCCTTCCGCTCCGAAAAGGCCGTGAAGTCAACCAGGTCTGCGAACAGGACTGTGATCTGTCTCCGCTCGGGCTCCACATGGGCCTCCCAGCGCTGAAAGGCAGAACCTAACACGTAGGAAGAAGCGTCCAACAGCAGGATAAGGCGCTGAGAACACTGGCCTCACACCGGACCGCACTATTGTGGCTCACTGTTTCTCGTCGTAGCGAAGCTCTCAGCCTCGGCCCGGTTTGGTGTTCAAAGCGGGGGATAACGGGCCGGCGCGACAACTTCAGACGCCCGAACGCGTTGCCAAGTCGATCGGGGTCCAGCGCCGTCTGCGCGACATCTAACCCGTTTCGGGCGCTTGATTTTCTCCGCGCGAGAGGCGACTTTGCGCGCCGGACCGGCGAGCCGCGTGACGCTCGCCAATCGGATGATCGGGAGGATATTTCCGTGGCGGACCACAAGGTGGAAGATTTGTTTCCGGACGAGGTGTCGAAGGGCATAGCGGAAGGCCGCTACCTCCTGGTCGACGTCCGCGAGCCCAACGAGGTCGCAGTCGAGGCCTATCCCGACGGCGTCGTGGTGCCGCTATCGACGTTCGATCCGTCAGCGATCCCCGATCCGAAGGGAAAGCAGGTGGTGTTCGCCTGTCGCTCCGGCAAGCGCTCGGTGACGGCCTCGCTGGCCGCGCAGGCCGCCGGCTTGCCCTACGACAAGCATCTGGCGGGCGGCATTATCGGCTGGAAGGCGGCGGGATTGCCCACCAAGACCGGCGGCTGATCCCCGACATGACCTCCATGAACAAGGTCTTCGCGGACCTTCCCGTCACCATTTTCGAGGCGATGTCGCAGGCCGCGCGCGACAACAACGCCATCAATCTCGGCCAGGGCTTTCCCGACGATCCCGGACCGGAGGACATCCGCCGCGCCGCCGCGGACGCCTCCATCAACGGTTACAACCAGTATCCGTCGATGATGGGCATCCCCGAGCTCCGCCAGGCGATCGCTTCGCATTACGGTCACTGGCACGGGCTCAAGCTCGATCCGATGACCGAGGTGATGGTGACCTCCGGTGGCACCGAGGCGCTGACTTCCTCGATCCTCTCGGTGGTCGAGCCGGGCGACGAGGTGGTGTGCTTCCAGCCGGTCTATGATTCCTATCTGCCGATCATCCGCCAGGCCGGCGGCATTCCGCGGCTGTTGCGGCTCGAACCGCCGGAGTGGCGGCTCAACGAGGAGATGCTGCGCAGCGTCTTCAATCACAAGACCAAGGCGGTGCTGTTCAACAATCCGCTCAACCCGGCAGCGGTGGTCTATCCGCGCGAGGACCTCGAGCTGTTGGCGCGGTACTGCCAGGAATTCGATGTCGTCGCGATCTGCGACGAGGTCTGGGAGCACGTCGTGTTCGACGGTCGCGAGCACATCCCGCTGATCACGATCCCCGGAATGCGCGACCGCACCATCAAGGTCGGCAGCGCGGGCAAGATCTTCTCGCTGACGGGATGGAAGATCGGCTTCGTCTGCGCCGCGCCGCCGTTGCTGCGGGTTGCGGCCAAGGTGCACCAATTCCTCACCTTCACGACGGCGCCCAATCTGCAAGCCGCCGTCGCCTACGGCCTCAACAAGCCGGACGACTACTTCATCGACATGCGCAAGGACATGGCGCGAAGCCGTGACCGCCTGACCCGGGGGCTCGAGAGCATCGGCTTTCCCGTGCTGAAGTCGCAGGGCACTTACTTCCTCACGGTCGACCTGTCGCCGCTTGGGCTCAATGAGACCGATGCGGAGTTCTGCTGGAGAATTGTGCAGGATTACAAGGTTGCGGCTATTCCGGTCTCGGCGTTTTACGAGCAGGATGCGGTGACGTCGGTCGTGCGCTTTTGTTTCGCCAAGAAGGACTCGACGCTCGACACCGCATTGGAGCGGTTGTCCGACGCCGTGCATCGCCGCAAGAGGTAGAGCAGAATGCAGAAGCAGAACCGTCGTCTCGTCAGCTTCGTCGGCGCAGTCGCGGCGGTCCTGCTGGTGTCCGTCTCCGCCGATGCGCAGGAGCGCACGGTCAACTTCTACAATTGGTCGAACTACATGGCGCCGGGAGTCCTCGAGGACTTCACCAAGGAAACCGGCATCAAGGTGGTCTACGACACGTTCGACGCCAATGAGACGCTGGAAACGCGGCTGCTCGCGGGCAAGTCGGGCTACGACGTCGTGGTGCCGACCGGCTATTTCCTGCAACGCCAGATCACCGCGAAGGTGTTCCTCAAGCTCGACAAGTCGAAGCTGCCGAACCTCGCCAATGCGTGGCCGGTGGTGACCGGGCAACTTGCCACCTACGATCCCGGCAACGTTTACGGCGCCAACTACATGTGGGGCACCACGGGCATCGGCTACAACGTCAAGATGGCGGAGAAGATTCTCGGGCCTGATGCCAAGATCGATAGCTGGGACATGGTGTTCAAGCCGGAGAACCTCGCCAAGTTCAAGGATTGCGGCATCCATATGCTGGATTCCGCCGACGACATCCTGCCGGCGGCGCTGAGCTATCTCGGCCTCGATCCGAACTCGACCAGGCAGTCCGACCTCGAGAAGGCCGCCGATCTCGTCATCAAGATCCGGCCCTATGTGCGCAAATTCCATTCGTCCGAATATCTCAGCGCGCTGGCCTCCGGCGAGATCTGCTTCGTGGTCGGATGGTCGGGCGACATCATGCAGGCGCGCAGCCGGGCGGCGGAGGCCAAGACCGGCGTCGAGATCGGCTACACGATCCCGAAGGAGGGCGCGCAGATGTTCTTCGACAATCTCGCGATTCCCGCCGATGCCAAGAACGTCACCGAGGCCTATGAGCTGATCAACTATCTCTACCGACCCGAAGTGGCAGCGAAGAACTCGAACTTCCTGTCCTACGCCAACGGC
Organism: Bradyrhizobium sp. SK17; assembly: GCF_002831585.1. GTDB lineage: Bacteria > Pseudomonadota > Alphaproteobacteria > Rhizobiales > Xanthobacteraceae > Bradyrhizobium. Next base: position 6,081,876 of record NZ_CP025113.1, on the reverse strand, counting down.
AATCTGGCGAGCCAGAAGCTGATCGATCCGAAGATCTTCAACGACAAGGACATCTATCCGGACGAGGCGATGCAGAAGAAGCTGTTCGTGATTTCAGCGCGCGATCCTGCCACGCAGCGCATCATCAACCGGCTGTGGACGCGGGTGAAGACCGGGAAGTAGGTCTATCCGTCATTGCGAGGAGCGATGCGACGAAGCAATCCACGTCTCGCGCCGCTGCGAGGTCGATTGCTTCGCTCGCAATGACGAGGGCTCAGGCGCTACCGCCAGCGCCGGTGCAGCCAGAGCCATTGATCCGGGTACTCGCGGACCCAGCCCTCGACGATGTCGGTGATCGCCTGCATCGTGCCCTGGATGTCGATCTGGCCGGATGGGTCGAACACCGGTTTCACTTCCTCGGTGACCTCGCCGCGGAAGCGGCCGTCGGGCAGGCGGATGATCCGGGTCCCGTGGATCGGGCAATCGATCTGCCGGCGCAGGCGTGCCAGCAGCGGGTTCGCGGTGGTCTTGCGGCCGAAGAAGGTGACGGGAACGCCATTGGTCAAATACTGGTCGACCAGCATCGCGACGTGCTGGCCGTTCTTCAGTGCTTGCGCCAGCTTGAGCGGCGCGTCGCGGCCGGCCGGGACCAGCGTGCCCAGATTGACCGCGCGGATCTTTTCGATGGCGCGGTCGGCGGCCTCGATGTTCGGCCGCCGGAACAGGATCGTGGCGTCGAGCCCGTGCGCCGCGGCGGCAATTGGCGACAGCTCCCAGTTGCCGAGATGGGCGGCGAAGAACAACGCCGGCTTGCCGTCGTCGCGCAGTTCGTCGAACAACTGCTTGCTGCGCGCCGAGAACTCGACGCGGCCCGGCTTGTCCGGATTCGCGGGATCATGATCCCAGATGCGGTCGATATGCGCGAATTCGGCCCCGATGCGTCCGAGGTTGTGCCAGACGCCGGTCAGGATCTCCTCGATCTCCTGCGGCGACTTCTCGGGGAAGGCGGCCGTGAGGTTCTCGCGACCGATGCGATCTTCACGCAGCCGGCGGCCGATGAAATGCGCGGCGCTGCCGAAGAACCGCGCGGTCTTCTCCGGATCGAAATAGCGCGTGGTGCGCAGCAGGCCGGTCGTCAACGCGCCAATGGCAGCGTTGGTCACGGGCTTGGCAGCGTCACGGAGCTGCGCCCTGGTGCGAAGGATCAGGCGTTTCATCTGATGAGGCGAGGCCGCCGCGTTAGGCCGGCTCGCGCGTCAGGATCAGCGAGGCGTTCTGCCCGCCAAATCCGAACGAGTTCGACATCACGGCGGTCACCTTGGCGTCGCGCGCCTTGTTGCCGACCACGTCGAACGGGATAGCCGGGTCGGGCACCTCGTAATTGATCGTCGGCGGAATCCGCTGATGCTCGAGCGTGAGCAGCGAGAAGATCGCCTCGACTGCGCCGGCGGCAGAGATGGTGTGGCCGACCATCGACTTGTTCGACGACACCGGAATGTTCGGTGTGTGCTCGCCGAACACGGCGGCGGTTGCCAGATATTCCATCTTGTCGTTTTCCGGCGTCGAGGTGCCGTGCGCGTTGATGTGATCGATCTGTTGTGGCTCCATGCCGGCGTCGGCAAGCGTCTTCCGCACGCAGCCGATCGCCGGCTTGCCGTCGGGGGCGGAGCGGGTGCGGTGGAAGGAATCGGTGAGCTCGCCGCAGCCCGCGACGACGCCGAGGATGCGCGCGCCGCGCGCCATCGCGGCATCGTAGCTTTCCAGCACCAGGGCGCCGGCGCCTTCGGCCATCACGAAGCCGTCGCGGTTCTTCGAGAACGGCTTTGAGGCGCCCTGCGGCGGATCGTTCTGGGTGGAGAGCGCCGACAGCAGCGAGAAGCGCACCAACGCTTCCGGATTGACCGAGCCGTCGGTTGCTATGCACAGCGTCGCATCGGTCTCGCCGCGGCGGATCGCCTCGACGCCGAGCTGGATCGCGGTCGCACCGGACGCGCAAGCGGTCGAGAGCGAAATCGGCGATCCCTTGGTGCCGAAGGTCTCCGCGAGGCTGAGCGCGACCGAACCGAAGGTGAAACGCCGGTGGAAATGCGCAAACTGGCCGCCGCCGCAGGTCGCCAGATAGTCGATGATTCCGAAGTCCTTGGTCGGAACGGCGCGCGCGACTTCGAGCCGCTGCGGCCACTCGGTCTCGATCGGGGCGACCGCCAGAAACAGCGGGCCGGGAAAGTCACCCTTGCTGCCAATCCCGGATTGCGCCAGCGCCTCTTCAGTCGCGATCTCCGCCAGACGCTGCGACAGGCTGGTCGAGGAGAACGGGTCGACGGTGACGAAATCGACGGCACCGGCCATCGTGGTCTTCAAACTGTCGAGCGGAAAGCGCGTCACGGTCTTGATGCCGGACTCTCCCGCGGTGAGACGCTTCCAGTTGTCGGTCTTGCCGCCGCCGAGCGACGTCACGATTCCCATGCCGGTCACGACAACGATCGGTCGGCCGAATTTATCGCGTGGTGCTGTCATGATGTCCCCGTCGGTGCTTGCGCCGGACTTGAAACGCGACGAGATTCATCGCGCCCTAGCTGTTCATTTGAGCATGATCTTTTCGGAAAACCGCTTCGCGCTTTTCCGGATCATGCTCTAACTGACGGCCTCGACAAGCGCCATGCCTTCGCCCTGCCAGTGGCCGACCCCCAACACGACAATCTGGGTTGGCACTTCGGTCTTTTCAACCTCCAGCCCGGTTGGATCGTTGGCCGGGTAGAGCGCGCCGCGCGAGATCGACAACGCCGCGAGCGCGAGCCCGAGCGGGAATTGCGCCTCCATGGCATGCCCAAAGGTCGTTCCGGTGGCACGCACCGCAAGGCCGGGATGCTCAGCCAGGAATGCACGCTCCTCGGCGGTCGCGGGCTCGGCGCCGGTGGCGCCCGTGATCAGCATGGCGTGGTCATCGCGGATGCCGAGTTGCGGCCACATCGCCTGGAGCGACTTCGTCACCGCGCCTGGCTGCTTGCGCTTGGCAAGGTCGGCGACCACTCTGGTCAACTTGGCATACGGCTTCGCGCCGCGGGCCTCGGCATGCTCGCGCGATTCCATCACCAGGAAGGCGCCGGCGGAGCCGATCGCAAAGCCCGGGTTGTTCCTGCGGGCCCAGACCGAGCTATGCCGGTCCTTCAGCGCGAAGTCACCGAACGTATAGAGCATCAGCAGGTCGCCGCGATCGCCATTATGGGCGGCGCCGACTAGCGCGATGTCGCTCTGTCCGGCGCCGATGCGCGCGACTGCGATCCGTGCTGCGTCGATGCTGGAGGCTTCCTCGCCCATGAAGGTGCGCGAGGTCCCGCACACGCCGTGAACGATCGCGATATTGCCGGCAAGCAAATTGGAGAGCTGTGCCAGGAACAGCGTCGGCCGCAGTTCGTTCATCAGCTTTTCGTTGAGGACGGCGGGCGGCAGGTTACCCTGCGCGTCGGCATTCATGATCGCCAGGTCGACATTGAGGTCACGCTCGCCGCCGCCGGCCGCGATGATCATGTCCATCCGCGACAGGATTTCCTGATTGCCTTTGACGCCGGCGGAATCCAGCGCCAGCCCGGCGGCATAAGTGCCGATCCGCTGCCACAGCTCCATCTGGCGCTGATCGCCCTTCTTCGGGATCTGGGCGTCGAAGCTGACGGGGGCGATCGGATGAATCACATATGGCGCGAGACGCTGCTCATCGGCATTGACGCGCCTTTCGCCCAGCGCCTGCCAATGCGTATCCAGCCCCTCGCCAAGCGAGGAGAGCAGGCCTACGCCGGTGATCCAGACTTCCTTCTCAGCCATTGCTCATTGCCTGCATCGGAAAACCGATCTTGCTGGCCATCGCATCCATGTGCACGCGCAAGTCCGGGCTCGGGAACGGGATGTGGCGGAAGGTTAGGTCGGCATTGCATTTGAGCTCTTTGCCGACGCGGACCTTCGCCGAGGTCACGGTGAAGCCCGAACCTTCATGTTCGATCTTGGCCTCGATCGTCAGTGTCGAACCGGGGCTGACGAAGCCGCGCATCTTGGCTTCCTTGACCATGGCGAGGAAGGGCATGCGCGCGAACTTGGTCAGACCGAGGATCAGCCAACCCGAACTCTGCGCCATTGCTTCGGTCAGCAACACACCGGGCATGATCGGGTAACCCGGGAAGTGGCCGGCGAACACCGAGTGACTGTCGGGCGGCACGTCCGCCTCGACGACGATGGTTTTCGCGTCGAGGTCGAGGGCGACGATCCGGTCGATCAGCTGAAAGATTTCGAGCTGCATGATGGGCGATTACGAGCCCGTGCCCGTGCCCGCGTTCTTGGCCGCAACCAACTCGTCGATGCGATCGGCGAGATTCTTCAGCACGAAGTACTGCTCCGTCGTGGCCTTGCCGTCGTTGACTTCCTGGGTCCACTTCTCGAGCGGCATCTTGATGCCGAAGGCCTTGTCGATGGCAAAGGCGATGTCGAGGAAGTCGAGGCTGTCGATCCCGAGATCGTCGATCGCGTGGCTCTCCGGCTTGATCGTGTCGCGCGGGATGTCGCAGGTCTCCGCGATAATGTTGGCGATCTGCTCGAATGTGGAGGACATCATTAAGCCTTTGATATATTGAAGGTAATTCCGGGTCGGCTCAGACGAGGCGGGCGTATTGCCCCGGAATGCCCTATTGCTGCCGCCGGAGTCGTGTGCCCGTATATCGGAGCAGGGCCGTTAGTTCAATGGAGCTTGGCCGGCCAGTCAGAGGCGGTTTTTGGGTAAGGTTCCGGGCCGCCTAGTTGCGCGGCATCACCGCAATCTTCGCGCAATCCCGGCGTCCCATCAGCACGCAATCCTGGGTCTTGCGCAAATCGGCGATGCTCATGGCGAGCCAGATGCCGATCGCGGTGAGTGCCACGGTGAAGGCGAAGGCGGCGATGTTGGCGAGCATGCGCTGGCGGAAGTCGTCCGGCTCCTCACGCGGTCGCTCGTAGCGGGACAGGTCGTTGGCGACGGAAGGGGGGCGGACCGGCTCCTCACGCTTGCCGGGCGGCTGCGCCGAGGTACGCGGCCGGAATTTGAGCACCACGTGCTCGTCATCCGAGGAGATTGGCCGCTGCGTCTTCACTGGTGTCAGTCCGGTCGCGTCGCCGACTATGTGTAGCATGTTCGCTGCGCTTCACACCTAAAATCTTCATACGCGCAGAGGTGGTATTCATGCTTCGATCGTGTCGTGGAACCGACTGTAGTCGATCCTGAGGCGGCCGTCTTCCGTCGTGCGCAGGATCTCGACATAGCGATAGCCGATGCGGATGTCGGAATGTTCGTACGATTTTCGCGCATGCACAGTTTGCGCTGCAACGTCGTCATAGCCCGACACGACGACGCCGAGTCCGGCATTGATGGCTTCGAGGTCCGCGGCGTCGAGGCCGTGCAGCGGGCTGTCCTGGTTGATCACGTGAAACAGGGTCCAGCTCAGCGCCAGCGCCGGGCTTTCGCTGCGTGTGAGCGGTAGTTCGAAGAACCGGCGGTAGGACATGCCTTCCTTGCTGAGGTCGTTCTTGAACAACCACAGCCGCGCGGTGGCGTTGGCGATGATGTTGTGCCGCTCGTTGGCGAGGCGGATCATCAGCGTCCGCTCGCCCTCATGGTTCGAGATCACGGGATTGTCGGCGAACAGCAACCGCGCGCTCGGCCGTGAGAAGCGGGCGAAGATCAACCCGGTCATCAGCGACATCGAGAAGATGCCGGTGAACAGCTCGACGGCGGCGATGAAGTGCCCGTAATGCGTCTGCGGGTGCATGTCGCCGTAGCCGGCGGTCGAAAGTGTTTCGATGCTGAAATAAAGGTAGTCGATGTATTGGCCGCCGGGCACGTTGGCGATCGGGTTGTCGCCGAGCCAATAGAGCAGGGCGAAGACGGCATTGAAGATGATGAACACCAATGCTGCACCGCCAATAAAGGCGGGCCAGGATGCCGTCATGCAGCGATGGCTGATGTCGGCCCAGAAACTGAGCTCCAACCCCTCGGTCACGACCTCGCGGTTGCCGAGGCGGACCATGCGTGCCTTCGCTCGATCGCTTGCTCTCAGGGCCATTCCGCCGAACCGGCTCTTTCGCCTGCCTGTGACATCATGTCATAATGGAACCCATTCCGGAGTGCCGGTCAAACGGGAGTACCAATCATGGCCCACACGCGCGAGCCCTATGTCAAACCGGTCCCGATCCTGTCGCTGCGACCGACCCAGATGACGGTCGGCATGCACGAGGTGAAGGAAAAGCGGAAGCGCTGGCGCGAGCACAGCTCGGACAAGAAGCGCGCCGAACTGCTGGGCAAGCATATGATCCCGGTCGTCCATGGACCCGACGACCGCTATTACGTGGTCGATCATCATCACATGGCGCGGGCGCTGCACGAAGAGGGCGTCAAGGACATCCTGGTCACGGTGATCGGCGATCTCACGATGGTCGAACGTGACGTGTTCTGGGGCGTGATGGACAACAAGCGCTGGGTCTACCCCTACAACTCCAAGGGCGAGCGCTGCCACTTCAAGGACATTCCGAAATCGATCAATCAACTCAAGGACGATCCGTTCCGCAGCCTCGCCGGCGAGATGCGCCGCGCCGGCGGCTTTGCCAAGGACACGACGCCGTTCAGCGAATTCCTCTGGGCCGACTTCCTCCGTCGCCATATCCCGCGCAAGACGGTGGAGAACAATTTCGCCAAGGCGCTGGAGAAGGGTCTGGCGCTCGGCCGCAGCAAGGACGCGACCTATTTGCCGGGCTGGTGCGGGCCGGCATCTGACGACTGACCGGAGGCAGCCCCCGGCTTGGACGAATCCTCCTTGCCGCCGAGCGCGTGGTGCAGCCACCGCTCGGTGCGCTTGCCAAAGGTCAGCAACAGGAACGCCAGCACGAGCGCCGTGAGCACGATCGGCCAATGTCCGGCGCCGCAGACGACCCCGACGCAGGCGGCGAACAAGGTGCATGCGGCGCTGGTCAGGCCGCGGACCTGAAGACGATCGCCCTGGCGGACGATCACGCCGGCGCCGAGAAATCCGATCCCGGTCAGCACGCCCTGGATCACGCGGCTGATTGCATCGGTGAACTGGCCGGGCGCAACCGCATGCGCTGCCAGCAGCACGACCATTGCCGTCGAGAGGCTGACGAGACCCAGAGTCTTCAAGCCGATCGGCTTGCCGCGCAGGTCGCGGTCGAGGCCGATCGCGCTTCCGGCAAGGGTGGCCGCGCCGAGGCGCAGGATGATCTCGCTCCAGTCTGCCAATGCCGCCTCTATTTCGGCTGCCGGCCGAGCATGTAGAACTCGGCGTTCGGCCGCATGCCGGTGACGTTCGCCAGCCGGTTCGAGAGCGCGAAGAAAGCCGCGACCGCGGCGATGTCCCAGACGTCGTCATCGCTGAAGCCATGGGCGGCAAGCGCGGCGAAGTCCGCCTCGGAGACCTCCTCGGCGGCGCGGCTCACCTTCATGGCGAAATCGAGCATCGCGCGTTGCCGCGGCGTGATGTCGGCCTTGCGGTAATTGACCGCGATCTGGTCGGCGATCTCCGGATTCTTGGCGCGGATGCGCAGGATGGCGCCATGGGCGATCACGCAATATTGGCACTGGTTGGCGGCGCTGGTCGCCACCACGATCATCTCGCGCTCGGCCTTGGAGAGGCCGGAGTCCTTCTCCATCAGCGCGTCGTGATAGGCAAAGAACGCACGAAACTCGTCGGGGCGGTAGGCCAGCGTGAGGAAGACGTTCGGCACGAAGCCGGACTTCTCCTGCACCGCGAGGATGCGGCTGCGGATATCCTCGGGGAGTTGGTCGAGAGCGGGCGTCGGGAAGCGCTTTGCGGTCGGTTGCGTCATCAGATGGTTCCGGCATGCCGCCTGGATGCGGCGTCAGGCGAAACCATAGTGGATGATGGATTCAGCGCAAGGCGCATCGGCGCCTTGCCGCGATGACGGCAAGGCATCATCCGGCTGAAGCGTCATCGCGCGTTAGCGCAGCGGCTTCTTCAGCAGCGAGAAGCGATCCGGATCGAGCCCCAGCGACGGCTGTAGCATCGGGGCCTCGGCCGGCGCCATCGTGCGTGGCGGCGCGGCGGCGTTGAGCCCCGAATTGAGGTTCGGGTCGTTGGGCGTATCGCGATGCGAGGTCGCGCCGCGCCAGCGCTCCAGCACGGCGCTGACGAAATGCATGTCATGGCCGGCGGTGACCGACGGCACCGTGGCGATGGTGGCTTCGCCGCGCGGCAACTGGTGCGGCGGCACCTCCTTGAAGCGCAAGCGCGTCGGCAGCGCCACGCCTTCGCCGAACGCCAGCACCTCGCGGGTGCCGAGCGAGGGCACGAACGACAGCAAATTGGCGGCGGCATCCGAGACCGCCGAGCGCAGCAGCGCCTGGTCGCGGTCGTTGGCAAGCCGCATCGTGAACAGCGTGTTGCACTGGGAGATGATGGTGGCGTCGAGTTCGGCCGGACGCTGGGTGATCAGGCCGAGATAGACGCCGTATTTGCGGCCTTCCTTGGCGATGCGCGACACCGCCTTGCGGGTCGGGCCGAAGCCGATATTGCGGTCGGCCGAGGCATAGCGGTGCGCTTCTTCGCAGACGAACAGCATCGGCGAGACGCCGTCGCTCCACAGCCCGAAATCGAACGCCATGCGGCACAGCACCGACACCACGGAATCGACGACTTCGGCGGGGAAGCCGGCGAGCTGCATGATGGTCATCGGCTTGCCATTGGCGGGCAGGCGGAACAGATGGCTGATCACTTCGGCCATGGTGTCGCCGCCGACATTGGCGTTGTCGAACATGAAAGCGTAGCGCGGATCGTTGCGCACCGCGTCGATGCGCGAGATCAGCTTGTGGTAGATGATGCGCGAGGAGCGGTTCTCGAGTTTGCCCATGCGCTCGTCGATCAGCGAGATCAGGTCGACCAGGCGATAGGGTACCGGCGTATCGACGGTGTAGCCGACCTGCCGGGGATCGACCCGCTTCAGCCCAAGGCCGACCCGGTCGGAGTTCTGGTACTGGGTGTAGATGCCCTTCGCCATCGGTATCACTTCGGCGAGGATGTCGAGCTCGTCGGGTACGCCGGGCCGGCCGCCGAACAGCACGTCGACGATCTCTTCGAAGTTGAACAGCCAGAACGGCAGCTTCAGGTTCCGCGGGTTGAGCACCTGGGCGCGCTCGCCGAAGCAGCGGCCGTATTCATTGTGCACGTCGAGCAGGAAGATGCGCAGGTTCGGCCGCGACTTCAGGATCTCGTTGAGCAGCAGCGACACGCCGGTGGATTTGCCGACGCCGGTGGAGCCCAGCACCGCGAAGTGCTTGGAAAGCATTTCCTCGATATCGACATAGGCGATGACAGAACGATCCTGCTGCAGCGTGCCGACATTGATCTGGTCCGAGCCGCTCGGCGCATACACCGTGCGCAGCTCCTGGTTCGTGATCAGGTCGGTGCTGTCGCCGATGGTCGGATAGTGGGTGACACCGCGCTGGAACTTCGGCCGGTCACCGCCAAGGATCTCGCCGAGCAGGTCGACCGAGGCGGTCGCGATGTAGGCCTCGGACGGCGGCAGGTTCTCACACGTCACTTCGGTGATCATGGCGACGATGACCGAACTCGCACAGCGGATGCTGACGAACCGGCCGACCGTCGCTCGCATTTCTGAAAGTTGCATCTGGCCGCCGGCCAGCAGCCCGACCCGGGCCTGCGAGCCGCGTACAGAGATCACACGTCCGAAGGATGTCACAGTTCTAGCCTGGCTCGTTCCCAAAGTATAAATGTCCGGACCAATATGCCTGCCCGGGTTTGGAAAAACCGTTAAATCGCCGGGGTTCCGCATCGGCTAAATCTACACCTTTGCGGTGACGATTTGTTTCTCGCGTGGCGCGAGATTGCGCGCCGCCGCGCGCTACGGCGCGGAAATCGTTGCTTTCCGGTACAGCTGCGCCGGTTTCGCGGTACGGCCATTAACGTTGCATTCACCATGTCCGAGGAGCGCGTCGGCCGCTCCGTAACTTTGCGGAATTTCGGTGTGATTCATGACCCGCTGCCGCATGGTATCTCGTAACCGATTGCTAACTGCGAGTTGTAACGACCTTTCCATTTGTGCTGCGTAACGATGCCGCGCCCGGGGAGAGATCAGCGTGCGCATTGAACACCGCAACTTATCGTCAGGGACTACCGACGCCGGTTCGACCAAGGGGCTGGCGTTCTGTGCCGGCCTGCTGGTGGGCAGCCTGTTCGGAAGCGTGACCGCGCAGTGGAGTGAGCGCGAAGGCTTGCTGATGGCCGCATTCGCGATCATGGCCGTGATTGTGTTCCTGCTGCTGAAGCGGCACGAGATCTCGGACGCGCGGCTCGCCACCGAGCGCCGCAATCTCGTGACCGCCGTGAACAACATCCCGCAGGGACTGGTGCTCTACGACGCGTCGGCGCGCATCATCATCTGCAACTCGCCCTACATCGAGATGTTCGGGCTTTCGCCCGATGTGGCGAAGCCGGGCTGCACCATGCAGCGGCTGATCGCGCACCGGCAGGAGACCGGCTCGTTCGACGGCGATGTCGACGAGTTCTGCGATGCCATCATCCGCAATGTCCAACTCGGCCGGGGAACGCGTCAGCTGACCCAGGCGCCGGGCGGGCGGGCGATCGAGATCGTCAACAAGCCGCTGGCGGAGGGCGGTTGGGTGGCGACCATCGAGGACATCACGGAACGGACGCGCACCGAGAACAAGATCGCCTACATGGCGCATTACGACGCGCTCACTGATCTACCCAATCGCGTGCTGTTCCGTCAGCGTCTCGAGCAGGCGCTGACGACGATCTGTCCGGACGAGCAGCTCGCCGTGATGTATATCGACATCGACGAATTCAAGAGCGTCAACGACGCGCTCGGCCACCAGATAGGTGACGAATTGCTCAGGGCGATCGCGGATCGCCTGCGCTCCTGCCTCGGCGAGACCGATATCGCGGCACGGCTCGGCGGCGACGAGTTTGCCGTGATCCAGACCGCGGTCCGCAATCAGACCCAGACCATGCAATTGCTGGCTGCGATCTATCGGGCGATCCGCCAGCCGATCGACTGTAGCGGGCATCTGATCACCGCCGACGCGAGCATCGGGATCGCGGTTGCGCCCACTGACGGCCTCGACCTCGATCAATTGCTGCGCAACGCCGACCTCGCGCTCTATGGGGCCAAGAGCGACGGCCGTCGCACCTATCGGTTCTTCGAGTCCGGCATGGACGCGCGCGCCAAGGCACGCCGCAGCCTCGAGCTCGAGCTGCGCCAGGCGATCGCCGATGGCAGCTTTGAGCTGCACTATCAGCCGCTGCTGCATCTCGAGCACGGCCAGGTCAGCTGTTGCGAGGCGCTGCTGCGCTGGCGTCATCCCGAGCGCGGCACGATCTCGCCGGCGGATTTCATCCCGGTCGCCGAGGATACCGGCCTGATCAACGATCTCGGTCACTGGGTGCTCAACACGGCGTGCCGGGAAGCGGTGAGCTGGCCGGATCACATCCACGTCGCGGTCAATGTGTCTCCGGTCCAGTTCAAGAGCCAGACGCTGGCACTGAACGTCGCCGCTGCGCTGGCGGCATCGGGGCTTGCGCCGTCGCGGCTCGAGCTTGAAATCACCGAGGCCGTGCTGATCCGCGACGACGAGGCCGCGCTCGATGTCCTGCACCAGCTACGCGAGCTGGGTGTCCGCATCGCGCTCGACGATTTCGGCACCGGCTATTCGTCGCTGAGCTATCTGCAACGCTTTCCGTTCGACAAGATCAAGATCGATCGCGCCTTCATCAAGGATCTCGCCGGGACCGGTGCATCGTCCACGATCGTTCAGGCCGTCGTGAACATTGCCGCCGCCAGCGACATGACCACGACCGCGGAAGGCGTCGAGACCGAGCAGCAGCGCAACCTGCTCCGCATCCTCGGCTGCACCGAGATGCAGGGCTATCTGTTCAGCCGGCCGGTGCCGGCCGCTGAAGTCCGCAGGTTCCTTTCGTCACATCGCGAGAAGGCGGAATCGGTCGCGTGACCGTCGTCTCGGCGGCTTGCCATCGCTCTGTGATTCCGGCCACGGAATGTCGCGCGGGCGCGCTCCATCTTGTTGATACGCAACAAGAGGGCTCGCCGTGTATTATCTCGTCAACGCGCTTCTCGTCCTGGCGATCGCGTTCTTCTTTTTTCTGCCGATGACCGATCGCCGCACGGCGCGGATGAAGCTCTGCATGGTGTGCGCGCTCGCGGTCGCGCTGACGGTGTCGGCGACCATGTCTCGGCCGCACGGCGCGGCAGCGGTGATGGCGTCAAAGGGCTAGGTCGCGGATGCCGGCTCGACCGGTGCAATCGATGGCGGCAGCAATAATTTGTTGACGAGACCTAATCATTTGTACACTAGTACAAATAGACATGCCGGTGTCGCCGAGCGGAAGATGTCGGTCCGGTGTCGTCGCACGAGGAGACCGCCGCATGCAGCCGGAACCGATCTTCGATCTCGCTCATCTCGGGCATATGGAGCTGCTGACGCCGAAGCCGGACGAGAGCCTGAAGTTCTTCGTCGATGTCATGGGCATGACCGTGAGTGGTCGGAGCGGAGAGTCGGTCTATCTGCGCGGCTGGGACGATTATGAGCGTTATTCGCTGAAGCTGACCGCATCGAACACCTCGGGCATGGAGCACATGGCGCTACGGGCCCGCAGCCCTCAGGCGCTTGAGCGCCGCGTCGCCGCGCTGAAGGGCTCGGGCTTCGACATCGGATGGATCGATGGCGACATGGGGCAGGGGCCGGCCTTCCGCTGCCGCGATCCCGACGGCCACGTGATCGAGCTCTATTACGAGACCGAATGGTACGAGGCGCCGGCCGAGCTGAGGCCGGCGTTGAAGAACCAGGCGCAACGCTTTCCGGCGCGCGGCGTCAATGTCCGCCGGCTCGATCATCTCAACTGCCTCGCCGTCGATATCAGGGCCAATCGGCTGTTCTTCGAGACCTATCTCGGATGCCGTACCACCGAGCAGATCGTGCTCAACGACGGCACGGAAGCCGCGATGTGGATGACGATGTCGAACAAGAGCTACGACTTCGCCTACACGCGCGACCACTATGGCAAGCGCGGCCGGTTTCACCACGTCACTTACGCCCTCGACAGCCGCGAGGAGATCCTGCGCGCCGCGGATATTTTCCTCGAGCATGGCGTGCATATCGAGACCGGACCGCACAAGCATGCGATCCAGCAGACTTTCTTCCTCTATGTCTATGAGCCCGGCGGCAACCGCGTCGAGGTCGCCAATGCCGGAGCGCGCCTGATCCTCGCGCCGGACTGGAAGCCGATCGTGTGGACCGAGGAGGAGCGCAAGAAGGGGCAGGCCTGGGGATTGAAGACGATCGAGTCGTTCCACACCCACGGCACGCCGCCGGTGATCGACTAGACTCCAGCCACGATCTGGCCTCGCGGATCGTCGCAAGGAAACGGCTCGCGCGTCGATACGCCGCCGCGAACGTTCGCAGGCAATGAGGACACGTCGGCACGTAGCAGATATGATCCGGTTCGCGAGGGCGGCATCGCTCAGTGCGCGAGACGTGAGCCGGTTGGATCAGACGCAATGGTTGGCAAGGCACGCAAGACGCCGGTGAAGAGCACAAAGAAGGCGGCTGCGAAACGCGGGGCTGCCAAGCCGCGCCTGCTTGCCGGCGGCAATCCGCAGATCGCGAAGGGATATGGCGACGCTCCCGTGCAGGCCTACATCGCGGCGATGCCGGGATGGAAGCGTGACGTCGGACGCAAGCTCGATGCGCTTATCGTGCGGACGGTCCCCGGCGTGCACAAGGCGGTGAAGTGGAATTCGCCGCTCTACGGCATCGATGGTGAAGGCTGGTTCCTCGGCCTCCATGTCTTCACGCGCTACGTCAAAGTGGCGTTCTTTCGCGGCGCGTCGCTGCATCCCGTGCCGCCGGGCAAGTCCAAGCAGCAGCAGATACGCTATCTCGACATTCGCGAGGACGACGAGCTCGACGAAGCCCAGTTCGCCGCCTGGGTGAAGCAAGCCAGTCAATTGCCCGGCGAGCGGATGTAAGCGGCCACGCGGGCCAAGACCGCTGAGCATCGGTCGCCGCGCGGGGCGATCTCCATCACGGCGATGTCCCGTCTGGTCATCAATGCTGCCTCGTCCCCGCATCCGCTCGCTCGAAGCCTTGCCTGTCGTTGCACGTCGTCGATGCTGCTCTGCGTGCGGGGCCATTGCCTCGCTTGCCGCGTTTGGTGTTAGGCTGCGCCTCGTAACGTCAGAGGAAAACGTCGATGAGCGAACACACGACGGACAAGCGCGTGCGAGAGGCGTCTCGCAGGCGATTCCTTCAGGCGGGTGCGGCACTGGCCGGCGGCTCCGCGATCGCGGGAGTTGCCGGTTCTCCTGCGCTTGCCGAGCCGGGGAATAATCTTCCGCCCAGCGTGCCGGAATGGATGAAAGCGCCCGGCGACCCGATGGGGAGCCAGCCCTACGGCGCGCCATCGGTACACGAAAAGGGCGTCGTCAAGAACATCTCGAAGACGCTCCCGCAGTATATCTCCGCTTCGGGCCGCACGCCGTTGCAGGAGCTCGACGGCATCATCACGCCGAACGGCCTGTTCTACGAACGCCACCACGGCGGCGTGCCGACCATCGATCCGGCCGAGCACCGGCTGATGCTGCACGGCATGGTCGATCGTCCGCTGGTGTTCACGATGGAGGACATCCGCCGCTTTCCCTCGCAGTCGCGAATCCACTTCATCGAGTGCTCCGGCAACCCGGTCTACACCAAGCCCTATGGCAAGACCGCCTCCGACCTCGTCGGTCTGGTGAGCTGCGCGGAATGGACCGGCGTGCCGCTGAAGACCGTGCTGGATGAAGCAGGCTTGCAGGCGGGCGCCAAGTGGATCGTCGCCGAAGGCGCCGATGCCGCCGCGCTGACGCGCTCGATCCCGATCGAAAAATGTCTCGACGACGCCATGCTGGTCTACAGCCAGAACGGTGAGCGGCTGCGTCCGCAGCAGGGTTATCCGCTGCGCCTGTTGCTGCCCGGTTTCGAGGGCAACATGAACGTGAAGTGGCTGCGCCGGCTCAAGGTTGCTGCCGAGCCGGCCTATTCGCGCGAGGAGACCTCGAAATACACCGATCCGATGCCCGACGGCACGTCGCGCGAGTTCACCTTCTACATGGAAGCCAAATCGATCATCACACGGCCGTCCGGCGGTCAGAAGCTGACGACGCAGGGCTTTCACGAGATCACGGGTCTCGCCTGGAGCGGCCATGGCAAGATCAAGCAGGTCGAGGTTTCCGTTGATGGCGGCAAAAGCTGGCAGGCTGCCGAGCTTCAGGAGCCGGTGCTGACGCGCGCGCTCACCCGTTTCCGCTTGCCCTGGCATTGGGACGGCACGCCCGCTCTGATCCAGAGCCGCGCCGTCGACGAGACCGGCTACGTGCAGCCGACGCTGGCCGAACTGGTGGCGGTGCGTGGTCTCAATTCATTCTACCACAACAACGCGATCTGGCCCTGGCGGATCGATGCAAATGGCGAGGTCAGCAATGGCCAGGCGTAAGCTCACTTGCGTGCTGCTGGCCGGCACGGTCGCGGTCTTCTCGCTCGCCGCGCATGCCGAGGAGCGCTACGGCATCGGCCGGGCGGCGACAGCGGCCGAGATCGCCGGCTGGAACATCGATATCGGTCGCGATGGTGCGGGACTGCCGCCGGGCAGCGGCAGTGTCGAGCGCGGCCGCACAGTGTTCGCCGAGCAGTGCTCGGCGTGCCACGGCGACAGCGGGCAGGGTGGTGTCGGCGACCGCCTGGTCGGCGGGCAGGGCACCCTGGCGAGCGCAAAGCCGATCCGCACCGTCGGCAGCTACTGGCCCTATGCCTCGACGCTGTTCGACTACATCCGCCGCGCGATGCCGCAGAACGCGCCGCAGTCGCTGAGCAATGAGGATGTCTACGCGGTGTCCGCCTACATCCTCAGCCTCAATGGCATCGTGCCTGCCAATGCCGTGCTCGACGCCAGGTCGCTCGCCGCCATCAAGATGCCGAACCGCGACGGATTCGTCTCCGATCCGCGGCCCGACGTGCAAAATCACTGAGCGTGACACCACCGCTGCCTCGCTCGCAGCATCGTGACGCCGAGGCCCCTGTGCGCTGAAGGCTGCCGTCACCATATCGGGCGTGGGGCGGCGCAGCCGACCTTTGACATGTTTTCATTGATCGATAGGAGAGGTCGCATGTCCGGATTGAGGGCGATTGCAGCCGCTGTGGTACTCGCGGGGATGACCCTGTCGCCGGTCGTTGCCCAGGTTTCGGAGCCCGCGATGCTCGAGGCTCAGAACCCCGGGCGCAGCGCCTTGAACGGCGGCGCGCTGACGCCATGGGGCGAGGCCCAGGCCGCGGCACAACGCAGCAGCAATCCGGCGAACGCCTACGGCGCCATGCCGCCGGCGCCGTCGTCCTCTTGCGCGCGCTACCGTTCGTTCGATGCCGCATCCGGTACATTCCGTGGACGCGACGGGCGCCGTCATTCCTGCCAATAGCTCCTTCGCCGTGCTTGGCGGTGGATAAGGGCGCCGGCCACCGCCCGGAGCGCGAATGACCGCCCGCCAGGCGCGCTATAGTCTGCCGATCGGATCGGGTCCCACCGGACCCGGCGGCGGAGGCAGACGGCGTGACGGACACCCTGGCCGGTTTCTGGGATCGAAAGCCGACGTCCGAACTGTTGCGCGAGGCGGCGCGCGCGGACGGCGACGCCGAGGCGCCGGTCTTCAGACGCTCGCTGTCCGCGCTGCAACTCGTCACCCTCGGCATCGGCGGCATCATCGGCGCCGGCATCTTCGTGCTGACGGGACACGCGGCCGCCGCGAATGCCGGTCCCGCCGTCACGCTCTCCTTCATGCTTGGCGCGATCGCCTGCGCCTTCGCCGGCCTGTGCTACGCCGAGATGGCGTCGACCGTGCCGATCAGCGGCAGCGCCTACACCTATGCTTACGCGACGCTCGGCGAATTGATCGCCTGGATCATCGGCTGGGACCTGATCCTCGAATATGCGGTCGGCGCGATCGCGGTCTCGGTCGGATGGTCCGGCTATTTCGTCAGCTTCATGCGCGATTTCGGCATCACCCTGCCGCAGCAATTCACCTCGGCGCCGTTCGCCTATGACGTCAACACCGGTGCGTGGTCGTCGACCGGCGCGGTCGTCAACATCCCGGCGATGGTGATCATTGCGTTCGTCACCACACTGCTCGTGATCGGCATCCGCGAGTCCGCGCGCTTCACCGGCTTCGTCGTCGTGGTCAAGCTCGTCGTCATCGCGCTGTTCCTCGCCGCCGCGGCGTCCTCGGTGACGCTGGCGAACTGGGTGACGGCGAGCAATCCGGAGGGCGCGCTGATCCCGCCGAACGCAGGTCCCGGCGTGTTCGGCTGGTCCGGCGTGATCCGCGGCGCGGCGGTGGTGTTCTTCGCCTATATCGGTTTCGACGCGGTCTCGACCGCCGCGCAGGAAGCCAAGCGGCCGGAGCGCGACATGCCGATCGGCATTCTCGGTTCGCTGGTGATCTGCGCCGCGCTCTATGTTGCGGTCGGCTTCGTGCTGACCGGGATCGTGCCTTATGACAAGCTCGGCGTGCCCGATCCGATCGCGGTCGGCATCGATGCGATCGGCATCGGCTGGCTCGGTCCCTTCATCAAGCTCGGCATCCTGTTCGGGCTGACATCGGTGATCCTGATCATGCTGCTGGCGCAGCCGCGGGTCTTTCGCGCCATGGCGCATGACGGGCTGCTGCCCGGCTTTGCCGCGCGGATCCATCCGCGCTTCCAGACCCCCTATGTCTCGACGATCTGCTCCGGTGTCGTCGCCGCCATCCTGGCAGGCCTGCTGCCGATCGGGCTGGTCGGCGAGCTCGTGTCGATCGGCACGCTGTTCGCGTTCACCGTGGTCTCGATCGGCACACTGGTGCTGCGCCTGCGCGATCCGGAATTGCCGCGCCCGTTCAGGGCGCCTGCGATCTGGCTGGTGGCGCCTGCGGCTGCCGGAACATCGCTGTTCCTGATGTTCGGCCTGCCGCTCGACACCTGGATCAGGCTTGCGGTGTGGCTCCTGATCGGGCTCGTGATCTATGCCACCTATGGCAGACGCCGCAGCCGGCTGCGGGCGAGCGGAGAGCGCGGCGCGAGCCTATAGTGCGTCCGCGTGCGGCCTGCTAGGTTTGCGCGCGGAGATCGCGTTGCAGGCCGCGACAAGCCGGTGTTTCCTGGGAGTCTTCCATGCAAAATTCAACGATGCGCGCGCGATGGATGGCCGCTGCGATCCTCTCGTTCGCCGTGACGGGGGCGGCGCCCGGTCAGGCGGCGTCGGTTGCACCCGTCGCGGCCGAGAACGGCATGGTGGTGTCCGCGCAGCATCTGGCAACGCAGGTCGGCGTGGAGGTGCTGAAGCGCGGCGGCAACGCGGTCGATGCGGCGGTCGCGGTGGGATATGCGCTCGCCGTGGCCCATCCGGCGGCCGGCAATCTCGGCGGCGGCGGATTCATGACGATCGAGCTCGCCGACGGCCGCAAGACCTTCCTGGATTTCCGCGAAACCGCGCCGAAGGGCGCCACCGCCAACATGTATCTCGATAAGGACGGCAACGTCATCAAGGGACTCTCGACCAAGGGGCACCTTGCCGTCGGCGTGCCGGGCTCGGTGGCTGGCATGGAATATGCGCGCGAGAAATACGGCACGATGAAGCGCGCGGACGTGATCGCGCCGGCGCTGCAACTCGCGGAGGACGGCTTCGTGCTCGATCGCGGCGACGTCCAGATGCTGGACTCGTCGATCGACGATCTCCGCGAGGATCCGGCGTCAGCCGCGATCTTCCTCAACAACGGCAAGCCGTTCGTGGTCGGCGACCGGCTGGTGCAGCACGATCTGGCCGAAACCCTGCGCGAGATCAGCAAGCGCGGCACCGACGGCTTCTACAAGGGCTGGGTGGGGGCGGCGATCGTCGCCTCGAGCCAGGCCGGCAAGGGCCTGCTCACGCAGGAGGACCTCGACAATTACAAGGTCCGCGAGCTGGCGCCGGTCGAATGCGACTACCGCGGCTATCACGTGGTCTCGGCGCCGCCGCCGAGCTCGGGCGGTGTGGTGATCTGCGAGATGCTCAACATCCTCGAAGGTTATCCGCTCAGGGAGCTCGGCTATCATTCCGCGCAGGCGGTGCATTACCAGATCGAGGCGATGCGCCACGCCTATGTGGACCGCAACAGTTATCTCGGCGATCCCGACTTCGTGAAGAACCCGCTCGAGCGGCTGCTCGACAAGAACTACGCCGCGAAGATCCGTGCCGTGATCGACCCTGCCAGGGCCGGCGTGTCCAAGGAGATCAAGCCCGGCGTTCCACCGCATGAAGGCAGCAACACCACGCATTATTCGATCGCCGACAAGGACGGCAACGCGGTGTCGGTGACTTACACGCTGAACGACTGGTTCGGTGCCAAGGTGACGGCGGCCAAGACCGGCGTGCTGCTGAACGACGAGATGGACGACTTCACCGCCAAGGTCGGCGTGCCGAACCTGTACGGCCTGGTGCAAGGTGAAGCCAATTCGATCGGTCCCGGCAAGCGGCCGCTGTCCTCGATGAGCCCGACGATCGTCTCGAAGGACGGCAAGCCGGTCATGGTGCTGGGCACGCCGGGCGGCAGCCGGATCATCACGGCCGTGCTGCTGACGATGATCAATGCCATCGACTACGGCATGAATGCGCAGGAGGCCGTCGACATGCCGCGGTTCCATCAGCAATGGCTGCCGGAAGCGACCAATGTCGAGGATTTTGCGTTGTCGCCGGACACACGGAAGATCCTCGAGGGCATGGGCCACACCTTCGGACCGCCGCAGCCGGCCAACCATCTCGCCGTGATCATCATCGGCGCACCGTCGCTGGGCGGCAAGCCGGTCGGCGGCAACCGCTTCTATGGCGCGAACGACCCGCGCCGCAATTCGGGGCTCGCCGCCGGCTACTGATTGTGGTGGGGGACGTCGCAGGACTGTACGGCGCGATCAAAGAGGCCGCCGCGGTGCGGCTGTGCCTGTCAGGTCATTCTCGCGTCAGGCGATGGCGGTCGACCTGCCGTCACCATCCTGCCCGCTCGTCAGCAGCAGGCGGCGGCGGATCGCGTCCTCGACCAGGGCGAGCGACTGCTTGGCCTCCCGCGCCTCGGCTTCGGCGGCCTGGGCCCGGTATTCGATCGCATCGAGTTGCTCCTGCTGCGATTCGATCCGCCGTCGGGCCTCTTCGAGCGCCCGGGACGCGTCCCTCAGCTTGCGCTCGGTGACGGCGATGATCTCGAGCTGGGCCTGTTCGGCGGCCTCGGCGCGCGCCTCGCTGGCGCGGGCCCTGTCCTCGATGAGACGGAACATGTCCGCCGCCTGATAGACGAGGTCCAAGGCCTCGGCGCCCGCCGCCGATGTCGGCGGTCTTGGGAAGCCGAGAACATTCTGGTCGGCCGTAAAAGGCCGTCTAAATCCGCGCAGTGCCATGGTATTCAGCCCGTCGCGAGTCAGCGTATGCCAACAACCTGCAGTAGTTATAGTTAACAAACCATTAGCGTGGCGTGGCGCTAGCGGCTGTCCACCGCTTTCTGCCGCAGCGCCGCTCATAGCGGCAGCCGGGTAGTGAGACCGAGATTCGAAGCCGCGCTTTTGTTTCGCAACTCAGCCGCTGCGCAAATGCGGCGATTGGAGTCAGGCAGACGATCCGACAGATGCGCGAATCGAGAAGCTGGGTTCCCGAGGGGATGGATGTATCGCCCTCGTCGCATCGCGCTGATTTGGTCGTGCGGCGAAGCCCGGCTCTATGGCATAAGTTTGACGTTTGGCTTGCTTAAATTCTCCTGCGTCGAATTGCAGGTCCGGGGAGCGACCGATATACCGGACCGCCTAAGTGGCAGGCAGCTGGCTCAGAATGAGCGGCGTATTCGCCACGGAAATCTGGTCGAATGAAATTTCTGTTGCGGTTCTTCGGGTTCCTGTTCACCGCGGGAACCATCATGTTCCTGGCCGGTCTGGCCGCGGTGGCGGGGTTGTTCTGGCATTTTTCCAAGGACCTGCCCGACTATTCGCAGCTCCAGAACTACGAGCCGCCGGTGATGACGCGCGTGCACGCGGCCGACGGCTCGTTGCTCGGCGAATATGCCAAGGAGCGCCGGCTGTACCTGCCGATCCAGGCGGTGCCGAAGCTCGTGATCAACGCCTTCCTGGCGGCCGAGGACAAGAATTTCTACGAGCATGGCGGCGTCGACTACACCGGCATGGCGCGCGCCGGCGTCGCCTACATCCAGAACTTCGGTTCCAACCGCCGCCCGCAGGGCGCCTCCACCATCACCCAGCAGGTCGCCAAGAACTTCCTGCTGACCAACGAGGTGTCGTTCTCGCGCAAGATCAAGGAAGCCCTGCTGGCGATGCGAATCGAGCGGGCCTATTCCAAGGACAAGATCCTCGAGCTCTACCTCAACGAAATCTATCTCGGACTCGGTGCGTACGGCATCGCGGCGGCCTCGCTGGTCTATTTCGACAAATCGGTCAACGAACTGACGGTCGCAGAGGCGGCGTATCTGGCGGCGTTGCCGAAAATGCCGGCGAGCCTGCATCCGGTGCGCAACCATGCGCGCGCCGTCGAGCGGCGCAACTATGTGATCGATCGCCTGCAGGAGAACGGCTGGATCACCGCCGCCGACGCCGACAAGGCGCGCAAGGATCCACTGGTCGTCACCAATCGCAGCAGCGGCGCGCATACCTTCGCCGGCGAGTATTTCTCCGAAGAGGTCCGCCGCGACATCTTCGAACGCTATGGCGAGAAGAAGCTTTACGAAGGCGGCCTGTCGGTCCGCACCACACTCGATCCCAAGATCCAGGTGATGGCGCGCAAGACCATGGTGGCGGGGCTCGTGAACTATGACGAGCAGCAGGGCTATCGCGGCGCGATCCAGAAGCTCAGCCTGACCGGCGACTGGGGCGTGCCGCTCGCCGAGGTCAAGTCGCTCTCCGACATCTCGCCGTGGCGAATGGCGGTGGTGCTGGAGAGCAACGACCAGTCGGCGCGGATCGGCTTCCAGCCCGGCCGCGAACTGGGTGGCGCCATCAGCAAGCAGCGCGAAACCGGCATCGTCACGCTGGAAGGCGTGCGGTGGGCGAGGGCAACGTCCGGCCCGTACAAGGGCAAGACGCCGACCGCGGTGGCGCAGGTGTTGCAGCCCGGCGACGTGATCTACGCCGATCCGCTGTTCTCCAAGGACGGCAAGCCCGTCGAGGGCCAGTACCGGCTGCGCCAGGTCCCAGAACTGTCGGGCGCGATGGTGGCGATGGATCCGCACACCGGCCGCGTGCTCGCGATGGTCGGCGGCTTCTCGTTCGACCAGAGCCAGTTCAACCGCGCGACGCAGGCCTACCGGCAGCCCGGTTCGACCTTCAAGCCGATCGTCTATTCGTCGGCGCTCGACAACGGCTACACCGGATCGACGGTGATGATCGACGGCCCGATCGAGATCGACCAGGGGCAGGGCAACATCTGGCGTCCGGAGAACTTCTCGACCGGCAAATATCAGGGCCAGGTCACGCTGCGCAACGCGCTGCGGCTGTCGCTCAACACCGTGACGGTGCGGCTCGCGCAGGAGATCGGCATGCCGCTGATCGGCGAGTACGCCAAGCGCTTCGGCGTCTATGACGAACTGCCGAACTACCTCGCCTATGCGCTCGGCGCCGGCGAGACCACGGTGATGCGGATGGCGACGGCCTATTCGATGATCGCCAATGGCGGCCGTCGCGTGAAGCCGACCCTGATCGACCGCATCCAGGATCGCTACGGCCACACCATCTTCAAGCACGACCAGCGCGAATGCCGCGGCTGCGATGCGCCGGAAGGCTGGAAGAACCAGCCCGAGCCGCAACTGATCGACCACCGCGAGCAGGTGCTGGACGCCATGACGGCCTATCAGATCACCTCGCTGATGGAAGGCGTGATCCAGGCCGGCACCGGCACCGCGCTGAAGGAGGTCGGCAAGCCGCTCGCCGGCAAGACCGGCACCTCGAACGAGGCCAAGGACCTCTGGTTCGTCGGCTTCTCGCCGGATCTCGTGGTCGGGCTCTATGTCGGCTATGACAAGCCGCGTTCGCTCGGCCGCACCGCGCAGGCCGGCCGGACCGCGGCGCCGATCGCGCGCGACTTCCTGAAGCTCGCGCTGGCCGACAAGCCGGCGACCCCGTTCAAGCAGCCGGTCGGCATCCGCCTGGTGCTGGTCGATGCCAAGACCGGCCTGCGTGCCGCGCCGGGCCAGAACCGGGGCGTGGTGCTCGAAGCCTTCAAGCCGGGCCAGGCACCGCCGGTCTATGACAACAACATGGTCCCGGGCACCGATGTCATCGACGGCACCCAGGCCGGCATTTCGCCGGACGCGGATCGCGCCGTGATGCGGTCGGGAACGGGCGGGCTGTACTGAGCCCGTCAGGGTCCGACCAACCAGTCCGGCGCGCCGCCGTCACAACGGCGGACGCGCCGCAACCTGGCACCGACGTCATATCGTCGCTTTGATCGGACGCAGATAGCGCTGGGCTTCAGGCGAGGCCATGAACGGCACATTATCCAGCTCCGGCTTGACGGCGAGCGCGCGAACGTTCTTCGGCGACAGGCCGAAATATGTCTTGAACGCCCGCGTGAACGCGGAAGGGTGACTGAATCCGAACTCGAATGCGAGCTGTGAGATCCGTGGGCGCGGCATCAGTGGATCGGTCATGCGGCGGAATGCGTAGCGCAGCCGCCGCTCCATGATGTAGGCGCTCACTCCGCCGAGCGGCTCGAATGCGCGATAGAGCGTCGAGCGGGTCACGCCGAACTCGTCGAGGAGCGTCTTCGGCCCGAGCGACGGCTCGGCAAGGCGTCGCTCGATCGTGGCCTTCATGGCGACGAGCGAGGCGCCGCCGCCGGCATTCGCACTGACGTGGTCTCGCGACAAGGTCTCCAGGCATGCGGCAACCATCTGGATGATCGCATCCGCGATCGGACGTGCCTCGACCTGCTTCATCGCCGGGCCGATCGCCATGCTGTCCTCCATCAAACCAAGCAGGACGCGCGTCAACGCTCCAGGCGCGAGCACCAAGCCATGGGCGATCTCGAGCAGCGGACACAGCGCTTCGAGCTTGTGCCGGGAGACCGCCAGGCTGATGTTCTCGACGGCAGGCGCTTCGATCACCGTCTCCTGCGAGAGGTCGATGAACGCCAGCTCGCCCTTGTTGACGCGCTTTCTCGTGCCGGTCGTTTTGAGGACGAAGTGGCCGCTGGTGTAGCAAACCACCAGGATCTGGTCGTTGGCCGATTGCGCGATCGTCGCGAGGCTGCGCGTGAAGCGGCAGGCAGAGCTCTTGGTGCGCGATACCGTGACGTCGGGCAGGCAGAAGACCTCCGCCTCCGACCAGAACGGCGCTCGTTCGGCGGGGTTCGGAATCTCGAAGTCGAACACTGGCCGCATCATCTTGCGGTATGCGGCGACACTGCCGGCGTCGGTCTCAGGGAAATGCATCCCAAAGCAATCGATGCACGGAACGGGCTTTGCGGACAAAGGCAGCCCCCTTGGGCGAACTGGAAAGGCTATGTCATAGCCGAAGCAACGGCCGCCGATCAATGCGACGCGCCGGAGCCGAGATCGGACTTGCACCCACCGTCTGGTGCTCCGGCTGCGAACTGCCGGTCTGTCTCATTTTTTTACCTGCCAGTCCCAACACGCTTCGTCGGTGTTGAACTCCGCTGAGATCGCCGCTGAATAGTGCCGGGCTACGCTGCGCTGCCGTCAGCCACGTCGTTGCCACGGCACTCGGAATTTTTTGGAAACAGGAAGGCACTTAAATGGTTTTCAGACTCGCATTCAAAATGACTGCACGGTCGACCATGATCGCACTGGGGTTGACGATGGCCTTTGCAGATCATGCATCCGCGGCTGTGTGTGGGGGAACGTTCTCGGCGACCGGCGGGGGAGTTCAGTGCACGGTCGGTCAAACGGGCCAATATCTCATCAACGCTGTCGGCGGCAGCGGCGGAGGCACCTCCAACAGTGCCGTACACGGTGGCTTCGGTGCCTCGGTTTCGGCTGAGTACTATCTCACGGCAGGTGAGGTCCTCGATCTCTACGTGGGCCAGGCTGGCGCATCGGCGCTATCGAGCGGCGGCGGCGGTGGTGGCTCGTTCGTCCTGATCGACAGTTCACGAACAGTCTTGCTGGTCGGCGGCGGCGGAGGCGGTGCGGGGTATAATGGCAATGGGACCAATGCCAGTTTGACACCTGATGGAACGGCAGCCTCTGTCAGCCAAGGGAGTGCGGGAGGAGCGGGCGGAACGGGTGGCTACGGCGGCGCATCCAATGGAGGCTCTGGAGGCGGTGGAGGCATCCTCGGGAACGGAGCAACCGGCAACGGATCCAGTGGCGGGGGTGGCGGCGGTAAGGGGCTGACAGGTTCGCCCGTGCTTGCGGGCGGCGCTCCGCGCGACAGCATAAGTGGAGCAGGTGGATTTGGCGGCGGCGGTGGTGCCGGCGCCGGCACCGGCGCCGGAGGCGGGTATAGCGGCGGCGGCGGAACATCGAGCTATGGTGGTTTCGGGGGAGGCGGCGGCAGCTTCGTGAACAACTCGTTCGAGGGCTACTTGTTCGTCAACCTGCCTGAATTGGCCAACACGCTGGGCGACGGTTTCATTACGATCGGCCTCGCGCCAAGCGTACCGGAGCCGTCGACCTGGGCAATGATGCTGCTGGGCTTTGCCGGTCTCGGATTTATGGCGTTCCGCCGGCGCGCGATTACGCCATTCACCTGATTCGCACACCACACCGGGTCGATGAAGCCGCCTTCGGGCGGCTTTTTCGTTGGCGCCCATTCCGTCGTTTCACTCCCGCTGTGCGCAGTTCACGAAGCAGGACGTCATTCCGAAGGTGTATGAAATTTGCCGAGGGGGCTCCGCGATCGGCGGATCAGTCGCTGATCCCTCATGGGAATCTAAGCGTTTGGCTGGGGAACCTGGATTCGAACCAAGACAAACAGAGTCAGAGTCTGTTGTGCTACCGTTACACCATTCCCCAAGATCTTTCCATGAAATCAACAGCTTAGCTGGATGTCTGGATATCTCGGTAGAGCGGGTCCGCCTGCCAAATCGGCGTCCGCGCGAGTGCGACCTTCTACCCGCTTGGTCCGGGGCTTGGCAAGCGTTGATGGCGGGCACGGACCCGAAAATCGCGAATCCGGCGAACTGTGGCCATCATCGCATCGAGGGTGGATTCACCCGGCGCAATCCACCATGGTTTCGCGCGTGTGACCTGGGGGTCTTGCGGCAGAGGTTTAAGGTGATGGACGAAATTCTGTATGCCCGCGAAGCATCGATCGGCGTTGACGAGTTCATCGAGGTGCTGCGCCAGTCGGGCCTCGGCGAGCGGCGTCCGCTGGGGATACCGACCGGATGGCGCGCATGATCGCCAATGCCAACCTGATCGTGACGGCGCGGAAGGCGGGCACGCTCGTCGGCGTCTCGCGCGCGCTGACGGATTTCGCCTATTGCTGTTACCTGTCCGATCTCGCGGTCGATCGCCAGCATCAGGGACACGGCATCGGCAAGCGCCTGATCGCGGAAACCCGGCGCCATGCCGGACCCGAGGCGATGTGCCTGCTGCTGTCGGCGCCCGACTCGATCGGGTTCTACAAGACGATCGGTATGCCGCAGCCGGACAACGCGTTTCTCTACAAGCGCGAGCGATAGGCTCGCGACCAGCTTCGCCGCCGTCACCCTTCATTCGTCGACAATTGACTTCCTTGGTTGCGGCCGTAGCCCTACGCTGCCGCCGCAACCGAAGGAGCGAGCGATGGCAGACGGGATTCATTATACGTCGTTGATCAACGGTCATACGTTGTTCAAGTCCGAGCTCGGCGGCGTCACGCGCGTAAGCGCGAAGGAACTACCGATCCTCAATCGGCTCTCCATCAAGCGGCTCGTGCTGGCGGCGGGATCGATCCGCGCGCCGCATTGGCACGCGAACTGCGCCGAGCTTGGCTATTGCGTGTCGGGCCGGGCACTGGTCTCGATCCTCGGCAATGGCAGCACCTTCTCCGCATTCCAGGTCGGTGCCGGGCAGATGTTCCTGGTCGAGAGCGGAGCCCTGCACGCGATCGAGAACATTGGCGACGGCGAGGCGGAGTTCATCCTGGCGTTCCGTCATGAGCAGCCGGAAGATTTCTCGCTCGCGGGAGCCTTCGGCGCGATGACCGATGCCGTGCTTGGCAATGCGTACGGTATGCCGGCCGCGATCTTCGCCGCGATTCCACGAACCACCGATGGCGCCTATCTGCTCCGTCGCGAAGGACCGCCGCTCGTCCCGGCCTCAGCCGACCTCGGCAATCCGCACAAATTCGACGTCGAGCGCCAGTCGGCCCCGGTCGAACTCGGCTACGGCTCGGCGCGACTGGCGCGCGACCAGTTCTGGCCCGCGCTCAAGGACATCTCGATGTACTCGTTGCGCATCACAGCCGACGGCATGCGCGAGCCGCATTGGCACCCCGAAACGGCCGAGATGGGCTACGTGCAGAGCGGGCACGCGAAGATGACCGTTCAGAATCCCGACGGCTCGATCGATAGCTGGGAGCTGGCGCCGGGCGACGTCTACTTCATCCCGCGCGCCTATCCACATCACATCGAGGTGTTGGACAATGACGAGATCCACTTCCTGATTTTCTTCGACCAGCCGACCCCGGGTGACGTCGGATTCCGTGCCTCGACCTCGGCGTTCTCGGTACCGGTGCTGGCGGCGATGCTTGGCGTGCCGGTCGGCCGGTTGCCGCAATTTCCGCGCACCGTCGCCGATCCGCTGATCGTGCAGCGCGTCAATCCGGAAGGACATTTCGATCGGGGTTGAGCGGCGCGCCGCGATCGTCCCGAGGCTGACGGCTGCGCTGCACGGGCGATATATCCGTCATCGAACGGCGCTACCGTGCCGTATGAATTTCGGACGTTGCATTTTCATCCCCTGCATTGCCTGTCGCTTCATTGCCATACGGGCCGGCCTTTGCTGGCTGTTGCTGACCGTCTCCGTGAGCATTGGGGTCGGCGCCGAGTCCGGCACGACGATGCCGCTGCGCGTCGCGATCTACGATGTCGAGCCATATGGTGGAAAGGGCAGCGACGGCCTGTTCGATGGTGCTAGTGTCGAGCTTTGGCGGCGCGTCGCGGAGGATTGTCACTGGCCGTATCAGCTCACGCTGATCTCGCGGCTCGATGACTTGCTGTCGGGACTGGAGGCGCACCGCTACGATGTCGGGATCGGCGCCATCACGATCACGTCCGAGCGTCTGACGCGGGTCGACTTCTCGTATCCGACGCATCGGTCCGGCGTGGCCGCCGTGTTCGCGAAAAGGACCGGAGCCGCGTCCGCGTTCCATGACTATGGCACGGCCGCGGGCGAACTCGGGATTCTGATCGGCGCCATCTTCATCTTGCTTGCGATCATCGGCGTGCTGATGTGGTGGTTCGAGCGGCCGCATGCCGGCAAGGACGGTTCGACGGAAACCGCATCATCGGTGACGTCGTGGCACGAGGGCGTGTACTGGGCGGTGGTGACGATGACGACGGTCGGCTACGGCGACAAGACGCCGAAGACCCATCTTGGCCGCGCGCTTGCCGTGCTCTGGATGGTTGGAAGCCTGGTGCTGGTATCGCTGTTGACGACCAATTTGATCGCGCGGATCACCGTCAGCCGCGTCGAAGGCATTATCGCCAATCGCACCGGAGATCTGACCGGCAAGCGGCTCGTCGCGGTGTCAGGTTCGTCCGGCGCCGAATATCTCGATGACCAGCGCCTGGCCTATCAGAAGTTCGACAATCTGCCGGACGCGCTCGGAGCCGTCGCCTCCGGCAAGGCGGATGCCGTGGTCAACAGCATCGGCGCCCTGCAATATCTGGTCAGAACGCGCTTTGCGGATCGCCTTGACCCTCCGCACGGCGTGCTGGCGCCCGCCTATATGGCGTTTGCGCTGCCGATGAATTCCGAGTTGAAGCGGCCACTGGATCGCGCCCTGACCGTCGTCTCCGCGAACCCCGAGTGGCGGTCGGTCGAGGACACGTATTTTGGTCAGTGAGAAGGTTCGCTGCGCGCACGTCGAGGCGCGCGAGGCCGTGACTACGCCATCTCCGCCTTCAGCAGTAGCAGCAGGCAATCGGCCAGCCGCGTCTCGATCTCCTTGTCGCGCAGCGAGAGCGGGCCGGGATCGTTGAGGATCGCGTTGACGAGCGTGCCGAGCACGACCTGGAAGCCGAAGGCGATGGCGCGGGTCTTCGCCGCCTTGCGGCCCTTGCCCATCGCACGCAACAGGAGAGGGGTGGCGTGCTCGGTGGTCGCACGCGCAAGGCTCTTGAACGTCGTCCACCTGTCCGGTCGGGTGTCATCGTGCTGGAGCGCCGCGCGCAGCACGCCCTCGTGGGCGCGGATCCAGCCGACCACGCCTGACACGACGCGGCGGCAGAGGTCGTCGAGCACGACATCGCTCGCGGGGCGGTCCATCCGGGCCAGATGCCGCGCGCCGTCCTGCGCGGCGAGCGCGATCAGCGCGTTGAAATAGGCGTCTTTGCTCTCGAAGCGGCTGTAGAAGGCGCCGACCGTGGCGCCGACCTTGCCGCACAGGGCTTCGATTGACAGTTCCGCGAGGCTCCGCGTCCGTAACAATTCGGCGCCCGCCTGAAGCAGCGCCAGCGTCGTCTCGCGGCTGCGCTTCTGGCGCGAGGGGGTGACGCCGGGAAGGTCGAACTGCTCCGAAAGCCGCGGCATTCGCGCTTGCATCTCCTGATTTCAATAATCATAATTCGGATTATGATTTGAGGCAATCCGCCGGGACGAACAGCGGGGCAACCGCCGATGTCGGCGAGGACAGGGAGAGCGCCATGAGCGAGCATCGGAAGCCGCCGTTCGGCGGCAGCATCGGCAAGACGGTCGCGACCTCGAAGCCGTGGTGGCCCGACGCGCGTCGGCCGCCGGCCGGCGCGCCCAACATCCTGGTCGTGCTGTTCGACGATGTCGGGTTCTCCGATCTCGGCTGCTACGGCTCGCCGATCCGGACGCCGACCATCGACCGGCTTGCTGCCGAGGGCCTGCGCTACAGCGGCTTTCACACCACCGCGATGTGCTCGACCACGCGCGCGGCGCTGCTCACCGGGCGCAACCATCATTCGGTCGGCGTCGGCTGCCTCGCCAATTTCGATTCCGGCTATCCGGGCTATCGCGGCAAGATCGCGCGCGAGGCGGGGACGCTCGCCGAGATGCTGCGGCAGCACGGCTATCGCAACTACATGGTCGGCAAATGGCATGTGACGCCGCTGACCGAGAGCGGCGCCACCGGTCCGTTCGACGGCTGGCCGCTCGGTCGCGGCTTCGATCGCTTCTACGGCTTCCTCGACGCGGAGACCGACCAGTATGCACCGGAGCTGGTGTCCGACAACACGCATGTTGATCCTCCCGGCAATTACGGGACCGGCTACCATCTCACGTCGGATCTGGTCGACCAGTCGATCCGCTTCATCGCCGATCATGTGGCCGACCGTCCCGACCTGCCATGGCTGACCTGGCTTGCGCTCGGCGCCTGTCATGCGCCGCATCAGGCGCCGGCCGACATCATCAAGAGCTATGACGCCACCTTCGCCCACGGCTGGGATGTTGAGCGCGAGCAGCGGATGGCGCGGCAGAAGGCGATGGGACTGGTGCCGGCAGCCACCAGGATGCCGGCGCGAAACGACGGCGTAAAGGCGTGGGACGAGCATTCCGCCGACGAGCGGCGCGTGTTCACGCGGTTGCAGGCGGCCTATGCCGGCATGCTCGACCATGCCGACCAGCATCTGGCGCGGCTGATCGGATTTCTCGACACGGCCGGCATCCGCGACAACACGCTCGTGGTCGTGATGTCGGACAATGGCGCCAGCCAGGAGGGCGGCCCGCTCGGCTTCGTCAACGCGATGGGGCCGTATAATTTCCGGCCCGAGCCGGTGCCTGTCAAATTGCAGCGGATCGACGACATCGGCGGGCCGGACACGCACTCGAACTTTCCGCACGGCTGGGCCATGGCCTCGAACACGCCGTTGCGGCGCTACAAGCAGAACACCCATGGCGGCGGCATTCGCGATCCCTTCGTGATGAGCTGGCCGAAGCGCATCAAAGCCAAGGGCGAGCTGCGCCATCAGTTCGTCCATGCCTGCGACCTGACGCCGACGCTGCTCGATCTGATTGGCGTCTCCGCGCCGGCCGAGATCGGCGGTTGTCCGCAAATGCCGCTCGAGGGCGAGAGCTTTGCGAAGTCCATCGATGACGCGTCGGCGCCGTCGAAGACGTCGGCGCAGTATTTCGAGATGTTCGGCCATCGCGGGCTCTGGAAGGATGGCTGGAAAGCAGTGTCGTTTCATCCGTCAGGCACGCCGTTCGAGAACGACAAATGGGAGCTGTTCCATCTCGATCG
The DNA here is from genome assembly GCF_002831585.1 of Bradyrhizobium sp. SK17. Lineage (GTDB taxonomy): Bacteria > Pseudomonadota > Alphaproteobacteria > Rhizobiales > Xanthobacteraceae > Bradyrhizobium. The sequence goes on along the minus strand of NZ_CP025113.1, from coordinate 6,050,393 downwards.
GGACTTCTCCGAGGTGGACGACCTCGCGGCCACGGAGCCCGAGCGCCTCGAGCAGATGATCAAACTGTGGTGGAGCGAGGCGGAGGCGCACAACGTGCTGCCGCTCGATGATCGCTTTGGACCGCGGTTTGCCGAGAATGCGGCACGCTTCCACGGCGCGCGGACGAAATTCACCTTCCATGCCGGCATGGGGCACGTGCCGACCGATGTCGCGCCCGACGTGCGCAGCCGCAGCTACAGCATCGAAGCGCAGGTCGAGATCGGGGACGGCGGCGCCGAGGGCGTCCTGATCGCACATGGCGATGCCACCTCGGGCTACAGCCTCTACATCAAGGACGGCTTTCTGGTGCACGACCTGAATGTCGGCGGCGGCCACGAACTGGTGACGTCAAGCCGCAAGGTGGCTGCGGGTGCGCACCGGCTCGGCGTGCATGTCGAGCGGCTGCTGCGCAAGGAGCCGCCGGCCAAGGGCGCGCGGACCGGCGTCAGCGAATACACGTTGACGATCGATGGCGAGCCGGTCGGATCGATGCAGACCCAGCTCGGCTTCCACAATTTCATCTCATGGTCCGGGCTCGACATCGGGCGCGATCGCGGCAGTCCGGTCTCACGCTACGAGGCGCCGTTCGAGTTCACCGGCAAGCTGTTGCAGGTGACGGTCGTCATGCATGACGACCAGAAGCTCGACGGCGACGGCGTCGGCAATGCGCAGATGGCGCGGCAGTAAGGCGCCGCGCTACTTGATCCTGTCGTAGACCGTCGCGAAGTCGGCCAGCGGCATCGGGATGCTGATGGTCTCCTTGCCGAGATTCTGGAACGAGACCTTGAGTTGCTTGCCCGATTTCAGCTGGGCCAGGACGTCGGCGGCGATCGGCGCGTTGATGTAGCAGCCGCGCGCTTCGCAGGTCTGGATCGGCACATCGACGGCCTTGCCGTCGTCGACCTGCAGCTTGGCGCCGGCCGGCAGGTTCAGTCCGAGCGGCAGCTGGACGAGCGCGACCGGTGTGCGGGTGTCGCCGGGGACGCGGATGTTGACCAGCACGATGAGCTGGCCGGTCTTGGTGAGCACCGCGGTCTGTTCCATGGCACATTCGAGCGGCGCGTCGCGGCTCGCGCTGGTGCAGCGCGCAACCCAGCCGGTGTTGTTGCCCGAGCCATCGCCTTGAGGAGCGGGCGGAGCGGCCGCCGGAACCGGGGCGGGCGCATTCTTGCCCTTGGGTGCCTGGGCATGACCGGAGCCGACCGCGGCGAACACGGCCAACAGGACGGCGAGCGACGTTGCGACAATCTTCACGATACCGGCTCCGACATGAACATCTTTCGGATGTGCCGGGAAGCGGGCAAAGTCAAGTCACTCGGCGGCCTGCTTGACCGATCCGTCTTCGCCGTCGCCGGCGTCATGGTCCGCGCGCGGCGAGCGGCCCCAATTGGCAAACGCGTTGGAGAGCTTGTCAAGATAGAGATAGACGACCGGCGTCGTGAACAACGTCAGCGCCTGGCTGACGATCAGTCCGCCGACCATGGCGTAGCCCAGCGGCTGGCGGATTTCCGAGCCGGTGCCGGTCCCCAGCATCAGCGGCACGCCGCCCAACATCGCCGCCATCGTCGTCATCATGATCGGGCGGAAGCGGAGCAGGGCGGCCTGGCGGATCGCCGCCACCGGTTCCATGTGCTGATCGCGCTCGGCGGCGATCGCGAAGTCGACCATCATGATGCCGTTCTTCTTCACGATGCCGATCAACAGGATGATGCCGATCAGCGCGATCAGCGAGAAGTCGAAGCCGGCCGCCATCAGGATCGCCAGCGCGCCGACGCCGGCCGAAGGCAGCGTCGACAGAATGGTGATCGGGTGGATGTAGCTCTCGTAGAGAATGCCGAGGATCAGATAGACCACCACGAGCGCCGCCAGGATCAGCAGCGGCACGGTCGACAGCGATTGCTGGAAGGCCTGCGCGGTGCCCTGGAAGCTCGAGCTCAGGGTCGGCGGCGCGCCGAGGTCGACCATCGCCTTCTGGACCGCCTCCGTCGCCTGGCCGAGCGCGACGCCCTGCGCCAGGTTGAAAGAGATGGTGATCGCCGGGAATTGGCCCTGATGGCTGATCGACAGCGGCCGCACCGGCACGGTGGTCCACTTCGCAAAGGTCGACAGCGGCACCTGTTCGCCGGTCAGCGGCGACTTGATGTAGATGTTGTTCAGCGTATCGACCGAGCCCTGCAACTCGGGCAGCACCTCGAGGATGACGTGGTAGCTGTTGAGCTGGGTGAAGTACTGCGTCACCTGGCGCTGGCCGAACGCGTCATACAGCGTATCGTCGATCAGCTGCGGCTGGATGCCATAGCGAGAGGCGGTGTCGCGGTTGATCTTCAATTCGAGCGTGGTGCCGCTGCTCTGCTGGTCGGTGGCGACGTCGCGCAGTTGCGGCAGCGTCTGCATCTTGCTCAGAATCTTCGGCGCCCATTCGTTCAGTTCGGCGAGGTTGGCGTCCTGCAACGTGAACTCGAACTGGGTGCGGGTCGGGCGGCCGCCAAGGCGCACGTCTTGCGCGGCCTGCATGAACAGGCGGGCGCCCAGCACCTTTTCCAGCTTCGGGCGCAGCCGGGCAATGATCTGCTGCGCATTGGCGTCGCGCTCGCTCAGGGGCTTCAGCGTGATGAACATGTTGCCGTTGTTGCCGGCGCGGCCGCTGCCGCCGATCGCCATTGCCACCGTAGCGACGCCCGGATCCTGCATGACGATCTTGCTGAGCTCTTCCTGCTTGCCTTTCATGTCCGCGAAGGAAATGTCCTGGCCGGCTTCCGAGGTCGCGCTGATCAGGCCGACGTCCTGCTGCGGGAAGAAGCCCTTCGGGATGATGACGAACATGTAGATCGACAGCGCCAGGGTGGCGAAGAAGATCAACAACGTCGTGCGCTTCCAGCGCAGGGCAATGTCGAGCACGGTCTCATAGCCGCGCAGCATGGCATCGAAGCCGCGCTCGCTGAGCTTGTAGAGACGGCCGTGCCGTTCCTCATTGTGGGCGCGCAGGAAGCGCGAGGCCATCATCGGGGTCAATGTCAGCGACACGAACATCGAGACGAAGATCGTCATCGCCAGCACGACGGCGAACTCGCGGAACAGGCGGCCGATGATGCCGCCCATCAGCAGCAGCGGGATCAGCACGGCGACCAGCGAGATGCTGATCGAGACGATGGTGAAGCCGATCTCGCTCGAGCCCTTGAAGGCGGCCGCCATCGGCTTCTCGCCTTCCTCGATATAGCGGCTGATGTTCTCCAGCATCACGATGGCGTCGTCGACGACGAAGCCGACCGCGATCGTCAGCGCCATCAGCGACAGATTGTCCAGCGTGTAGCCGAACACCCACATCAGCGCGCAGGCGCCGAGCAACGCCAATGGCACCGTCACGGCGGGGATCACGGTCGCCCAGAAGCTGCGCAGGAAGGCGAAGATCACCATCACGACCAGGAAGATGGTCAGGAGCAGGGTGAACTGGACGTCCTCCACCGCGGCGCGGATCGTGGTGGTGCGGTCGGAGATCACCTCGATCTTGACCGCCGGCGGAATCGCGGCGACCAGGCGGGGCAGTGCCGCCTTGATCTTGTCGACGGTGTCGATGACGTTGGCGCCGGGCTGCTTGAAGACGACGAGGAACACGCCGCGCTTGCCATTGGCCCAGGCGGCCTGCTTGGCGTCCTCCGGCCCGGTGACGGCCTGGCCGATGTCACGGATGCGCAGCGGCCCGCCATTGCGGTAGGCGATGATGACGTCGTTCCAGGGCTCCGCGGTGAGCAACTGGTCGTTGGCATAGATGGTGTAGGCGCGGGTGGCGCCGTCGATATTGCCCTTCGGGCTGTCGACGGTGGCGATATTGATCGCGGCGCGGACGTCTTCCAGCGACAGGCCCTTGGCGACCAGCTTGGCGGGATCGATCTGGACCCGGACCGACGGCTTCTGCTGACCGCCGATGATGACCTGCGCGACGCCGGAAATCTGGCTGATCTGCTGGGCAAGCTGGGCGTCCACGGCGTCGCTGACCGTGGTCAGCGGCAGCGTCTCCGAGGTTGCCGACAGCAGCATGATCGGCGCGTCCGCCGGGTTGACCTTGCGATAGGTCGGCGGCGAGGGGAGGCTCTTCGGCAATTGGCCGCTGGCGGCGTTGATGGCAGCCTGGACGTCGTTGGCAGCGCCGTCGATCGAGCGGTTGAGGTCGAACTGGATGGTGACCGACGCCGTGCCGAGATAGCTCGTCGAGGTCATCTGCGCGATGCCGGGGATCTGCGCGAACTGGCGCTCCAGCGGCTGCGCGACCGAGGTCGCCATCGTCTCCGGGCTGCCGCCCGGGAGCGTCGCGGTGATCTGGATGGTCGGGAAGTCGACCTGCGGCAGCGGCGCGACCGGTAGCAGCGGATAGGCGACGAGGCCGACGAACAGGATGCCGGCCATCAGCAGCGAGGTGCCGATCGGGAAGCGAATGAATGGTGCGGAAATTCCGTCGCTCATTCCTGCGTAACCTTCGACTGGGACGGATCCGAGCTCGCCACCGCCGTGGTCACCAGGGTTCCCGGCGAGACCTTGTACTGGCCCGCGGTGATCACCTGTTGCCCCGGCGACAGGCCCTCGTCGATCACCGACTTGCCGTCGATCGACTGGCTGACCTTGATCTTGCGAAGCTCGGCCTTGTTCTCCTGATTGACAGAATAGGCGTAGAGGCCATCGGTGCCATGCTGCACCGCGTCATCGGGGACGACGGTGGCATCCTTCAAGGTTCTGACCAGGAGCCGGGTCGCGACCGACTGGCCCGGCCACAGCGCATGATCCTTGTTATCAAACACCGCCTTCAGCCGAACAGTCCCGCTCGTGGTGTCGACCTGATTGTTGATCAGTGCCAGCGCGCCGGTGGACAGCACCCGCTTGCCGTCGGTGGTCAGCGCAATGGTCTTGGGCGGCGCCACGGCCAGGGCTGCCTTGATATCGGGCAACTGGTCCTCAGGGGCGGTGAAGATCACGGTAATGGGCTCGATCTGGGTGATCGTCACGATGCCGGTCTGCGCCGAGGCATTGACGATGTTGCCGATATCGACCAGTCGCAGGCCGACGATGCCGTCGATCGGGGACTTCACGGTGGCGTAGTCGAGCTGGGTCTGGGCGTTGAAGATGGCGGCATCATCGGCCGCGATCTGGGCGGTGAGCTGGGCCACCGTGGAGCGCTGGGTGTCGAGCTGCTGGCGGGTCGCGAACTCGCCGAGCTTGGTGTAGCGCTGCAAATCGAGGTTGGCGTTGGCGAGATTGGCCTCGTCCTGGGCCTTCTTGGCCTTGGCCTGGTCGAGCGTCGCCTGATAGGGCCGCGGATCGATCTCGACCAGGGTGTCGCCGGCCTTGACGAACTGGCCTTCCTTGAAGGCGATCTTGGTGATCTGGCCGTCGACCCGGGTGCGGACCTGGACCGTGTTGAAGGCCTGCACCGTGCCGAGACCGGTCAGGTAGACCGGGAAGTCGGCCTTCTCGACCGGCGAGATCTTCACCGGAACCGCCGGCCGTTGGGCGGCGCGCTTCTGCGCAGCTTCGGCCGCCCGCTGGTTGTCCGTGTACTTCTGCCAGCCGAAATAACCGGCCGTGCCAAGCGCCGCGATCACTAAAACCCAACCGATGGAGCGTGACTTTGACATGCGGACTCTTAGGTTCGACGTAACAATAAAGGGTGATTGAAACGGTTCACAGAGCTTGCGGATATAATATGCGTGCACTTAATGTGTAAACACACCAAGGCTTGAGAATCCTAAACATTTGGAAAGGTTTAGGTCAGAAACGAGTGGAAACAATCCGTCTGGGAAACACACCGAGGACCCCTATGTCGCTCGATCTCAAACGCCAGTTCATTGCGCAGCTCGTCGAGAGTTCGAGGCTGTTGCGCAACTATATCGATCATCGTGCCAAGGCGCGAGGGACTACGCGCGCCCAGTGGATCGTGCTGTTCCGTCTGCGCGAGCAGGAGGGGCTGTCCCAGGTCGACCTCGCCGACGTGCTCGAATTACAGCCGATCTCGCTGGTGCGTCTGCTCGATCGCCTCGTCGAGCACGATCTGCTCGAACGCCGTTCCGATCCCAGGGATCGCCGCGCCAATCGGCTGTTCCTGACCAGAAGCGGGCGCCGCCTGGTCGACGATCTCGACAGTCTGCGCGATGCAATCGCCTGTGACGTGCTGCGCGACGTATCGGACAAGCATGTCGAGAGTGGCCTCGCCACGCTCCACGCGGTGAAGGACCGCATCAAGGCGCTTGGCGATGAGGCCGAGCACATCGCTGCGAAGTAGCGTTCAGCGGCTGCCGCCTGCGCGACCCGGTTGAAACGCATCGGGTTGTCGTTCATATCGCGCAACGACGACGCGAGACGACGGGGGCGGCGATGGATGAGTTGAACGGGCGGATGATGGCTTGCCAGATCCTGGTCACCGGATTGATCGCGCGCGTCGCCAACGAGCAGCGCGATCCGCTGCGGTTTCTCACCGACTTCCGCGACGAGATCAAAGCGGTGGTCAATGGGGTCAATATCGCCGGGCTCGAGAACAGCGATCGGGTCCGGCAGGTTGCGCAACGGACCATCGATGAGTTGTTCGCGCTGATGAAGCCGCCGAGCGCCGAGTGATTGGTGTCATTTCCGCGAGCTCGTGCACTGGCCTCGCCAATTTCAGCCGGTCTCATCTTTAGAATAGTTATAAGAATGCTTCAAAACTACGATTAGAACGATTTCAAGCTTCAGATTAGAATCACTTTGAACTGAGGCGATTCAAGCCAACTGTGGCGCCGATTGCATTGATAAGGAAAGTCGCGCTCGATACCGAGGGGTGACAGTTCGTCGCAGCTTCATTTCGCGAACGAACTTGCTTTTTGGGGGCGTGAAAGAAATGAGCAATGTGAAGGCGCCGAGATCGTTGCGTTTCGAGACAGCGATCGGTTCGGCTGATGAGACGGGTTATTCCGCTGCAAAAGTATCCGCAGTCGCGAGTTTGATCGCGGTGGCATCCTTTTCGGGCGCCGAAGCACAGCAATCCAACCTGCCGCCGGTAAACGTCGATGCCCCGGTCGCACGTCCGCGCCCGGTCACGTCAAAGCCCACATCGGATCAGGTCCGCGCCCGCAACGCGCTGCGACGTGCGCGACGCAGCAGCCAGCAGGCGCAGCAGGCACCGGTGCCGTTTCCGAACGCTGGTGGTCTGACCGCTGACCGCAATCCCTATGCGGACCCGGCCGCGCCTTACAAGGGCGACCACTTGCAGGCGTCCGGGAAGTTTCCCGAGCCGCTCCTGAACACGCCGAAGACGGTTACGGTGTTGAGCAAGGAAGTGCTGGCTGACGAGAATGCTACTTCGTTGAAGCAGGCCGTTCTGAATACGGCTGGCGTCACCCTCGGTACCGGTGAGGGCGGCAATGCGTTCGGCGATCGGTTCTTCGTTCGCGGCTTCGATACCCGTAACGACGTCTTCGTCGACGGAGTGCGCGACTCCGGCGTCAGCGTCCGCGAGAACTTTTTCACCGAGCAGGTCGAAATTCTGCGCGGACCTGGTTCGTCGTTCGCGGGCCGCGGCACGACCGGCGGTGCGATCAATATCGTCACCAAGCAGGCGACCACTGAGAAGTCGTTCTACAATATGGACACGACGTATGCGAGCGACGCCACCAAGCGAGTCACGCTCGACGTCAACCAGGTGATCAGCCCTACCTTGGCCATTCGTGCTGGCGGTGTGTATCAGGATGCGGGCGTCGAAGGCCGGAGCTTCATCACGGACAATCGCGGCGGCGGCTTTGTGGCGCTGACATGGAAACCGGTCGATGCGGTGAAGGTGACTGCGGACTACGTTCACACCGATATCCACGGCATGCCGGACTTCGGCGTGCCATACCTGCGGACCGGACCCACCAACGCCCTTGGTCAATACACGACGACCGCCGGCGGCCCGGCCCCGGAATATGGCGTCAATCGCGACAACTTCTACGGCTTCGTTAACCGCGACTTCTTCGAAGTCCATCAGGACATCGCCACGGTCAATGCCGAAGTGAAGATCACGCCCGATCTGACCTTCAGCAACAAAGTTCGGGGCTCGGAGTCGCTGCTGAACTACATCGGTACGATTCCGGAGTCGCCGAACGTCGTAGGCAACACGCTGACCGCCAACACGCTGAGCCGCTATCAGCCGACGGACGTCGTCGCCAACCAGAGCGAGTTCACGTACAAGTTCGACACCGGACCGTGGCGTCACACCGCGGTTGCCGGCGTCGAGGTCTCGCGCGAAACATCCAGCATCGACACGTATAGTGGTCTCAACGGTGAGAGCAACAACGGTATCGTGGTCAACGCCAGTGGTTCGCCGACCAATGTGAGCATCACCAATCCGCAATTCACTTTCGCGACGTTCCCGACGGTGCCCACCCTCACAGGCAAGCCGACGCAAATCGCGATCGATACGACGAGCGGCTATCTGCTCGATTCCGTCAATTACCGCGATCTGCTCATCGTCAATGGCGGTGTCCGCTTCGACGACTACAGCATCAAGGTTGGCGGCTACGGTACGTCAGGCAAGGCGGCCGGTGTTTTTGGATCGCAGGCCGCGGATTTCGGCATGCCGAACTTCAATCTTGGCCTGACTCTGAAGCCGCTGCCGATCACCAGTGTCTATGTGGCCTATGCGACGTCATCCGACCCTGTTGGTTCCGAATTTGACGGCACCAGCGCGGCCTATGGAGGACTTGCGCCGGTCCTCAATGGTGGCTCGAACCAGATTTTCGGGCCGATGAAGAACAGTGCGATCGAGATCGGTAACAAATGGGAGCTGTTTGATCGCCATTTGCTCGTGAGCGGCGCGCTGTTCCAGACCGACGTCACCAACGCGCGTGAGTCGGTGAACATCACCTCGACGGCAAACCAGACCGCTGCTTGCCCCTACAACGTTTCGATAGGAGGCACGCAGCCTTGCATCAGCGCCGGCGCAGCCTATCGGATCCGCGGCATCGATCTCGAGGTCGCCGGCAAGATCACTGACAAATGGAGCGTGTTCGGCGGCTTGGTGCTGATGAAGTCGGAGGTAACCAAGTCCCTGGTCGCGCCGGCCGACCCTGCATTGTACAGCTCGAACGTGGGCCTGCCGCTGGCCAACATCGCCCATCAATCGTTCAGCCTGCTCAGCAAATATCAGATCGACGACAGGTGGGAGGTCGGTGGCCAAGCCGTCTATCGTTCCAAGATGTACGGCGGCACCTTGCTTGCCGCAAACCAGGGCACCGCGTTGCCGAGTTTCTGGCGCTTCGACACCTTCGCGGAAGCGAAGATCGACAAGAACTGGACGGCGAAGCTGTTCGTCAACAACATCTTCAACAAGCTCTACTACACCGCCTTCTATCAAAGTGCGGCGCCGTTCACGCTCGAGGCGCCTGGCCGCACCGTGGCGGTGGTGCTCTCTGCGCGTTACTGACGGAGGCTTCGCGGCGGGAGATGCTGGTCTGTGTTCCCAACGTACTGAGCAAGGCTGATGTGGCGGACTTCCGCCGCATCATGGACGCCAGCGGATGGGAGGACGGCCGCTCGACCGCAGGCGCTGCGTCCGCGCTGGTCAAGCGCAACGAGCAGCTGCCGCCCGACAGCGAGGTCGCGCGGCAGCTCGGCAACCGCGTCCTGACGGCACTGTCGGCGAGCCCGCGCTTCATCTCGGCGGCGATCCCACTTAGAATCTTTCCACCTTTGTTCAACCGCTACGCCGCGAGCGACGGGCACCATTTCGGCTTGCACGTCGACAATGCGGTGCGCGGCGACAGGCTGACGGGCCTGCGGATCCGCACCGACCTCTCCGTCACGTTGTTTTTATCTAATCCAGAGGATTACGACGGGGGAGAGCTGGTCATCGAGGACCTCTATGGATCACATGAGATCAAGCTGCCAGCGGGAGATCTCGTACTTTATCCTGCTTCCAGCTTGCATCTGGTAACGCCGGTCACGCGGGGGATCCGGGTTGCGTCTTTTTTCTGGCTCCAGAGCATGGTACGTGATGCCCACGCGCGAAGCCTGATCTTCGACCTCGATACGGCGATCCAGGCGCTGGTGGAGCGGCTGGGGCGCGATGACCCTGAAACGGTCAAATTGACCGGCATTTATCACAACCTGATCCGTCACTGGGCTGAAGTGTAACTGATGATGACATCCAAGTTCCTCGCTGCATCCGCCATGGTCGCCGCCCTGGCGATGTCCATGCTGACCGCGCCGGCTTCGGCGCAGCAGCAAACGGCACCTGCCGCGCAGCCCGCGCCCGTGACCCGGCCTCAGCCCGCGCCCGCGGCCCAGGTGCCCGCCGCGCAGCCCGCGGCGATCGCCCAGCCTGCGGCCGCCGGCCAGACCGCGCCGGTGGCCCAGCCGGCGCCCGCGGTGCCGCAAGCGCAGGTTGCGCCAGCACCTGCGGCGGCTCCCGCACCGGTGGCGAATGAGGCATCCTTGACTGCCGCCGCGGGCGGCGATGCCAAATCGCCGAAGTCGACCAGCACCGGCCTGCACGAATTGTCGCCCTGGAATATGTTCCTGAACGCCGACATCATCGTGAAGGCGGTGATGCTCGGTCTCGCCTTCGCGTCGCTGGTGACCTGGACCGTGTTCATCGCCAAGATGGTCGAGCTGACCGTGGCGCAGAGCAAGCTGCGTGGCGCGCTGGCCAAGATCGCTGAATCGCGCTCGCTTGCGGAGGCGCAGTTCGCGCTCGGCGCCAAGGGCAGCGTGCTGTCGTCGTTCATCGCGGCCGCAATGCGCGAGGGGCGGCTGTCGGCGGGCATCTCCAGCGACAGCGGCATCAAGGAACGCGCGGCGTCGAGCTTCGCCGAGATCGTGCGTGCCGAGGCTCGCAAGATCCGCATCGGCATGGGCCTGCTTGCGACCATCGGCGCGACGTCGCCCTTCGTCGGCCTGTTCGGTACCGTCTGGGGCATCATGAACAGCTTCATCGGCATCTCGAAGTCGCAGACCACCAACCTTGCCGTGGTGGCGCCGGGTATCGCGGAAGCGCTGCTCGCCACCGCGATCGGGCTCGTCGCGGCGATCCCTGCCGTGATCATCTACAACCACTTCTCGCGCGTCACGAAGGTGTATCTCGAGCTCGTCAACCGCGCCTCGGGCGCGGCGGGACGGCTGCTGTCGCGTGATCTCGATCGCACCCACGGCAGCGTTCCGCATGGTGCGCGTGCCGCGGCGGCGGAGTAGGCGATGGCAGTCTCGATCTCCGAGAACGATGGCGACGACGATTTCGCGGAATCCCACGAGATCAACGTCACGCCGTTCATCGACGTGATGCTGGTGCTGCTGATCATCTTCATGGTCGCGGCGCCGCTCTCGACCGTCGACCTGCCGATCGATCTTCCGACCTCCAGTGCGACGCCGCAGAAGAAGCCGGACAAGCCGACCTATGTCAGCATCAAGCCCGACCTCACGCTGGCGATCGGCGAGAACGCGGTGAAGCGCGCCGACCTGATCAATTCGCTGGATGCGGTGCCCGACATGAGCCGAGACAAATACGTGTTCCTGCGGGCGGACCGGATGGTCCCCTATGGCGAGCTGATGGGCGTGATGGAACTGTTGCGCGGCGGCGGCTACACCCATGTGAAGCTCGTCGCGCTCGAGGGCGTGCCGGGAGCGCCGGCGGCCCAGCAGGCCGAGCCGGCCAAGCCCTGACGGCGAAGCGCGATGTCGACCAACCCCGATCTCGACCTGCGTACCTCGAAGCGGCTCTGGGTGATCGCCGCGGTGATGGCGGTCGGGCTGCATCTCGGCGGCGTGGCGTTGGCACTGGCAAATTTGCGCGGCGACGACGGCGACGAGGGACTTGGCGCGGCCGGCGCGGAATACGCCGTCGAACTCGCCTCACCGGATGTACCCGAGGAAGCAGCACCGCCCGGCGCGCCGGCTGACGAGCAGCAGGCCGTTCAGGAGATGGCGCAGCAGAAGGCAGAGGTGAAGGACACCGACCTGCCTCAGGAAAAGCCTGTCGAGGCCGACGACCCCGACCGCATCGTGACGGAGGACACCGCCAAGAAGCAGAAGGAGGAGGAGGCCAAGGTCGCCAAGGTCGAGACCAACGCGCAGGAAGCACAGCAGGCCTCGGAGCAGGCCGCGCCAACCAAGCTGGAGGACGCGCGTCAGGCCGAGACCACGAAGGCGCCAAACCCCGGCATCGGCAAGGACAAGCTTGCGATGACCGCCAGATGGGGCAAGAAGATCAGCGCCTATCTCGACCTGCACAAGAAGTTTCCGGAGAACGGCAAGGTCAAGACGGCGAAGGTCAAGATCGCGCTCGTGCTCAATCGCGTCGGCAAGGTCCTGTCGGTCGCGGTGCTGGAATCGTCGGGAGACGCCGCCTTCGACGACGCCGCGGTCTCGATGGTCCACCGTTCCGATCCGGTCCCGGCGCCGCCGGCCGACCTGACCGAGGATCAGTTCTCCTTCAGCCTCGACGTCAACTACAACAAGTCGAAGCAGTAAGGGCCGCGTAGCTCGCGAGGATCGGCAACCCGGGATCCTCGACGCGGATCAGAAGCTCCTGAGCGTCGAACGTGCGCACTTTCCCGTCATCGGGAATCCCCAGGCCTTGCCGACGGAATGCCGCGTGACTGCGCGCACCGCCAGAGATCGGAGCGACCGCCAGTCGCGTGATCAAGTGCGTGGGGAGCCGCTTCGCATCCGGCGACTCGTCATGCGCGAAGCCGCAAATAGAGATTGTTCAGGATCAAGGCGACGCCGGTGATGCATGCGCCCGCGATCTGGACCCGCGTCGGTACGACGCCAATGATCGCCGAGACGGTGAACGCGGTGATCGGCACGACGTCCATGAAGAGCACGCCGTTCAAAGGCGTCAAAATCTTGTTGCCGAGATTCCAGCACAGCACGCCGGCGACGCTGGCAACGAGGCTCATGTAGAGAAGATGCGGAATGATGAAGAGCAGATCGGCCGCTGCCGGCAATGCGATCACCTGCGTCAGAGCGAGGATCGCGTTGATCGCGACGATCGTGGTCAGGCCGAGCGACATCGTCATGGTGGTGTATTTGAGGGCCGACCAGCTTGCGAAGCGTGCCGCGCTGAAGGTGTAGATCAGCCAGAAGATCATTCCGAGCACGATCAGCGCGTTGGCTGAATAGTTCTGCGGTTCGTGCAGCAGCCCGCCGACATCCCCCTTGGTGATGACGAGCGCGACGCCGCCAAACGACAGCAGCACCAGCAGCAGCGTGACGGGCGGCGGGAGAACCCTGCGGATCACCGAGATGATGAGGATGCCGAGCAATGGTTGCGTGGCGGCCATGATCGATGTCGTCAAGGCTCCGTCGCGTCCGGCCAGTTGCTGGCCGAGAAACACCAGGAAACCGAAGCCGGCGAACCCGATCGAGCCCAGCAGCCAGGCGAGAGCGATCGGCTCACCCTTCAGGTTCAGCGCGTCCGGCCCTTCCTTGATCCTGAGCAGGACGAGCGAGATTGCGGCCGCGATCAAATAGCGCAGCGACGTGAAGGTGAAGGGATCGACATGGGAGAGCGCGCTCGACATCACCGGAAACATCAGGCCGAACGAGACCGAGGCGGCGAGGCAATACAGAGTCCCCCTGAGGTAGACGGCGCGCGCGGAGCCGCGCTGGATGTCTGCGGACATCGATGGTGCCGGCGACGACGTGGCGGCGTTGGTCATGAACTTCTCCAGGCATGGCGGTTCGATCGCGAGGCTCGACCGTGCGCGCGAGACGCCATTCTTGACCATTGGCACGAATGACATATATCGTGAATATCGTGCCAAAGTCGCAACATACGAAGCCGGCAGGCAGGGCCCGGCGGGACAGCGCCCGCAACAGGGTGGTCGCGCTGTTGGCCTATGACGGCGTCAATGCTTTCGAGCTCGGCATGGCGCTCGAGGTGTTTGGCCTGCCGAACATGGGCCGCGACTGGTATCGGGTCGCGGTGTGCGCGGAGCGGCCGGGTGTGCCGGTTGCGGCCGGGGCCGGCGTCAAGATCGTCGCCGACGTCGACTTCTCGTTCCTGTCGCAGGCCGGCACGATCATCGTGCCGGGCTGGCAGGACATCGAGGCGTCACCGCCCGAGGCGGTGGTCACAGCGCTTCGCCGCGCGCATGCGCGCGGGGTCCGCATCGCATCGATCTGTTCCGGCGTATTCGTGCTGGCTGGCGCCGGACTGCTGGAGGGCCGGCGCGTTGCGGCGCACTGGGCGCATGCCGAGCCGCTGGTGCACCGGCATCCTGCGCTGCGCGTCGATGCCAAGGTGCTCTATGTCGACGATGGGGACATCATGAGTTCGGCCGGACGTGCGGCTGGTCTCGATCTGTGTATCCATATCGTGCGCAAGGATTTCGGACCCGAGATCGCCAATGATGTGGCGCGGCGCCTGGTGATTCCGGCGCACCGCGAGGGCGGGCAGGCGCAGTTCATTCCTAATCCGGTGGTCCTTGCCGACGGCGATCCTCTCGCCGAACTCTGCGCATGGATGCGCAGGCATCTGGACCGCGACCTGACGATCGAAGGCCTTGCAGGCAGGGCGCGCATGAGCCGGCGCACCTTCATTCGGCGCTTCGAGACCGCAACCGGCATGTCACCCGGCGAATGGGTGCTGCAGGAGCGCATGACGCAGGCACGAGACCTGCTGGAAGCTACCGCCATGTCGGTCGAGGACGTCGCGACCGCGGTTGGATTCGGCACCGCGGATGCGCTGCGCCACCATTTTCGCACCCGCCTCGACACCAGTCCGATGCGCTATCGGTTGGACTTCGCCCCGAAGGCAAGGCCGCCGCTCAACGGGCCAGCGAAGCTGACCCGCCTGATAGGGCAATGACGACGTCTCAGTTCTTCTTCACCAGCGGACAGGCGCTCTTCTCGAGCGGCAGGAAGGCTTCATCCGCCGGGATGGTCGCCATCAGCTTGTAATAGTCCCACGGATACTTCGATTCCGACGGCTTCTTCACCTCGAACAGATAAGCGGGATGGATCTTGCGGCCGTCGACCCGGATCGAACCCTTGCCGAACAAGGGATCGTCGGTCGGCAACTCCTTCATCTTGGCAACGACGGCGCGCCCGTCATGCGGATTGCCGCCGAGTGCTTCCAGCGCCTTGAAGTAGTGGATCAGCGAGGCATAGACGCCGGCCTGCACCATGGTCGGCGGGTTCTTCTTGAACCGCTCCATGAAGCGCTTCGAAAAGGCGCGGGTCTGGTCGTTCATGTCCCAGTAGAAGCTTTCGGTGAAGTTCAGCCCTTGCGCGACGTTGAGGCCGAGCGAGTGCACGTCGGTCAGGAACATCAGCATGCCCGCAAGCTTCTGGCCGCCCGACACGATGCCGAATTCCGCGGCCTGCTTGATCGCGTTGGTGGTGTCGCCGCCGGCATTGGCAAGGCCGATCACCTTGGCCTTCGAGCTCTGCGCCTGCAACAGGAAGGACGAGAAGTCGGCGGTGTTGAGCGGGTGCTTGACGCTGCCGAGCACCTTGCCGCCGCCTGCGGTGACCGCGGCCGTGGTGTCGCGCTCGAGCGCCTGGCCGAACGCATAGTCTGCGGAGATGAAGAACCAGGTGTCGCCGCCGGATTTGACCAATGCCCGGCCGGTGCCATTGGCAAGCATGTAGGTGTCGTACGACCAGTGCACCGTATTGGGCGTGCACTGCGAGCCGGTGAGATCGGACGAGCCCGAACCGGAGTTCAGATTGACGACGTTCTTCTCCTTGGCGAGGTTGGCGATCGCGAGGCCGACATTGGAGGCCGCGAGATCGACGAACACGTCGACCTTCTCGACGTCGATCCATTGCTTGCCGATGTTGACGGCGACATCGGGCTTGTTCTGGTGATCGGCCGAGATCAGGTCGATCTTCCAGCCCTTCGCCAGCAACCCGGAATCCTCGATCGCCATCTGCGCCGCCACCGTCGAACCGGGGCCGCCGATGTCTTGATACAGACCGGACTGATCGCCGAGTGCGCCGACCTTTGCGACCTTGTCCATCGTCTGCGCCAGCGCATTGCCGGCGAACACCAGGCTCGTGGTCATGACCAAGGCTGCAATGGAACGCTTCATCTTCCCTCCAGTATGATTTTGTTTTTTGAGTTCCTCATTATGCCCGGCATCGGGCGCATCGCCTAGGGCAGTGGCGCAAGCGATCGTGCGCGATATTCCACGCTGCGGCGATTGAAACGGCCGTTACGCGCGACGGGATGCCGCGGTGCGAGCTGTCGATGATGGAAGCCGGAAATGAGATGTCGCGGCGACGGCGCTATTTCCAGTAGTAGCGGATCGCGACATAGACCACGACGAGGCACGCGAAGATCAGCGCAACCGGCAAAGGACGTTTGGCGTTGGGGTCGGATGTGGTCGTCTTCTTGGCCGGCAGGCGGCGGAACGCCGTGACGTTTCCGCTGTCGGCGACCGGTTCGCGCGTGCGCGCCGGAACCTCCGGCGCTTTGCCGGCGCCGCCCATCTCCGCGTAATAGGTGCGGTACATCTCCTGGATGGTGGTCTCGCCGGCCTCGGCCTCGCTCATCTGCTCCAGCAGCTTCTTGTAGATGGCGAGGAAATTCTGCGCTTCCGGGGGCAGGGCTGAGGCGCCGTTCAGCTTGGCCATCATCTTCCAGGTCGCAAAGTCCGCCCGCGCGCGGGTGTCGGCGCGGCGTGCAATCAGCATATCGGCAGCTTTGATCACCATGGCCTCGAAGCGTTCCTGTCCCAGCGCACGGCCCCGGATCAGCATCGGGGCATGCTTGAAGCAAAGCTATGTGTTTCCCGTAATCAGGAGAAGGGCGTTCGCCACATAGCCGGTCAGAGTTCGCAGTATCGTTGAAATAACATCAAGATTTAGGCCGACCTGCCTGCCGATCACCGGCAGCAGGATCAACAGCCCGATCAGGATCAGCATGCCGTAGGGCTCCAGCCGGGCGAGCGGGATCGCCAGCGGCCGCGGCAGCAGCCCGACCGCGACCCGGCCGCCGTCCAGCGGCGGGATCGGCATCATGTTGAAGATCGCGAGCACGATGTTGATCAGGAATGCGTTTTTCAGATTGTCCGCGGTCCATTTTGCCGCATCTGCCGGCACCAATGGCAGTGCGTGGAATGCCAGCGCCGCCGCGGTCGCCAGGATGATGTTGGTCACCGGGCCCGCCAGCGCCACCCAGACCATGTCGAGCTTGGGGTGGTTGAGGTTGCGGAAATTCACCGGCACCGGCTTGGCGTAGCCGAACAGGAACGGCGAATGCGCGAGCAGCAGCATGGCCGGCAGGATCAGCGTGCCAAAGGGGTCGATGTGCTTCAGCGGGTTGAAGCTGACGCGGCCGAGCTTCCATGCGGTGTCGTCGCCGAACCGGTGCGCGACGAAGCCGTGCGCGGCTTCGTGAAACGTGATGGCGATGACGAGCGGCAGCACCCAGACGGAGATGTCGTAGAGGGAGATGTTCAATTGCGTGCCGCCTTGGGTTCGCTTGGACCGGACCCTCAGGCTAACACGGATTCGACAACGGCATTGCCGGCGAGCGCTGCGATGCCTCAGCGCGTGTCGGGTGCGACGGCCGGCTTGGCCGCGCGCGCTGCTTGCGGCTGGGTGGTCGCGATCCAGATGCCGGCGAACACGGTGACGATGCCAGCCATCAGATTCCAGCTCAGCGGTTCGCCGAGCAGCGCTGCGCCGACCACTGAAGCCGCGATCGGGTTCACGGTGACGGAGATCGCCACCCGGGTCGGCGTCGTCCGCTCCAGCGCGAAGGCCCAGAGATAGAAGGTCAGCGCCGCGCCGAAGGCCCCGAGATAGATCGCCCCGAACCATTGCGCCGCAGCGAAGCCGGCAACCGGGGCGAAACTGCCGCGCAGCAGCGATGCGACGATCAGCACCGCCGCTCCGGCCGCCATCGCGAGCGTGGTGAAGGGGATCGGACCCGAGCGCCGGATGAAGGGTTTCGACCAGATGCTGTAGAGCGCCATGCACAGCGCGGCCGCGACCATCAGGAGATCGCCACGCCAGGCGCCCGGTGGTGCCGTGGCGAGCCCAGTGAGCAGGGCCATCGCGACGCCGAAGATCGTGACCAGGACGCCCGTGGTCTTGCGTGCGGTGAGCGGCTCGGCGCCGAGCGCGGCGGCGACCAGCATCGTCAGCAGCGGCAGCGTCGAGAGCGCGAGCGCGCCGCGCGCGGCCGTGGTGAAGATCAGCGAGGCGTTGAACAGGACCGGGAACGCCGCAAAGAACAGCAGGCCAAGGCCGGCGACGCCCGGCCAGTCGCGCGATGGCGGCCAGCTTCCCCGTTGCAGCAGCGCGAGCGGCAGCAACAGCACGACGCCGATGCCGAAGCGGAACGCGCCGATCGCCAGCGGATCGATCGTGCCGACCAGAAACCGCGTCGCCCCGATCGAGGTTCCGCCGAGCGCGCTCGACAGCACCGCCGCCAACACCCCCCAGATTTCGCCCATCCCGTTCGATCCCGCTGTTTTGCTTGCGCAATCTAGGGACACCGGCATAATCAGAGAATAGAATAAGATTGATCAATCAAATCACGGATTATTATGAGTTCGCCTGTTCTCGATCCGGATCTGTTGCAGGCCTTTGTTGCGGTGGCGGACCATCGTTCCTTCACCCGCGCCGCCTCGGCGCTGAACCGGACCCAATCGGCGATCAGCATGCAGGTGAAGCGGCTGGAAGAGCGGCTCCAGGCCGAGCTGTTTCATCGCAGCACCTCCAGCGTCGAGCTGAGCGCGGCCGGCGAGGGATTGCTCGGTTACGCCCGCCGCATCCTGAGCCTCAATGCCGAAGCGGTCGGTCGGGTGCGCGCGCACGGCACCGACGGCCGGGTCCGCCTGGGCGTGATGGACGACTACGGCACGTTGATCGTGCCGCCGCTGCTCAAGGATTTCATCGCCAACTATCCGCTGATCCATGTCGAGATGGAGACCGGGCTGACGTCGTCGATGACCGACCGGCTCGGCGAAGCCTATGATCTCGTGATCGCGATGCACCCGGAAGGGCGCGGCGGGGGCGAGTTGCTGCGCACCGAGCAGGCGGTGTGGGCCGCGAGCGCGGCGCATCGTGTCGAAGACATCGATCCGCTGCCGGTCGCGCTCTATCCGCAGGGCTGCCTGTTCCGAAGCTGGGCGATGCAGGCGCTCGACCAGGCAGGCCGGCCGTGGCGGCTCGCCTTTGTCAGCCACAGCCTGTCCGCGGTCGAGGCGATCGCCGCGCAGGGCCTCGCCGTGACCGTGGTCAAATCGGGCACCTTTCCGCCGACGCTCCGGCGCTTGAGCGCGCGTGAGGGCATGCCGCGGCTGCCGCGGGCCGAAATCCGCCTGCACCGCGCGCCAAACCTCGCGCGCGCTGCCTCGCTATTGGCCGACCATCTCGTGGCCGCGCTGCGGCAGCCGGCGAAACGAGCCAGCTAGAGCGTTTTCGAGCGAAGTGGATACCGGTTCGCGTGAAGAAAACGCGTCAACACAAGAACCTAGAGCCCCGTTCCGATTCCATCGGAACGGGAACGGCTCTAGTACGTTGCCCGGCCGCCGGAGATGTCGAACACCGCGCCGGTCGAGAACGCGCAGTCCTCCGACGCCAGCCACGCCACCATCGAGGCCAGCTCCTCGACCTGCACGAAGCGGGCCTTTGGAATCTTCGACAGCATGAAGTCGATATGCGCTTGCGTCATCTGGTCGAAGATCGCGGTCTTCGCCGCCGCCGGCGTCACCGCATTGACCAGGATGTCGTGCTGCGCGAGCTCCTTGCCGAGTGATTTGGTCAGCGCGATCAGGCCGGCCTTCGACGCGGAATAATGCGCGGCGTTCGGATTGCCTTCCTTGCCAGCGATCGAGGCGATGTTGACGATGCGGCCGTATTTCTGGCCGATCATGGTCGGCACGATCGCCCTGCAGCAGATGAAAGGACCCTCGAGATTGATGCGCATCACCCGGCGCCAGTCGTCGAGATCGGTTTCCCAGACCGGCTTGTTGGCGCCGGTGATACCGGCATTGTTGACCAGGATGTCGATCTTGCCGAAGGCCCGCAGCGTCTGATCGCGCGCGGCGTCGACCGCGTCGGGATCGGTGACGTCGGTCTTGATCGCGATCACGTTCTCGCCGATCGCCCGCGCGGTCTTCTCGGCCAGCGGCTGGTCGAAATCCCAGATCGCGACCCTGGCGCCGGAGGCGACAAAACGCTCGGTAATGGCGCGGCCGAACCCTTGGGCGCCGCCGGTGACGACGGCTGCGCGGCCGTTGAGATCGATCTTGTTCATGTTGAATGCCTTTGCGAGCCCATCAGAGCATGAAGCCGCCGTCGACGACCATGTCGACGCCGGTGGTGAAAGCAGCCTCGTCACTCGCAAGATACACAGCCATGGCCGCGATCTCGTCGGCGGTACCGAGCCGGCCCATCTTCTGGCGGGCGACGAACTTCTCGCGTCCGTCCGGGCCCGCGGCAGCTGCGCGCTCCAGCATCGAGGGCGTCTCGACGGTGCCCGGGCAGATCGCGTTGCAGCGGATGCCCTGGGTGATGAAGTCGAGCGCAACGGCGCGCGTGAGCAGCGAAACCGCCGCCTTCGACGCGCTGTAGACGTAGCGATTGGCCGGCGGCCGCAACGCCGCGCAGGACGAAATGTTGACGATGCTGCCGCCACCGCCTTCCAGCATCGCGGGCAGAAACGCCTTGATGGTCCGGTGCATGGATTTGACGTTGAGATCGAACGAGAAGTCGAAGTCTTCGTCGGAGCACTCCAGAATGGTGCCGTGATGCACGAAGCCCGCCGCATTGAGCAGGATGTCGATCTTGCCGACGCGCTTGGCGAAGCTGTTGACATCGGTGGTGCTGCGAACGTCGAGCCGCGCGGTCTCGGCGATGCCGTCCTTGCTGAGCGTGGCGATGCCGCTCTCGTTGATGTCGGTGGCGATCACGGTCGCGCCCTCGCGGGCGAATGCGATCGCGCATGCACGCCCGATGCCTGCCGCGGCGGCGGTGACGACGGCGCGCTTTCCCTTCAGTCTGTCTGACATGGAAGTCTCCTCGAAGTCCTGATTGGATTTGTTGCCGCCGTCATTGCGAGGAGAGAAGCGACGAAGCAATCCATACTTCCGCGGGGGAGAGATGGATCGCTTCGCTGCGCTCGCAATGACGATGCGGAGCTAGTGATTGTCGCGCGCGACGCCGACCCGGCCCGCGATGTCGTGGTAGCGCGTCGCGAGCTCGAGGCAGGCGCCGGTGGCGTGCTGGCCGACGGTCTGGCGGTAGAGCTCCTGCCACGGTGTCTGGTTGGCCGGGTGCGGGAAGCCGCCCTTGGCCTTCAGCTCGGCGCGGCGGGTGCGCAACTCGTCCTCCGAGATCATGATGTTGGCGCTGCCCTTGTTGAGGTCGATGCGCACCTTGTCGCCGGTCTTCAGGATCGCAAGCCCGCCATCGGCGGCAGCCTCCGGCGAGGCGTTGAGGATCGATGGCGAGCCCGAGGTGCCGGACTGCCGGCCGTCGCCGATGCAGGGCAGGGACAGGATGCCGCGTTTGATCAGCGCCGCCGGCGGCTGCATGTTCACGACCTCGGCGCCGCCGGGATAGCCGATCGGGCCGGTGCCGCGGATGAACAGCACGCAGTGCTCGTCGATACCGAGCGCGGGATCCTCGATCCGGTCGTGATAGTCCTCCGGACCCTCGAACACGATGGCGCGGCCCTCGAAGGCGTTGAGGTCCTTCGGGTTTGACAGGTAACGGTCGCGGAATTCCTTCGAGATGACGCTGGTTTTCATGATCGCGGAATCGAACAGATTGCCGCGCAAGACCAGAAAGCCGGCGTCCTTCACCAGCGGCTTGTCGTAGCCCCAGATCACGTCGCCGTCGGGCGCAGGCGCTTCCTTGCAGTTCTCGCCCATGGTGCGGCCGTTGACGGTGAGGGCGCCTTCATGGATGCGCTTGTGCTTGATCAGCTCGCGCACGACCGAGGGCACGCCGCCGGCGCGGTGATACTCTTCGCCGAGATAGAAGCCGGCCGGCTGCATGTTCACGAGCAACGGCACGTCGTGGCCGTATTTCTGCCAGTCGTCGATCGACAGCTCGACGCCGACATGGCGCGCCAGCGCGTTGATGTGGATCGGCGCATTGGTCGAGCCGCCGATCGCGGAGTTGACCACGATGCAGTTCTCGAACGCCTCGCGGGTCAGGAAGTCCGACGGCTTGAGGTCGTCCCACACCATGTCGACGATGCGCTTTCCGGTCTCATAGGCGATCTGGCCGCGCTCGCGATAGGGTGCCGGGATCGCCGCGCAGCCCGGCAGCGAGAAGCCGAGCGCTTCGGCGAGCGAATTCATCGTCGAGGCGGTGCCCATCGTGTTGCAATGGCCGACCGAGGGCGCCGAGGAGGCCACGATCTCGATGAACTGCTCGTAGTCGATCTCGCCCGCGGCAAGCCGCTCGCGGGCCTTCCACACCACGGTGCCGGAGCCGGTGCGCTGGCCTTCGTGCCAGCCGTTCAGCATCGGGCCGCCCGACAGCACGATCGCGGGCAGATTGACGGTCGCCGCCGCCATCATGCAGGCCGGCGTGGTCTTGTCGCAGCCGGTGGTCAGCACCACGCCGTCGAGCGGATAGCCGAACAGCACCTCGACGAGGCCGAGATAGGCGAGGTTGCGGTCGAGCGCCGCGGTCGGGCGCTTGCCGGTCTCCTGGATCGGATGGGTCGGGAATTCCATCGCGATGCCGCCGGCGGCGCGGATACCCTCGCGGACGCGGTGCGCGAGCTCGAGGTGATGCCGGTTGCAGGGCGACAGGTCGTTGCCGGTCTGGGCGATGCCGATGATCGGCTTGCCCGACTGCAATTCCTCGCGGGTCAGGCCGTAATTGAGGTAGCGCTCGAGATAGAGCGCGGTCATGCCCGGATTGTGCGGGTTGTCGAACCATTCCTGGGAGCGGAGCCTGCGGCCCTTGCCCTTCTTGGTCTCGCCTGCGGCGCCGTGCCCGTTGGTGTGGGGTTTTGTCATTGGTTTCTCCCGCAATGCAAACTCTTGATCGGCCCATTCAAGGGCTCTGGTTCAACGTTGTTCTACCTTGCGCAAATCGTCGCGCATTACAAACCCGAGCGATCACGCACAGGTGTTTCACTGGATGGATTGGACCTTAGTTGAACCATCTTGGTTGCGCTATCATTTTGTCATTTTCGTCTCCCGTGTGACGGGCCGGTGTCGGTCGGATGTCAGTTGCGTCGCGTCGAGCTTTGCCGTTCCATGACGCTGAAGCCGAGATCGACGACGGGGTCGGCAGGCCTGCGGCCTTCCAGCGTCTCGATCACCATGGTGGCGGCGTTTCTGCCCATTTCGTAGCGGTTGGTGCGCACGCTGCTCAGTGTCGGTTCGCTCGATGCCATGAATTCGAGGTCGTTGAAGCCGACGATTGCCATCTGCTCCGGCACCGCCACGTGCCGGCGCTTGCATTCGAACAGCGCGCCGAGCGCAAGGTCGTCATTGACGCAGAACACGGCGTCGATGTCGGGCGCCTTGGCGAGCAGGTCGGCAAACAATGTCCCGCCCAGCGTCACCGAGGTCGGTATCGCCGTGGTGACAATGAGTTGCGGATCAAGCAGCCCGGCGTCGGTCATCGCAGCGCGATAGCCGTCGAGCCGACGCTGTACCCTTGGATCCATCCGCGCGCCGAGGAAGCCGATCCGCCGGTAACCCTGCGCGAGAAGGTGGGCGATCGCTGCTTTTGCCGCGTCAAAATGCGAGAATCCGATCATCATGTCGATCGGCGAGGGGCCGACCTCCATGATTTGCACGATCGGGCAATCGACGGATTCCATGATGCGGCGGGAATCGGCGGTCTGATTGATGCCGGTCACGATCAGCCCTGCCGGCTTCTGGGCCAGAAACAGACGCAGCAGGCGCTCTTCCTGCAGGATGCTGTAGCGGGTGTTGGCGAGCTGAATGCTGTAGCGGCTGCCGTCGAGTGCGTCATAGATGCCGCGCAGCACGTCGGAGAACACGTTGTTGGTCAGCGACGGGATCAGGACACCGATCACCTCGGTGCGCTGCGACGCCAGCGCGCGTGCCGCAAGATTGGGCACGTAACCGAGTTCTTTTGCCGCACTTTCGACGCGCGCGCGCTTGCCGGCCGAGAGGGCTTCCGGATTCCTGAAGAAGCGTGAGGCCGTAATCGGGCTGACGCCGGCGAGCTTCGCGACTTCGGCGAGCCGGATCTTGCCTGGCATGATGCGTTTTCGGGCCATTTGCCGCTCATACCACGACGTTCGTCGCAGACAAACCGATATTGACAGCGCTACCAAGCGGTTGCTAATCGAACGATTGCCAAAACCAGATAAACTGCGGACAATAACTTCAGTCCAACAGTGCCGTGCTCTCCGCGCGGCCGGAACAAAACAGAGCGGTGGCGGCACTCGTCGTACGCCGTCGGGAACGTGAGGAGGGAAGTGGATGTCGTCGGTCCAGATTCGCGACGTGCGGAAGTCGTTCGGCAATTTTGAAGTCCTGCACGGCGTGACGATTCCGATCGAGGACGGCGAATTCGTCGTTCTGGTCGGCCCCTCCGGCTGCGGCAAGTCGACCCTGCTGCGCATGCTGGCGGGACTGGAGAACATCACCTCCGGCACGATCTCGATCGGCGACCGCGTCGTCAACAATGTCCAGCCCAAAGAGCGCGACATTGCGATGGTGTTCCAGAACTACGCGCTCTATCCGCACATGACCGTCGCCGACAACATGGGCTTCTCGCTCAAGCTGCGCGGCGCCAAGCCCGAGGAAATCTCGACCGGCGTCAAACGCGCTGCGGAAATCCTCGCGCTCACCCCGCTGCTCGACCGCTATCCCCGCCAGCTCTCCGGCGGCCAGCGTCAGCGCGTCGCAATGGGCCGCGCCATCGTGCGCGATCCGCAGGTGTTCCTGTTCGACGAGCCGCTCTCCAACCTCGACGCCAAGCTGCGCGTGGCGATGCGCACCGAGATCAAGGAATTGCACCAGCGGCTGCGCACCACGACGGTCTACGTCACCCACGACCAGATCGAGGCCATGACCATGGCCGACAAGATCGTGGTGATGCATGACGGCATCGTCGAGCAGATGGGCTCGCCGCTCGAACTTTACGACAAGCCGGAAAACCAGTTCGTGGCAGGCTTCATCGGCTCGCCCGCGATGAACTTCCTCAAGGGCAAGGTCAAGGTTAACGGAGCTGCCTATTTCGAGGGGCCGAACGGCGCCAAGCTGCCGCTGAAATCGGCGCCGGCCAATTCCGACGGCAAGCCGGCGGTCTATGGCGTGCGGCCCGAGCATTTCACCATCGCGGATGACGGCGCCGAGGCCGAAATCGTGGTGGTCGAGCCGACCGGATCGGAGACCCAGGTGTTCGCCAAGCTCGGCGGCGAACAGGTCGTCGCAGTGTTCCGCGAGCGCCATCTGTTCAATCCGGGCGACAAGGTTCGGCTCAAGCCGGATCCGGCGCTGGTTCATCTGTTCGACGATGGCACCGGCAAGCGGCTGAACAGCTGAGGAATGTGGCGCCCGCACTTGGCGACAGCGCATCCTCATGACGAGACTACCGGCCCGCCGTTTCTAGGCGGGACATGCGACGTCTGAAACGACAACCAAAAAACGGGAGAAAATTGCCAATGTCGATTTTTAGTACGGACCGCCGTTCGCTGCTCAAGGGCGGTGCGACCATGCTGGCTGCCGCGGCGACGATGTCGAGCGATCAGCTGCTCGGCTATGCCAAGGCCTGGGCGCAGACCTCGCAGTGGAAGCCGGAGCCGGGCGCCAAGATCAATCTGTTGCGCTGGAAGCGCTTCGTGGAAGCCGAAGACGCGGCCTTCATGAAGATCGTCGATGCGTTCCAGAAGGCCAACAACATTACGATCAACGTCTCCAATGAATCCTACGACGACATCCAGCCGAAGGCCTCGGTGGCGGCGAACACGGGGCAGGGCCTCGACATGGTCTGGGGCCTCTATTCGCTGCCCTTCCTGTTCCCGAGCAAGTGCGTCGACGTGACCGACGTCGCCGACTATCTCGGCAAGAAGTGCGGCGGCTGGGCGGATTCCGGCAAGGCCTACGGCATGCTGAACGGCAAGTGGATCGGCATTCCGGTCGCTGCCACCGGCGGCCTCGTCAATTATCGCGTCGCGGCCATGGAGAAGGCCGGCCACAAGGAATTCCCGAAGGACCTCGCCGGCTTCGCCGATCTCGTCAAGGGCCTGAACAAGAACGGCACCCCGGCCGGCATGGCGCTCGGTCACGCCTCGGGCGACGCCAATGGCTGGCTGCACTGGGCGCTCTGGGCTCATGGCGGCAAGCTGATCGACAAGGACAACAAGGTCGTCGTCAACTCGCCGGAGACGGCGAAGTCGCTCGAATACGTCAAGGGCCTGTACGACAATTTCGTGCCGGGCACCGCGTCCTGGAACGACAGCTCGAACAACAAGGCGTTCCTTGCCGGCCAGTTGCATCTGACCGTGAACGGCATCTCGGTCTATGTGACGGCGAAGAAGGAAAATCCGCAGATCGCGGAGGACATGAACCACGCCCATCTGCCGGCGGGTCTCGACGGCAAGACGCGCGAGCTGCATCTCGGCTTCCCGATCCTGATCTTCAATTTCACGAAGTATCCGCAGGCCTGCAAGGCGTTCACCGCCTTCATGCTCGAGCCGGAGCAGTTCAATCCGTGGATCGAGGCGGCGCAGGGCTATCTGTCGCACTTCCTGCTCGGCTACGACAAGAACCCGGTCTGGACCGCGGATCCGAAGACGACGCCGTATCGGAGCGTGGCGCAGACCGCGTCGACCCCGGCGGGAGAGGCGCAGATGAGCGAGAACGCTGCGGCCGCGATCGCCGATTTCGTCGTGGTCGACATGTTCGCGAACTATTGTACCGGTCGCGAGGATGTGAAGACCGCGATGGCTTCGGCAGAACGCGCGGCCAAGCGTATCTTCCGCTGAGCGACGGCCGGCGCTGCAAGGCGCCGGTGATCGGGATTGCAGCAATCGGAAGCGACACCCGGCCTGGACTGGTCGGGTGTCGCTGTCCGGTTTGGAGTTGAGGGCGAATGAGCACTGTCCAGACATCAATGCCGGCGCGCGCAGCCGCAACGGGTGAGCCGTCGGCCTGGTCGCGGCTCAAGGGAAACCGCAATTGGGCGGCGTTCTGGTTCATGCTGCCGACGGCGGCATTCCTGATCCTGTTCCTGGCCTATCCGCTCGGCCTCGGCGTCTGGATGAGCTTCACCGACGAGCGCATCGGGCGTGCCGGGGCCTTCATCGGGATCGAGAACTATCAGTGGCTGTGGGATGACTCGATCTTCTGGCTCTCGGTGTTCAACACCCTGCTTTACACGCTGATCGCAAGCGCCATCAAATTCGCGATCGGGCTCTATCTCGCGCTGCTCCTGAACCGGCACATGCCGTTCAAGGCGGTGATCCGGTCGATCGTGCTGATCCCGTTCATCGTGCCGACCGTGCTGTCGGCGATCGCGTTCTGGTGGATCTACGATTCGCAGTTCTCGATCATCTCGTGGTCGCTGATCAAGCTCGGGCTGATCCACACCAACATCAACTTCCTCGGCGACACCGAGTGGGCGCGGGCGAGCGTGATCTTCGCCAATGTCTGGCGTGGCGTTCCGTTCGTCGCGATCACGCTGCTGGCCGGCCTGCAGACGGTCTCGCCGTCGCTTTATGAAGCGGCCACGCTCGACGGCGCCACCAGCTGGCAGCGCTTTCGCTTCATCACCTATCCGCTGCTGACCCCGATCATCGCCGTGGTGATGACCTTCTCGGTGCTGTTCACCTTCACCGATTTCCAGTTGATCTGGGCGCTGACCCGCGGCGGCCCGGTCAACGCCACGCACCTGATGGCGACGTTGAGCTATCAGCGCGGCATCATCAGCGGGCGGCTCGGCGAGGGCGCCGCCATCGCCACCGCGATGATTCCCTTCCTGATTGCGGCCATCGCCATCTCCTGGTTCGGCATGCAGCGTCGCAAATGGCAGCAAGGATCGAGCAATGACTGATTCAACCTTGCAATCGAAGGCCATGGCCAGCAACACCGGCGATACCACCGAGGGCATGAGCTATCTGGAGTCGCTGCCGCGACGCCTGGTGACGCTCTATCTGCCGCTGTTCATTATCCTGGTGGTGCTGCTGTTCCCGTTCTATTGGATGGTGCTGACGTCCATCAAGCCGGACGAGCAGCTGATCGACATGGACAAGTTCAACCCGTTCTGGGTGGTCCATCCGACCTTCAAGCACATCAGCAAGCTGCTGTTCGAAACCCAGTATCCGCGCTGGCTCTGGAACACGATGTATGTCGCTGTCGGCGCGACGTTCCTCTCCATCGTCGCCAGCGTGCTGTCGGCCTATGCGATCACGCGGCTGCGCTTCAAGGGCGCGGAGGCCGTCGGCGTCCTGATCTTCTTCGCCTATCTGGTGCCGCCATCGATCCTGTTCATCCCGCTGGCATCGGTGATCCAGGCCTATGGGCTGTTCGATTCGCCGCTGTCGCTGATCCTGGTCTATCCGACGCTGCTGATCCCGTTCTCGACCTGGCTGTTGATGGGATACTTCAAGACCATCCCCTACGAGCTGGAGGAGTGCGCACTGATCGACGGCGCGTCGCGCTGGCAGATCCTGGTCAAGATCATCGTGCCGCTGGCGATTCCCGGCCTGATCTCCGCCTTCATCTTCTCGTTCACGCTGTGCTGGAACGAGTTCATCTACGCCTTGACGTTCCTGCAATCGACACCGAACAAGACGGTGCCGGTCGCGATCGTCAACGAGTTCGTCGATGGCGATATCTACAAATGGGGCTCGTTGATGGCCGGCGCATTGGTCGGGTCGCTGCCGCTGGTTATCCTTTACGCGTTCTTCGTTGAGCATTATGTGTCGGCCATGACGGGCGCCGTGAAGGAATAGCACGGCCCCATTCTGGAACTTGGAAGAACAAGAAAAGGAGCAGGCTCGTGCACATTCTGATTCTGGGCGCCGCCGGCATGGTCGGCCGCAAGCTGACCGACCGCTTGCTGCGCGAGGGCCGGCTCGGTAACCGCGACATCAGCAAGATGACGTTGCAGGACGTGGTCGAGCCGCAGAAGCCCGCGGACGCCAATATCCCGCTCAAGGTGGTTGCTTCCGATTTCGCCGATGCCGGCGCCGCGGCGCCGTTGATCGCCGACCGCCCGGACGTGATCTTCCATCTGGCCGCGATCGTCTCGGGCGAGGCGGAGGCCGAGTTCGACAAGGGCTACCGCATCAATCTCGACGGTACCCGCTATTTGATCGAGGCGATCCGCGCCGTCGGCGGCGGCTACAAGCCGCGGCTGGTGTTCACGTCCTCGATCGCGGTGTTCGGCGCGCCGTTCCCCGAGAAGATCGGCGATGAGTTCTTCCATACGCCGCTGACCAGCTACGGCACCCAGAAGTCGATCTGCGAGCTCCTGATCAACGACTACACCCGCAAGGGGCTGCTTGACGGGATCTCGATCCGCTTGCCGACGATCTGCGTGCGACCCGGCAAGCCGAACAAGGCGGCGTCCGGCTTCTTCTCCAACATCATCCGCGAGCCATTGGCAGGCGAGGAGGCGGTGCTGCCGGTCTCCGAGGGCGTGCGGCACTGGCATGCCTCGCCGAAGTCGGCGGTCGGCTTCCTGATCCATGCCGGCACCATGGACCTGAACGCGATGGGGCCGCGGCGCAATCTCAGCATGCCCGGGATGTCGGTCACCGTCGGCGAGCAGATCGCGGCGCTGGAGCGCGTTGCCGGCAAGAACGTCACCGCGCGGATCAAGCGGGTACCCGATCCGACCATCATCAGCATCGTCTCGGGCTGGCCGCGCGATTTCGCCACCGACCGCGCGTTGAAGCTCGGCTTCACCACCGCCGAGAAGACGTTCGACGATATCATCCGCATCCACATCGAGGACGAGCTCGGCGGCAAGTTCGCCGCTTAGTTTCGATCCGGCTCGCGGGTCTTATCATGACCAGGGTTGCCAGCATCGGCGAATGCATGATCGAGCTGCGTCAGGCGCCGGGCGGCCAGCCCGGCGGGCTGTATTCGCGCTCCTATGGCGGTGACACGCTTAACACCGCGCTCTATCTGTCGCGCCTTGGTGTCGACATCGACTACATCACGGCGCTCGGCGACGATGCGCTGAGCGACGAGATGATCGCGGGCTGGGCAGTTGAGGGCATTGGGACAAAACGTGTCGCGCGGTTGGCGGGCAGGCTGCCGGGGCTCTATCTGATACAGACCGACGACCGGGGCGAACGGCGCTTCTTCCATTGGCGTGACAGCGCCGCCGCGCGCGAGCTGATGGACCTGCCGGAGACGGACGACATCCTGAACTCGCTCGCGACCTACGACATCGTCTATCTCTCCGCGATCACGCTCTCGATCCTGCGCGAGGACGGACGCGAGCGGCTGATGGCGGCGCTGAAGCGGGCGCGGCTGCTGGGAACACGCTTCGCATTCGACACCAATTTCCGCGCTCGCGGCTGGCCGGATCTGGGTGTCGCGCGGAAGGTCTTCAGCAGCGCGTTCGAGACCGCCGATATCGTGCTGGCATCGACCGAAGATCTGGCGCCGCTTTATCCCGGCGAGAGCAACGCCGCGCTGCTCGCCGGCATCTCGAGCCCCGAGGTCGTGCTGAAGCTCGCCGAGCCCGCCTGCATCGTGCGCTCCCGTGCGGGGACGAACGAGGTGCGGGCGGAGCCGCTCATCAAGCCGGTGGTCGATACCACCGCGGCCGGCGACAGTTTTGCCGCGGCCTATCTTGCCGCGCGGCTCGGTGGCGCCGAGCCCGTGGAGGCGGCGCGGGCGGGTCATCGTTTGGCCGGTGTCGTGGTGTGCTATCCCGGTGCGATCATTCCGCGTTACGCCATGCCACCGAGAAAGACGCCTCGTCCCCCACCATCCCGCAAGGCCTCGCAATGACAACGACATCGAAGCAGGACCGGATCGCCGAGCTGATCCGCCAGGCCACCGTGATCCCGGTGCTGACCATCGAGCGGCTTGCCGACGCCGTGCCGCTCGCCAAGGCGCTGGTCGCGGGTGGCGTGCGCACCCTCGAGGTCACGCTGCGCACGCCGGTCGCAGCCGATGCGGCCAAGGCCATCATCGCCGAGGTGCCGGACGCGGTGGTCGGGATCGGCACCATCCTCAACGCCGACGATCTGGCGCGCGCGGCGGCGCTTGGCGCCAAATTCGGCATCAGTCCCGGTGCGACACCCGAATTGTTGCAGGCGGCGGCCGCCAGCGGGTTGCCGTTCGCGCCGGGAATCGCGACCGCGTCCGAGTTGATGCAGGCCTTGGCGCACGGCTTCGACGTCGTCAAATTTTTCCCCGCCGAGCAGGCAGGCGGTATCAAGGCACTGCGGGCCTTGGCCGGTCCATTCCCGCATGTCAGGGTCTGTCCGACCGGCGGGATCGGCGAGGCCAATGCGGCGACCTGGCTCGCCGAGCCCAACGTGCTGGCGGTCGGTGGTTCCTGGCTGTGCCCGGCGCCCGATATCCGCGCCGGCAACTGGGCCGGCATAACCGCCATGTGCGCCAAGGCGATGAAAACGCTGAAAGCCGCCTGAAGATACGCTACATAACTCCCTGAACAGGAACAGGGAGATACGGCCATGACCGCCAGCATCGTGGGTTGGGCGCACACGCCATTCGGAAAGTTCGACGCGGAAACCGTTGAAGGTCTCGTCGTCAAGGTCGCCAACGAGGCACTGGCCGATGCCGGCATTGCCGCATCCGACGTCGACGAGATCATGCTCGGCCATTTCAACGCCGGCTTCTCGCCGCAGGATTTCACGGCGTCGCTGGTGTTGCAGGCCAATCCGGCGCTGCGCTTCAAGCCGACCACCCGGGTCGAGAACGCCTGCGCCACCGGCTCCGCCGCCGTGCATCAGGGTATCCGCGCCATCGAGGCGGGCGCCGCCAAGATCGTGCTGGTGGTCGGCGTCGAGCAGATGACCCGGACGCCGGGTCCGGAGATCGGCAAGAACCTCTTGAAGGCATCGTATCTGCCCGAGGACGGCGATACGGTCGGCGGCTTTGCCGGCGTGTTCGGCAAGATCGCGCAGGCCTATTTCCAGAAATACGGCGACCAGTCGGACGCGCTGGCGATGATCGCGGCGAAGAACCACAAGAACGGCGTCGCCAACCCCTATGCGCAGATGCGCAAGGATTTCGGCTTCGAGTTCTGCCGCGCCGAGAGCGACAAGAACCCGTTCGTCGCCGGTCCCCTGAAGCGCACCGATTGCTCGCTGGTGTCGGACGGCGCGGCCGCGCTGGTGCTG
The DNA here is from genome assembly GCF_002831585.1 of Bradyrhizobium sp. SK17. GTDB lineage: Bacteria > Pseudomonadota > Alphaproteobacteria > Rhizobiales > Xanthobacteraceae > Bradyrhizobium. The sequence continues at coordinate 6,018,114 of NZ_CP025113.1, read as the reverse complement.
ACCGATGCCGAGACCGCCAAGAGCATGGGCAAGGCGGTCAACATCCGCGCGACCGCGCATGCGCAGGATTTCCTGCCGATGTCCAAGCGTGACATCCTCCAGTTCGAAGGCTGCACCACCGCCTGGCAGCGCGCGCTGGACAAGGCCGGCCTGCAACTCTCCGATCTCTCCTTCGTGGAAACCCACGACTGCTTCACGGTCGCCGAACTGATCGAATATGAAGCGATGGGCCTGACGCCGAAGGGCCAGGGGGCGCGCGCGATCAAGGAAGGCTGGACCCAGAAGGACGGCAAGCTGCCGGTCAATCCGTCCGGCGGCCTGAAGGCCAAGGGCCATCCGATCGGCGCCACCGGCGTCTCGATGCATGTGATGACCGCGATGCAACTCACCGGCCAGGCGCCCGAGGGCATGCAGCTCAAGAATCCGCAGATCGGCGGCATCTTCAACATGGGCGGCGCTGCGGTCGCCAACTACGTCTCGATCCTCGAGCCGGCCAAGTAGCTTGACCGGTGAAGTAGCTTGAACATTGCCGAATGGCTGGCGGCGACGGCGCGGGCGCGTCCCGATGCGCCGGCGCTGCTGACCGGCTTTGATCTCGACGCCGACTACGCGACCTTCGCCCGCCGCGCCGCCTCGATCGGGGCGGCGCTGGTGCGCGATCACGGCATTGCCGCCGGCGACCGTGTCGCGCTGTTTGCGTCGAACTGCACGCAATATCTCGAATGCCTCTACGGCATCTGGTGGATCGGCGCGGTAGCGATCCCGATCAACGCCAAGCTGCACGGCCGCGAGGCGGCGTGGATCTGCGGCAATGGCGGCGCCACGCTCGCTTTCGTCTCCGATGACACGGTTGGTGCGCTGACGGAGGCGAAGGACGATTGCCCCGCCGGCATGACCATGCTGTCGGTCGACAGCGACGCGTACCGGACGATGCGAGGCGACGAGGGCGCACCGGCGCCGCTGCCGCGCGAGACCAATGACCTCGCCTGGCTGTTCTACACTTCGGGCACCACAGGCCGGCCCAAGGGCGTGATGCTGAGCCACGGCAATCTGCTGGCGATGTCGCTGTGCTATCTCGCCGACGTCGATCCGGCGACGCCGCGCGATGCCTCGCTCTATGCCGCGCCGATCTCGCATGGCGCCGGCCTGTACAATTTCCCGCATGTCCGGATGGGCGGCCGCCACGTCGTTCCTGAAACCGGGGGCTTCGATCCGGACGAGGTGCTCAACCTCGGCCGCCAGCTCGACAATGTCGTGATGTTTGCAGCACCCACCATGGTGCGCCGCCTGGTCGATGCCGCCAAGAAGCGCGGCGAGAACGGCGAGGGGCTGCGCACCATCATCTATGGCGGCGGGCCGATGTACACCGCCGACATCCGAGACGCGATGGCGACGATGGGCCAGCGCTTCGTGCAGATCTACGGCCAGGGCGAGTCGCCGATGACGATCACGGCGCTGTCGCGCGACTGGCACCGGGCGAGCAATCATCCGCGCTATCTCGAACGGCTGGCGTCGGTCGGCACCGCGCAGAGCGTCGTCACCGTCCGCATCACCGACAAGGATGGCACGCCGCTGCCCGCGGGCGAGACCGGCGAGATCGAGGTCAAGGGCGCAACCGTGATGCTCGGCTACTGGAACAACCCGAAGGCCAATGCCGAGACCTTGAAGGATGGCTGGCTGCGCACCGGCGACGTCGGCCGGCTCGATGCTGACGGCTTCCTGACGCTGTCGGACCGCTCCAAGGACGTCATCATCTCCGGCGGCACCAACATCTATCCGCGCGAGGTCGAGGAAGCGCTGTTGACCCATCCCGACGTCCGCGAGGTCTCGGCGATCGGTGTGCCGGATCCGGAATGGGGCGAGATCGTCGTCGCCTGCGTGGTGCTGGAGGACGGCGCCAGCGCCGACGATGGCGGGCTCGACGCGCATTGCCTTGCCTCGATCGCCCGCTTCAAGCGGCCGAAGCGCTACGTCTATCTCGATGCCCTGCCGAAGAACAATTATGGCAAGGTGCTGAAGACCGCGCTGCGGGAGATGATGGCCAAGGGCATGGGCTAAGGCGATCGGGCCGGGCCAAATCGAAAACATTGAAAACAACCCCATGCAAAGCAGGGATTGGGGCGCTGGAGCCGTTAAGGGATAGGCCACAGCCCCCCGTCGCGCTAAGCTGCCTGCGCCTTGTCACCGGGAGAACGGACCATGGGTATCGAGACGTCCCTGTCGCTGTCGGAAGTGAACGATCGCATTGCGATCCTCCGGGACAATATCAGGCAGCTGATCGAGCAGGCCGCGGGCGCTGCCGGCGCCGAAGTCGAGGAACGCATCGCCGAGCGGCTCGAGCAGCAGAATGCGGAACTGGAAAAGCTCCTGAAGGCGCGCGAGGCGATGACCGGGCAGTAATGGACGAGGAACGGCGGGCGCCTGATCGGCCCGCGCTGCGTTCCGCCGCGCGGAAACGACCCAACCGCCGCCACGCATACGCCCATACGCCCGGCGCCGCTTGATCTCGGCAAAGACCTCCCGTTACTAGGCTTCAATCCAGAACAGCCGGGGAGCGAGCAGCACGATGGGACCATTGCAGGGTATCAAGGTCGTCGACATGACGACCGTGCTGATGGGACCCTACGCCACGCAGATGCTCGGCGACTACGGCGCCGACGTCATCAAGGTGGAATCGCCCGACGGCGACGTGACGCGGCAGATCGGCCCGACCCGGCATCCCGGCATGGGCCCGGTGTTCCTCAACACCAACCGCAGCAAGCGTTCGATCTGCCTCGATCTGAAAAAGCCCGCGGGCCGCGAAGCGGTGCTGCGGTTGATCGCAAAGGCCGACGTGCTGGTCTACAACGTGCGTCCGCAGGCGATGGCCCGGCTGCAACTCGGCTACGATGTCATCGCCAAGGTCAATCCGCGGCTGATCTATGCCGGCGTGTTCGGCTTCGGCCAGGACGGGCCGTATGCCGCCAAGCCCGCTTATGACGATCTGATCCAGGGCGCGACCGCGCTGCCGGCGCTGATGGCGCAGACCTCGGACGGCGTGCCGCGCTACGTGCCGAATGCGCTGGTCGATCGCATCGTCGGCCTCACCGCGGTCGGCGCGATCTGCGCGAGCCTGGTGCATCGCGACCGCACCGGGCAGGGCCAGCGCGTCGACATTCCGATGTTCGAGACCATGGCCGGCTTCGTCATGGGCGACCACATGGGCGGGCTGACCTACGACCCGCCGCTCGACAAGGGCGGTTATGCGCGCCATCTCTCGCCAGACCGGCGGCCGTACAAGACGCTGGACGGCTACATCTGCGTGATCGTCTACAACGACAAGCAGTGGGAGAATTTCTTCAAGGCGACCGGGCGCGACGATCTGCGCAACGATCCGAAATTCGCCACCTTCGCCGGCCGCGCCACCAATATCGATGTGGTCTATGCCGAGCTCGCGCGCATCCTTGAGACCAAGACCACGGCCGAGTGGAACGAGATCCTCGAGAAGGCCGACGTGCCCGTGATGCCGATGCACGATCTCGAGAGCCTGCTCGAGGACCCGCATATGGTCACGACCGGCGTCTTTCCCGTGGTCGATCACCCGACGGAAGGGCGCATCCGCAGCATGACGCCGTCCGCACGCTGGTCGGAGACCAAGGTGGAGCCGAGCCGGCTGGCGCCGCGGCTCGGCGAGCACAGTGAAGCAATCCTGCGCGAGGCCGGTTTCTCGACCGAGGAGATCGCAGCGATGGTGCGCGACGGCGCAGCCAAAGCGGCGCAGGCATAGGAGCACGACAGATGGATTTCGCACTCTCCGCCAACCAGGAATCGATCCGCGACGCGGTGGCAAAAATCTGCTCGCGCTTTGACGAAGCGTACTGGCTGAAGAAGGACAAGGAGGGCGGCTTTCCGGCCGACTTCCACCGCGCGCTGGCCGATGCCGGCTGGCTCGGCATCTGCATCCCGGAGGAATATGGCGGCTCCGGCCTCGGTATCACCGACGCCGCGATCATGATGCGCACGATCTCCGAGTCCGGGGCCGGCATGTCGGGCGCGTCGGCCGTGCACATGAACGTGTTCGGGCTCAATCCGGTCGTCGTGTTCGGCACCAAGGAACAGTGCCAGCGCATGCTGCCGCCGATCATCGACGGTCGCGACAAGTCGTGCTTTGCGGTGACCGAGCCGAACACCGGCCTCAACACCACGCAGCTCAAGACCCGCGCGGTGCGCCAGGGCGAAAAATACGTCGTCAACGGCCAGAAGGTGTGGATTTCGACCGCGCAGGTCGCCAACAAGATCCTGCTGCTCGCGCGCACCACGCCGCTGGAGGAGGTGCGCAGCCCGACCCACGGTCTCAGCCTGTTCTACACCGATTTCGACCGCAAGCGCGTCACCGTGCATGAGATCGAGAAGATGGGCCGCAAGCCGGTCGACTCCAACGAGCTGTTCTTCGAGAATTTCGAGATTCCAGTCGAGGATCGCATCGGCGAGGAGGGGCGCGGCTTCGAATACATCCTACACGGCATGAACCCCGAGCGCATCCTGATCGCGGCCGAAGCGGTAGGCCTTGGCCAGATCGCGCTGAAGCGGGCGTCGGACTACGCCAAGGGTCGCATCGTGTTCAACCGCCCGATCGGCATGAACCAGGCGATCCAGCATCCGCTGGCGAAGTGCTGGATGGAGCTCGAGGCGGCCTGGCTGATGGTGCTGCGCGCCGGCTGGCAATATGACCAGAACCTGCCGTGCGGCCCCGCGGCGAACTCGGCAAAGTATCTGGCGGCGGAAGCCGGCTTCCATGCCTGCGAGCAGGCGGTGATGACCCATGGCGGCTTCGGCTACGCCAAGGAATATCACGTCGAGCGCTACTTGCGGGAATCACTGATCCCGCGCATCGCGCCGATCAGCCCGCAGCTCATCCTCAGCTTCATCGGCGAGAAGGTGCTCGGCCTTCCGAAGTCGTATTGATGGATGAGCGACGGATGTCTCCACTTGTCATTCCGGGGCGCGCCGCTTGGCGCGAGCCCGGAATCCATACTCACGATGGTGGTTATGGATTCCGGGCTCGTCGCTTCGCGTCGCCCCGGAATGACGCTCTGAGAGAGGTGCGCTGACATGAGCTTCGTCACCGGCGTCGGTCTCACATCCTACGGCAAGCATGAGGGCTCATCATCGCTCGACCTGATGAGCAAGGCGGCCGAGCTCGCGATCGCAGACGCCGGGCTGAAGCGTACCGACATCGATGGCATCCTGTGCGGCTATTCCACCGTCTCGCCGCACATCATGCTCGCGACCGTGTTTGCCGAGCATTTCGGCATCCGCCCATCCTATGCTCATGCCGTGCAGGTCGGCGGTGCGACCGGACTGGCGATGACCATGCTGGCGCATCAGCTCGTCGATGCCGGCGTGGCGAAGCATGTGCTGGTGGTCGGTGGCGAGAACCGGCTGACGGGGCAGAGCCGCGACGCCTCGATCCAGGCGCTCGCCCAGGTCGGGCATCCCGACTACGAGGTGACCTTGGGGCCGACGATCCCGGCCTATTACGGCCTGGTCGCGACCCGCTACATGCATGAATACGGCCTGACGCAAGAAGACCTTGCCGAGTTCGCGGTGCTGATGCGCAAGCACGCGCTGATGCATCCCGGCGCGCAATTCCATGAGCCGATCACGGTTGCCGACGTGATGGCCTCGAAGCCGGTGGCGATGCCGCTCAAGCTGCTCGACTGCTGCCCGGTGTCGGACGGCGGTGCCGCTTGCGTGATCAGCCGCGAGCCGACCGGCGAGCGGCGGGTCCGCGTCCGCGGCTGCGCACAGGCGCACACCCATCAGCATGTCACGGCTGCGCCCGCGTTGAGCGAACTCGGCGCGGAGATTTCGATCGCGAAAGCAAAGCAGGCAGCGGGTGTCGCGATCTCGGACGTGCGCTACGCCGCGGTCTACGATAGCTTCACGATCACGCTTGCGATGCTGCTGGAAGACCTCGGTCTTGCCGGGCGCGGCGAGGCGGCGGCGCGAGTCCGTGCCGGCTATTTCAACGGGGATGGCGAGATGCCGCTCAACACCCATGGCGGCCTGCTCAGCTACGGCCATTGCGGCGTCGGCGGTGCGATGGCGCATCTGGTCGAGACCCAATTGCAGATGACCGGCCGCGCCGACAACCGTCAGGTGCGCGATGCCTCGGTTGCGCTGCTGCACGGCGACGGCGGCGTGCTGTCGTCGCATGTCAGCATGTTCCTGGAGCGCGTGCGATGAGTGAACCGATCGCTGATTGGACCAAGGGCGCGGAAGCCATCGTCTACCAGACCTGCAACGCCTGCGGCGCGCGGCAATATTTCCGCCGCAGCTTCTGCGCTGCCTGCGGCTCGCCCGACCTCGCCGAGCATCGCGCCAGCGGGGCAGGGACGGTGTATGCGACCTCGCTGGTCTGCCGCGCCGCAACGCCGGAGACCCGGGCGCATGTGCCCTACAACATCCTGCTCGTCGACACCGACGAGGGCTTTCGCATGATGGCCCATGGCGACACCGACCTTGCGATCGGCGACAAGGTGTCGGCGCGCTTCACGCAGTTCGCAGGACGGCTGGTCCCGTATTTCGCAAAGGCGAAATAGCCCCGTCATTGCGAGCGAAGCGAAGCAATCCATGGTTGGACGGGGAGCATGGATTGCTTCGTCGCCGCGCTCCTCGCAATGACGGCCTTTACGCGTTACTCGACAGTCGTCACCGCCAATAGAGCACAACGCTGGCGATGACGAGCATCGCCGTCACCGCCAGCACCTGCGCAAGCGCTTCCGAGGCCGCCCTCCTTGTGGCTTCCTTCATGCGTTTCCCCTAAGACCTGGGCGTGACTCATCGTTGCGCCCGGAGAGCGCAAGACGGCCAGATTTTGAACTCGGAACACCCCGCGTCGAGCATTCGCTCTTGATGAGTCCCCACTCAGCGAATATCGACCGCGTCAGGGTTGTATGGGAATGCGGCGGCAATTTGACTCGCGCGTGTTGCTCCTGCGACGGCCGCCCGATACTGTTCGGAACCCAAGAGACACGACAGCAAGAACAAGGTTAGGAAATGGCCCGCATCGACTACTCAGATCCCGCGCAGGCAAGCCCGCGCACCCGCGAGATCCTCGACAAGAACCGCAACGCCAACATCTTCCGCATGATGGCGCACTCGCCGAGCTACTTCGAGCAATACTGCCGGCTCGGCGGCGCGATCCGCCACAAAGGCGAGCTCGATCCGGTCGTGCGCGAGCTTGCGATCACGCGCACCGGCATTCTCTGCGAGGCGCCCTACGAGATCGTTGCGCACAAGCGCATTGGCAAGAATGTCGGCGTCACCGACGAGCAGAACGCGGCGCTGGAGAACTGGCAATCGGCGAGTTGCTTCGATGAGGTGCAGCGCGCGGCGCTCGCCTTCACCGATGAAATCGTCAAGCTGAAGAAGCCGACGGATGCCACCTTCAAGGCGATCGCAGCCAAGCTGACGCCGGCCGCGCTGATCGAGCTACAGCTCTCGGTCGGCTTCTACATCATGACGTCGAAGTTCCTCGAGACGTTCGAGATCGACATGCAGCCGGTGACGGAAGTGGTGAGCTGATCCTCTCTTCGCCTCGTCCCGCCTGCGGGGAGAGGTCGGATAGCATGACATGCGATCCGGGTGAGGGGGGAGCCTCCGCGAGTCCAACTAGAACATGATGAGATTAGGTTGAGATGGAGCGGCGTCGAAGGTTCACCTTTCCCTTGGGAGAGGTCGATTTGCGTAGCAAATCCGGTGAGGGGTTTCGGTCTATCGAGAGCGCAAGAGCCCTCACCCGGCGCTTCGCGCCGACCTCTCCCCGACGGGGAGAGGCGGACCGAGACCGCGCCGAGCCGATTCAATCAAAGCTCATCCCGCTTTAGAAGTCATTTTGCGGAGTCGGCCCCCACCTTAACCCGTTCTCTGCAAGTGGGCGCGGGAGAAGAAAGACCTAGCCCGACGTCAGCAGATCGACCTTCGCATTGGCCACGATCAGCCGCTCGGCGAGGATCTGCGCGAGATTACGCATGATCCGCTCGCCGGCACGCGGGTGCTGCTCGCGGAAGCGTTCGAAATCCGCGATCGTCACCTCGTAGGCGGTTGCCGACATGTCGGCCACCACGTCGGCCGAGCGCTTCGGCTCCAGCAGCGCCATCTCGCCGAACGCCATGCCGGCGGTCAGCGTTGCGAGCCGGATGCCGTCGGGCAGGGTGACGTGGACCACGCCGCTGCGCAGGAAGAACAGCGAGCTCGCCGCGCTGCCGGCCGCGATGATCCTTTCATTCGGCTGGTAGGTCCTGACCGTGCAGAGCGGAGCAAGATCGGCGACCTCGTCCGCGCTCAATCCGGCAAGCAACGGTTGCTCGGCAAGCTCCGTGGTCTCGAGGAAATCGATCGAGCCGCCATAACGGTAGACGATCTGGTCCTCCGCCCATTCGATCGCGGTGTCGAGCAAATAGAAATCCCTGATATTGCCGAGCCGGTTGGTCCACTCGCTGATCGTCGCCCATTCGCGCGAGGTCCGCTTGATGCCCGAGAGGATCACGGTGACGCCGAGCTCGGCGAGTTCCTGGAAGGCTTCCGCGACCAGCCTTGCGCCGGCGCGGGTCGTCGCGGTGACGCGGCGCAGGTCGAAGATCACGAATTCGGGCCGCGGGCTGCCGGCGAGGCGGCGCGAGACATAGTCGACATTGGAGAGCGACAGCGTGCCGACCAGTTCGATCACGCGCACCTCCTGGAAGTGCTTGGCCAGGATCTCCTGCTCCTGCGGCCGGCGCACCCGGCGGGACGGGTTCTTGCCGATGTTGTAATCGGCGATGATGCTGTGGCGGGCGTCGTCGCTGCGGTTCAGCATGTGCAGGTCGTAATGCGCCGACAGCGCTTCGCACACCTTGATGCCGCGCACGCTGTTGCCGTGCTTGTCGAGCTTCGGCGAGTAGCTGCCGAGCCCGAGCCGGGCCGGCAGTGCCGCCAGGATGCCGCCGCCGACGCCGCTCTTGGCGGGAATGCCGACGCGGTAGATCCATTCGCCGGCGTAGTCATACATGCCCGACGAGGTCATCACCGAGAGCGTACGCGCGATCGCGTAGGGCGTCACGACCTGCTCGCCGGTCAACGGATTGATGCCGCGGTTGGCGAGCGTCGCCGCCATCACGGCGGTGTCGCGCGCGGTGACCAGGATGGCGCATTGCCGGAAGTAGACGTCGAGCACCGCGGGCACGTTCTCGGTGATCACGCTGTTGGTGCGCAACAGATAGCCGATCGCCCGGTTGCGGTCGCCGGTGGCGCTCTCCGAGGCGTAGACCGCCTCGTCGACGTCGAGCGCGCGGCCGGCGAAGCGGCCGAGCGCGTGGCGGATATAGTCGAACGCGCCGTCGCCCTTGTCGGCATGGAGTAGCCCGGAGCAGGCGATCGCCCCCGCATTGACCATCGCGTTGAACGGATGGTTGTCGGCATTGAGCCGGATCGAATTGAAGGGGTCGCCGGACGGCTCGACGCCGATCACGCTCTCCACCCGCTCGGCGCCCAGGGTGTCCAGCGCCAGCGCGAACACGAACGGCTTCGACATCGACTGGATGGTGAAGGGCACGCGGGTATCGCCGACCTCGTAGACGTGGCCGTCCAACGTCGTGAGGCTGATGCCAAAATGGGCAGGATCGGCCTTGCCGAGCTCGGGAATGTAGTCGGCAACCGCGCCGCCGGCTTCCGGGAGGAAGTCTGCGTAACAAGTGTGCAGAAACCGCAGCAGCGGCGGCTTCGAGTTGGACCAGGCCGTGGTGGTGGCGGTGACGGGAGGCGGCGATCGTTTCATCGCCTCCTGTTGTGCAACGCAATCAGGGCGCGCGCAACTGGTTCGGAACCAGTGCCTGGCGGCGGACCAGCATGAGCGCGACCAGCACCGTCGGGGTGAGGATCGCAAGCCCCAGCAGCGTCACCTGCACCTGCGACAGCGGGTTGATGCCGCCGCCGGGCGTCGCCAGCACGAAGCCGCCGATCACCAGCAGCACCCGCAGCGGCCATTCCAGCGCACCGGCGCCGCGGAGGTCGCCGACAAAGGCCTGATAGCCCTGGATGCCGCCGCAGATGAACAGCGTGCCGCAGGCCGCCAGCGCCATCAGGCCGAGGCCGGCGAGATAGGGGCTGTCACCCTGCATCACCAGCGCCGGGTTCAGCACGAAGAAGAACGGGATGAAATAGATGATGCTGCCGACCCACATCGATTCCCAGCCGGTCTTCATCGCGGGCGAGCCGGCGATGCCGGCCGCGGCAAAGGACGCGATCGCGACCGGCGGCGTGATCGACGACAGCATGCCCCAATAGAAGATGAACATGTGCACCGCCATCCGGTTCAGCCCGAGCTTCTCCAGCGCGGGGGCGACCAGGATGGCGAGGAAGATGTAGCAGGCCGTCGTGGTCAGACCGAGGCCGAGGATCAGGCTGGTGAAGGCGCACATCACGAGCAGCAGGAACGCGTTGTCGCCGGCGAGCGTCAGCAGGTCGTTGGCGAGGCTCGAGACCACGCCGGTCATCGAGAATGCGCCGATCAGGAGGCCGCAGCCGGCGAGGATGCCGACCAGTTCGACGAAGGTGCGGCCGTTGACTTCGAGAAACTTGCCGATCGTCGCGAACGTCCAGCGGGTGTCCCTGGAGAAGATCTGGTTGAGCACCAGCAGCAGCGCGGTGGCATAGAACGGCGCGTGGCTCTCGCGCTTGAAATACAGCAGCATCACGATTAGCAGCGCGATCACGAAGACGTAGTACCAGCCGTCCCTGATCGTATCCATCACCCGCGGCAGCTCGGCGCGCGGGATGCCCTTCAGCCCGTGCCGCGCGGCGTAGGAATCGACCTGCATGAACAGGCCGATATAGTACAGCGTCGCAGGGACGATCGCGGCGATCGCGACCTCGGCGTAGCTGATGTTGAGGAACTGGGCGATCACGAACGCGGTCGCGCCCATCACCGGCGGCGCCAGCACCGCGCCGGTCGAGGCGCAGGCCTCGATCGCGCCGGCATAGGAGGCGCGGAAGCCACTCTTCTTCATGACCGGGATCGTCATGGTGCCGGCGGTCAGCACGTTGGACACGATCGAGCCCGACATCATGCCGAGCAGGCCGGAGGCGAAGATGCAGACCTTGGCGGCGCCGCCACGGAACGTGCCGCACAGCGCGAAGGCGAGGTTGATGAAGAACTTTCCGGCGCCGGTCATCATCAGCGCGGTGCCGAACACCAAAAACCCGATCACGGTGTCGGCGAAGGCCTGGATCGGAATCCCGAGCAGGCTCTCGCCGGACAGCACGTGATAGGCCGTGGCCTGGTCGAGCGTGAGCTGCGAGCCGCGGAACGGGCCGAGCCAGCCCGCTTCGGCGAACAGCGGATAGACCGTGAAGGGCAGCACGCTCAGCAGCAGGCTCCAGCCGCCGGTTCGGCGCAGTGCCTCCATCAGCATCGCCCACATCACGAGGCCGGCGATGATGACGTTGCGCGGCGCGCCGTCGGATTCCCAGCCATACTGCGCCGCCTTGCGCACGTTCAGCATCAGCCAGATCGAGGCGACGAAGGTCGCCACCGCGAGGGCGAGGTCATACCAGGGAATGCGCTTCAGCGGTGCGCGCTCCGTTCCCGGGAAGATCAGGAACGTGAACGGCAGCATCAGCGCGATCAGGAGATAGAAATACTCGGTGTTGAGCTGGGTGTAGTCGACGAAGAAACGTAGCGAGAATTGCTGGTTGATGCAGAGCAGGATGGTCGCGGCGGTCGCGACCACGAGCGCCCAGCGCCAAGGGCCGTGCAACGAGCGCACGCGGGTGACCTCGGCCTCCTGCAAATTGTCGAGGCCGGCATGCGGATCCTCGAACTCGATTCGTTTCGCAGGCGCAGCCGCGGCGTTATCCGGCATCACGCATCCCCCAGTGCTGTTGGTTTGGGCCGCAGGCTCGTCAGGTGTTACTCGAAGCCGTTGGGCAGGTCGGCCTTGGCGAGCGCGGTGGCGCGTGCCTTCATCCAGCCGTCGAGAAAGGCCTTGTCGTCCGCGGGCGGGTTCGACTTGCCGTAGTCGGTCCAGGCTGTGGCCAGCACCTGCTGCCGCTTGTAAAGCGCGTTGTTGTGCGCCTCCTGCTCGTCGCTCCAATGGCCGGCTTCCTTGAGCGCCTTGACCGCGCCGGGATGCACGGGAACGACCCAGTTCCTGGTCTGGCGGTCGGCGCCGAGGCCGGCGGCCCCGGGCGCCGAGTCCTTGTAGGCGTCGTAATTGACGATCATCGCCTTGGTGATCGCGTAGATCTGGTCGGCCGGCTGCGCGGCGTAGGCGACGAAGATCGGGTAGGGGTAGTTGCCGAGCTGGATCGGCTTGTCCGGCGTGATGCCGGCGCCGCAGGTCGCGGTTTGCGGGAAGAAGAAAGAGCCGACCTTCTTCACCCGCGCCCAGCCTTCCTTGTCGTTGGCCGGCAGCGGCGGCCACATCAATCCGCGCGGCGAGGTCTCGGCTTCCTTGGCGGGACCGGTGATGGTGGTGCCGAAGGCAGCGTCGGCGTCGTTGTTGATCAGGCCCTTCCACATCGCGCCATAGCTTGCGAACTCGACGATCTTGACGTCCTTCTCGGTGAGACCGCCGAACGCAAGCATCGCGAGCGCGTTCTGGTTCAGCGCCGGCGAGCCGACCACGAAGCCGACGCGCTTGCCGCGCAGATCCTTCATTTCCTTGACGCCGGCATCCGCTGCGACGCCGAGCGCGCCGCAATTGCAGTCGACCGACGACAGCAGCAGTTGCAACGGCTGCGGGCCCCATTCCCTGGCGCCGAACTCGAACACGCCTTCCTGCGCGAAATAGGTGCCGGATCCCATCGCCGAGGAGATCGCGCGCTTGGCGCGCAGCGGGGCGAGACGGGCGACGTCGTTGCCGGCCGGCAGCACGCGGACGTCGGTGCCGTATTTGTCCTTCATCATCTTGCCGACGCCGACCGCGATGTTGAAGCCGGCGGTGCCGGTGTCATAGGCGGTCACCGCCATGGTCGGCGGCAGCTTGATGTCCTCGGCCGAGGCGGGCAGGGCAGCGACGAGTGAAATGCCGGCAAGAGCGGCAGGCGCGAGCGCCATCAGCCGATGGATCATTATTCCTCCCATTGTTTCGCTGTGCGAAACTTTTGCGGGCGGGATGATTGCATCGCGATCCGGCGATGGCAACGCTACGTCAGGCGCAACTTGGCGATTTCGGGCGTTGCATCACCGGACAGATTGTCGCGGCTGGGCCGAAAGGGCGGGATCTCAGGTCTCGACGATCGCGACCGCCTGGCCCTCGGCGATGACATCGTCGATCTTGACCAGAATCGACTTGATTTTGCCTGCTGCGGTCGATGTGACCGGGATTTCCATCTTCATCGCTTCGACGAACGCAATCTCGTCGCCGCTGCCGACCTTGCTGCCGGCTTCAACGGGAAGCGCGCAAACGCGTCCGGCAACTTCGGTCACGACCTTGATCTCTGGCATTCCATTCTCCGATACCGTCTTGCGGAAATTTCATCCGGCGAACGGCTTTTTGTTGTGGCGGCAGATTGCCTGAGGTAGTTTCTTCTGCAAGTGGAATTTTATTCCGTCAAGCGGAATGGAGAAAAACAAGATGGGAAGGCGCTCGGAACGGCTCAGCCGGCAGGGAATGCTCGCCAGCGAGACAGGCGATGGCGATGTCATCCAGGTGGTGTCGCGCGCCTTCGATGTGCTGCGGTGCTTCGAGGGGCACGAGGCCCGGCTCGGCAATCTCGAAATCTCGAACCGCTGCGGCCTGCCGCGTTCGACGGTGTCGCGCTTGACGCACACGCTGACGCGGATGGGCCAGCTGGTCTATCTGCCGCGCGACCAGAAGTATCGGATCGGTCCGAGCGCTGTCGCGATGAGCACCTCGATGATGAAGGGGTTGCAGCTTCGCAACCTGATCCGGCTGCGCTTGCAGGATGTCGCCGATCAACTGCCCGGCACGGTCGGCTTCGTCATCCCCGATCGCTTTCAGCTGGTCTATCTGGAGTTCGCCCGCGCCGCCAACGCGCTCGGCCTGCATGAGGCCACCGGCAGTCGCATCTCGATGGCGACCACCGCCGCCGGCCACGCCTACACCGCAGCGCTCGATCCCACGGTTGGCGATGCGCTGATCGCGGAGATGGAAGGCGAGTTGCCCGACGGCGCCAAGATGCTGACGCCGCGCATCGAGGCCAACCGCCGTCACCTTCAGGAGCACGGCTACGTGGTCGCCTGCGGCCTGTGGAGCCCGCACATCAACGGCGTCGCGGTGCCGGTGTGGTCACCGCAGTATCAGACCTACGTGGTCGCCACGATCGGCCTGCTCTCGGCGATGTACGACGAGGCGCGGCTGCACCGCGAGGTCGCGCCGCAGATGGTCGACCTCGCCGCCGCGCTCGGCAGCCTGCTCGAGGGCGCCGACGGCGACATCTTCAGCAATCGGATCGAACGCAAGTCGCTTCCGGTGACGGCCCATAACAACAAGATCATCAAGACGGAGGCACTGAATGAACTGGAAGCCGGAACTCGACGACCTCGCCCGGCGCGAAGCGTTCGCGCGGGAGATGGGAGGCGTTGACAAGGTCAAGCGGCAACGCGACCAGGGTCGGCTCACCGTTCGCGAGCGCATCGACAAGCTCGTCGACAACAGCAGCTTCCACGAGGTCGGTGCGATCTCCGGCATCGCCGAATATGACGAGAGCAACGAACTCAAGCATCTGACGCCGGCGAACTGCGTGTTCGGCCGCGCCAGGGTCGACGGCCGCACCGTGGTGGTGGTCGGCGACGATTTCACCGTGCGTGGCGGCTCGGCCGATGCGTCGATCTCCGCCAAGCCGCTGATGGCGGAGGAGATGGCGCACGACTTCCGACTGCCGATCGTCCGCGTGATCGAAGGCTCCGGCGGCGGCGGCTCGGTCAAGACGATCGAGACCAGGGGCGCCGCCAACCTGCCCGGCGGCGTCGGCGGCACGCGTTGGTACTGGTACACGACCGCCAACCTGGCGCGCGTGCCGGTGGTCGGTCTCGGCCTCGGCTCGGTCGCGGGCCTTGGCGCCGCGCGGCTCGCGGCGACGCATTACTCGATCATGACCAAGAGCTCCGCGATGTTCGTCGCCGGCCCGCCGGTGGTGAAGCGGCTGGGTCAGGATCTGACCAAGCAGGAGCTCGGCGGCGCCGACATCCAGACCCGCGCCGGCGCGATCGACCAGGCCGTCGAGACCGAGGAGGAGGCGTTCGACCATGCGCGGCGCTTCCTGTCCTATCTGCCGTCGTCGGTCTACGATCTGCCGCCGACCATTCCCTGCACCGACGATCCGGAGCGCGCCGAGGAGTCGTTGCTTACGGCGGTGCCGCGCAATCGCAAGCAGGTCTACAAGATGCGGCCGATCATCGATGCGGTGGTCGACAAGGGCTCGTTCTTCGAGGTCGCGAGCAATTTCGGCCGCCCGGTCATCACCGGACTGGCGCGGATCGAGGGCAGGGCGGTGCTGCTGCTCGCCAGCGATCCGTTCCACTATGGCGGCTCGTGGACCGCGGATGCCTGCGCCAAGGTGGTGCGCTGGGTCGACTTCGCCGAGACCTTCCATCTGCCGGTGGTCTATCTGATGGACTGCCCCGGTTTCATGATCGGGCTCGAGGCGGAGAAGTCGGCGACCATCCGCCACGGCGTGCGGGCGATGGCCGCGGTCAACCAGAGCACGGTGCCATGGTGCACCATCATCATCCGCAACGCGTTCGGCGTCGCCGGCGTGGTGCATCAGCCGGCCAACCGCTTCTCGATGCGCTATGCCTGGCCGTCGGCCTATTGGGGCTCGCTGCCGCTCGAGGGCGGCATCGAGGCGGCCTATCGCGCCGAGATCGACGCGGCCGCCGATCCCGCCGCCAAGCTGCGCGAGATCGAGGACCGCCTCAACAAGCTGCGCTCGCCGTTCCGCTCGGCCGAGAAGTTCTGGGTCGAGGAGGTGATCGATCCGCGCAAGACGCGCTCGCTGCTCTGCGAGTTCGCGCGCCTTGCCGAGCCGATCCGCAAGGCCGGACCGCCGAGCAACATGTCGACCCGGCCGTAAGGCGCATCCAGCCGTCATTGCGAGGAGCGCAGCGACGAAGCAATCCATATCTCCGCAAGCGGTGACATGGATTGCTTCGCTGCGCTCGCAATGACGGCAGAAGAGACGACCCCTACTACTCCGCTTCGCGATGCACGTCGTGGATCACGATGCCCATGCCGTTCTCCGGCATCTTGATCCATTCGCGCCGCTTCAGCGAGCGCTTGGTGTCCTCGTGTCCGCTGGCCCAGTGCTCGCGCATCGAGGTGCCGGAGAACTCGTGGTCCTTGGCGTCGCCCTCATAGGCCTTCTGCTGGTAGATCAGCTGCAACAGCGTGATCCCGGGCAGTCGGCTGTTCGCCTTCTTGAGCTGGCGTTCTTCTTCCGAGAGCTGATCGTCGGGGATTTTTCCCAGCGCGTTGTGCAGGGCGGTGCGCAGATTGTAGGTCTTGCGGTAGACGTCGGTGTTGTAGCGGGTGCGCGACGAATACATGATGTCCTTGTGGCGGGCCATCACGTCCTGGATGTCGCGCGGCAGCGCGCCGCGGGCCGAGAACAGGTCGACCTGGAACACCAGCGAGTTGGCGTTGTCCTCCTGGTCGAGCAGATGCTGTAGCGGCGTGTTGGAGACGATGCCGCCGTCCCAGAAATGATCGGTGCCGACCTTGACCATCGGCAGCGCCGGCGGCAGCGCGCCGCTCGCCATGATGTGCTCGGGGATGATCTCGTCATGGGCGTTGTCGAAATAGATGAAGTTGCCCGACAGCACGTTCACCGCGCCGACCGCGAAGCGCATCTTCTTGGAATTGATGCGATCGAAGTCGACCAGCTCGAGCAGCGAGTCACGCAACGGCGTGGTGTCGTAATAGCTGGTGGCGGTGCGCGCGCCCGCCGGGCTGAACCACGGATTGGTCTGATGCGGGGTGAAGAAGCCGGGCTGCCCGAGCGTCGTCGTCATCCATGAGCTGGTGAGGTTGCGCGCCTTGCGGAAGATGTCGCCGTCCGGCGTGTAGTGCCAGATCTTGCGGCTGGTGATGCGGTCCCAGAAAATGTGCAGCCGCTCCAGCCGCTTTTCCGGCGGGTTGCCGGCGATGATCGCCGAGTTGATCGCGCCGATCGAGACGCCGCAGACCCAGTCGGGCTCGATGTTGGATTCGTGCAGCGCCTGATAGACGCCGGCCTGATAGGCGCCGAGCGCGCCGCCGCCTTGCAGCACCAGGGCCACGCGATCGCAACCCTCGGGGCGCCAGCCCGGCGTCGCATGATCGATATCGTCAAGGCGAGGGGATCGCGCATCCATATCAGGCCCTCCAAAATGCGCGGCGAGAATTCAGCGTGCCGATGACGCCGTGATGACAAGCCCGGCGCCCGTGCGCCGCGCATCCGCCATGCCCTGCCTGCATGGTTAGCAATGGGCTCCGCCGCGCGACGCGGATCACACCAGCGCAACCGAGGTCACGCGCCTGACGGAAATCCCTCACATCGCTGTCAATCTCGGCCGATAGCCTCCGGGCGATATTTGCAAACAGGGGGTTATTGCGATGCGCAGGGAAGATCTGCTCAAGCTTCCGTCGATGCCGGCCGCCGGCCCGAGCTATCCTGCCGGTCCGTATCGCTTCATCGATCGCGAATTCCTTGTCATCACCTACGAGACCGATCCGGAGCTGATCCGCGCCGGCCTGCCTGAGCCGCTGGAGCCGATCGAGCAGGCGATCGTGCATTACGAATGGATCAAGATGCCCGACAGCTCCGGCTTCGGCAGCTACACCGAATCCGGCCTCGTGATCCCCGCGCGCCTGCACGGCGAAGAGGTCAACTTCGTCTGCCAGATGTATCTCGACGATGATCCGCCGATCGCGGCCGGGCGCGAGATCTGGGGCTTTCCGAAGAAGTACGCCCATCCCAAGCTCGAGATCGTCAAGGACACGCTGACCGGCACGCTGGAATATGCCGGCCAGCTCGTTGCGATGGGCACGATGGGTTACAAGCACGAGAGCATGGCGGGTAATGGAGACGTCACCCGCGCTACGCTGTCGAAGACCCAGGTCAATCTCAAGATGATCCCCGGCGTCGATGGCCATCTCGAGGTCTGCCAGCTGGTCGCGATCAACCTGACCGACATCGTCGTCAAGGGCTCGTGGATCGGGCCTGGCCGGCTGCATCTGGTGCCGCATGTCAACGCGCCGGTTGCGGATTTCCCGGTCAAGCGCGTGGTCGGCGCGCATCACTACATCGCCGACCTGACGCTGCCGTTCGGCCGCGTCGTGCACGACTACAACAAGGAAGCCGCGGAGGCCGCCGCGCCGACCGGTCTCGCCGCCGAGTAGCGGCAGGCTGCCGACAGGGCCGGAGAACGGGCGCGGCCGCTCAGGCCGCAGCCGGTTTCGGCTCGGCCGCAGGCTTTGGTTGCGGCCGCGCGATCGCCAGCACGGACAACGCCGCAACGACGCAGAGTGCGCCGGCAATGAAGAACGCCGGCAGATAGCTCGCATAGAGTGTGCGCGATACTCCGGCGCCGAACGCGGCGGCACCGGCACCGAGCTGATGGCCGGCGAAGATCCAGCCGAACACCAGGTTGGCCCGCTCGGCGCCGAACCGCTGCGCGGTGAGGCGAACCGTCGGCGGCACGGTCGCGATCCAGTCGAGGCCGTAGAACATCGCAAACAGCGACAGCCCGTAGAACGTGAAATCGGAGTAGGGCAGGTACAGCAGCGACAGGCCGCGCAGGCCGTAGTACCAGAACAGCAGCTTGCGATTGTCGTAGCGATCCGACAGCCAGCCGGAAATGATGGTGCCGAAGAAGTCGAAGATGCCCATCGCCGCGAGCAGGCTTGCGGCCTGCACCTGCGGGATGCCGTAATCCAGGCACATCGGGATCAGGTGAACCTGGACGAGGCCGTTGGTCGAGGCGCCGCAGACGAAGAAGGTCGCGAACAGGATCCAGAACACCGACGATTTGGAGGAGTCGCGCAGCGTGCCGAGCGCGGCCGCCATGATCGGCGCGTTGGCCGGCGGCGGCGCGGGCAGGGGCGCGGTGCCGTCGTCGCCGAACGGGCGCAGGCCGACGTCGCCCGGCCGGTCGCGCATCAGCATCAGCACGGCGAATGCGGCGACGCCGAGCACGATGCAGACCGCGCCCAGCGCGATGCGCCAGCCGTAACGCTCGGTGATGGTCGCAAGCAGCGGCAGGAAAGCGAGTTGCCCGGTCGCGACGCTGGCGGTCATGATGCCGATCACGAGGCCGCGCCGCGCCACGAACCAGCGCGAGGCGATCGTCGCGCCGAGCACCAACGCCGTCATGCCGGTGCCGATCCCGATCACGACGCCCCACAGCAGGATGAGCTGCCAGACCTGCGTCATGGCGAGCGACGCCAACAGTCCGGAGACCACGATCAATTGCGCGGCGAGCGTGACGTTGCGCAGCCCGTAGCGGTTCATCAGCGCGGCGGCGAACGGCGCCATCAGCCCGAACAGGATGAAGCGGATCGACAGCGCCGAGGAGATTTCCGCGGTCGACCAGCCGAACTCATTCTGCAATGGCACGATGAAGACGCCGGGCGCACCGACGGTGCCGGCCGAGATCAGCGCGGCAAAGAATGTCACCCCGACCATCACCCAACCGTAGTGGATGTTGCGGCGGGCGAGGGCAGCGGCAAGCGAGTTCGAGATCATTGGGTTCCAGATCAAATGCAATGAGGTTTTATCGACGATGCGCAATATGGCACGGGGTAGCTATGTCTAAAATGGCAAAGTTCCCTCATTTTCGGACATTGAGCTGAACGGTCGCGTCGCGTCTCGACGGGCCTCTCGGAGAGGCCGGCACCTCTGCGCGTCGTTGCGAGCGAAGCGACTTGTCCGCCGGAGCCTTGGCGAAGGCGGAAGCAATCCATCGATCCGCATATGCGGATATGTGGATTGCTTCGTCGCTAGCGCTCCTCGCAAATGACGCGGCTCGAGCCTCAGTGCGTGACCCGCTCCACCGCGATCGCGGTGGCTTCGCCGCCGCCGATGCACAGCGCCGCGACGCCGCGCTTCAGGTTCTGCGCTTCCAGCGCGTGCAGCAACGTCACGATCAGCCGCGCGCCGGTGGCGCCGATCGGATGGCCGAGCGCGCAGGCGCCACCATTGATGTTGAGCCGGTCTCTGGGGATGCCGAGGTCGCGCTGTGCCGCCATCGCGACCACCGCGAATGCCTCGTTGATCTCGAACAGGTCGACATCGCCGACGTTCCAGCCGACTTTGTCGAGCAGCTTGCGGATTGCAGGGATCGGCGCCGTCGTGAACCACTGCGGCTCCTGGCTGTGGGTGGCATGGCCCTTGATCTCGGCCAGCACCGGCAGCCCGTCGCGGTCGGCGAGCGAGCGCTTGGCCAGGATCAGCGCCGCGGCGCCGTCGGCATTGGCCGAGGAGGCGGCCGGGGTAATGGTGCCGTTGGCGCGGAACGCCGGCTTCAGGCCGGGGATCTTTGCGGGATCGACCTTCAGCGGGTGCTCGTCATTGGCGATGATGCGCGGACCGGCCTTCTCGCTCAACGTGATCGGCGCGATCTCGGCCTTGAAGGCGCCGCTCTCGACTGCCTTGCGGGCGCGGCTCAGCGTTTCCATCGCGAACGCGTCCTGGTCGGCGCGGGTGAACTGATACGCCTCCGCCGTCGCCTCGCCGAAATCGCCCATCGAGCGGCCGGTCTCATAGGCGTCCTCGAGCCCATCCATCATCATGTGATCGATGATGCGGTCGTGCCCGGCGCGGTAGCCGCCGCGCGCCTTCTGCAACAGATACGGCGCATTGCTCATGCTCTCCATGCCGCCGGACAGCACGATCTCGGCCGAGCCGGCCTTGATGATGTCGTGGGCGAGCATGGTCGCCTTCATGCCGGACCCGCAGACCTTGTTGACGGTGGTGGCGCCGGTGGCATCCGGCAGTCTGGCGCCGCGCGCGGCCTGGCGGGCCGGAGCCTGGCCCTGGCCGGCCGGCAGCACGTTGCCCATGAACACCTCGTCGATCCTTTCGGGCGCGAGTTTCGCGCGTTCGAGTGCCGCGCCTATCACATGCGAGCCGAGCTTGTGCGCCGGCAGCGAAGTAAGGTCGCCCATGAAGCGACCGAGCGGGGTGCGGGCGGCGGATAGGATGACGACGGGATCGACGCTGGTTGCCATGGCGGAACTCCGTTCAATGCGGGAATCT
The DNA here is from genome assembly GCF_002831585.1 of Bradyrhizobium sp. SK17. Classification (GTDB taxonomy): domain Bacteria; phylum Pseudomonadota; class Alphaproteobacteria; order Rhizobiales; family Xanthobacteraceae; genus Bradyrhizobium. The sequence goes on along the minus strand of NZ_CP025113.1, from coordinate 5,996,889 downwards.
TATAGAATTATATGTATCATATGATGCGGCGCAAAAAATGCAACTGCGGCGGTCATGACAAAATGTCGTGTTCGGATGAATGAGCGCGGGTGCGTGGACGCCGGAGTTTTGGCGGAGTCGGCAAGCCGAGCAATGATATCGGAGTGTGCTCAACTCTTCCCGCATGTCGTCACTGCGAAAGCAGGGACCCATACGCCGCGGCGGATGTCGTGGTTGGGACTCGTCGTTCCGACATCGCGCACCAACAACCATTTGTGGTTATGAGTCCCGGGCTTCGCCGGGACGACGCGAGACTACACGTCGCCCGCATTGACGCCCGCGCATTTTCCGGCCATACACCGGGCATGAACAAGCTTTTCTCAGCCGCATCGACCACCACCGCGACCGCTTACGGCGGATCGCCTGCTGGTTGCGCGCGCTAGAGAGAAGCGTCCTTCACCCAGAAAAGGCCCCGCCGGCGACGGACGGGGCCTTTCTGTTTCTGATGATCCCGTCCGCGCTCTGTCCCTGACAAGGAACATAGCCATGGACGAACTCGATCACAGACATCTCGGCGTGCAATTGAAGCTCTGGCACCTGCAGGACGATGCGCCCGGCATGGTGTTCTGGCATCCGCGCGGCACCGCGCTGTACCGGGTGCTGGAAGACTATGTCCGACGCAGGATGCGTCGCGCCGGCTATGCCGAGGTCCGCACGCCGCAAGTGCTGCCTCAGGCGCTGTGGAGCCGCAGCGGTCACTGGGACAAGTTCGGCGCGCACATGTTCCGGATCGACGATGGCGAGGCGACGATGGCGCTGAAGCCGATGTCGTGTCCCTGCCATGTGCAGATCTTCAACAAGGGGCTGCGCTCATGGCGCGAGCTGCCGATCCGCTATGCCGAATTCGGCGCCTGCCACCGCAACGAGCCGTCCGGTTCGCTGCACGGCATCATGCGGACGCGCGGCTTCGAGCAGGATGATGCGCATGTGTTCTGTCGCGAGCAGGACGTGGAGGACGAGGTCGCGCGCTTCATCGCCTTGCTCGACGAGGTCTACCGCGAGCTCGGCTTCCCCGACTATGAGGTGGCGCTGGCGACGCGGCCTGCGCTGCGCGCCGGGGACGACGCGACGTGGGACTGGTCGGAGGCGAAGCTCGGCGATGCCGCGCGGCGCTGTGGCCTCGTGCCTCGGATCAATCCCGGCGAGGGCGCATTCTACGGGCCGAAGCTGGAATTCGCGCTACGCGACCGGCTCGGGCGGTCGTGGCAATGCGGAACGGTGCAGATCGACGGCGTGTTGCCGCAACGGCTCGGGGCGTCTTACATCGCGCCCGACGGCAGCCGTGCAACGCCGCTGATGATCCACCATGCGATCTTCGGATCACTCGGCCGCATGATCGCGATCCTCCTCGAGCACTATGGCGGCGTGCTGCCATTCTGGCTCGCACCGGACCAGGTTGCGGTCGCCCCGATCTCGCAGGAGCAGGCCGGATATGGCCGGGACGTGCTGGCGGCATTCGAAGGTGCCGGTATTCGCGCCGTCGCCTATGGCAGCGCCGACACGTTGTCGCGGCGCATCGTGGCGGCGCGTGATATGGCGGTGCCGGTCATGGCGATCGTCGGCGGGCGCGAGATGCGGGAAGGGCGGGTGAGCCTGCGCCAGCGCGACGGCGTGCAGGCCGACCTTGCACTGGCCGAGGCGGTCTCCTGCCTGCGGGCGCGCCTGACCGGGTGCGGTCGTGGTTGAGGCATCCATCTACGCCGACTGCCAGGCGTCGAGCAGGAGGAGTGATGGCGCGTAGGTTGGCTTTCGCGGCTGCTGCTTTGGCGGCCGAGCCGGCAGTCAATAGCGACCACCGTCGCGCTTCTGTTGCGTGATCCATTCCGACAGGGTTTTCGTTTTCGATCCTTGTCCGCCCGATGATCCCCGTCCGATGCTCTTGCCGGAACGGGCTGGCCGAGGCTCGGCCGACTTGGATTCCGCGATTGTGGCCGCGGCCGTGGTCGATCTCTCGGCAGCTTCCTTTTCAAGACGCAGCTTCCTCAATCGCGCCATCTTGTCACGCTCAGCCTCGATCACTGCCGAGTCGGACAACAACGCCTTGGGGTGGACCTCCGCTGAACCCCGGACTCCGATGATCGTCGTCTCGCCGAGCGCCTTGCAGGCCTCGAGCCGATGCAATCCCTCGAGCAACACGAGCCTGCTCTCATCTGGTCGAACGAGAATCGGGATTTGTTGTCCAATTTCCAGGATACTCGCGGCGATCTCTTCGACGACCTCGGGCCTGAGGGTTTCCCTTTTCTTCAGGGGAACGTAGATCTGGTCGATTGGAAGGTTTTCCGGGCTGGGCACGGGGTTATTCCCTCCTCAGGGGCGGTCCACAAGACAAAGTTCAACGATGAAGCGCTACGCCGTGGCCGCAGCCTTGTAAACCGGGCCGGCCTGAAGCGATCGGCCTACATGGCCTAATCCGATCGCCAGGCGCCGAGCAGAAATCGTCGCTTCGGCGCCGGGCCTGCCTGGTTCTGCACCTCGGGCAGATCGATGGCGCAACGCTTCATCAGCAGTTTGATTGCGATCCCGATGATCACGAACGGCGTCACATAGATTGCGAAAACTCCGAAGGCCGTCATGGGCTGCTCCGCAGCTTTGGAACGGGCATGCTACCCCAAAGGCGCACACAGCCGTAGCTAAAACTGTATGGTGCACGCTCGGTTTGCGTTAACCGAATTCTCGCACGCCGGTAATCCAGGGTTGCGAGCTGGTGAGGCCGTTTACCGGCCGGGTGCTAAGCATCGCCGGTTGTGCAATGGAAAGTTCCCGCCGCAATGTCCGTTATCGCTGTCGAGCAGTCGCCCACGCGCATTCCGCTCTCCGTCAAGATCGGCTTCAGCGCCTTCATGGCTGTTTTGGTGCCGGTCTATACCTACTGGTACGGGCCGACCAATTTTCTCTATTTCTGCGACGTCTCCCTGATCCTCACCTTGATCGGGGTCTGGACCGAGAGCGCGCTGTTGATTTCGATGTGTGCCGTCGGCCTGCTGGTGCCGCAAACCTTCTGGGTGGTCGACTTTCTGGCGCATGCCGCCGGTGTCTCGCTGACCGGAATGACGAATTACATGTTCGATCAGGACCTCTCGCTGTTCCTCCGGTTCCTGTCGGGCTTTCACGGCTGGCTGCCGTTCCTGCTGCTGTTCCTGGTCTGGCGGCTTGGCTATGATCAGCGCGCGCTGATCGCCTGGAGCGCATTGGCCTGGGCGCTGCTGTTGATCTGCTACTTCGTGATGCCGGGACCGCGGCCGGACCCGGGCATGACCCCGGTCAACATCAACTATGTGTTCGGCATGAGCGACAGTGCGCCGCAAGACTTCGTGCCGCCGCTGGTGTGGCTCGCCGGCCTGATGATCGGCCTGCCGCTGCTGGCGTTCATACCAACCCACCTCATGTTGCGACGCGCGGTGCCGCGCATGGGCTTGTGATTCGCGAGAACGCCAGTCCGTTGTCGGGAGGATTTTTCCGGTAACATTCGCCAGACGAGTCGTTTGAGGAATTTCTTGTGACGCTATCGCGACGATCCGTCCTCAAGGGAGGACTAGCAACGGTGCTGGCTTCGGGAGTACCGGCGCACGCCGAGTTCACTCCGAGGCCCATCATCAACGACGCCAGCCGGCTCAATCCGACATCGGTGGCGCGCCACGTCGCGCTCAAGGCCGCGCCCGCCGACGACATCGTCGGCACGATCCGGCAGGAGATCGCCGCGGCCAGGACCGAGGGACGTCCGTTCGCCATCGGTGTGGCGCGCCACTCGATGGGCGGCCAGTCGATTCCGCGCGACGGGGTCGCGATCACCCTGACCGGCGGGCACATCGAGACCGATCGCGCCAACATGACCTATCGCGTCGGGGCGGGGATGCGCTGGTTCGAGGTGATCCGCGCGCTCGATGCGCAGGGCTTCTCGCCGGCGGTGATGCAGTCCAACAGCGATTTTGGCGTCGGCTCGACATTCTGCGTCAATTCGCATGGCTGGCCGACGCGCTACGGTCCGTTTGGCGCTACGGTGCGCGCGGTGAAGATCGTTATGTCCGACGGACAATTGGTCGAGTGCTCGCGGACCAAGGAACCGGAGCTGTTCGCGCTCGCGATGGGCGGCTACGGCCTGTTCGGGGCCATCGTCGAGCTCGAGCTCGACATGGTGCCGAATGCGCTGATGCAGCCGACCTATACGAGGATGCAGCCATCGCAATTCGCCGATGCTTTCGTCAACGCGGTCGAGAACGATCCCGCGGTGCGGATGGCCTATGGCAGGCTTTCGGTCGCGCGCGAGAGCCTGTTCGACGAGGCCCTGATGATCACCTATCGGGCAGCCGCCACGCAGCCGTCGCCGCTTCCCGCCGTGGTCGACCATGGCGCGCTGACCGGATTCTCCCGCGACGTCTATCGGCTGCAAACCGGGCGTGAATGGGCGAAGAATTTCCGCTGGTTCATGGAAGCCTCGGTCAGCCCGTCGATCGCCGGCGCCGCCACCCGCAACACGCTGATGGTCGAGCCGGTGGTCAATCTGGCGTCGGGAGACGGCACGCGGACCGACATCCTGCATGAATATTTCGTCCCGCCGGATCGCTTCAACGGCTTCGTCAATCTCTGCCGCGCAGTGATCCCGAAGGCGAAGTCGGAATTTCTCAACGTGACCTTGCGTTATGTCGATGCCGATCCGGTCGCGGTGCTGGCCTATGCGCCGCAGAAGCGGATCGCGGCGGTGATGTCGTTCTCGCAGGAGATCAGCCCGGAGGGCGAGGTCGACATGATGCGGATGACCGAAGCCCTGATCGAAGGCGTCAAGGATCTCGGCGGCGCGTTCTATCTGCCATACCGGCTGCATGCCCGGCGCGACCAGGTGCGCTCGATCTATCCGCGTACCGAGCAATTCGTCGCCGCCAAGCGCCGGCTCGACCCGTCACTGGTGTTCCGCAACATGATGTGGGACGTCTATTTCGCTTGAAGGAGCGCAGGATCATGGATCGCTCTCGTCTGGCCGCCGCGCTGCTCGGCGCCGCATTGCTGTTTGCTGCGGCGACCGACTACATCCCGGCCTTCATCGACACCGAAGGACGGGTGTTCGGCCTGTTCCATCTCGATATCTACAAGGATGCGCTGCATCTGGCCTCCGCGGCCTGGGCGATCGCGGCAGCAGCGATTTCGCGGCAGGCGTCGATCTTCTTCCTGAAAGTGTTCGGCACGCTGTATTTCCTCGACGGCGTGATGGGCGTGTTCACCGGCTCCGGCTATCTTGATCTCAGCATCTTCATCGACGGCGTCCGCTCGACCTCGACCTTCGTGAAGGTGGCCTCGAGCGTGCCGCATCTCGCGCTCGGCGCCTTCGGCATCGTGACCGGATTTTCGGCGCGGAGCCGGCTGGCATGAAATGGTTTCGGCGGATCGCGGCCGTCATCGGTGTCGCCGTTGTCGTGTTCGTCGCGGGCTGCGCGGCGCAGATCGGCTACGTCCAATACGCCTGCACGCCGGACGATTCCCTGGCGCCCGCCACCGCGGCCTTCGGTGTCGACGATGCCAAATACGCGCGGGCGGAAGGCGATACGTTCCTGACCTATCCGGAGTGGTACATCGTCTATGCCTATTCCGATCTCGCCGGCGTGACCCGCGCGGCCTCGGAATCCTCGTTCGACTACTACCGCAGCGTCAGGGGCTTCTGGTCCAGCCTCTGCGGCGCGAGGCGCTCCTCGTCGTCGGCCCGGCCCGCCACGCCGGACCAGATGATCACCGACTACATCATCGGAACCAGTTTCACCGCCGAGATGGCGGTGCAGGGGCTCTATGAGCGCACCATCGGCGCGCTCACCGTGGCGTGGCGCGGGTCCACGCGCACCAAAGAGGACGAGTTCAACCAGGCGCTGCTCGACGACTACGCCAAGTTCCTCGAGCAGACGCCGTGGTATCGCTATCCGTTCGCCGACAAATTGTCGGCGCTCTGGCACGACGTGCCGTTCGAGCCGTCGCTGCGTTCGGTGGAGCGGCGGTTTTCGCTGTCGCTGCAATATGGCGTCAAATCGCTCTACGCGAAGGCGATCGGCGCGCTCGCGGGATTGTCTCCCGCCGATCTCGAGATCGGCAGCGTCGTGCTGGCGCCGTCGGCGCAGGCGCTGCCGCCGGATAGCCGGATCCGCCCGGTGCGCGAGGTGCGCGCGGCCGACGGCCGGCAGGGCGTGCTGATGATCACGCCGCGCTATCGCGAGTTCACCGGCATCATCAGGGAGATCGGCGCCAAGGGGCTGTCGTTCGGCGAGATCGCGGGCAACACCAGGATCCTGACGACGGTGCTGGTTCCCGCGGGCCAGCTCCCGCAGGTCGGCGGCGCCAGGCCGATCTTCGAGACCGACGTGCAATCGATGCCCGGTTGGCGCAGAGTGGGCTATGATACCGAGGTCGCCACGGTGGCCGCGTTTCCGGCCACCGTCGAGGCGCTCGGCGCCAGGTTCGAACATGCCTACGACTACTGAGGCAAGGACTGCTGAGGCAAGGATTGCTCAGGCAAGGCGTCGCTTGCTTCGCTTCGCCGGCGGCGCCGCCGCGGTGCTGGTGGTGTGGTTCGTCGGGATGGCCGCGGCCGCGCTCGTCGTGACTCCCACCGTCGTGGTCGCGTTCGGCGATCCGGGCCGGCTGGCCGGCGCCGACGGCGATCTGCTTGCCTCCGGCCGCGGCTTCCTCGCGATGCGGACGGCCGACGAGGACACCGTCAAATCGCTCTACAGCCGTGGCGCGTGGCTGGTCTGGCCGGTGCTGACCGCCGGGTGTGGCCGGCGATGACGCGATGGATCCGCCGCTTCGCGATCGGTGCGGTCGTGGTCGTGACCGGCCTCATCGGCGTGCTCGCCGTTGGACTGGGCGCGCTGCGGCTGGCTGCGCATCTCAGGGAAACGGAGAGCGCAGCCGCGGCGGCGCCTGCCGACGGCAAGTTTGTCGACAGCGGCCACGGACGCCTGTTCGTGATGGATCCGGCGCCGCCGGGCGGCATTCCGGTGGTGCTGTTTCATGGCACCGCGGCCTGGAGCAAATTGTGGTGGCGCACGACGGCGGCGCTCAAGGCCGATGGCTACCGGCCGATCGTACCCGACCTGCCGCCGTTCGGCTATTCCGAGCGGCAAGGCGGCTACACCCGCGCCGAGCAGGCCGCCCGCATCGACGGCATGATGACGGCGCTGGGGGCGGGCCGCGCCGTCATCGTCGGTCATTCCTTTGGCGCAGGCGCGGCGCTGGAATATGTCCTGCGCCATCCGGATCGCGCGATCGGGCTCGTGCTGGTGGACGCGGCGCTCGGGCTGACGCAGCCGCCGTCCGATCCGCCGGCGCTGCTCGCCTATCGTCCGCTGCGCGAGCTCGCGGTGGCGGCGACGGCGACCGATCCGCTGGCGACGCGCTTCCTGCTCTCCAAGCTGATCTACCGCAAGGATGCTGCGAGCGGTGAGACGCTCGACATCCTCAAGGCGCCGATGCGCGTCACCGGGACGACATCCCATATCGCGGACTGGCTGCTGTATTTCACCGGCTCGGATCGCGCGGCGCTGAGTGCCTCGCGCGACGAGGTATCGAAGATCAAGGTGCCGGTGGCGATGATCTGGGGCGATCGTGATGACGTCACGCCGCTCGCCCAGGCCAACGATCTCCGCGCGCTGATCCCGCAGGCGTCGCTCAAGGTGATGCAGGATGTCGGGCACATTCCGCAGATCGAGGATCCCGCCGCCTTCAACGCTGCGCTGATCGATGCGATCAGGCAGCTTGCGTCCGCCGATCCGGCGGTCGCGCACGCCGGGCGAAACTAGCCGGGCGGTGCAGCACGCCGTCGCGCATGGCGGCATGCGGCGGCTTCGATTGACACCGATGCTGTCGGCGCTACGCTGCCGGAACCGGGGTATTTTGCCAAGAGAATCAAGACCCAGAACAACCAGGCCCCGGACGAAACAAGCAAAGGGCAGGACACGCCGTGACACGCGTCATCGCGTCTTGAGCGGGACCACGCGGACCTCCGCGCTCGCGCCATTCCGGATTCGCAGCTATCGCTTTCAATGGCCGTCGGACCTGCTCACCTCCTGGGCGTTCGAGGTCGAGACGCTGGTGCTCGGCTGGTACATCATGGTCGAGACCGGGTCGGTGCTGCTGCTGACCGTGCTCGCCTCGCTGCAATATGTCGGCACGCTGGTTGCGCCGGTCGTCGGCATGATCGGCGACCGCATGGGGCATCGCGATTTGCTGGCGGTGATGCGCTTCGCCTATACGGCGCTCGCCGGCACCATCATGACAATGGCGCTATCAGGACATCTCGCGCCGCTCAACGTCATGATCATCGTCGCGATGATGGGCGTGATCCGTCCGTCGGACCTCGGCGTGCGCGGCGCGCTGCTCGCCGACATCATGCCGCCGCAGCAACTGGTCGGCGCCATCAGCCTGGCGCGCACCACGCAGGATTCGGCGCGCATCGCCGGCGCATTGACCGGGGCGGGATTGTTCGCGGCGCTCGGCATCGGTTACGTCTATGTCGGGATCGCCTGCTTCTACTTCGTCGCCGCCATCCTGATGCTGTGCATGGAGCGTCCAGCCAAGACGCACAGCACGGCCGATCAGGCTGATATCGATCTGCCCGGCTCAAAACTGCTGCGCGACCTGAAGGAAGGCATCGTCTACGCCTGGAGCGGGCCCGGCATGCGTGCTGCGCTCTGCGTTGCGTTCCTTGCCAACCTGACCGCGTTTCCGCTGACCAACGGCCTGCTGCCTTACGTCGCGCGCAACATCTTCCATACCGACCAGACCGGGCTCGGCTATCTCTCCGCGAGCTTCGCGGTCGGCTCGCTGATCGGCTCGATCACGCTCAGCATGGCCGGCGGCGTGCGCATCGCGCGGCTTTTGATCGGCGCGACGCTCGCCTGGTACGCGATGCTGCTGGTGTTCGTCGAGCTCAGGACCATGCCGGTGGCGATGGCCTGCCTGGTGCTGGCCGGCATCGCACAGAGCATGTCGATGATCTCGGCCGCCGTGATGCTGATGCGCAACGCCAGCGCCCATCTGCGCGGCCGCGTGATGGGCGTGCGCATGATGGTGATCTACGGCCTGCCGCTCGGCCTGCTCGCCGCCGGCAGCCTGATCGACCTGATCGGCTACACCGCGACCGGCACCTTGCTCGCCGCCGCCGGCTTCATCGCCATGCTCGCGATCGCGCTGCACTGGCGGGCCGATCTGTGGCCGACCCACGCGCCGGCCAACGCGCGGTAAGGGGGCGCGGCGCGATGCCGCGCCGTGGCTGCGGATGCGCCAAAAGGGCGCGACAGCGTGGGCAAGCTGTCGTAGATCATTCTTTGCGCTGCAATTTCCCTATGCAAGATTTTCTCGACCGATTTTGATCCCGGAATGCTCGGCCTTTTGACCCGCCTTGGACTGCGCTTCGACGACATCGTCGAAGAGCGCCGGTTCGTGGACCAATATGTGCGGGGCAATATCGGCTGGACGCAGGTGGCGATGCTGCTCGGCGCGTTCACCTATGCCGGATATGCGTTCTGGGATTGGGTGCTCTATCCCGAAATCCTGCCGATCACGCTGGCGATCCGCGGCGGAACCGCAGTCTTGGTTCTGCTTCCGCTCACCGCGTTGCTCTGGATGCGGGCGATGAAGCCGTGGGCCGAAACGATCTTTCTGGTCTATTGCGTCATTCCGGGTTGCGTGCTGCCCAGCGTCTATCTGGTCTTGCCCTCGGGATTCACCTACGCGGCGCCTGGCGTGATGATGGTGATCCTGTTCGTCTCGACCATGCTGCCGCTACGGATCGGTCCGCTGGCGGTGTTCTGTCTCACGGCATGGATTGCGCTGTGCATCGCTGAATCGCTCGCCCCGGCTTTGCCGCCGGGGCTGCGCTTCATCAATCATTCCCTCGTCCTCAACGCTTATGCCCTGTCGCTTTATGCCGTCGCCGCCCGTGAGTTTCGCGCGCGCCAGCAGTTTCGGACCGCGCAGGCCTTGCGGCTGGAAAAGGAGCGCTCGGAAGCCTCGCTGCGCGATTTGCATGCGACGCAATCGCAACTCGTGCAGGCCGAGAAGCTGGCCTCGCTCGGGCAACTCGTTGCCGGCGTGGCGCATGAAGTCAGCACGCCGCTTGGCCTCGCGCTCACCACGTCGACGACCATGGAAGCCGATCTTCGCGCGATGAACGAGGCGCTGAAGAGCGCCGCCGTCCGCCGATCGGATCTGACCAAGGGCATTGCGCGGATCGAGCAGGGACTTCGACTGACCTCGGACAACCTGCATCGGGCCTCCGAGATGGTGCACAGCTTCAAGCAGGTCGCGACCCATCAGGCCGACGAGGAGCGGCATACGTTCGAGCTCGGCGGCTGGTTGTCCGAGCTGGTCGCGAAGCTCGGGCCATTGCTGTCCCGTCAGGGATTGATCGTCGAGGTCGAATGCCCCCAGGGCATCATCCTCAACAGTTATCCCGGCGCGCTGGCCCAGGTGATCAGCAGTCTCGCGTTCAACGCGGCGGCGCATGCTTATCCCGATGGCGGAGGCGGGCGGTTCACCGTGACGGTCAGCCAGCCGGACCAGGCGCTGGCGCGGATCGCTTGTGCCGACCAGGGCGTCGGCATCCCCGAGGCGTTGCAGGCACGCGTGTTCGATCCGTTCTTCACGACCGGGCGAGAGCGAGGCAATATCGGCCTTGGCCTGCACATCGCGTTCAACACCGTTGTCTCGTCACTCAACGGCCGGATCGCGCTGGAGAGCGAGCCCGGTCGCGGCACGCTGGTGGCGATCGAGATACCCGTCTCGACCTGAGCGGTCCGCGCCGTCACGCGGCCGTGGCGGTTACTGCGCCGCCTTTCGGATGTGCACCGGCACCGACTTGTACGACGGTGTGCCGCTTTCCTTATCCTGATAGTCGAGTGGCACCAGGCCATTGGCTTCGGGATAATAGGCGGCGACCGAGCCGCGGGCGATGTCGTAGACGATCGCGGTGAGCGTAAGACGGCGCGGTGCGGGCGAGGGCAAGGCGGTCTCGATCTCGACGAGATCGCCATGCGCCAGGCCGCGCGCGGTGAGGTCCGCCTCGTTCGTGAATAGCACGTCGCGTCGTCCGAACACGCCGCGGTAGCGGTCGTCCAACCCGTAGATCGTGGTGTTGTACTGATCGTGGCTGCGGATGGTGGCGAGCTTGAGCACTGTGCTGTCCGCCAGCACCGGGTCCTCTTCGAGCCCGTCGAAGATCAGGAATTCGGCCTTGCCGGACGCGGTGGTCCATTTGCGCTCGGTCGGCGGCAGCGGCAGCCGGAAGCCGCCGGGCGTCCGGATCCGCGTGTTGTAATCCTTGAAATCGGGGAAGACGCCCTCGATGGCATCGCGGATGCGATCGTAGTCGGCGATCAGCTCGGTCCACGGCACCTTGCTCGACGGCAGGGTCGCCATCGCCATGCCGGCCACGATGGCCGATTCCGAACGCAGATGTTCGGACGCCGGATTGAGCCTGCCGCGCGAGGCGTGCACCATCGACATCGAATCCTCGACGGTGACGACCTGCGGCCCGCTCGCCTGGATATCCTGCTCGGTGCGTCCCAGCACCGGCAACAGGATCGATTGCTTGCCGACCAGGAGATGCGAGCGGTTCAGCTTGGTGCCGAGATGCACGGCGAGATCGAGCTTGCGCATGGCGGCGGTGCAGCGCTCGGGATCGGGCAGCGCGATGGCAAAATTGCCGCCGAGACAAATCAGCACCTTTGACTTCCCGTCGTCGATCGCCTCCATCGCCGCGACCGCGTCGTGGCCGTGATGGCGCGGCGGCTTGAAGCCGAAGGTGCGCTCGATGCCTTCGAACATCGGGATGTTGGGCTTCTCGGTGATGCCGACGGTGCGGTTGCCCTGCACGTTGGAGTGACCGCGCAGCGGGCAGATGCCGGCGCCTGGCTTGCCGTAATTGCCTTTCAACAGCAGCAGGTTTGCGATCTGCTGGACATTGTCGGTGCCACGCATGTGCTGGGTGATGCCCATGCCATAGGTGATGATGGTGGCGTTGGATTTCGCATAGGCGGCGGCGACCTCGCCGAGCTGGGTGCGGTTGAAGCCGGAGACGGTTTCGATCGACGGCCACGCCGTCGCGCGCAGGTCGGCGGCGAACGCCTCGTACCCATTGGTGTGCTCGGCGATGAAGGCGTGATCGAGCACGTCATGGCGCGCATCATCCATCTCGATCAGCGCCTTCATGATGCCCTTGAGCACCGCGGCGTCGGCGCCGACCTTCGGCTGGTAGTAGGTCGAGGCGATCCGGGTCGATCCGAGCGTCGCCATCTCGATCGGGTCCTGCGGATCGGCAAAGCGCTCCAGCGCGCGCTCGCGCAAGGGATTGAACACGATGATCGGCACGCCGCGTCGCGACACCTCCCACAGCGTACCCATCATGCGCGGATGGTTGGTGCCGGGATTGTGGCCCATCGCGATGATCAGCTCGCAATGGTCGAAATCGTCCAGCGACACCGTGCCCTTGCCGATGCCGATCGATTGCGGCAGGCCGACACTGGTCGCCTCGTGGCACATGTTCGAGCAATCGGGGAAATTGTTGCTGCCGTATTCGCGCGCGAAGATCTGGAACAGGAAGGCGGCTTCGTTCGAGGCGCGGCCCGAGGTGTAGAATTCGGCCATGTCGGGATCGGGCAGCGCGCGCAGCGTCTCGCCGATCCGCGCGAACGCGTCGTCCCAGTCGATCGGCTGGTAGGTGTCGCTCGCGGCGTCATAGGCGAGCGGGTGGGTGAGGCGGCCCTCGTTCTCGAGATGGAAGTCGCTCCAGCCGAGCAGCTCGGTGACGGTATGGGCGGCGAAGAACTCCGGCGTGACGCGCTTGCTGGTCGCCTCCCAGGTGACGGCCTTGGCGCCGTTTTCGCAGAACTGGAAGGTGGAGGTGTGCTCCTTGTCGGGCCAGGCGCAGCCCGGGCAATCGAACCCGTCGGGCTTGTTGGTGCGCAGCAGCGTGATCGGCGCCTCGACCAGTTCCATCTGATCGCGCACCGCGATCGCGGTGGCCTTGAGGGCACCCCAGCCGCCGGCGGGAGCATCATAGGGGCGGATACCGGGAACGTCGCGCTTTTGGACCATATGTCCTCCTGCTGCTCTTGAGTGGTGACCCCGTGCGTTTGTCCCGAATTCTTTGTTTGGTCTGATCGCAGACATCGGCGAGACCTCTGCTTCCATCGACGTTCTCGATGTGAGGCCTATGTCTCGCGGACAGCCTAGACTAATGGGCCAGCGCGCGTGGTCAACAGTCCGTCAGCCCGGATAGAGAGCGAGATGGTCCCTCAAGTGAGATCGTGCAGATCCTTGCCGAGCGGTGGCGTCAGTTGGAACGCGGAGAAGCTGACCTCGAGTCCGGCCCGCTCGGGCGTGCAGGCCATCGGCCCCACCAGATAGGATTTGACCTTCGGAAACGGCGCGAGCCGCATTAACGGCCAAAGCTTGCCGTCCGTTGAGACTTGCAGGCGCAGCACGCCGTTCGAAACCGTTGCGCGCAGCCGGAAGTCGCCGGCATCGTGCGCGTAGGGGGCCGTCGTCCAATCCGATTGCCCGTGGGTCAGCACGCTCGACAGCATCGCACGGCCGTCGGACAACTCGATCCCGGCCTTGACCCAGTGCTGCGCGTCGACCCGCACCATGATGCCGGCCTGATCGTAGAGTGCGGTGAAATTGCCCTGGACGCGCAGCTCCGCGGTGAAGGCGTCGGCGGTCTGGAAGCCAAGGAAATGCCCGCTGTCGCGGGTGAAGCCGTAATGCGTCTCGCGCCAGAAATCGCTGGCATTGCCGGTGACGATACGGAGGCTATCGCCGTCCGCAGTCCAGTGCTCCGGCTCGTTGAGCCAGACGCCGTCATGTCTGCCGAAGATTGCTTTGTTCATCCCGGACCTCGATCGCCCTCAGCGTAGCATGTCAGCGAATACCGGGGCATCCCGCGCGTCGCATCATATCTTTTGTACGCATATGAATTTCAATATTTGAAATTATATTCAAATATTGACATGAGGCGCGCTTGCTTCCTACTCTCGCGAGGCCAACGACAGAAAAACGCGCAAAGGCGTTGGGGCACGGCACGTGCTCCCTGCACAGGAGGAACACCATGAGCCGGACAACCGGACTTCGAATTCGCGACACCATCCTCTGGATCGACGATACCGGTGAGAGCAATTTGCCAGCCGTGCTCTGCCTGCATTCGCTGTGGCTCGACCGCACGATGTTCGCGGACCTGGTCGCCGCTGCGCGCGGACGCTATCGGGTGATTTGCCCCGACTTCCGTGGCCAGGGACTGAGTGCGCCGAGCACCGACGAGACGGTGACGATGGAGGCTTGTGCCGAGGATATCGAGGCGCTGATCGCCGAGCTCGGGCTGCCATCCGTGCATGTGGTGGCGCAATCGATGGGCGGAGATGTCGCGCTTCGCGTAGCCGCCAAGCGCCCGGATCTGGTGGCGTCGTTGACGATGCTCGGGTCATCGGCACGGGGGGAGCCCCCTGAGCAATTGGCGTGGGCCGAGTCCTGGATGGAGGCTTCCACGAGGGATGGCGGCTTCAAGGGCGAGAATCTCGAAACGCTGATGGCCGTGATGTTCGGCGAGACTTCGCGGAACAGCGCGTCGAAGCGCGCGGTGCTCGATCACTGGCGGGCCAGGATGGAAGCCGGCACGCTGTCGCTCTGGCCGGCGATCCGCGGCGTGCTGTACCGAAAGAGCGCCGTCAATTTGCTGCCGCAGATCCAGGCGCCGACCCTGGTGTTCTCCGGCACCGAGGATATGCCGCGTCCGCCGGAATGGGCCGACGAGGTCGTGGCGGGGCTGCCGAACGCGCGGCTGGTGCGGCTGGAGAAGATCGGCCACAGCCCGATGCTGGAAGCGCCGGACCAGGTGGTCCCGAGAATCCTGGATTTCCTTGCCAGCCGGCAAGCCGCCTGAGCGCGCACTGCCGTCGGTGCGCGGCATTCGCGGCACGCCGACGGGTCTCGCGCGCGGGCTCACGTGACGCGTGGCCCTTATCAGGCGATCTTGGCGTAGGTCAGGAGCTCGATGGCCCGATCGCCGGCCTTCGACACGGCATCGACCAACGCGCGCTGCGCAGGTTTCCAGCGCGTCGTCGGCACGACGATGCCCAGCGCTCCGTAGATATTCTGACGGTCGTCGAAAATCGGAACGGCCACGCCGGTGACGTCAACCTGCGACTCCTCGGCGTCCAGGGCCCAGCCGCGCTGGCGCGTTGCGTCCATGGCGGCCGACAAACCCTTTGCCGCTCGCGCTCGGCCTTCTTCGGTGAAGCCGCGAAAGCACTTCTTGACGATGCGATCGCGGTGCGCCGGCTCGAGATAAGGAAGGATCGCGCGGCTGGATGCTCGCAGATGCTCGTTGCCGGTGACACCCACGAACAGACCGCCGACCCTGAGCGACTGCAAGCTGCCCTCGACCAGGATCTTCAGGACCACGGAGTCGCCGTCGGGTGCGGAAAAGAAAGCCGTCTCGGACGTCTTCTCGGCCAGTTGGCGGACGATCTCGTAGAGTTCCTGCGTTTCGTTCAGCCTTGAGCGATAGGCGCGGTACAAAGGCCCGATCGAGTTGCCGACGACCAGCGTGCCATTGCTCAGCCTGGTCAGATAGCCGCGCGCAACCAGCGTCCGCATCAGATGGTAGCAGGTCGTGATGTTCAGCCTCAGGGCTTGTGCGACCTGCTGAACCGTCGGTGGATCGCTGCTTGCGGCGACGTGCTCCAGGAAGGTGAATGCGCGTTCGACGGTCTGAAGCGTCGGCGTTCCCGGCCTTTCCGAAGCTCCGTCGTCGCCTTTCCTGATCATCGATGCGTCCTGGAGCGCGATTTGCGGCTTCGCATCCCGTCAGTTCTATGCGCTCCCGGCTGCGGCCACAAGATTTCGTGCCGGGGAGTCCGGCTATCGCTTCCGATCCAGGAATCCCTGCAACAACCGCTGCGGCTCGCCGGTCTGGAATGACTTTCCGAACACACCGACACTGAGGTTCACCGATTCGGTCAGCGGCAGTTCTTCCCATTGCCGCAGCAGATCCTTCTGGATGCGCAGTGCTTCGGGGCCGCATTCCAGCAGCGCTTTTACGGTGTGCTCGACGGCGTCATCGAGGCCGCCGGGTTTTGCCACGGTATCGACCAGGCCCCAGGCGAGCGCGGTCGGGGCGTCGATATTTTCAGCGGTCATCATCAGCCAGCGGGCGCGGCCCCAGCCGATCAGGCGCGGCAGCAGTGCGGCGTGGATCACCGAGGGGATGCCGACGCGCACCTCGGGCATGCCGAACATCGCATCATGCGCCGCGACGCGGACGTCGCAGGCGGCCGCGACCTCAAGGCCGCCACCGAGGCACCAGCCGGGCAGGCGCGCAATCACGGGCGCCGGGAATTTGCGGACGGCCTCGCAGAGGTCGCGCAGGCGGCTGATGAAGGCTTCCGCGGATGTCTGATCGAGCGTTGCCATCTCCTTGATGTCGGCGCCGCCGATCATGCTGCGCTCGCTTTCGCCGGCCAGGATCACCGCGCGGATGCTGCGGTCGGCGGCCAGATGCTCAAAGCCTTCGCGCACCCCATTGGTCACAGCCGAGCTGACGATATTCAGCTTGCCGGCGTTGCAGATGGTGAGGCGGACGACGCCTCTAGAGTCGCGGGCGATGCCGCAGTGGGGATTGAGCATGTCCATGGAAAAGTCCCGGCGCAGGAATTGATCGCGCCATGTCCCGGACAAAGCGGGTCCCTGTCAAGGCGCTGGGTTGTGGTTGCGTCGCGCGGTCCGGATCTATAGAATTATAATCATCATATAAATGGAGCTGTCATGACCGCCGCCGAAACCATTGATCTTCACTCGTCCGATCTCAAGCGAGTGCGCGTGGTGGAATGGCAGGCGCCGGGACCGGTCGCCGCGGCGGCCATGCCGATGTCCGGGATCGAGGCGATGCGCGCGATCCGTGACGGCCGCCTGCCGCCGCCGCCAATGGCGAAACTGATCGGATTCCGCATGGCCGTCGTCGACGAGGGGCGGATCGTGATGGAACTCGATCCGCATGAGAGCCTCGAGAACACCATCGGCCTGCTGCACGGCGCGACCGCTGCTGCACTTCTGGACACCGCGATGGGCTGCGCGATCTCGACCGTGCTGTCGGCCGGGCGGACCTCCGTCACCCTGGACCTCAAGCTGACCTATCTGCGTCCGCTGTCGGTGCGCTCGGGAACCATCGCGGCGGAGGGCAGGGTAATCAAGCTCGGTCGCCAGACCAGCTACACCGAGGGCTTCGTCCGCGACGGCAAGGGCAATCTTGCGGTGCACGCGACTGCGACATTTTCGATGCTCGGCGGGGAACCCAACCCGAAATAACTACAGCATTTCCAGCGCAAATCTGCTATTGTATGATTAGAAACATTCCATGAGACCGGCATGCGCTATTCGAAAGAACACAAGCAGGAGACCCACGCGCGGATCGTGAAGAAGGCCGCGACGCGGCTGCGCGAGAAGGGCGCCCATGGCATTGGTGTCGCCGACCTGATGAAGGACGCCGGCCTGACCCATGGCGGCTTCTACGCGCATTTCGATTCGCGCGAGGCGCTGGTGATCGAGGCCTTCAACTACGCCATGGACCGCGCCAATGAGCGCTGGCGCAAGGTCACGGCCGAGGTGCCGCCGGAGAAGCGGCTTGCCTTGATCGTGGACGGCTACCTGACAACGCTGCATCGCGACGAGCCCGGCCAGGGCTGCGCGGTGCCGGCGCTCGGCGCCGAAATCGCCCGCGAGAGCCCGAAGACCCGCAAGGCATTTGCGCTCAAGCTCGACCAGATGATCGAGATGATTGCCGACCAGATCCAGGACATGCCGCGCAAGGCCGCGCGCAAGCAGGCGATGGCGACCCTGGCGACCATGATGGGCACCATCGTGATGTCGCGGATCGCCGGCAATGGCGAGATGTCTGACGAGATCCTGTCGGCTGGCCGCGAGGCGGTGCTGGGACGAGCCGCCGCGGCGAAGGCGCCGGCGAAGAAGAAGGTGAATTAGGCAGCCTATCTCCCCATCGCCGGGACGACGGAGAGATTACACCCCGCCGAACAGCGCGCGATCGGCTTCTACGGTCTCGTAGATGTAATCCGCCACCGCGCGGATGCGGGCGAGGTCCTTGCTGTCGGCGTGCATCAGCAGCCAGAAGGTGCGCGAGATCCGCACCTCGTCAGGCAGCACCGGTTGCAGCTCGGGATGTGTCGACGCCATGAAGTGCGGCAGCACGGCGATGCCGAAGCCCGCGATGGTGGCGTTGAGCTGCGCGATCAGATTGGCGCTGCGGAATTTGGCGGAGATCTTCGGCGAGACCTGCGGCAGATAGTCCAGTTCCGGGGTGAACAGCAGTTCCTCGATGTAACCGACGAAGCGATGCCGCGGCAGGTCGGCGCGCGATGCAATGGCAGGCGCCTGCGCGAGATAGCGGGGTGCGGCATAAAGCCCGAGCGTGTAGTCGAGCAGCTTGCGGCCGACGATGCGGCCTTCCTTCGGCATGGTCAGGCTGATCGCGATGTCGGCCTCGCGCTTGGAGAGCGAGAACAGCCGCGCAGTGGCGACGAGCTGTAAATCGAGATCGGGATACCGCTCGGTGAACTTGACCAGCCGCGAGGCCAGGAAGTGACTGCCAAAACCGTCGGGCGCGCCGATCCGCACCGTGCCGGTGAGATGGGCGCGGGAGCCGCCGACCGCCTCCTGGTTGGCAACGATGGTGGATTCCATCGCCTCGGCGCTGTCGGCGACGCGCTGGCCGGCCTCGGTCAGCAGGTAGCCGGTCTTGCGCCGATCAAACAGTTTTGCGGAGAGGTGGCGCTCCAGCCGGTCGACACGGCGGATCACTGTGGCATGATCGACGCCGAGCTGCTTGGCGGCAGCCGACACCGATCCGCCGCGCACGATCGCAAGCACGAAACGGAAGTCGTCCCAGTCGATCGTGTCGCCGCCTTGATCCTGCATTTCCGCACATCTATGGTGCAATTTATCGGACTTGAATCCTATAAAATGCAGGGTCATTAGGGTTTGTAAAGCGATCTCGCCGCGCGGAGCGGCGATTCCGGTCCCAAGGGAGGTTATCCATGCGCTCAGTCGGACATTTCATCGGTGGCAAGGAGGTCAAGGGCGCGTCGGGCCGTACGGCAGACGTCTTCGAGCCGATGACCGGTGAGGTCCAGGCCAAGGTCGCGCTGGCCTCCAAGGCCGAAGTCCGCGCCGCGGTCGAGAACGCCAAGGCGGCGCAGCCGGAATGGGCTGCCACCAATCCGCAGCGCCGCGCCCGCGTCATGATGAAGTTCGTCGAGTTGGTGCAGCGCGACTACGACAAGCTCGCCGAATTGCTGGCGCGCGAGCACGGCAAGACGGTGCCCGACGCCAAGGGTGATATCCAGCGCGGCCTCGAGGTCGCCGAGTTCGCCTGCGGCATCCCGCATCTGATGAAGGGCGAGTACACCGAGGGCGCGGGTCCCGGCATTGACATCTACTCGATGCGGCAGGCGCTCGGCGTCGTCGCCGGCATCACGCCGTTCAACTTCCCGGCGATGATCCCGATGTGGAAGTTCGCGCCCGCCATCGCTTGCGGCAACGCCTTCATCCTCAAGCCGTCGGAGCGCGATCCCGGCGTACCGATGAAGCTCGCCGAACTGATGATCGAAGCGGGCCTGCCGGCCGGCATCCTCAACGTCGTCAACGGCGACAAGGAGGCGGTCGACGCCATCCTCGACGATCCCGATATCAAGGCGGTCGGCTTCGTCGGCTCGACGCCGATCGCGCAATACATCTACGAGCGCGCGGCGCAGACCGGCAAGCGCTGCCAGTGCTTCGGCGGTGCCAAGAACCATGCCATCATCATGCCTGACGCCGACATGGACCAGACCGTCGATGCGCTGATCGGCGCGGGCTACGGCTCGGCCGGCGAGCGCTGCATGGCGGTGTCGGTCGCGGTCCCGGTCGGCAAGACCACCGCCGATCGGCTGATGGAGAAGCTGATCCCGCGCGTCGAGTCGCTCAAGATCGGCACCTCGGTCGATCCGTCGGCCGATTACGGCCCGCTGGTGACCCGCGAGGCGGTCGAGAAGGTCAAGAGCTACATCGACATCGGCATCAAGGAGGGCGCCACGCTGGCGGTCGACGGCCGCGGCTTCAAGATGCAGGGCTACGAGAAGGGCTTCTATCTCGGCGGTTCGCTGTTCGACAACGTCACCAAGGACATGCGGATCTACAAGGAAGAGATCTTCGGGCCGGTGCTCTCGGTGGTGCGCGCCCATGACTACCACGAGGCGCTGGCGCTGCCGTCGGAGCACGATTACGGCAACGGCGTTGCGATCTTCACCCGCGACGGCGACGCGGCGCGCGACTTCGCGGCCAAGGTCAATGTCGGCATGGTCGGCATCAACGTGCCGATCCCGGTGCCGATCGCCTACTACACCTTCGGCGGCTGGAAGAAGTCCGGCTTCGGTGACCTCAACCAGCACGGTCCGGACTCGATCCGCTTCTACACCAAGACCAAGACGGTGACCTCGCGTTGGCCGTCCGGCGTCAAGGACGGCGCGGAGTTCTCGATCCCGACGATGAAGTGATGGTGTAGCCCAGGCCGTCATTGCGAGCACAGCGACGCAATCCATGTCCCCGCGGAACGGAAGAATGGATTGCTTCGTCGCTTCGCTCCTCGCAATGACGACAACAGTGAGCAAACCATAATGCAGTTCGCTCTCAACGAGGACCAGATCGCGGTTCGCGACATGGCGCGGGCGTTTGCGGCCGAGAAGATCGCGCCGCACGCGCTCGAATGGGACGAGACAAAGCACTTTCCGGTGGATGTGATGCGCGAGGCCGCCGGCCTCGGCATCGGCGGCATCTACATCAAGGACGACGTCGGCGGCTCGGCGATGACGCGGTTCGACGCCGCGCTGATCTTCGAGGCGCTGGCGACGGGGTGCCCGACGGTGTCGTCGTTCATCTCGATCCACAACATGGCGTCCTGGATGATCGATGCTTACGGCAACGACACCCAGCGCCACAAATGGCTGCCGAAGCTCTGCACCATGGAGCTGCTCGCGAGCTATTGCCTGACCGAGCCGGGCGCCGGCTCCGACGCCGCCGCTTTGCGCACCCGCGCGGTGCGCGACGGTGATCACTACGTGCTCAACGGCCAGAAGCAGTTCATCTCCGGCGCCGGCAGCACTGACCTGTTGGTGGCGATGGTGCGCACCGGCGGCGACGGCCCCGGCGGCGTCTCGACCATCGTGATCGACGGCAAGACGCCGGGCGTGTCGTTCGGCAACAACGAGCGCAAGATGGGCTGGAACGCACAGCCGACCCGCGCCGTGATATTCGAGAATGCGCGCGTGCCGGTCGACAACCGGCTCGGCGAGGAGGGCATCGGCTTCAAGATCGCGATGGCCGGGCTCGACGGCGGCCGGCTCAACATCGCGGCGTGCTCGCTCGGCGGCGCGCAGGCGGCGCTCGACAAGGCGCTGGCCTACATGAAGGACCGCAAGGCGTTCGGAAAGCGGCTCGACGAATTCCAGGCGCTGCAATTCAAGGTCGCCGACATGGCAACCGAACTGGAGGCCGCACGCACCTTCCTGTGGCGCGCAGCCGCCGCGCTCGACCGCAAGGATGCGGACGCCTCGATGCTGTGTGCGATGGCGAAACGCTTCGGCACCGATGTCGGCTTCGAGGTCGCCAACCAGGCGCTGCAACTGCATGGCGGCTACGGCTATCTCAGCGAATATGGCGTCGAGAAGATCGTGCGCGATCTGCGCGTGCACCAGATCCTCGAAGGCACCAATGAAATCATGCGGCTGATCGTGTCGCGCAAATTGATCGAGGGCGCGCGATGAACGATGTGGCGGCCGCAGAGGGCGATCTGATCGTCCGCCGCGAAGGTGCGCTCGGCGTCATCAGGCTGAACCGGCCGAAGGCGATCAACGCGCTCAGTCTGGAGATGTCCGAGGGGGTCGACGCCGCGCTCGACCGGTTCGAGCATGATCCTGATGTCGCGGTGGTGCTGCTCGAAGGCGCCGGCGAGCGCGGGCTGTGCGCGGGCGGCGACATTCGCGGGCTCTGGGAAAGCTCGAAGGCAAAGGGAGACCTCGGCAAGCGGTTCTGGCGCCAGGAATACATCATGAATGCGCGGATCGCGAAGTATCCGAAGCCGTATGTCGCGTTCATGGATGGCCTGGTGATGGGCGGCGGCGTCGGACTGTCGGCGCATGGCCGCCACCGCGTCGTGACCGAGAAGACCAAGCTCGCGATGCCGGAAGTCGGGCTCGGCTTCTTCCCCGATGTCGGCGGCACCTATCTGCTGTCGCGCACGCCGGGCGAGTTGGGCACGTATTTTGGCCTCACCGGCACCACCATGAATGGTCCGGACGCGATCTATGCGAAGTTCGCCGACGCGGTGGTACCGAGCGCAAAGCTGCCGGCACTGCGGGAGGCGCTGACCAAGGCCGCGCCGGGGACGAACTCGTCCGAGATCGACCGGCTGATCGCGGGCTTTGCGACCGGCGAGAAGGCGGGTCCCGTGGCTGCGTTGCAGGCCGGGATCGACGGCTGGTTCGCGCGCGGCCGGATGGAAGACATCGTCGACGCGCTGAAGGCCGACGACTCGGAGCTGGCGCAGGCCACGCTGAAGACGCTCGGCGAGAAATCGCCGCGCGGCATGGTGGTGACGCTGAAGCTGCTGCGGCTCGGACGCGCGACCGTGACGCTGGAAGAATGCCTGGTGCGCGAATATCGCGCGGCGCTCGAAGTGTTCGCCAGCGACGATTTCCGCGAGGGCGTGCGCGCCGCTGTCATCGACAAGGACCGCAATCCGAAATGGTCACCCGCGCGGATCGAGGACGTGACGCCGGAGCTGCTCGCGCCTTACTTCGCCGGGATCGGCGCCGACGAACTGACATTCCCTGACAGCAAATAGAAACGTCGCAAGCGGAGGATCTTCCATGGCAAACGTCGCATTCATCGGGCTCGGCAACATGGGCGGGCCGATGGCGGCCAATCTGATCAAGG
This sequence comes from Bradyrhizobium sp. SK17, assembly GCF_002831585.1. Lineage (GTDB taxonomy): Bacteria > Pseudomonadota > Alphaproteobacteria > Rhizobiales > Xanthobacteraceae > Bradyrhizobium. The sequence goes on along the minus strand of NZ_CP025113.1, from coordinate 5,973,840 downwards.
CCGGCCACAAGGTGACCGCGTTCGATCTGGTCGCGGCCTCGCGCGACCAGGCCAAGAGCGATGGCGCTGCGATCGCCGAGAGCGGCGTTGCCGCGGTGAAGGGCGCTGACGTCGTCATCACCATGCTGCCGGCCGGCAAGCATGTGCTCGGCGTCTGGAGCGAGGTGCTCCCGGCGATGGGCAAGGGCGCGCTGATCATCGACTGCTCGACCATCGACGTCGAAAGCGCCAAGCAGGCGCATGCGCTCGCGGCCAAGCATGGCATGGCCTCGGTCGACGCGCCGGTCTCCGGCGGCACCGGCGGCGCCAAGGGCGCGACGCTGACCTTCATGTGCGGTGGTGAGCCGAACGCCTTCGCGGGGGCCCAACCGATGCTGGCCAACATGGGCAAGAAGATCGTGCATTGCGGCGCCGGCGGCGCGGGGCAGGCGGCCAAGATCTGCAACAACATGATCCTCGGCATTTCGATGATCGCGGTCGGCGAAGCCTTTGTGCTGGCCGAGAAGCTCGGCCTGTCGCACCAGGCGCTGTTCGACGTCGCCTCGACCTCGTCGGGGCAGTGCTGGTCGCTGACCACCTACTGCCCGGTTCCCGGCCCGGTGCCGACCTCGCCGGCAAACAACGACTACAAGCCCGGTTTCGCCACCAACCTGATGCTCAAGGACCTGACGCTGGCCCAGGACGCCGCCAAGGCTGCCGGTGCCGCTACACCGCTCGGCCAGCACGCGCAGGAGATCTATAAGACCTTCGACACGTCGGGCCACGGCGGGGTCGACTTTTCCGGGATTATCCAGCACGTTAGGGCTCTTGCCCCGAAGTAAATCGCCGTCATCCTGAGGTGCGAGCGGAGCGAGCCTCGAAGGACGGAAAGACGGTGTCTGTGGCCATCCTTCGAGACGCCGCGCAAGGCGCGGCTCCTCAGGATGACGTCAGCATACGTGGTGAAGCCGGATGACCACATTTCAAGACGCACGCGCCTTTCTGCTCAAGCACCGCACCGACTACGACACCGCGGTGAGGGATTTCCGCTGGCCCGATCCGGCGCCGTTCAACTGGGCGCTGGACTGGTTCGATGCGGAGCTCGCGACAGCGCCCGACAGCCGCGACCGTCCGGCGCTGTGGATCGTCGATACCGCGAGCGGCAACGAGACCAAGCTGACGTTTGCCGAGCTGTCGCGCCGCTCCAACCAGGTTGCAAATTTCCTGCGCGCGCAGGGGCTGAAGCGCGGCGATCATCTGTTGCTGCTGCTCGGCAATGTGGTGCCGCTATGGGAGACCATGCTGGCGGCGATGAAGCTCGGCGTCGTCGTGATTCCCGCGACCACGCTGCTGACCGCGGATGAATTGCGCGATCGGCTCGACCGCGGCAAGGCCAAGGCAGTCGTTGCCACCCAGGATCAGGTCGCCAAGTTCGCTGGCCTCGGCGGCGACAAGCTGGTCCGCATCGTGGTTGGCGCCTCGCAGGCGCAGGACGGCTGGCTGCCGTTCGAGCAGGCGACCAAGGCGTCCGATGCCTTCACGGCAGACGGCCCGACCAACGCCGACGACCCGATGCTGCTCTATTTCACCTCGGGCACCACGGCCAAACCAAAGCTGGTGCGGCATAGCCAGCGCAGCTATCCGGTCGGCCATCTCTCGACCATGTACTGGATCGGCTTGCAGCCCGGCGACGTCCATCTCAATATTTCGTCGCCCGGCTGGGCCAAGCATGCCTGGAGCTGCTTCTTCGCGCCGTGGAATGCCGGCGCAACGATCTTCATCGCCAACCAGCCGCGCTTCGAGGCTAAGGGGCTGCTCTCGATCATCGGCCGCTGCGGCGTCACCACGCTGTGCGCGCCGCCGACGGTGTGGCGGATGTTCATCCAGGAAGACCTCGCGAGCTTCAAGGTCTCACTGCGTGAAGTCTGCGGCGCCGGCGAGCCGCTCAATCCCGAGATCATCGACCAGGTCAAATCGGCCTGGGGCCTGACCATCCGCGACGGCTACGGCCAGACCGAGACCACGGCGCTGGCCGGCAACTCGCCGGGCCAGAAGGTCAAGGTCGGCTCGATGGGCCGGCCGCTGCCCGGCTATCGCGTGCAGGTCACCGACAATGACGGCCATGCCGCCAAGGAAGGCGAGGTGACCTTGCTGCTCGGTGCCAACCGGCCGGCGGGGCTGATGCAGGGCTATCAGGGCGACGACGGCAAGCTCATTGGGACGGACGGCGAGATCTATCGCAGCGGCGACGTGGTGTTCACCGACGACGAGGGTTATCTGACCTTCGTCGGCCGCACCGACGACGTGTTCAAATCATCCGATTACCGCATCTCGCCGTTCGAGCTGGAGAGCGTGCTGCTGGAGCACGATGCAGTGGCCGAAGCCGCCGTGGTGCCGAGCCCGGACCCGATCCGGCTCGCGATCCCCAAGGCCTATGTGCTGCTGGTCTCAGGTGTCGAGCGCAGTCCGGAGACGGCGCTGTCGATCTTCCAGCACCTGCATACGCGGCTCGCGCCGTTCAAGCGCATCCGCAAGATCGAGCTGGTCACCGAACTGCCGAAGACGATCTCCGGAAAAATCCGCCGGGTGCAGTTGCGCCGGCTCGAACATGACGATAATCGCTCAGATGTGTTGCGCGGAGCCGAGTTCCGCGAGGAAGAGTTTCCGGAGCTGCAGAAGGTGCGGACCTCCGGTTAGGAGGTCAGCCAATGAATGAAGTCTGGAAGAAGCCGCCGGTGTCGCTGGAAACCTACCAGGGCATGGTTGGCAAGGAGATCGGCGTGTCCTCGTGGCACGTGCTCGATCAGGGGCGCATCAATACCTACGCCGACGTGATCGAGGATCACCAGTTCATCCACGTCGATCCCGAGCGCGCCAAGAAGGAGACCGCCTTCGGCACCACGATCGCGCACGGCTTCCTCACGATGTCGCTGCTGTCAATCATGTCCTACGAGGTGATGCCGGTGCTCGAAGGCACCGCGATGGGCGTCAATTATGGTTTCGACAAGCTGCGCTTCATCTCGCCGGTCCGCACGGGCAAGCGTGTCCGCGGCCGCTTCGTGCTCGCCGAAGCCACGCTGCGCAAGCCGAAGGAGCTGCTGTCGCGCACGAACGTCACGGTGGAGATCGAGGGCGAGGAGAAGCCCGCGCTGGTCGCCGACTGGCTCGGCCTGATCTATTTCAGCTGAGAGAAAGTTGAGTAGCTCCACCTTTCCCTTCAAGCGGAGGGAGGTGGAGCGAGCCCGCTTCGTCGAAGTAGCGGATTGACGGCTTTGATTCCCGGTGTCCATCATGTCGCCTTTAGGCGGTGCGGTCCCGGGAGTGGCAGCCATGGTGCAGAACATCGTCGCCGGACTTGTCGTGGTCGCGTTGCTTGCGATCGGCTCGATCAGCTACGCGCAGGAACACCACGAGTGCTGGAGCGGGCATCTGCTCAAGAGCCTGAAGCCCTGCGGGTCGATGACCCCCGACGTCTAGCGCGCCCAAGCGCGGGGCCTTGATGCCCCCGGCCGGGCTTGACCCGGCCATCCATCGCTGCTCAAAAGCTGCCAATCGCGAGCGTTTCCACCCTCTCCCCTTGTGGGAGAGGGTGGCTTCGCGGCACGCGAAGCCGGGTGAGGGGTCTGTCTCCACGCAAAGACTCTCACATGCGCTCGCGGAGACAGACCCCTCATCCGGCGCGCCGCAGCCGACGCTGCGCGTCGGCGTTATATCAAGGACGGCGGCCGTAGGCCGCCTACGCCACCTTCTCCCACAAGGGGAGAAGGGAAGAACAGGAATCAACGGCATGGCAATCAGGTTTGACGGACGCGTCGCTATCGTCACTGGCGCGGGCAACGGTCTCGGACGGGCGCATGCGCTGGGGCTGGCCAGCCGCGGCGCCAAGGTCGTGGTCAACGATTTCGGTGGCGCGCGCGACGGCACCGGCGGTTCGCTGTCGCCGGCCGAGACCGTGGTCGAGGAGATCCGCAAGGCCGGCGGCACCGCGATGGCTGACGGCGCCGACGTCTCGAACTTCGAACAGGTTACCGCGATGGTCGAGCGCGCCACCAAGGAGTGGGGCAGTGTCGATCTGCTCTGCGCCAATGCCGGCATCCTGCGCGACAAGTCGTTCACCAAGCTCGAGGTCGCCGACTGGGACAAGGTGCTCGGCGTGCACCTGACCGGCACGTTCTACTGCTGCAAGGCGGTGTGGGCCGGCATGCGCGAGCGCAACTATGGCCGCATCGTGCTGACGACCTCCTCGTCCGGCCTGTTCGGCAATTTCGGCCAGGCCAATTACGGCGCGGCGAAGGCCGGCATGGTCGGCCTGATGAACGTGCTCGCCGAAGAGGGCCGCAAGAACAACATCAAGGTCAACACCATCTCGCCGACGGCGGCGACCCGCATGACCGAGGAACTGCTGCCGCCGCAGGCGCTCCAGTTGATGAAGCCGGAGGCGATCACGCCGGCGGTGGAATTCCTGCTCTCGGAGGATGCGCCGACCCGCACCATCATGGGCGCCGGCGCCGGCTCGTTCGCCGTGATCCGCGTGCTGGAGACCGAAGGCGTCAACCTGCCGCAGTCCGAATGGACGCCCGACGGCATCGCCGCGCATTTCAAGGACATCAGCGACATGTCGACCGCGAAGGCGCTGCAAGGCGCATTCGAGCAGACCCAGAAATACGTCGCCCAGGCCGCCGCGCGGGCCGGGATCAAGCTCTGAGCATGCGTATCGCCGTCATCGGAGCCGGTCCCGCCGGCCTGATGGCGGCGGAGGTGCTCGCGGCGGGCGGTGCACAGGTCATCGTCCACGATGCAATGCCGTCGGCGGGCCGCAAGTTGCTGATGGCCGGCCGCGGCGGGCTCAATCTCACCCACTCCGAGCCGCTGCCGGATTTCCTTGCGCGCTATCGCGAGGCGATGCCGCGCCTGAAGGCTCCCGTCGAGGCATTCCCGCCTGATGCCTTGCGCGCCTGGAGCGATGGGCTGGGGCAGCCGACATTCGTTGGCACCAGCGGCCGTGTCTTCCCGAAAGCCTTCAAGGCATCGCCCTTGCTGCGCGCCTGGCTGCGGCGGCTCGATGCAGCGGACGTCGGATTCGCGTTCCGGCATCGCTGGGTCGGATGGGATGCGCAGGGTGCACTGCTGTTCGAGACATCTGACGGCCGGCGCGCGGTGAGCGCGGACGCCATCGTGCTCGCACTCGGCGGTGCCAGCTGGCCGCGGCTCGGCTCGGATGGTGCGTGGGCGGACATTCTTGCCGCGAATGGCGTTGCCGTGGCGCCGATGAAGCCGGCCAATTCCGGTTTTTTGGTCGCATGGTCGAAGATCTTTCGCGACCGGTTCGAAGGGCAGCCGCTGAAAGGCGTCGCGCTCACGGTCGGCCCGCATACGGTGCGCGGCGAGGCGATCGTGACCCGCACGGGCATCGAGGGCGGCGCGATCTACGCCTTGTCGGCCGAACTGCGCGACGCGGTGCTGGCGAAGGGCCGGGCTGTGCTCAACGTGGCGCTGCGGCCAGACGCGGCACGCGACGAACTGGTCTTGCGGCTGTCGGCGCCGAGGGGCAAGCAGACCTTCTCCAACTTCCTGCGCAAGGCGGCGCAGCTCTCGCCGGTCGGGATTGGGCTGTTGCAGGAGGCAGCCGCCGCCTCCGGCCGATCGCTGGCCACGCTGCCGCCGGCCGAGCTTGCCACGCTGGTCAACGCGGTGCCGATCGAGCTATCCGGCGTGGCGTCGATCGGGCGCGCGATCTCGAGCGCCGGCGGCATCAGGTTCGATGAGCTCGACGCGCATTTCATGCTGCGCCGGCTGCCAGGCGTCTTCGCCGCCGGCGAGATGCTCGACTGGGAAGCGCCGACCGGCGGCTATCTGTTGCAGGCGTCGTTCGCGACCGGCGTCGCTGCCGGGAAGGGCGCTTTGAGTTGGCTCGCACGGAAATCGTAGGATGGGTAGAGCGAAGCGACACCCATCAACTTCGCTCTGCGTGGAGACGTGATGGGTATCGCTTCGCTCTACCCATCCTACAAAGCGTGGTTCACTCCGAACCTGTCCTCGTCGCGAGATCGGTGATCAAGCCAAGTGCGCCGAAAGTCGCAGCCACAGCGCACACCGCGCTCCAGCCGCCAAAACTCCACGCCGCGGACGCCGCCGCCGCGCCAACCGCGCCGCCGATGAAGAACAGCGCGACGAACAGCCCGTTGATCCGGCCGCGCGCCTCCGGCCGCAGCAAATTGACGGCGCGGCGGCCGAGCGTCTGATCCGTGGTGATGCCGAAGTCGAGCAGCACGGCGCCGATGCCCAGCAGCGTCAGGGCCGTGGCTCGCGATTCCATCACGCCAGCCCAGGCGCACAGCGCCAGCGCGCCGATGATCATCAGGTGCGCGATGATCAGGAGCGGTCGCGCGAAGCCCCTGTCGCCCCAGCGGCCGGCGAGCGGTGTCGCGGTGGCGCCGGCGACGCCGATCAGCGCGAACAGCGCGATGCCCCTGGCGTCGAGCCTGAACGGCGCATCCGGCAGGCGGAGCGCGACCGCGGCCCAGAACGCGGTGAACGACGCCATCACCAGCGCCGCGGTCCAGGACCGAACGCGCAGCACCGGCTCCTCGCGCAACAGGTCTGGAAACGACCGCAGCAGCGCGCCGTAGCTGGCCTTCGCCGCCGGCTGCAAGCTCGGCAGATAGCGCGCCAACGCGCCGGCAAGCACGGTCATCAACACGGCCGACGTGATGTAGTAGCCGCGCCAGTTCCAGCTGTCGGCGATCACGCTTGCCGCCGGCCGCGACAGCAGGATGCCGATCATCAACCCGCTCATGACGTCGCCGATCGCCTGTCCCCGGCGCTCCGGCGGGACCATCGACGCCACCAGCGGCACCACCATCTGGATCGCGGCGCACGACGCGCCCAGCACGAAGGTGGCGGCGAGCAGGATCACCGGCGTTGGCGCCATCGCAGTGCCGATCGCGGCCACGATGGCGCAGGCCAGCGTGCGCAGGATCAGCCGTTTGTTCTCGACCAGATCGACCAGCGGCACCAGCAGCAACAGCCCGAGCGCGTAGCCGAGCAGGGTCAATGTCGAGATCAGCCCGGCCTGGAGCGTGGTCATGCCGAGCGAACGGCTGATCAGTCCGACCAGGATCTGCGGGGCGAACAGGTTGGTGACGACGGTGCCGGTCGTGATGGCCCCGATCCAGATCAGGGGGCGCACCGAGGCAGTGCGCGCCGGGGAGATTTTCGTGGCTTCGGAAATGGTCATGGAACCTCGCGATGGAATGGCGAGGCCCCCTTTAGGGGATCGGGATAATATGCTACAATTCAAATAAGATGATGCAGACTATGCGAGTTTGTTATGAACACCCATGACCTTGTGGCATTCGTCGCCGTGGTGGAAACCGGATCGATCGTCGCTGCGTCGGCGCGGCTGAACCTGACCCAGCCTGGCGTGACGCGGCGGATCCAGAATCTCGAGGAGATGCTCGGTGCGCAGTTGCTCGACCGGTTGTCGAAGCCGTTAAGGCCGACCGCGGCCGGCCATGAGGCCTATGAACGCGGCCGTCGCGTGCTGCGGATGCTCGAGGACCTCAAGTCGGGCGTCGCCAATGACGGCGTGGTGCGCGGCGAGCTCAGGCTCGGCCTGACGCCTTATCTGTCGGAGGCCGGCCTGGCGGGGCCGCTCGATGCCGTGCGTGGCGAATTCCCCGCGCTGGTGGTGCGGGTCGTGGCGGGCTTGTCGCCGCACCAGATCGAAGCCGTCTCGCGCAATGAACTCGACGCTGCCGCGATCTGCCTGCCCGACGGCACCACGCCGCCGGCAGACCTCGCCGCGGATGATCTCGGCGCACAGCCCGTCGTCTTCGTCGTCGCGCGCGACACCAAGCTGCCGAAATCCGTCGACCTCGAATGGTTGTCCCGGATGGGGTGGGTGATGAATCAAGATGGCTGCGGCTTCCGCCAGACCCTGAAGCGGCATTTCGAGGCGGCGCATCTGCCGTTCAACGTCGCGGTCGAGGCGCTGGACAGCGAATTGCGGTTGTCGCTGGTCGCGCGCGGGCTCGGCATCGGCGTCGTGACGCCGGTCGCGGTCAGGCGCAGTGCGATCCGCAGCCGGCTGAAGACGGTGCGAATCCGGGATTTCAATCCCGCGGTGCGCGCCTGGATCGTGCACCGTCCGCCCGCCGGCCGCCTGGCGCGGCCGATCGAGGTGTTTCGTTCGGCGCTGGATCAGGAGTTGCAGGCGCTCATGCGCGGGTAGATGCGTAGGATGGGTAGAGCGCAGCGAAACCCATCGCCCTTGATGCCTGCGGAAACATGATGGGTTTCGCTGCGCTCTACCCATCCTACCGTGTCGGCTAACGCAACTTGCCGCGCGCCGTCACCGGCAACGCGCCGATGATCTCGTCGCCGCGCACCATCACGACTTCGTCCATCATGTTGACGACGACGCAGACGTGATTGGGCACGATCCGCACCACGTCGCCGACATTGGGGCGGGTGTTGCTGCGGGAGAGATCGAGGAAGCCGTGCTCCTCGGCGAAACGCGCGATCTTGGCCTCGGGATGTTCGAGGATCAGGCCATGGCCTTCGAGGCCGCCGGTATCCGTGGTCAGCGTCTTGGAGCCGGCATCGAGGATGCCGCGCTCGGGACCGGCGCGGCTGACCACGGTGGAATAGATGTGCAGGGCGCAGTCGTCCCAGGTCGCGCTGCCGGCCGCGACCTGCATGCGGTCGTTGTAGATATAGGTGCCGAAACGATGCTCGGTGCCGCCCTTCAGTTTGCCGAGGTTCTTCAGGTTCGGCGTGCCGCCGGTGGAGACGATGGTCGCATCGAGGCCGTGGGCGCGCACGCCGGCCAGCGCCTCGTCATAGAACTTCTGCGCGTCCGCCCAGCCGGTCTCGGTCGGATACAGCATGAAGCCCGCGAAGTGCAGGCCCTTCGAGGCTGCGATCTCGCGCGCCAGCGCGATCGCCTCGGCCGGGGTCTCGACGCCGGCGCGCTTGCGGCCGGTGTCGCACTCGACCACCACCGAGAGCGGGCGGCCGGAGGCCGCTGCCGCCTTCGGCAGGTCGCCGACCACCACCGAATTGTCGGCCGCGACGGTGACGTTGGCCTTGCCTTGCAGCGCGCCGAGCCGCGCCATCTTCTCGTCGCCGAGCAGGTTGTAGCTGATCAGGATGTCGTCGATGCCGCTCTCCGCCATGATCTCGGCCTCGCCGAGCTTCTGGCAGGTGATGCCCTTGGCGCCGGCCTTGATCTGAAGCTGCGCCAGCATCGGATTCTTGTGGGTCTTGATGTGCGGCCGGTTGGCGATGCCGGCCTCGTCGCAGGCCTTCTGGATCCGCGCGATGTTGCGCTCGACCCGGTCCATGTCGATCACGGCGCAGGGCGTGCCGTAGTCCTTGGCGATCTTGGCGGCGAGGGGCGTGGTCATGATCTGTCCTTCTTCTCCGGCCTCGTAGGATGGGTAGAGCGAAGCGAAACCCATCGGCGTTTATCCGTATGCGGCATGATGGGTTTCGCTGCGCTCTACCCATCCTACACATCAAGCCTGTTCGATCTCTTCGCGCAGCACTTCGAGCTCGAGCCAGCGGTCCTCGGCGGCGGCGAGTTCTTGCTGCGCCTTGGCGATCGCGGCGGAAGCGGCGTCGAACTTCTTGCGATCCCTCGCATAGAGGTCGGGATCGTCGAGCAGCTTCTGCTGCCTTGCGATCTCGGCGTGGAGCTTGTCGATCGTCTTCGGCAACGTCTCGAGCGCGTGCTTCTCGTTGAAGTTCAGCCGGCGTTTTGGCGCGGCAGCGGGCACCGCGGCCCTGGCTTCCTTCTTTTCCTCGGCCACGACCTCCGTCTTGATCGTCTCACGCTTCACGTCGGCGCCGCGCTGCGCCAGCATGTCCGAGTAGCCGCCGGCATATTCGATCCAGCGTCCCTGGCCTTCCGGCACGATCACCGATGTCACGACGCGATCGAGGAAGTCGCGGTCATGGCTGATCAGGATCACGGTGCCGTCATAGTCGCCGAGCATCTCCTCGAGCACGTCGAGAGTTTCCAGATCGAGGTCGTTGGTCGGTTCGTCCAGGATGAGCAGGTTCGACGGCTTTGCCAGCGCGCGCGCCAGCATCAGGCGGCCGCGCTCGCCGCCGGAGAGCGCTTCGAGCGGCGTGCCGCGCTGCTCCTGCGCGAACAGGAAGTCCTTCATGTAGCCGATCACGTGCTTCGACTTGTCGCCGACCATCACGTGATCGCCGCGGCCGCCGGTCAGGGCTTCGGCGAGCGTCAGCTTCGGATCGAGGCTCTCGCGGTGCTGGTCGAGTGTCGCCATCTCGATATTGGCGCCGAGCCGTACCGTCCCGGAGTCGGGCGGATCGTTGCCGATCAACAGATGCACCAGCGTGGTCTTGCCGGCGCCGTTCGGGCCGACGATGCCGAGCCGGTCGCCGCGCTGGATCCGGGTCGAGAAGCCGTCGACGATCTTGCGCTCGCCAAACGCCTTGGCGATGCTTTTGGCCTCGATCACCAGGCGCCCGGATTTCTCGGCCTCGGCGGCGGCGAGCGTGGCATTGCCGGTGGCGCCGCGATAGTTGCGGCGCTGGTCGCGCAGCGCAAACAGATTGCCGAGCCGCTTGACGTTGCGCTTGCGGCGGCCGGAGACGCCGTGGCGCAGCCAGTGCTCCTCGTTGACGATCTTGCGGTCGAGCTTGTGCTGCTCGCGCTCTTCTTCCTCCAGCACCTCGTCGCGCCACGCCTCGAAAGCGCCGAAGCCGCGGTCGATCTGGCGGATCTGGCCGCGGTCGAGCCAGGCGGTCGAGCGCGACAGGTTGGTCAGGAAGCGGCGGTCATGGCTGATCAGGACCAGCGCGCAGCGGCGGCTTTCCAGTTCGCCTTCGAGCCATTCGATGGTCGGCAGGTCGAGATGGTTGGTCGGCTCGTCGAGCAGCAGGATGTCGGGTGAGGGCGCCAGCACCCGCGCCAGCGCCGCGCGGCGCGCCTCGCCGCCGGAGACATGCGCAGGATCTTCCTCGCCGGTCAGGCCGAGCTGTTCGAGCAGATAGCGCGCCTGGTAGTGATCGTCGCCGGGGCCGAGGCCGGCCTCGACATAGGACAGTGTCGTCTTGTGCTCGCCGAAATCCGGCTCCTGCGGCAGATAGCGGATGGTGGCGCCGGGCTGCACGAAACGGCTGCCCGCATCGGGCTCGACCAGGCCTGCGGCGATCCGCAGCAGCGTCGACTTGCCGGAGCCGTTGCGGCCGATCAGGCAGACGCGCTCGCCCGCGGAGACCGACAGCTCGACACCCGACAGCAGCGGCGTGCCGCCGAAGGTCAGGCTGATGTCCTTGAGCTGGATGAGAGGAGGCGGAGCCATCGCGCTAACTTTGCTGGTTCGTCGTCGCCTGCTCGGCGCGGCGGCGCTGGATGCGGCGGATGGTCTGGTCGAGCGTCGACAGAAACGTCGAGCGGTCGCGCGGCGAATAGGATTTCGGCCCGCCGGTGATTTCACCGGACGAACGCAGATCGGTCATCAGATTGCGTACCGCCAGCGTCATGCCGATCGACTGTTCCGTGAACGGTTTTCCATTTGGCGCGATCACATCGGCGCCGGCCTTGACGCAGCGGCTCGCCAGGGGAATGTCGGCCGTGATCACGACGTCGCCGGCGTGGGCGCGTTCGGCGATCCAGTCGTCGGCGGCGTCCATGCCGGAACCGGCGGCGATGCGCTCGATCAGCGGGTCCTGCGGCACGCGGATGAAATTGCCCGCGACCACGCTGACGGGCACGCCGAGCCGGATCGCGACGCGGTAGATCTCGTCCTTCACCGGACAGGCGTCGGCGTCGACATAGATGCGGGTGGGGGCAGTGGATTCAGTCATCGATTCAACGGTTCGCGGGCGCGGCCTGCGTGTACTCCATCGGGCGGAAAATTGCGAGCAAAACGAGAGGCTTGCCACGCGGACAGCTTCGACTACGATTGCCTGGGAAAAACAACCGAAATAAGGGGAAACCCCATGGATTCGAAGACGGCAGCGCAGACCTATCGCGTCTCGGCCTACAACACCTCGAAGCTCTCGGAGAACAAGATCCACGACGACACGGTGGCGCGGAAGTTCGGCTTTTCCGGCGGCCTGGTGCCTGGCGTCGATGTGATGGCCTACATGATGCACTTGCCGGTCGAGAAATGGGGCCGCGACTTCCTGGAACGCGGCCTGATCGAGGCGCGCTTCATCAAGCCGGTCTATGACGGCGAGATCGCGGAGCTGACCGGCCAGGAGACCGGCAATGGGCTTTCGATCGAGCTCTTCAGCCGCGGCGAACTCTGCGCCACCGGTACTGCGTCGCTGCCGGCCTCGACGCCAAAGGTCAATATCGGCGATTACAGGCAGGTGGCCGCTGTCGCGGAGCGCAAGCCGGTCAGTGCGTCGTCCTACGAACAGGGCAAGTGGCTCGGCGTCATCCCGCGCGACTGGTCGGGCGACGCAGCCAAGGAGTATCTCGCCGACATCAGGGAGACCGACCCGATCTATCTGCGTGAAGGTCTCGGCCATCCCGGGCTGCTGCCGCGGGTGATGAACAAGGTGCTGGTCGACAATGCGATCCTCGGGCCCTGGATCCATGTCGGCACCAGGATGCAGCTATTTTCGGCCGGCAAGATCGGCGATGAGCTGACGGCGCGTGCCAAGGTCACCGGCAATTACGACAAGAAGGGCCACCGCTTCGTCGAACTCGACGCGCTGGTGCTCGGCAACGGCATCCCGCTCGCGCATTGCTGGCACATCGCGATTGTTCAACCGCGCGAGCAGGCGGCGGCGTAGCGGGAGGAGGCAAAACCTCGCCGCACCAACAACTGTCATACCCCGCGCATGCGGGGTATCCAGTACGCCGCGGCTTCCCAGTAAGTAACTGCTGTCTCTGGAATACTGGATCGCCCGCTTTCGCGGGCGATGACGGCGGTGAGTGACGGTAGAGCAGGGCGCGCCGTTACGCTGCGTTCGCCTTGGCATCCTGGATCGCGCGCCAGACGCGCTCCGGCGTCAGCGGCATGTTGATGTGCTTGATGCCGTACTCGGATAGCGCGTCGACCACGGCGTTGACGATGCAGACGAGGCTGCCGGCGCAGCCGGCTTCGCCGCAGCCCTTGGTGCCGAGCGGATTGGACTTCGCCGGCGAGGGGTGATCGCCGACCTGCATCGACGGCACGTCACCGGCGCGCGGCAGTGCGTAGTCCATGAACGAGCCGGTGATCGGCTGGCCGGAGGCGTCGTAGCTGACTTCCTCCATCAGCGCCTGGCCGATGCCCTGCGCGACGCCGCCATGGAGCTGGCCGGCGACGATCATCGGGTTGACCACGGTGCCGAAATCATTGACCGCCGAGTAACGCACGATCCGCGTCACGCCGGTGTCGGGATCGATCTCGACCTCCGCGACATGGCAGCCGTTCGGGAAGGTCGACGCCGTCTCCTTGGTGGCGTGATCGACGTCGAGCGTCTCGGGCGTGCCCTCCGGCATCTTGCCCGTGCGCATCCGCTCGGCGAGCTCCATGATGCCGATCGAGCGGTCGGTGCCGGCGATGGTGAAGCGGCCCCGGCCGAACTCGATGTCGGCCTCGGACGCCTCCAGCATGTGCGCGGCCGCCTTCTTGCCCTTCTCGACGACCAGTGCCGAGGCCTCGACGATCGCCTGTCCGGTCGCCGTGATCGAGCGCGAGCCGCCGGTGCCGTTGCCGAAGCGCACGAGGTCGCTGTCGCCCTGTTCGAGCGTGATCTTCTCGAAGGGAACGCCGAGCTGCTCGGACAGCACCTGCGCGAACGGCGTGGCGTGGCCCTGGCCGTAATCGAGCGTGCCGGTGGTGAGCTTCACCGAGCCGTCGGGCTCGAAGGTGATCTTGCCAAGCTCGCCGGACGGCGGCGCGGTGACTTCGAGATAGGAGCCGACGGCGATGCCGCGCAGCTTGCCGCTCTTTTTGCTTTCCTTCTTGCGCTTGGCGAAGTTGTCGTAGTCGGAGATCTCCAGCGCCTTCTGGAACACGCCGCCGAAATCGCCGCTGTCATAGGTGACGCCGGATGCGGCGGGGAACGGCAGTTGCGACGGCTTGATGAAATTGCGCTTGCGCAGAGTGAAGCGGTTAATGCCCATTTCATCGGCGGCGGTGTCGATCAGCCGCTCCATGTAGTAATTGGCCTCGGGCCGGCCGGCGCCGCGATAGGCGCCCATCAGCGTGGTGTTGGTCACCACCGTCTTGATGTCGACGCCGAGCAGCGGCGTGCGGTAGACGCTGGCGAGGTTCTTGCCGGTGTTGAGTGACAGCGGGCCCGGCGCGACGCCGGTGATGTAAGCGCCGAGATTGCCGTAGCCGGACAGCCGCACCGCGAGGAATTTGCCGTCGGCGTCGAGTGCGAGCTCGGCATGGATCAGCTGCGCGCGGCCCTGGCTGTCGGACAGGAAGCTGGTCGAGCGCTCGTCCAGCCATTTCACCGGACGACCGAGCTCGCGCGCCGCATGCGCGATGCAGGTGTATTCGGGATAGTTCAGGTTCTTCATCCCGAACGAGCCGCCGACATTGCCAGTCAGGATCCGCACCTTGTCGGCCGGCACGTTGAGCAGCCGCGCCAGGATCGCCTTGTTGCCGGAGACGCCCTGGGTCGGCACCTGTAGCGTGAAGCGTTCGGTGGCCTTGTCGTAATGCGCCAGCGCGACGCGCGGCTCCATCGAGACCACGGCGACGCGGGTGTTGACGATGTCGAGCTTGGTGACGTGCGCGGCGGCGGCGAATGCCGCGTCGATCTTGGCCGCGTCGCCGTAATGGTAGTCCAGCGCGACGTTGTTCGGGATGTTGTCATAAAGCTGCGGCGCGCCGGGCTTCGACGCCTCGGCCGCATCGGTCACGGCCGGGAGCGGCTCGATGTCGACCTCGACGGCCTCCGCGGCGTCGCGGGCCTGCGCCGCGGTTTCCGCGACCACGAAGGCGACGGGATCGCCGACGAAACGCACCTTGTCGGTCGCGAGCGCCGGTCGGTTGGTCTGTAGCAGCGGCGAGCCATCGCGGCTCTTCAGCGGCAGTCCGCAGGTGAAGGGCTTGTATCCGACCGCCTCAAGATCGGCGCCGGTCCAGACGCCGAGCACGCCCGGCATCGCCTTGGCGGCCGCCGTGTCGATCCCCTTGATGATTCCATGGGCATGGGAGGAGCGGACCATCCAGCAGATGGCCTGGCCGGGCAGGGAGAAATCGTCGGTGTATTTGCCCTTGCCGCGCACCAGGGTGTCGTCCTCCTTTCGTCGAACAGGCTGCCCGACACCGTATTTTTGCAGTGCGATAGCGTTGTCGAGGGAAGCGGGCGGCGTGTGATCTTGCATCGGAAAATGACCTGAAATGCCCGGATTTGCTGGGGTTTGGGGGCGCTGTGGAGATAACGCACACCCCCCTTAACGACAACGCCCGATTGGACATGGACCCAATGTGAACAGAGTTTGCGCAGGCCCTTGGCGCTGCTAAAGTTTCCGTGAACGGTAATTATTCGGCGGGCCCGATCGCTCGGCGGGCGGTCCTGCGGAAAGACAGTTTTGATGAATGACGATTTGCGGCTTTGTGACGGCCCGCCGGCCGGCGAAGCCCCGTCAGGGTTGGTTGCGGCAGCCGCGGAAAGTGGCGTCTACGCCGCGCTCGACCTTGGCACCAACAATTGTCGGCTGCTGATCGCCTGTCCCACCGGCGATGGGTTCCGCGTGGTCGATTCCTTCTCGCGGATCATCCGGCTCGGCGAGGGCATCGCCGCGACCGGTTCGATCAGCGAGGCGGCGATCGAGCGCGCGATCGCCGCGCTCGCCATTTGCAGCGACAAAATCCGCTATCGCAAGGCCCGCCGGCTGCGGCTGATCGCCACCGAGGCCTGCCGCGCCGCCGGCAATGCCGACAGCTTCCGCGCCCGCGTCGCGGCCGAAACCGGCATCCAGCTCGAGGTGATCGATCGCGAGACCGAGGCGACGCTTGCCGTGATCGGCTGCTCGCCGCTGCTCGATCCCAGGGGACGGGGCGCCATCCTGTTCGACATTGGCGGTGGCTCGACCGAACTGGTCCGGATCGAGCGCGATCCCGATGCGCCGGGTACGCCGCCGCGCATCAGGGCGTGGATGTCGATCCCGCTCGGCGTCGTCACGCTAGCCGAGCATTTCGGCGGCAAGGTCGTCACCAAGGACCTCTATGCGCGGATGATCGACGAGGTCGCCCGCCATGTCGCTCCGTTCGCCGCCGAGCACGGCAGGGACCTGCGCGACATGCACATGCTCGGCACTTCGGGCACCGTCACCACGCTCGCCGGCGTGTTCCTCAATCTGTCGCGCTACGACCGCCGCCGCATCGACGGCATCTGGATGGACGATTGCGAGGTCACCGCGACGATCCAGAAGCTGCTCGGCATGAGCTATGAGGCACGGGTCAACAACAATTGCATCAGCGTCGAGCGGGCCGACCTGGTGCTCGCCGGCTGCGCGATCCTCGATGCGATCCGCAACGCGTTCCCGCTGCCGCGGCTGCGGGTTGCCGACCGCGGCTTGCGCGAGGGCATGCTGGTCGAGATGATGCGCGAGGACGGCGCGCTGCGGGCGTGCTAGAGCTTCTCTTGCCTCGCCCCGCTTGCGGGGAGAGGCCGGATCTTGCGCGAAGCGCAGGATCCGGGTGAGGGGACTCTCCGAGAATGCATCTCTCACTTTCCTTGACGAGGCAGTCCCTCACCCCAACCCTCTCCCCGCAAGAGCGGGGCGAGGGAGAAGAGAAAATAGAATGGCGAAAGACACCACCGGGCGGCTGCACGTCACGGTCAAGAGCGGCGGCAAGCGCAAGCTGTCCTCGAAACTCTGGCTCGAGCGCCAGCTCAACGATCCCTACGTCGCGAAGGCCAGGGCGATGGGCTACCGCTCGCGCGCGGCCTTCAAGCTGCTCGAGATCGACGACAAATATCGCCTGCTCAAGCCGGGCATGACGGTGGTCGACCTCGGCGCCGCGCCGGGCGGCTGGAGCCAGATCGCGGCCAAACGTACCGGAGCCGCCGACGGCAAGGGCAAGGTGGTCGCGATCGATCTGCTGGAGATGGGCGAGATCCCGGGCGTCAGCTTCGCGCAGCTCGACTTCCTCGATCACGACGCGCCGGAAAAGCTGATCGCGATGATGGGTGGCCGCGCCGATTTCGTGATGTCCGACATGGCAGCCAACACCACCGGCCATCGCAAGACCGACCAACTGCGTATCATCGGCCTGGTCGAGACCGCCGCGCATTTCGCCGGCGAGGTGCTCAATCCCGGCGGCACGTTCCTGGCAAAAGTATTCCAGAGCGGCGCCGACGCCGAGTTGGTAGCGCAGCTGAAGCGCGATTTCGCCGCTGTGCGCCACGTCAAGCCGTCCGCGAGCCGGCAGGATTCGTCCGAGCGTTACGTGCTCGCGACGGGGTTTCGAGGGCAGCAGCCGCCTCCGTCGTGAATTCGTGACGGAGAGCCGTGTCTTTAATGCTTTCTGCATAATCAAGGATTGATTATAATTCCTGTTTATGAACTTGCAGGACATCGAAGCTTTCGTAGCAGTCGCCGAAACGGGGTCCGTGAACCGCGCGGCTGCGCGTCTCAATCTGACGCAGCCGGCCACGACCCGTCGCATCCAGAACTTCGAGGCTGCGATCGGCGACGCGCCGCTGTTCAATCGCGCCGTCAAGCCGGCGGTTCTCACCACGCTCGGGAACCATGTCCTCGAACATTGCCGGAAGGTTCTGACCGCGGTCGCCGAACTGGAAAGCTGCACCACGAACGCGGCTGATCCAGCCGGCGATCTGAAGGCCGGGATCGCGCATGGTCTCGGCGAGATCGTCCTGACCACGCCGCTCGATGCTCTACGGCGGACGTTCCCTCGGATCAGATTGCAGATCAGCTCGAATTGGAGTGCTGGTCTCATCGAAGATGTGCGCAACGGATCACTCGACTGTGCAATCGGCCTCTTGACCGATGCGCATACGCTTCCACCAGGGTTGACTGGCGTAGCGCTCGGCGCCGAGCAGGTCGTCATCGTCGGCCCCGCGAAATTATCGGCGAAGCGCCGCGACGATCGTTATCGGCTGCGTGACCTTTCGGGGCAGGGTTGGTTCCTCAACCCTCCGGGCTGCGGTTGCCGCGCGGCTCTGATCAAATTCTTCGACCGGCTCCACCTGCCAATCCACGTCGCGGCTGAGGTGTTTGGTGAGGATCTCCAATTGTCGCTGCTTGCTCAAAGCGGCGGATTGGGTCTGGTGCCGCGTCGTCAATTCGAGCAAAGCCCGCACCGCCGCGCGCTGCGCATCTTGGACGTGATGGATTTCTCGTTGCCTGCCGTGGTGACCTTGATCCGCAACGTGGCACCGGGGCGTTTCGATCCGGCGATCGCATTGCTGACTGACGAATTGAAAGCGAAGCTGGCTTAGATTCTTTGCATAATCATAATCGAGAGTATGCATTTGATTTGGTGTGCTGGCTGGCGGCATAGTTTGCGGCGTCGGGGGTGACGGACGCCTCCGGCGATCTCGAACGACTGTGCACAGGAAGGCGCTCATGATCGTCACCATATTTCGCTCGCGACTGAATCCCGGCGTTCAAGACGAATACGGGCCGATGGCAAAGCAGATGAGCGAGCTGGCCCGGACCGTCCCCGGCTACATTGCCCACAAGGGCTTCGTTGCCGAAGACGGCGAGCGAGTGACGATCGTCGAGTTCGAAACCGAAGAAGCGCTGGAGCAATGGCGACGTGATCCCGAGCATGCCAAGGCCAAGCGGCGCGGCATTGCGGACTTCTTCAGCGACTACAAATTCCAAATCTGTAGCGTGATCCGGCATCGCACCTGGGCGGCCGGATCGAGGCCGTCACCCCGGCTCGATCACCCCAGTCGCTGATCCCGCGCGTTCTGGGTGTTCTCGGTCGCCGTCTTGACGGCGTCGGTGGCGGCGCGTTTCTCGGCGCCCTTGCGGCTCGAGATGTCGAGCGGCTTGCGGCCGGAGATTTCATTGCCGGCATCGGCCGGCATCTGCCAGAAGAACCAGGCCGAGGCCGCCGAGATCAGCGACACCACGATGAAGGCCGGCCCGAACACGTCGGCGGAGAGCTCGGTCTGGTGATGCATTGCCAGCACGGTTTCGACCGAGAACGCGCCGACCGCGACGCCGGCGGACACCGCGAGCTGCTGGTTGACGCTGACGAGGGTGGTGGCGCGGCTCATCTGCGGCGCCTCGACCTCGGCATAGGCGACGGTGTTGATCGCGGTGAATTGCAGCGAGCGGAAGAAGCCGCCGACCACCAGGATGGTGAAGATCAGCATCAGCGGCGTCGAGATCGTGAACAGCGCGCAGGCGGCGAGGAAAGCCGAGCTGACCACCGCATTGACCGTCATCATGTTGCGGAAGCCGAACGCCTTGATGATGCGCGCCGCCAGCGTCTTCATGCCCATGGCGCCGACCGCGGAGGCAAACGTCACGAGGCCGGACTGAAACGGCGACAGGCCGAAGCCGACCTGCATCAGCAGCGGCAGCAGGAACGGCAGTGCGCCGATGCCGAGCCGGAACATGAAGCCGCCGACGATCGAGGCGCGCATGGTCGGCAGCCGCAGCAGCGAAAAATCCAGCACCGGCGATCCGGTCCGCCGCGCATGCAGCACGTAGAGCGTCATCGAGATCGAGCCGACCCCGACCAGCGCCGCGACGATCGGCCACGGCAACAGATTGAGGCCCGCGACCGACAGCCCGAACGCGATGCCGGCAAGGCCGATGCCGGCCAGCACCAGCCCCATCAGGTCGAAACGCTCGGGGTCTTCGCTCTTGATCGGGTCGATATATTTCAGCGCCAGGAAGATGCCGAGCAGCCCGATCGGGATGTTGATCAGGAAGATCCAGTGCCAAGAGAAATAGGTGGTGATGAAGCCGCCGAGCGGTGGCCCGATCACCGGGCCTACCAGCGCCGGCACCGTCACCCACGCCATCGCGTTGACCAATGCGCTCTTGTCGACCGAGCGTAAGAGCACCAACCGCCCAACAGGCGTCATCATCGCGCCGCCGAGGCCTTGCAGGATGCGGGCGAACACGAAATCGGTCACCGAGGACGACAGCGCGCAGCCGATCGAGCCCAGCATGAACACGGCGACCGCGCCGGCGAACACGATGCGGGCGCCGAAGCGGTCCGCGGTCCAACCGCTCGCCGGGATGAACACCGCGAGCGACAGCAGGTAGGACGTGATCGCAAGCTTCAGCGTCAGGGGGCTGGTGCCGATATCGGCGGCGATCGCCGGCAGCGAGGTCGCAATCACCGTGGAGTCCATGTTTTCCATGAACAGGGCAGTGGCCACGATGAGCGGGATTAGGCGTTGTTTGTTCATCAAAATAGGACGGCTGTGCTGAAAAAGGCGGGCGAGGGGGCTGTATCATCCTGCCTTCGGCCACGCTATTGCGGAACCGGCCAAACGCCCTAAATCCTGCGTGACGCTGCTATGCATCCGCCAGCGTTGGAGGTGTGCGCCGTGATCTACGTCCTTGCCGCTCTGCTGCCGCCGATCGGGCTGCTCCTGAACGGACAGCCGTTTTCGGCCATCTTCAATCTGGTCCTGATCGTATTTTGCGCGATTTTCGGGCTGTTTTTCCACGTCTTGCTGCTGGTGCCGTCGGCCCATGCGCTGATCGCGGTCCACATGAAGCGGGAGGATCGCCGCCACCGCGAGGTGGTCGAGGCGATCCGCCGGTATGGGCCGCCGCAGGGTTATCGTTGAGCGGGCCGCCGAGCCCCGTAAAAAGCCTGTGCATGGCTGGCAAACACTTTGATTCGTCATGCCGCCATGCTATCGACCAGCGTCAACCCCACCGATGGGCGCCGATTCGACGGTGACGCAGCGAGCGTCGCCGCAGGCGGCGTTCATCCGTAAGACCATCGCGGCTGGACCGCAGATAAGGAGTTGGCAATGGCCACGGGATTTCCGGCTATCCGCGAAGCCTTCACGTTCGACGATGTGCTTCTGAAGCCCGGTCTGTCCGACATTCTTCCATCGGAAGCCGATATCCGTTCGCGCGTCACCCGCGCGATTTCGCTCAATATCCCGATCATGGCGTCCGCGATGGACACCGTCACCGAAGCGCGCATGGCGATCGCGATGGCGCAGGCCGGCGGCCTCGGCGTCATTCATCGCAACTTCGATCCCGAGGGGCAGGCGGCCCAGGTGCGCCAGGTCAAGAAGTTCGAATCCGGCATGGTGGTCAATCCGCTGACCATCGGCCCCGACGCCACGCTGGCCGACGCGCTGACGCTGATGAAGGAAAACGGCATCTCCGGCATTCCGGTCGTCACCGGTGCCGCCAAGAACGTGCCGGGCAAGCTGGTCGGCATCCTGACCAACCGCGACGTACGCTTTGCCAG
Organism: Bradyrhizobium sp. SK17; assembly: GCF_002831585.1. Taxonomy (GTDB): domain Bacteria; phylum Pseudomonadota; class Alphaproteobacteria; order Rhizobiales; family Xanthobacteraceae; genus Bradyrhizobium. Next base: position 5,952,490 of record NZ_CP025113.1, on the reverse strand, counting down.
CGATCCCCGCCAGAAGGTCTCGGAGCTGATGACGCACGAGAACCTCGTCACTGTGCGCGAGGGCGTCAGCCAGGACGAGGCGAAGCGGATGCTGCACCAGCATCGCATCGAGAAGCTCCTGGTCGTCGACGACCAATATCGCTGCGTCGGCCTGATCACCGTCAAGGACATCGAGAAGGCGGTCGCCCATCCGCTGGCCTGCAAGGATGCGCAGGGCCGTCTCCGCGTCGCCGCCGCCACCACGGTCGGCGAGACCGGCTATGAGCGCACCGAGCGGCTGATCGACGCCGGCGTCGACGTCGTCGTGGTCGACACCGCGCACGGTCATTCGCGCCATGTGCTCAACGCCGTCAACCGCATCAAGCGGCTCTCCAACGCGGTGCAGGTCGTCGCCGGCAACGTCGCCACTGAAGGCGGCGCGCAGGCCCTGATCGATGCCGGCGCCGACTGCATCAAGGTCGGCATCGGCCCGGGCTCGATCTGCACCACGCGCATCGTCGCCGGCGTCGGCGTGCCGCAGCTCACCGCGATCATGGATGCGGTGGCGGCAGCGAAGAAGGCCGACGTGCCCGTGATCGCCGACGGCGGCATCAAATATTCCGGCGACCTTGCCAAGGCGCTCGCCGCCGGCGCCGACATCGCGATGGTCGGCTCGCTGCTCGCCGGCACCGACGAGACGCCGGGCGAAGTCTTCCTGTGGCAGGGCCGCTCCTACAAGGCCTATCGCGGCATGGGCTCTGTCGGCGCGATGGCGCGCGGCTCGGCCGACCGCTACTTCCAGCAGGACATCAAGGACTCGCTGAAGCTCGTGCCTGAGGGCATCGAGGGCCAGGTGCCGTACAAGGGCCCGGTCGGCAATGTGATGCACCAGCTCGCCGGGGGCTTGCGCGCCGCGATGGGCTATGTCGGTGCCAAGGACATCAAGGACTTCCACGACAAGGCCGAATTCGTCCGCATCACCGGCGCCGGCCTGCGCGAAAGCCACGTCCACGACGTGACCATCACGCGCGAAGCCCCGAACTATCCGGGCGGGGTGTAAACACCAACTGTCGTCATTCCGGGGCTCGCGAAAGCGAGAGCCCGGAATCCATCGGGCTGCGTCGTTGGTGGAGGAATGGATTCCGGGCTCGTGCTTCGCACGCCCCGGAATGACGACCTTGAGAGTTTGCGTTTGCGCCCTTCCGAAATGACGCCCGTCATTTCAAACAACATTTCAAACAGCATCGCACGAAAACAGCAAATCCATCTCCCTTGCGGGGAGGTGGATTGCGTGACTACGTGTGCGCCACGAAACCAATCACCTCGAGAGGAAATCCGCATGTCCCAAGGAAAATCAGAAGGAAAGCGCATCGTTCTGGCTTCGCGTCCGCACGGCGAGCCCACGCCGGCCAATTTCAGGCTCGAGGACTACACGCCGCCGGTGCCGGGTGATGGGCAGGTGCTGCTCCGCACCATCTGGCTGTCGCTCGATCCCTATATGCGCGGCCGCATGGCCGACGGTCCGTCCTATGCCGCGCCGGTGCCGGTCGGCGGCGTGATGGAAGGCGGCACCGTGAGCGAGGTGATCGCGTCGAACAATCCCGGCTTTGCCAAGGGCGATATCGTGCTGTCGCGCGCGGGCTGGCAGACCCATGTGCTGTCGGACGGCAAGGGCCTCGCCAAGATCGATTCGAAGATCGCGCCGATCTCGACCGCCGTCGGCGTGCTCGGCATGCCCGGCATGACCGCCTATACCGGCCTGCTCGAGATCGGCAAGCCGCAGCCGGGTGAGACGGTGGTGGTTGCCGGTGCCTCCGGTGCGGTCGGATCGGCGGTCGGCCAGATCGCCAAGATCAAGGGCGCGCGCGCGATCGGGATTGCCGGCGGCAAGGACAAGTGCGCCTACGTCAAGAACGAGCTCGGCTTCGACGAGTGCCTCGACCATCGCGATCCCAATCTCGCCGCCAAGCTGAAGGAAGCCTGCCCGAAGGGCATCGACGTCTATTTCGAGAATGTCGGCGGCGCGGTGTTCGACGCGGTGTTTCCGCTGCTCAATGCGTTCGCGCGGATTCCGGTCTGCGGCCTGATCGCGCATTACAACGACACCGAGGCGCACGCGCCGAAATGGGCCGGCGCGATGATGCGCAACATCCTGACCAAGCGGCTGACCTTCCGTGGCTTCATCGTCAGCGACTTCGCCGCCATGCATGGCGACTTCCTGCGCGACATGTCGCAGTGGGTGCGCGAGGGCAAGGTCAAGTACAAGGAGTTCGTGACCGAGGGCCTGGACAGCGCGCCGGAGGCCTTCATGGGCCTGCTCAAGGGCGCCAATTTCGGCAAGCAGCTGGTCCGGGTCGGGCCGGACAAGGCCTGAGCTAAGGGGGGCGCGAAGCTCTTATTCCGCGCAACAAAGTATCAAATACGCCACATTGGCAGGCTTTTGGGGGCTTTTCGGCCCCCATTTGCTTGACGGGGACCCGGGGCAGTTGATTCAATATGGCTATATTTCAGGTGTAGCCATGGTTTTTGAAGCTGTTGTTTTCGCGGTCATCCTCCTCGCCGTTGGCTATTGGGCGACGATGTTCGTCATGGGCCGACGCGACGACGTCCTGCACGGAAAATTCGTGGAGCATGAGGTGAGCGCCGAACCGATGCGCTCGCCGCCATCGCCGCACGCGCGTCCGGCGGTCTCAGCACCGCAGCCCGACAAGGACTCGTTGCAGGCGCTGCTCACCGTCATCAAGCGGGACCTGCACGACGCGGCGCGAAGCTGACGCCGCTCAGGCCGGCTGCTTGCCGTGCAGCATGTCGAGGTCGACATCGACCTGACCCTTCGCCCTGACATGGCGAACCTCGAAACTGTCGGGCTGGAAGCGGTACTCGACCAGGCCGACTTCCTTGATGCCGATCACCTCCTGCTTCGCATCCGGGATGATGAAGCCGGCCGAGGGTGCCCAGACGTGCCTGACATGCTCGAACGTGTAGTCGCGGCGCTGGTGCACATGGCCGCTGCCGACCAGCCGCCAATCGACCTTGCCGAACATCTCGATCAGGCGGCGCCGCGCCGGCTGCGGCACGTAGCGGAACGAGGTCTCGGCGCGCTCGGCATCGTAGGGCACGTCGCGATAGAGCGGCTTGTGCACGAACAGCGCCACCGGCTTGCCGACCGCCTTGTCGAGCGCCGCGGCAAGCCATTCGAATTGCTCGGCCTCGCTGTCGAGGCCGGTGTTCATGATCAGGGAATTGAGGCCGATGAAGCACCAGCCGGCGGCGTCGAACTGCCAATGGTCCTCGCCGAGCACGGCGGTGAAGGCACCGCATGTTTCCTCGGTCGGCAGTTGCGAAGGCACAGGCCCGGCCGCGCACGGATTGTCGCCGATGTCGTGATTGCCGGGCAGATAGAGGCAGTCGACCGGCAGCGCGTCGTGCAGCTGTTTGGCGAACACCATGTCGTTGCGGCTGGTCGGCCCGTCGAACGAGACGTCGCCGCTGTTGAGCACCAGGTCGGGCCGCGTCGCGTCGATGTGCTCGCTGACGCGATGAAAATTGTCGATCAGCAGCGTGTGATGGCGGGCTAGGTGGGTGTCGGAGATCTGGGTCAGGCGAAACTGGGACATGCATCGATCCTTTCGTCCGAAGGATAGGTCGGCGCGAAGTCGGAACGATGACGATTTCGACGTCTTGTTCGGTGCTCTGTTTGATGGCTTGTTTGAAGTGTTGTTTGACGGCGCTTTCGATGCGTCGGCGCGATCCTGCCACCGAACCCTAGATCGAGAGCCGGTTCATCCAGCGCGGCGGCGGGGCAGGCGGGCTCACGCGGCTTCCGAATAGTCCGGTGTCGGGCAGGTTGGTTCCGGCGACGGCCGGCTGCGCGTTTAGCCCGAAATAGTCGCGCACGTCATGCCGCATGTCGTAGACGGCAAAGCCGAGCAGGCCGAGCAGCAGCGCGGTGGCGACGCCGTGCTTGACGATGTCGGCGGTCGAGCGATAGCCGCTGCGGAAATAGATCGAGAGCAGGATCGCGACCAGCAGCGCGACCAGCAGCGCCGCGGCGACGCCGGCCAGCCCCGACATCATCATGCCGAGCCCGCCATCCGCCGCGTCGCCGAACCCGCCGGCGCCGGGGCCGATCGTTTCGAACAGGGGCGCGAGCATATTGCCGAGCGCCTCGGCCACCTGGGCCGCGCCGTCCAGGATCGGGCTGATGATGCTCATCGCGTCATCCGTGAAGGGCTGAAACCGCCGTTGGTCCTGGGAGTTGGTCACCCAGGCTCGGAGGATGGTTCAACCCCGTCTCCGGGCGCTCGATTGTATTGGGCGGCCGTGGCGGCTAAGAGGGCGGCCGGGCGCCCGCGGCTGAGGGAGGTTTTTCGTGTCGGTTCAAATGGTTCTATTGCCGGTCTTCATCCAGATTGGTCTCACCTTCGCGCTGCTGTTCGGGATGGCGACGCTGCGCACGCGGACGCTGGCGAGCGGCGAGACCAAGATGGCCGACATCGCGCTGCGCGAGCCGAACTGGCCGGCGAAGGCGACCCAGATCGGCAACTGCTTCGCCAACCAGTTCGAGCTGCCGGTGCTGTTCTACGCCCTGATCGCCATTGCGCTGCCGCTGCGCCATGCCGATCTGTTCATCGTGCTGATGTCCTGGGTCTTCGTGGTGACGCGGTTTGCCCATGCCGGGGTATTCGTCACCTCCAACGACGTGCGGCCGCGCTCGCTTGCCTGGTTCGCCGGCGTGCTGGTGTTGGCGGCGATGTGGCTGTATTTCGCGCTCAAGATCCTGCTGCTGATTTGACGCGCCCAACCGAAAGAGAACGATGACTCCCGCTGCCCGGCTTTCCGCCGCGATCGAACTGATCGCCACCATCGACGCACAGCGCATTCCCGCCGCCAAGGCACTGAAGGAATGGGGCACCGCGCACCGCTATGCCGGCTCCGGCGATCGTGCGGCGATCTCCGGCCTGATCTGGGACGTGCTGCGCCGGCAATCCTCGGCGGCCTGGCTGATGGACGATGCCAGCGCCCGCTCGCGGGTGCTCGGCATGCTCAAGCTCGAGCGCGGCATGGATGTTGCGACCATTGCGGCGCTGTGCGACGGCGGCCGGTTCGCGCCGGAGCCGCTGACCCCAGCGGAAGAGGCCGCGCTGACCTCGCGCTCGCTCGCCGATGCGCCGGCGCATGTCGCGGGCGATTATCCTGATTGGCTCGACCCGCATCTGGCGAAGGTGTTCGGCGACGACCGCGCGGCGGAAGCAACCGCGATGGCCAGCCGCGCGCCGCTCGACCTGCGCGTCAACACGCTGAAGGGCAAGCGCGAGAAGGTGCTGCCGCGACTGTCGCATCTCGGTGCCAGGGAAACGCCGTGGTCGCCGCTCGGCCTGCGCATCGAGCTCGGCGCCGACGCGCGCAATCCCGGCATCCATGCCGAGGAGGACTTCATCAAGGGCGCCATCGAGGTGCAGGACGAGGGCTCGCAGCTCGCCGCGCTGTTCTCGGCGGCCAAGCCCGGCGAGCAGGTGATCGATCTCTGCGCCGGCGCCGGCGGCAAGACGCTGGCGATCGCAGCTCAGATGCAAGGCAAAGGCCGGCTGATCGCGACCGACAGCGACAAGCGCCAGCTCGCGCCGATCCACGAGCGGCTGTCGCGCGCCGGCGTGCACAATTGCGACGTCCGCACGCCGCGCGGCGAGGACGAGGTGCTGTCCGACATCAAGGCCTCCGCCGATCTGGTGCTGATCGACGCGCCGTGCACGGGCACCGGCACCTGGCGCCGCAACCCCGACGCCAAATGGCGGATGCGGCCCGGCGCGCTCGAGGTGCGGCTGAAGGACCAGGCCGAGGTGCTGGCACGCGCCGCGCCGCTGGTGAAGGCCGGCGGCCGCATCGCCTACATCACCTGCTCGGTGCTGGCGGAGGAGAACGGCGAGCAGGTCAGGGCGTTCGTCGCCGGGCATCCGGAGTTCTCGGTGCAGCCGCCGGAGCAGACCGCATCGGTGCTGTGGGACAAGGCTGAGGCGTTCAGCGAGGCTGCGTTGCAGTCCGACGAAGGCTGGCTGATGACGCCGCGCCGCACCGGCACCGACGGGTTCTTCGTATCGGTGCTGAAGAAGGCCTAGCTTCGTAGGGTGGGTTAGCCAAAGGCGTAACCCACCATCTTTGTGCCGCATGCCGCGATCGGTGGATTACGCCTGCGGCTAATCCACCCTACGATTTTACGACGACACGGAGCACACCCCCACAGGCGTCGGCGTTCGGCTCACCACGATCACCCAGTACAGCAGCGCAACCGCGCTGATCGAACCACCCAGCGCGCAGACGCCGAGCCAGCCCGCGGCCGCATAGACGATGGTCGAGGCGATCGCGCCGAGCCCGCTGCCGATCGAATAGAACACCATGTAGACCCCGATCAGGCGGCTCGAAGCCTCGGGACGGGTGGCGATGATCAGGCTCTGGTTGGTGACATGGATCGCCTGCACCGCGAAGTCGATCATGACCACGCCGACCAGCACCAGCCAGAGCGAGGTGTTGAGGCAGGCGATCGGCGCCCAGCCGGCGAGCATCAGCAGTAGCGACAATCCGGTGGTGCGCTGGCCCCAGCCGCGATCGGCGAGGCGGCCGGAATTGCGCGCCGCTAGCGCACCGGCGAGGCCGGCGATCCCGAGCATCCCGATCGTGGTGTGCGACAGCGACAGCGGCGGCGCCGCCAGCGGCAGCACGATCGAGCTCCAGAATGCGCTGAAGCTCGCGAATGCCAGCAGCGCGAACACCGCGCGTTCGCGCAGCACCGGCTCCTCGGTGAACAGCGTGGCGGTCGAGCGCAACAGCTTGGCATAGGACGCGCCGGCCAGCGGCTGCGGCGCCTGCCGGGGCAGAGCACGCGCGAGCAGCGCCGCCATCACCAGCATCAGCGCCGCCGAGGTCAGGTAGACCACGCGCCAGCCGCCGATATCGGCCAGCGCGCCCGAGGCGAAGCGGGCGAGCAGGATCCCGGAGACGACGCCGCTCTGGATGGTGCCGATGGTCTGCCCGCGCTCGGCCGGCGCGGCCAAGGTCGCTGCGAACGCGACGATCACCTGGATCACGACGGCGAGCAGCCCGACCAGCGCCATTCCGCCGAACAGCACGACGGCGTTCGGCGCGGTGCCGACGACGACGAGCGCGATCGCCGACAGCGCGATCTGGCCGACGATCAGCTTGCGCCGGTCCCAGAGGTCGCCGAGCGGCACGATCAGCATCAGGCCGAAGGCGAGGCCGATCTGGGTCAGCGTCACCACGATGCCGATCGCGGCCGGGGTGATGCCGAGATCGCTCGCCATGGTGTCGAGCAGCGGCTGGGCCGAATAGACGTTGGCGACGCTCAGCCCGCTGGCGATCGCGAACAGCAGCACGATCGCGGGGGAAAGCCGTGGTCCGGCCGTGGCGCCGGACTTATCCGGTCCAGCCGTCGTTGCATCCTGGGTGGTCATTGCACGTCCGCTCCACATTCCAATCTGGTCTTATAATGAGACCAGTTGCGTCGAGCGCTGTCTAGTCCTATTTTAGGACCAGTTCGGAATCGTGATCGAGGGAGGGTGAGCGCGATGAAGCGGACCGGATTCGCCAAGGCGGAATGCCCGGTGGCGCGTGCGCTGGACGCGATCGGCGACTGGTGGTCGCTGCTGATCGTGCGCGACGCGTTCGATGGCCTGCGCCGGTTCGGCGATTTCCAGGCCAATCTCGGCATCGCCAAGGGCATGCTGACGGCGCGGCTGCGCAAGCTGGTCGAGCTTGGCGTGCTCGAGCAGGTCGCAGCCTCCGACGGCAGCGCCTATCAGGAATATGTGCTGACCAGGCGCGGACACGACCTGTTCCCGATCGTGGTGGGCCTCCGGCAATGGGGCGAAGCGCATCTCTATGCGCGCGGCGAGACCCATTCGGTGCTGCTCGACCAGGCCGGCCACGCCGTCGGCCAACTCGTGCTGCCATCGAAGAGCGGCAAGCCGCTGGTGTGGTCGGAGACCAAGGTGAAGAAGGTTGCGGGGCGGAGAAGGTGAGTGTCGAGTTCCCTCCACGTCATTACGAGCAGCGAAGCGACGAAGCAATCCACGCAATGACGAAGGGACCGCACCAGCTCAATCCACGATAAACAGGGTCGCGCCGGTCTTGGTCGACGACCGATGCGCGGCGTCGCCGAAATCGGAGACCTGGTAGCTCATGCCGGGCTTCAGCGTGAATTTGCGGCCGTCGCGCAGCTCGGTGTCGAGCTCGCCTTTGACGACCAGGAGCACATGGCCGCGATCGCACCAGTGATCGGCGAGATAGCCGGGCGAATACTCCACCATCCGCACCCGCAGCTCGCCGATATCGAGCGTGCGCCACAGCGCCTGTCCGGTCTCGCCGGGATGCACCGAAGGCTCGACTTGGCTCCAGTCGGTGACGGTGAAGGGCAAGGTCGGGATTTTCATGATGCGCGGGCTCCTGATCGAGACGCCGGTACGTAGGGTGGGTTAGGCGAAGCCGTAACCCACCGGCTTTCTCATCGCGTGGTTCGGCGGGTTACGCCTGCGGCTAACCCACTCTACGATCCACCCACCCTCAATGCACCGGATGGTTCGCCGAGCCCTGCCGGATCTTGCCCTGATCATCGAGCCGCAGATACTCGCAGATCTTCTTGCCGCGTTCGTTCCGGTAGAACACCACGACGCTGTCGGGCGACACATAGAGGTCGATCAGCTCGAAATGCAGCTCGGGCAGTTGCGCCAGCGCCGCGCTCCAATAGGCCCGCAGCTGCGCCTTGCCGCGCACCGTGCCCGACGCGCCGAAGCCGAATGCCGGGATCCGGTCCGAGGTCATCTCGGTATCATCGGAGTAGAGCGCCAGTACGCGCTCGAGGTCGCGCGCGTTCCAGGCGGCGATCCAGTCATGGCCGAGCGCCAGCAGGCGCGACGGGTCGTGAAACTCCGGCATCGGTTTCCTCCTTGTTGCTTATGGTCAAATTAGGTCAATAATACTGACCTATATCGCTTTGTCCATGCCCAAAGAAGAATGTGGGCGCGCCTGTGAGCGCGGTTGCGGGGGCGGGCAGTGTCGCGTATCTGCTTGCCATGACAGCCCAGCACACAGCCCGTGAATCGTCGACGCCCGCCGTGGCCTCGGCGCATGACAAGATTCTGATTGTCGATTTCGGCAGCCAGGTGACGCAATTGATTGCCCGCCGCGTCCGCGAGATGGGCGTCTATTCCGAGATCGTGCCGTTCCAGAAGGCGGAGGCCGCCTTCAAGGAGATGAAGCCGAAAGCGGTGATCCTCTCCGGCGGTCCGGAGTCAGTCCACGAGACCGGCTCGCCGCGCGCCCCGCAGTTGATCTTCGAATCCGGCGTCCCCGTGCTCGGCATCTGCTACGGCCAGATGACCTTGGCGGCCCAGCTCGGCGGCGAGGTCGAGGGCGGACACCATCGCGAATTCGGCCGCGCCGATGTCGAGGTGAAGACCGACAGCTGCCTGTTTGACGGCATCTGGAACCACGGCGAGAAGCACCAGGTCTGGATGAGCCATGGCGACCGCATCACCAGGATGCCGCCCGGCTTCTCCGTCGCCGGCACTTCGCCGAACGCGCCGTTCGCGATCATCCAGGACGAGAAGCGCAAGTATTACGGCCTGATGTTCCACCCCGAGGTGGTGCACACGCCCGACGGCGCCAAGCTGCTGCGCAACTTCGTGCGCAAGGTCGCGGGGCTCTCCGGCGACTGGACCATGCGCGCCTTCCGCGAGGAGGCGATCGAGAAGATCCGCGCCCAGGTGGGCAAGGGCAAGGTGATCTGCGGCCTCTCCGGCGGCGTCGATTCCGCTGTCGCCGCGGTCCTGATCCACGAAGCGATCGGCGACCAGCTCACATGCGTGTTCGTCGATCACGGCCTGCTGCGGCTCGACGAGGCCAAGACCGTCGTCGACCTGTTCCGCAACCACTACAACATCCCGCTGGTCCATGTGGACGCGTCGAAGGAGTTTCTCGGCGAGCTCGATGGGGTCACCGACCCCGAGGTGAAGCGCAAGACCATCGGGCGCCTGTTCATCGACGTGTTCGAGGCCGAGGCCAAAAAGATCGGCGGCGCTCAGTTCCTGGCGCAGGGCACGCTCTACCCCGACGTGATCGAGAGCGTCTCCTTCACCGGCGGCCCGTCGGTGACCATCAAGTCGCACCACAATGTCGGCGGCCTTCCGGCCCGCATGAACATGAAGCTGGTCGAGCCTTTGCGCGAATTGTTCAAGGACGAGGTGCGCGTGCTCGGCCGCGAGCTCGGCCTGCCCGAAGTGTTCGTCGGCCGTCACCCGTTCCCGGGCCCGGGCCTCGCGATCCGCTGCCCCGGCGACATCACCAGGGAGAAGCTCGACATCCTGCGCAACGCGGACGCCGTCTATATCGACCAGATCCGCAAGCATGGCCTCTACGACGCGATCTGGCAGGCCTTCGCGGTGCTGCTGCCGGTGAAGACCGTCGGCGTGATGGGCGACGGCCGCACCTACGAATACGTCGTGGGCTTGCGCGCCGTCACCTCGACCGACGGCATGACCGCCGACTTCTACCAGTTCGACATGAAGTTCTTAGGCGAGACCGCGACGCGCATCATCAACGAGGTGAAGGGCGTGAACCGGGTGGTGTACGACGTGACGTCAAAGCCGCCGGGGACGATTGAGTGGGAATGATTTTACCCCTCCGGCAGTATCCGTTTGTACGCTACAGAACGCATTAAGTTATTGAAATATCGCGACTATCCAATCACCGTCTATCATCGTCTATCGAGGGGCAGTGCTCCGATTTGACGGTATAGCAGGCGGTATAGGGGAACTTGTTCGATTTGGAAGTTCGCTATACCGTCAGGGCTAAGAGAGCTGCTGACGGTATTATTTTTGGTGCTAACAAGCTGATATAAAATGGGAATCATGCTTCCAGCATCACCTGTTTTGGCCTGACGGTATAATCGGCGCCTCTCTCCGGATTTTAGACGGTTTTGGAGGCTCCCATGCTTACTGACACTGCGATTAAGGCGCTGAGATCACAGAATAAATTGTACAAGGTGAGCGATCGCGACGGTATGTACGTCGTGGTTCAGCCGTCGGGCGCGATCGTGTTCCGGTACGACTACCGCCTCAATGGACGTCGGGAGACGCTGACGCTGGGTCGATACGGCCCAGATGGCCTCTCGCTCGCCAGGGCTCGCGAGAAGCTGATCGATGCGAAGCGGGCTATTTCAGAGGGACGGTCGCCTGCTCAAGAGAAGCAGCACGACAAGCGTCGATTGAAGGAGGCGAAGAGGTTCGGCGAGTTCGGCGAGAAGTGGTTCCAGGAGTCGCGCATGGCCGACAGCACGCGCGCCATGCGGCGCTCGATCTACGAGCGCGACATCTTGCCAACGTTTCGAAACAGGCTTCTGACCGAGATCACGCCTGATGATCTCCGGATGATGTGCGGGAAGGTGAAGGAGCGCGGCGCTCCAGCCACGGCCGTCCATGTGCGGGATATCGTGAAGCTGATCTTTGCGTTCGCGATCCTGCATGGCGAGAAGGTCGCCAACCCGGCGGATGAAGTTGGGCCCGCTTCCATCGCGACCTTCGTTCCTAAGGACCGTTCGCTCTCTCCCGCGGAGATTCGCGTCATGCTCGGTCAGCTCGAGCATGTGCCGACTCTGCCGACTATACGGCTGGGAATGAAACTCTTCCTTCTGACGATGGTGAGGAAAAGCGAACTGCAGGACGCGACGTGGGATGAAGTCGATTTCGAGAACGCCGTATGGTCGATACCCAAGGAGCGAATGAAGCGGTCGAAAGCACACAACGTCTACCTGTCGCAGCAGGCCGTCGACATCTTCATCGCGTTGAAAACCTGCGCGGGAAATTCGCGCTATGTCCTTCCGTCACGCTACGATGCTGACGCACCGATGTCGCGGGCGACGTTCAACCGAATCACGACTGCGGTTGCCGTCAGGGCGAAAAAGGAAGGGTTGCCGCTCGAACCCTTCACCGTTCACGATCTTCGGCGCACCGGTTCGACCCTGTTGAATGAGATGGGTTTCAACAGCGACTGGATCGAGAAATGCCTGGCGCACGAAGACGGAAGGTCATCGCGTGGTGTGTACAATAAGGCAGAGTATGAGCATCAACGTCGCCATATGATGCAGGAGTGGTCCAATCTAGTGGACGCGTGGGTTTTGGGTCAGAAGTATCGACCAACGCTGCTACCGGCCACGATGGAGTTGCTTGAGTTGGAGCCTAGTGTTTGACGGGACGCGAACGGCGCAACCTCACGTCAGGGCTTGGAGCACGCTTGATGGCATTTGCGCGAGATGCATTGCGCCGAGCGTCGAGCCAGGCTTCGACCTCTGCCAAGTCCCAAACGACGCAGCGTGAGGTAAGATAGAAGCGCTGCGGGAATTCTCCTCGCTGCTCCATGTCGTAGATTGTGCTGTCGGCAAGCGGCACGATCTCTCGTAGCTGCTGCCGACGGATTGTTCTGCGGGCGACATGCGGGGCAGCGCTCATACCGTATCTCCACTTCTTTGCTCTTGTGGAGATAGAAGGCGATAGATCTTCCGCTTTGAAGCCCACGCGTGAACGTGTGCGGTAATATCAGATTATAGCGTGTAAATCGGACGGGTGGTCTCAAAGCGTAAGCGTCGTCCAGGAGCGTCGCCGACCCTTCGGTTCTTGTTTAAGGCGCCACCGCCCGTGTAATTTCTTTCCGATCGAACCCGCTCTCCTTTCAAAATCCGGTTCCGAACGGAGTGGCGGTTCGGTTCCGACCACCCACCTTCAGCGATTGGGCTCAGCTCGACCGGGTCAACCCGCGGTTGTCGAGGAGTCTGGAGCGCTGTTTGGGGCAATTCCATCGAGGACGTAGTCCGGCCCGTGGGCGAAGGTATGGAACTATGCGGCCTTGATGAACCTCGCCACCAGCAGTTCCTCGCAGCCATACTCCTTGAGGGTCGTGTCGAGCGCCTTTTCGTAATCCGACTGCGCGCTTTCGAGGCGCGCGCGCCCCTTGTCGGTGAGCACCGTGTAAACGCCGCGTTTGTCGTCCGGGCAGAGATCGCGAATGGTCAGCCCCCCGCGCTCCAGACTGTCAATCGGCGCGGGATATTGACCCCTTATCGGCATTCAACATTGACCCCCGGGTAGTAGTTTTTTCGGACCGTGTCGGCATGGGGGTGTGGCGGTGGAGGGCGTAGCCCGGAGCCGGCTCACCCCCATGCCGATGGCGTTGCTGTGTGGGGATGTTCAGGCGGCTTCGCGGTTCTTGAAGCGCCAGCTCTCGTTGCCGGTCTCGATGATGTCGCAGTGATGGGTGAGGCGGTCGAGCAACGCGGTGGTCATTTTGGCGTCGCCGAACACCGAAGGCCATTCGCCGAAGGCAAGATTGGTGGTGACTATGATCGAGGTCTGCTCGTAGAGTCGGCTGACGAGGTGGAACAGCAGTTGCCCGCCCGACAGCGCGAACGGCAGATAGCCGAGCTCATCGAGGATCACGAGATCGAGCCGCGACAGGTGATCGGCGATGCGTCCGGGCTTGCCAGCGCGGGTTTCGGCCTCGAGCCGGTTCACCAGGTCGATGGTGTTATAATATCTGACCCGGGCGCCGGTGCGCACGCATCCGCGTCCGATCGCGATCGCCAGGTGCGTCTTGCCGGTTCCGGTGCCGCCGACCAGCACGGCATTGCGCTGGGCGGCAAGGAAGGCCCCGGTTGCGAGGTCCTTGACCAACCCTTCGTTGATCGGCGTTTCCGCGAAGTCGAACGCGGCGATCTCCTTGGCGAGCGGCAACTTCGCGATGGTCATCTGATATTTGATAGAGCGCGCCTGCTTCTCGTCGATCTCGGCCTTGAGCAGATCGCCAACCACCCGCTGGGCGGAGTGCTGCCGTTTCACGGCATCGGCGACCACCTCGTCATAAGCATGCCGCATGCCGGCAAGCTTGAGCGTCCCCATCATCTCCAGGATCTCGTGGCGTTCCATAATACCTCCTCAGACTATCGTAGCGGGCGCAGTCGGCGACCGGCTCATGGGTCAGCCGCAAAGCGTCGGGGGTCGCGATGGCGAGTGGTGCCGGCGGCTGACGCTGGCGGGTCAGGATGTTGAGCACGATGTCGCGGCTGATGGGGCCCTGGCCCAGCGCTTCGGCGCAGGCCGCCTCGACCGCGGCAAGGCCGTCGCTGGTGATGGTGGTCAGTATTCCGACCATCTGCCGATCGCCATCGGTATGGCCGTCGAGCCGCCGCCGCACCCGCTCGATGGCAGGCGGCAGCGACCAGTCCTTGAACGGCGCGCCGTTCCTCAGCGCCCCGGGCTTCTTCGCCAGCACGGGCACATAGTGCCAGGGATCATAAATCGTCTGCTCACGGCCGAACCGGCGGGCATGCTCGCCGACGATCTCGCCGCCCTGACGAATGACGATCCGATCCGCATAGGCGTGGATCTCGACTGGTCGTCCTGCCGCAGCTGCATGCACCGAGTATTTGTTGTAATCGAACCGGACAAGCAGGGTCTTCGATACCGACGCCGGCAGGGCATGGAAGCCGTCGAACGGCCCGCGATAGGCGATCAGCGCAGGACGGTCGGCAGTCTCGAACACCTCCCATACGGTGCGGTCCTTCAGTTCGGGATGGGTGGCCTGCTTCGAACGCGCGACACAGCGATCCTCGAGCCAGGCGTTCATCTCTGCGTAGCTCTTGAACCGCAGTCGGGGCGTGAAGAAGCGTTCGCGGACCAGCCCCACCTGGTTCTCGACCTGGCCCTTCTCCCACCCTGATGCAGGTGTACAGGCCACCGGCTCGACCAGATAATGCCCGCACATCTGCTCGAAGCGTCGGTTATACCGACGCTCGCGGCCGACGAAGATCGCATCGACCGCCGTCTTCATGTTGTCGTAGATCCCGCGCTGGCAAGCGCCGCCGAAGAACGCGAACGCCCGGTCATGGGCATCGAACACCATCTCCTGGCTCTCGCGCGGATAGGCCCGCACGTAGAACATCCGGCTATGGCAAAGCCGCATGTGCGCGACCTTCACCGTGGTCGTGACCCCGGCGATGACCACGATCTCGTGGCTCCAGTCGAACTGGTAAGCCTCGCCCGGGGCAAAGCTCAGCGGCACATAGGCCGCCGCCGTCATCGCCGAACGCTCGCGATACCAATTTGCCGCATACCGCCGGACCGCGTCATAACCACCGCGATAGCCAAGCCCCTGAAGTTCCTCGAATACCCTGACCATCGTCAACCGCTCGCGCCGTGCTTTGCGGTCGTTCGCCTCGAGCAGCCCGTCCAGCTCCGACGCCCACGGCCCGAGCTTAGGCAAAGGTTGTACGCTGCGTTCGTAAGCGAACGCCGTCTCGCCCGACCGCAGCACCTTCCTGACCGTGTTCCGCGACACGCCAAGGTCCCGCACGATCTCCTTGATCGACTTGCCTTTGACGAAAAACTCGCGCCGGATGCGCGCCACCGTCTCCACGACCAGCATCTCCTCACCGCTCCCGCCGCAAAGCGCCGGAGCGTGAACTGCAATCGTTCAGGGGGTCAATTTTGGACGCCGATTACCCCAGAACCGGGGTCAATATTGCAGGCCGATTCACAGAATCGAGTTCCGATGGCCCAATGTGCCGTGGCGCGGCCGCCAAGTATCTGGCCCATAGCGCCTCCTGAAATGCGGGATTGGCTTGGCTGAACGCCCACGCTTCGGGACCAGACGCTAGTGTTACGGCGCTCCTTCATGTCTTTCATGCCGCGGATTGATCGCATGATGAAGCGCCGCGTGTGCCAACAATCGCGTCGAGTCCAGCGTCGGAAGCGGCGAGTTGCTGTCCGTGATGATGATCGGGACTCCGGTGCAGCCAAGGACGACCGCGTTGCAGCCACACAACTTCATACGAGCGATCAGATCCTGAAAATATTGAACCGACTCGTCATTCTGGATTCCGTTGACGAGCTCATACATTATGATGGAATGGTTAGAACTGGTATCACTTAGAAGGAGCTACCATGGACGGCCTGACGCTTCTCACCTTCGCACTGGTCGCGTTCATCGGCATTGCGACGCCCGGTCCCACGGTTTTGCTAGCATTGACCAACGGCTCGCGCCACGGCGTGTCGCGTGCATGCTACGGGATGGCTGGTGCAGTCTTGTCTGACTTTATCCTGATCGGCGCTGTCGCACTAGGGCTTGGTGCGTTGCTCGCTGCCTCCGAGTTTTGGTTCGGCCTCGTGAAGTGGCTCGGGGTCGGGTATTTGACCTATCTCGGGATCATACTGTTGCGCTCGAAAGGGACACTTGACCCATCCCTCCAAGCGGCAGCAGTTAGTGGATCGGGAACCCCGCGTTCGCTGTTCCTCAAGAGCCTTCTTGTGGCGATCACTAATCCGAAGGGTTACCTGTTCTTCTCTGCATTCCTGCCTCAGTTCATCGCCCCGACCTCATCTCAGGTGCCACAATACGTCATTTTGGCACTGATCTTCGCCTTCCTCGATTTCCTGATCATGCTGGCCTATGCTGTCCTCGGCTCGCGGGCGATACGTTTTTTGAAGGGGACCGGTGCTCTTTGGCTGGATCGGATGTGCGGTGCTGCCCTCCTAACCTTGTCGGGATCCCTGGCTGTCTATCGGAGAGCAAGCACGTAAGACGTCGAGACTGCTGGCCCAAAGCAGTAGGTGGTCATCCGTGCGGTTTGCACTTTTAGCAGATCCGATTGTGTCTGGACCCCTGGCGTACACAATGAACAGTATTCTTGCAGCTATTTCTGTGGCGAATCGAGCTCCAGACCCGAGAGGCGATATCCGACCTGCAGTTCGGTAATGAGGTGAACGGGCTGAGATGGATCGTCCTCGAGCTTCTGCCGCAACTGGGCCATGTAGATGCGAATGTAATGCGCGCGTTCTGCGTAGCCTGGTCCCCACACATCCAAAAGCAATTGGCGATGCGTCAGCACCTTGCCATGCCCGCGGATCAGCGCCGTCAGCAGGCGAAACTCATTCGGTGTCAGATGCACAGCCTTGCCGTCTCGCGTAACCTCATGTGTCGCGAGGTTGATGGCGACCTGACCGAAACGAACGAGAGCGGAAGCCTTGGCCCCATCCGATACCGCGCTGGTTCGGCGTAGCTGGGCGCGGACACGGGCGAGAAGCTCCGGCACGCCGAACGGCTTGACGAGATAATCGTCGGCCCCGGCGTCGAGTGCCTCGACTTTCTCGGTTTCCCGGTCCCGCGCCGACAGGACGATGATCGGCGCCGAGATCCAGCTTCGCACGTCTCGAATGAGCATCTTGCCGTCGCCGTCTGGTAGGCCGAGGTCCACGATCATGAGGTCGGGTTTTCGGCTACCCGCGTTGAGCCGGGCATCCTCGGCGGTGGCCGTCTCGAAGACGCTCATGCCTTCCTTTTCCAACGCCATCCGTACGAAGCGGCGGATGTCCGCTTCGTCCTCAACGATCAGGATGCGCGGCTTGATCATGAACAATCTCGCTTTCAATCTCGGGCGGAGCGCCCAACGGCAGCCGAATCTCGAACGTCGCGCCGTGCGGCTTGCGCGCTTCCGCCCGGATGGTGCCGCCATGCGCCAAGATAATGCTGCGGCAGAGCGCAAGGCCAAGCCCGACGCCCGCAGTCGCAGACTCTTTCTGCCCGCGAACGAAGGGCTCGAAGAGAGCTTCGGGGTCACCCGCCGTCCAACCCGGTCCATCGTCCTCGACCACGAGGTAGATGGACTCGCCCGATGTCCCCGCGCGCACCGTGATAGCGGCCGAGGTCGGCGTATATTTGGCGGCATTGTCGAAGAGATTGATCAGCACCCGCTCGATGAGAGCGGCGTCTACTTCGACGAGCGGGAGCTCGGGCGGAAGATTGGTTCGGATCGACCTTGGCGCCAGCAGAGACGCAGACTGCGCCAGGGCGCTTCCGACGATCTCGCTCAACGAATGCCATTCCTTGTTGAGGCGCACGCCCTGGCTTTGCATGCGTGCCAGGTCGAGAAGATTGCTGACGAGGCGTTTCAGTTCGTCGGCCTGGA
Source organism: Bradyrhizobium sp. SK17 (assembly GCF_002831585.1). Classification (GTDB taxonomy): domain Bacteria; phylum Pseudomonadota; class Alphaproteobacteria; order Rhizobiales; family Xanthobacteraceae; genus Bradyrhizobium. The sequence goes on along the minus strand of NZ_CP025113.1, from coordinate 5,934,489 downwards.
CGCGGATCGAGCGGGCCAGATCGCTTCTTTCGTCCTCGGGAAGCCCCTTCCCATGCTCAAGCGTTTCGGCGAGGCCGCGTATCGCGGTCAATGGTGTCTTCAGATCGTGAGACACCGCCGACAGAAGGGCGTTACGGAGCTTTTCGCCTTCCATCCGCACCAGGGTATCTTGCGCCACTTCGACGAAGTGAATGCGCTCGAGCGCAAGACCGATGGTCGAGCAGCAGGCGTCGAGAAGCCGGCGATCGTCGGGATTGCTTGATAGAGGCGTGTCGATCGGGAGAATGCAGAGCACACCCCTGGTCGCCATCGACGCCTTCAGCGGCAGGTAGAGAGCCTCGGCGGCGGCCAGCGTCTGGGTGCCGCGCCCGGCCTCCTGGGAATGATCGAACGCCCATTGCGCCACCGACAAATCCACGAGGGCGGCGTCCTGCATCGGTAAAAGGCGGTCTCTATCGTCCGGCACCAGGAGAATGATGCGTGCGCCGAACAGGGGCGAGATTGCGTCCCGGCATACCGTGATCACCTGTTCGACCTTGATCGCACTCGAAAGCTCGCGCGCGACGCGCGCGAGCGCCGAGGCGCGACGTTCGCCGGCGCGGGCAAACCGTGCCTCCGAGCGCATGCGTGCGGCGAGCTGGCTGATGACAAGCGCGACCACCAGCATCAGGGCGAAGGTAAAGACATATTGCGTGTCGGTGACGGCGAAGGACAGCCGCGGTTCGACGAAGAAGAAGTCGAAGCAGGCGACGCACAACAGTGCCGCCCAGGCGCCGGCGAGGCGCCCCAGCCGCATGGCGACGAACACAACGGTCATGAGGAAGAGCATGACGATGTTGGAGAGGTCGAAAACGCGCAACAGCCAGGCGGCCGCCGCTGTCGTCACGCCGCAGGCCAGGGTTGCGATCGCGAGGGCGCGTGCGTAGCCCTGCGGTTCATCAGCCATTGTGGACTGGTGCGCTTCAGGGGCGGCGTCGACACTCAGGATGATCAGGCCGACTTCCGGATTGGCGCGCGCAATACGCTCCTGAAGGCGCGGCTTGAACGGGATGAATTGTCGACCGGCGGGATTGCCGAGGATGAGCTTGGTGGCATTGCGCTTGCGTGCATAATCCAGCAGGGTTTCGGCGACATCCTGGCCGGGGATGTTGGCGAATTCGGCGCCGGCCGCCTGGGCCGCGGCGGCGATCTCCAGAAGCGAACCACGCGCTTGGGCGTCATCGCCGCGATAGGGCTGGTCGACGTGGACGACGATCCATTTGGCTTGCAGACGCTGGGCGAGGCGGGTGCCCTCGCGGACAAGCTTTTCCTGCGAGCGGTCGGCCCTGACACACACCATGAGCAGGTCCTGGGTGGGCCATACGGTGCGGATGGCATGCGACACCCGGTAGGTTCGCACGTCCGAATTGACCCGGTCGGCGACGCGCCGCAGCGCAAGCTCGCGCAGCGCAATCAGGTTGCCGCGCCGGAAGAAATTCTGTCGGGCCCGCTCGATCGAAACCGGCAGGTACACCTTGCCCGCGTTCATGCGCGCGAGGAGATCGTCCGGGGGCAGATCGACCAGGACGACGTCGGTTGCAGCGTCGAAGATACGGTCGGGGACCGTCTCGCGAACGCGGATGCCAATGATGCCGCCGACGATATCGTTGAGACTGTCCAGGTGCTGGACGTTGAGGGCGGTGAAGACGTCGATGCCGGCGTCGAGCAGTTCCTCGACGTCTTGCCAGCGTTTGGCATGGCGACTGCCTGCGACGTTGGTGTGGGCCAGTTCGTCAACAACCAGCAGCTTGTACCCTGATGAGAGCGCACCATCGAGGTCGAACTCGGTCGTGGGCTTGCCGTTGCCGCTCATCGTCTTGCGCGGCAGCACCGGAAGACCCTGGATCAGCTCTTCGGTGTCTTTGCGGCCATGGGTCTCAACGATCCCGATCCCGACGGGCACCCCGTCCGCCTGGAGTTGGCGGGCGGCGTTGAGCATCGCGAAGGTCTTGCCGACCCCTGCGCAGGCGCCGAAGAAAATCTTCAGTTGTCCGCGTTTGGAGCGATGGCTTTCATCCGTCGCGACCTCCAGAAGTGCGTCGGGATCGGGTCGCTGATCTTTCATGGTCGTCAATAACCTTCGGCTTTCGCCTTGTTCGGCTTCCCGATCCTCATCAGAAGAAGGGGGTCAGCACGACGTCGATCAGCTTTATACCGATAAACGGCACGATGATCCCGCCCAAACCATAGATCAGCAGGTTGCGGCTGAGCAGCCGGTCGGCCGGTTCGGCCCGATACTTGACGCCGCGCAAGGCAAGCGGGATCAGGACGACGATGATCAAGGCGTTGAAGATCACTGCCGACAGGATCGCCGAAGCCGGGCTGTGAAGCCCCATGACATTGAGCACGGCCAGGGGCGGATAGGTCGCGACGAAGGCGGCGGGGATGATGGCGAAGTATTTGGCCAGATCGTTGGCGACGCTGAACGTGGTCAGCGCGCCGCGGGTCATGATCATCTGCTTGCCCACCTCGACGACGCGCAACAGCTTGGTCGGGTTGCTGTCGAGGTCGACCATGTTGCCGGCCTCCTTGGCGGCCTGTGTTCCGCTGTTCATCGCCACCGCAACGTCGGCCTGGGCCAGCGCCGGCGCGTCGTTGGTGCCGTCGCCGGTCATGGCGACGAGGCGGCCTTCGGCCTGGTACTCGCGGATCAGCCTCAGCTTGTCCTCCGGCGTCGCCTCGGCGAGATAGTCATCGACGCCGGCCTCGGCGGCGATCGCGGCCGCGGTCAACTTGTTGTCGCCCGTGATCATCACGGTCTTGATGCCCATGCCGCGCAGTTCGGCGAAACGCTCCTTGATGCCGCCCTTGATGATGTCCTTGAGTTCGACCACGCCAAGGACACGGACATCGTCGCTGACGACCAGCGGCGTGCTGCCACGGCGGGAGACCTCGTCGACGATCTTGGCGACCTCCTGCGGGAACACGCCACCCATCGCCTCGACATGCGCGCGAATGGCGCTGGCGGCGCCCTTTCGGATCTGCCGGCCGTCGATGTTGATCCCGCTCATGCGGGTATGGGCGCTGAAGGGGAGCGCTTCCGCGCCGTGCAGCTCGCGGCCGCGAAGCGCGAAGGCGTTCTTCGCCAGCACCACGATCGAGCGGCCCTCGGGCGTTTCATCCGCGAGTGATGCAAGCTGGGCCGCGTCGGCAAGCGCCCGCTCCGTCACCTGAGGCGCCGGAAGGAATTTGGTCGCTTCGCGGTTTCCGAGTGTGATCGTGCCTGTCTTGTCGAGGAGCAACACGTCAACGTCGCCGGCGGCTTCGATGGCGCGGCCGGACGTGGCGAGCACATTGGCCTTCATCATCCGGCTCATTCCCGCGATGCCGATCGCCGAGAGCAGGGCGCCGATCGTCGTCGGGATCAGGCACACCAGAAGCGCGATCAGAACCGTGATCGTCACGACCGATCCGGACCCGTTCATGATGGTGCCGAAGCTCGAGAACGGCATCAAGGTCACGCATACGAGAAGGAAGATCAGGGTGAGCGCGACCAGCAGGATGGTGAGCGCGACCTCGTTCGGGGTCTTGCCGCGCTGGGCGCCTTCCACCATCGCGATCATGCGGTCGAGAAAGGCCTCGCCGGGCCGCGCGGTCACCCGCACGATGATCCAGTCGGAAAGAACGCGCGTGCCGCCGGTGACGGAGCAGAAGTCGCCGCCCGATTCCCGGATGACGGGCGCGGATTCGCCGGTAATCGCGGACTCGTCGACCGACGCCGCGCCTTGTATGACCTCGCCATCGGCGGGAATGATCTCTCCGGCCTCGACCAGGACGTAGGCGCCAACGTCGAGTTCATCACTCGGCTGCGGCCAGGATTCGCTCTCACGGGTGGGCTCCTTGAGCATCCGGGCGATCACCCGTTGGCGCGTGGCCCGTAGCGCATCAGCTTGCGCCTTGCCGCGGCCCTCGGCCAGGGCCTCGGCCGCATTGGCGAAGAGCACCGTGAACCAGAGCCAGATCGCGATGGCGAAAATGAACGCGGCCGAGGCTTCGCCCTGTCCGCGCAGCGCCTGGATCCAGAGCAGCGTCGTGACGATGCTGCCGAGATAGACGACGAACATCACCGGGTTCTTCAGCTGCACCCGCGGGGAGAGCTTGCTGAACGCCTGGCCGATTACCGACGCCCAATTGATCGGCTTGGGTCCGGTGCCGATCGCTGCGCTGTGAGGCGCGGCTGCATCAAACTGTGTCATGATGGCACCGCTTTCTTATTGCGCGGCCGGACGGGCGGGGGCCGCCGCATCCAGCGCGAGATTGAGTTCGAGAACATTGATTCTGGGATCGCCGAGGACGCCGAGTTGGCGACCGCTCGTATTCTGGTCGACGAGCTCCATCACTTTGTCGGGGGACAGGCCCCGCGCCTTGGCGACTCGGGCAACCTGCAATCGCGCATTGGCGAGCGAGATATGCGGATCGAGGCCCGATCCAGACGCGGTGACAGCATCGATTGGCACGGGCGCGTTGGCGGCAAGGCCATTCTCTTCACGATAGGCCGCGGTCCGTTCCGTCACTGCCTCGATCAGCTTCTTGCTGATCGCGCCTTGATTGCTCGCGCCGCTGGCGGCGGCGTTATAGGGCTGGTCGACCGTTTTGGACGGATCGTTGGGATCTGTTCCGGAGGTCGTGCTGGGCCGGCCATGGAAATAGTCCGGCCGGGTGAAATATTGGCCGATGACCCGGGAGCCCACGTCCTTGCCGTCGGCCGTCACGATGCTTCCTCGCGACTGTGCGGGGAAGAACAGCGTCGCGACGCCGGTCGTCGCCAGCGGATAGGCGATCCCGGTGACCGCCATGAAGAACACGGCGGAGACGAGGACCGGGCGCGTGAGGCCGCCCAGAAGAGGGCCGGCCGACGCATGCGTATTGGTGGTTTTGGATATCTCTCGCATGGGATCTGTCCTTAGAAGGTCGTGCCCGCGAGCATCAGCAGATGCTCGACGATGGGGCCGAGGGCGAGCGCCGGCAGGAAGGTCAGGCCGCCGACGACGATGATCACGAAGACAAGCAGCCCGGTGAACAGCGGCGTCGCCGTCGACAGAGTGCCCGGGCCAGCCGGCACGGTTTTCTTGGCGGCCATCACGCCGGCGACCGCCAGCATCGGCAGCAGAGTGAGATATCGCCCGACCAGCATGGCGAGACCGATCGTCGTGTTGAAGAACGGCGTGTTGGCGTTGAGGCCGGCGAAGGCCGAGCCATTGTTGGCCGTGCCGGAGGTGTAGGCATAGAGCACCTCGCTGAAGCCGTGCGGCCCTGTGTTGGCCAGGCTATCGAGGGTCGAAGGCATCAGGCAGGCGAGCGCCGTGAAGCCCAGGATGCTGAACGGATGCGCCAGTACCGCGAGCATCACATATTTCATCTCCCGCGCTTCGACCTTCTTGCCGAGGAACTCGGGCGTGCGACCGATCATCATGCCGACAAGGAACACGGTCAGGATCGCGTAGGTGACGAGGTTGATGAGACCGACGCCATCGCCGCCGAACACGTTGTTCAGCATCATCTGTGCGATCGGCACCAGGCCGCCCAGCGGGGTCAGCGAGGAATGCATCGCGTCGACCGAACCGGTCGTCGCCGCGGTGGTGGTCGTGGCGAACAGGCTGGTCTGAGCGATGCCGAAGCGAAGCTCCTTGCCCTCCATGTTGCCGCCGCCGAGGATCTCGGTTTGGGCCTGGTCGGCGCCGAGCGTGGCGAGCAGCGGATTGCCGGCACGTTCAGCGCTGTAGATCAGCGCAAGGAAGGCGACGAACATGATCAGGAAGGCCGCGAAGAAGGCCCAGCCCTGCTTGCGGCGCAGGATCATCGCACCGAACGTGTAGGTCAGCGCCGAGGGGATCAGCAGCATGCTGAGGATGTGCAGCGTGTTGGTAAGCGGGGTCGGGTTCTCGAATGGGTGGGCGGCGTTCATGCCGAAGAAGCCGCCACCGTTGGTCCCGATGTGCTTGATCGATTCAAGGCTGGCGACCGGCCCGATGATGAGCTGCTGCTTCATGCCTTCGAGCGTCGTGACGATCGTGTCCGACATCAGCGTCTGCGGCATTCCCTGCCAGACGTAGACCAGCGCCATGACGAAGCAGAGCGGCAGGAACAGGCGGTAGACGACGCGGGTGAAGTCGACCCAGTAGTTGCCGATGTCCGCCGAGGTCTTGCGGCTGAGCCCGCGGATGAAGCCGCCTGCCGCGGCCACGCCTGTCGCCGCGCTGACCGTCATCAGGAAGGTGATGACCGCCATCTGCGAGAAGTTCGAAAGACTGGATTCGCCCGAATAGGACTGCCAGTTGGTGTTGGTGATGAAGGATGCGGCGGTGTTGAAGGCCAGATCCGGCGTCTGCGACGCGCGCCCGAGCGTGTCGCCCGGCAGATATTGTTGCAGGCGAAGGACGAGATAGCCGAGCAACATCATGGCGGCGTTGCTGAGCAGCAGCACCATGCCATAGCGTTTCCAGGACATCTTCTCCGCCGGATCGACGCCGAGAATGCGATAGGTGCCACGTTCGACAATGTTGTCGGCGGGGCTCGTGAACATGTGCGTCATCCACTTGCCGAGGACCACGACCAGTCCAGTCATGATCGCGAGTATGATTACAAACTGTGTGATGTCTTCAGTCATGACGAGCGCCCCCTCAAATCCGATCCAGGGCGATGATGAACCCTGCCGTGGTTGCGAAGAAAACAAGCGTCACAGCTACGAAAATGAGGTCGCCCATAGTTGTCACCGAGTTTTAATGTTGCGATTGCCAGCCTCAGAAGCGCTCTGGCTTCACGAGAGCATAGAACAGGTAAATCGTGAGGCCGGCGGCGCAGAGACCGGCGAGCCAGGTCATCGCGGCAGCGGCCATGGCTGACCTCCATAGGATTGAGAGCGAATGAGAAAGCGCGGAGCGCTGATCAGCGAGGGCGAGTGGGCTGCCAATCGCTTCGCTGGCGGCCGGGCTTTAAGTGATGGGAGAGTGTCGAGCATGCGTGCTGGCTCCATTTTCAGCTTGGAATGCTGTGATGGATGTAGAGCGCCGCATGTCAGAGTGGTGCTGAGTTTTTACGCCAAGACGTAAGGACGGTGTAAAGACATCAGAAAATGCAGCAGGGGTAAACCTGGTTCACCGCGAATACTGCGGTCGCGGCGCGCTCGGCCAACAGCCGACGGAGGGCAATTTCCTAGAGGTACGGAATTTTGCGCCGTTTTTATGCTAGCGGAAAAAACGCTGCACCGGACTTATACGCGATCGCCTACGACGCAGTTATACGTTTATGCCACTACATATCACACGACAATCTCGGGCAAGGCCGAAATGAACCGCGGCTTCGACGCGGCCATCTCAATCTAAGCCGCTCGGCAAACTGATCGGATCTATGCGGAAATGCAACGTCGAGGTTCGGCAGCTTCGCTTTGTCGTGACGGCCGCCGAGGAAGGGAGTTTGAGAAGAGCTTCTAGCAAGCTCGGCGTGCGGGAGTCGACGATCAGCCGGAAAATTCGGGATTTAGAAGACGCGCTCGGTTCCAGTCTTTTCATCCGGCGGCGCTCGGGCGTTCTTCTTACGCAGGCCGGAGAGAATTTCGTCCGGAGGGCGGAATGTGCGCTGACGCAAATTGAGTATGCTATCCGAGAGGTTGGCGCGATCGGGCGCGGGGGAAGCGGCGTTATCCGGATTGGCCTTTTTTCTTCTTTGGCTACCGGCTTCGTTGCGGAGCTGATTGCCCGATTCGGTAAGCATCACAGCGAGGTTCAACTCGAGTTCGTCGAGGGCGACCATATCGAACTCATCCCGGCGATACGTCGTCATGAGCTTGATATTGCATTCGTGACTGAGCCCCTTGAAGTCGCAGGCTTCAATTCCGTTCGCTTCTGGACGGAACAGGTATACGTTGTTGTGGCACAAGGGGACCCCCTTGCACGTCAATCGGAAATCTCTTTCGATGACATACGTTATAGGCGCTTCATAGTGACTGAAGTTGCGCCGGGGAGGGATATAGAAAGCTTCCTTTTTCGCAATCTCTCCGCGCTTGGCCACCGCCCCGACATTCTGCGTGACAGCGTGTCTCGTCAAACCTTGATGCAGCTCGTCGCTTGTGGACGCGGCATTACCTTGGCGAGCGACTCCGTTGTAGAAGCGCGATTTGCCGGCGTTGAGTATCGTCCCCTGACTGGATGCTTCATTCCGTTCTGCGGGATATGGTCGGATGAGAATGATAATCCTGCTTTCCGGCGCTTCTTAAGCGTGGCCAACACCTTGGCCAAGGTGCGCGACGGCTTTGCAACGGGAGACTCCCGCACTTCGCAGCTCATTGCAGACTCAGCGAAATCTACGTTCTCCGCGTAGGGGAGGGCGGCGTCCTTATACGGTACTTACGAATAAGTGGAAGATAAGGTGCCGATTTTACGCCCTTCCTCTTACTTCTTGCGTGCATTGACCTTCACGCAAAGGGAATGCACCTAATGATAAGCCCGCTATCACACCCATCGCCTGTTCTGTGTGCTGCTCGACATTCCGGATGTCGCCGCCTCGGCGGTCCAGCCTTGTGGGTGCTCCTCTTGCTGGGCAGTTGCGGTGCCGTTTCTTGGGCCGGCGTCGCTAACGCGGACCCGCTTCCCAGTCCTAGCTTCTCCGGGCCGCTCGCCCCAAACCCCCACCCCCTCACGGTCGACGCCGGTCCGTTCGGATCGGTCGCCATCTCCGGCCAGGTGAGCGGGATCGGCGGCCTTCAGACTCACGCAAGCCATGCCGGCGGGATCGGCAATCAGGATGGGTTCGTCGATCTGAGTAACGGACAGATCGAGATCCAGACGACTCAGGGGCCTTTGCAGTTTTACATTCAGGCGGGGGCATATTCCTTGCCGTCGCTGGGCTCGTCCTATCTGCAAGCGACCAAGGCGACGGACCAGTTGTTTGGTCCTGTTCCGGTCGCCTACGCGAAGGGGGTGATCACGCCGGAGCTGACGGTCATGGCTGGTTTGCTGCCGACAATGGTGGGAGCGGAATCGACCTTCACCTTTCAGAACGTCAACATCGAACGCGGCCTCCTTTGGAATCAGGAGCCGGCCATCAGCCGCGGCGTGCAGATCAATTATGCGCGGGGGCCGCTCTCCGCGGCGGTCTCGCTCAACGACGGCTATTTTTCCGGCAAGCTCAACTGGCTTTCGGGCATGTTGGGCTATGCGATCGACGCGTCGAACTCGATCAGCTTCGTCGGCGCCGGCAGCCTATCGCGGAGCGACAAGTCGTCAGTGGCGACGCCCCTCGCTCAGAACAACAGCAGTATCTTCAATCTCATCTACACTTACACCAGCGGTCCGCTGACGCTCACCCCCTATCTGCAATACAGCCACGTCGGGCGTGATGATCAGCTCGGCATCATTCGCTCGGCCGACACCTATGGCGGCGCGCTGCTGGTCAAATACGCGCTAAACAGTGAATGGTCGCTCGGCGCCCGCGCCGAGTATCTGAAGACAACGGGCGGAACGTGCGGGGCGGACGCCAACTGCACGCCGACCAACCTGCTCTACGGCGCAAAGAGCGACGCATGGTCGTTCACCATTACTCCGACATACCAGAAGGGCGTGTTCTTCGCGCGTGGCGAGCTGTCTTACACCGGGATTGGCCACCTTCAACCCGGATCCGGCTTCGGCCGCGACTTTAACCAGCGCGATCAGGTCCGCGCCCTGGTGGAGACCGGCATCCTCTTCTGAGCGAGCGGGCGGCATGAGCAGAACACCGCGCCGCCCAGCGAGGCGCACATGATCACTCACAAGCAAAGGAGATGGAGTATGACCTCCGACGAGTCCGATGACCCTGACGACGGGTCACAGCAGCTTTTTTTCATGGCCCCCGATCATCTGGGCCATTGGGTTGTTCAAGACCAGTCCTGCAGCCGATCAGGTTATTTCATCAATCGGGAATGGGCGCGAAAATTCGCGCTCTCCGAAAATGGGCGTCGCCCTGACCTGATCGTCGAGCTTCCTCAAGCCAGCGCCCTCATTTTTCGGCAGGCCAGCTTCCATGGCAGCAATGCGTCGAAGAGCAGAGCGCCCGCCTATCGGAAGGCGGCCTGAAATGCTCGCAATCAGCAAAGAAGTTCGCACGTCGCCTGTGGCTAAAGCCTATGACCTGTCCGGCGCCATCTATGGCAGCTATGCGGACGGCGATACGTCGGATCTGTTCCGCTTTAGCGGCCCGCACGCCTACGCGGACCATCAGGTCTGGACATGCATCATGGCCAGGCTGTGCGAGATACGCCTGTCAGGGACAACCTCCCTCAGCGTTCTCGACGCCGGGTGCGGCCCCGGCACATGGCTAAAGCGCCTGGTGATCAACGCCAGGGAAATGGGCTTCGTCGAGATCTCGGCCCGCGGATTCGATGTCTCCGCCGAGCAGATCCAGCAAGCCCGAGTGAATTGCCGCGGCCTCTCGTCTCTACCCGGCGTCAGGCTGGAATTCACGGTCGGCGACCTCACGCATCCCCTTCCCGAGGCGGACAACAGCGTCGACCTTACGCTGTGCCTCTACAGCGTGCTCAGCCACATCCCTCTCGCGGAGCTCCCGTCGGTCGCAAGGGAACTCGGGCGCGTCACCCGCGGCAGTTTCATCACGACCGTCCGGCCGGTCGGGAGCATGGCGTCCGGACTTGTCGCCGCAATCAGCGACGTGCGCCGGCTTCGCCACGACCAGCGGCGGAATTGGTGCGAGGTGGAGCTGGCTGACGGCTGCCGCGTGGCATTCAGCTTCCACCTCTTCTCGACCGACGAACTGGCTTCCCTCTTCAAGGGCATCTTCGAGATCGAGGCGCTTGAAGGATTAGATTTCTTTCATGGGCGCTTCGCAGCAGACCCTCGGTGGAATCCACCTGGCCAAGACCTTCCCCAGGCGCTCGCGCTGGAGCTTGCCAAAATGGAGAAGCACCTCTCAGCGAGTCGCGAATACAACGACAACGCCAATCAACTGCTGCTGATCGGCCGCAAGGTGGCGACCGTCCGTCAAACGGATAATCAACGGCGACCAAAGCTGACGCTGCGCTCGGCGAGACAGCGCTAAAGGTTCTTTACGGAAGCGATCGGGGACCTAGCTAGGCATTCTTGTCTTCTTCGTCGTAGTCGGCGCGCTGATGGCCGCCGCATGGCTTTGCGGGTTGGCCGAGGCCAAGCCGCCGATCGACCCGACGATTGGGTTCCGCGATCCTGAGCGGTATTGGTAACTGCATCGCGGAACGCATCTCGACCCCCGCAGACGGCTGAGGGGAGTGACCGTAACAAAGCTCGTTCAGTCACGGAGGGCGGCGCCGGCCCCTCGCATTGACGGGGGGCCTATGTGCTGAGCAGGCGGTATCCGACGCACCGCTCGGTCTTCAAGAGACGCTGATCGTCAGAACGCTCGTTCAGCTTGCGCCGGAGACCCTGGATGACTTGCCGTAGCGCAACGCGACGCGCATTGGAGGAAGTCCCCCAAACGCTTTTCTCCAGATCGCAGAAACGCGAAACGCCGCCGCGGCTTTGCGCCAAGGCCCAGAGCGTCCGGTATTCAACCGGTGTCAGCGCGATCTCACGGCCCCTCACTTGAACGCGAGGCCGGTAAAGGTGGAGACGGACAGCGGCTTCGCCGCCTGGGATAATTAGGCCACGCTGCCGCCAGACGGAGCGGAACAGCAGTCCGGAACGCGCGATCAGGTCCGATTCCAGGAAGGGCGCTTCGAGACAATCGATCCCAGAGTCGATCGCCTTGGCAATGGTGTCTGAATTGCCGCTCTGAAAAGCGAACAGCATGGCCAGATCGGGACGCACCCCAAGGAGGGAAGCGCACCATGGCAGCTCCGCTGGGTCGCCCGACACCACAGCGACATCGTATTCGCGTTCGGCGAGCGGGTCCAACACCGCCTGTGGTTCGGTGAAGCCGGTCGCCATGCATCCAGCACGTTGTAGAATGCGTGTGATATAGCGCCGGCTAGCTGCGTCAGAGGCGATAACCGCGATCGCTCCATAGCCGTCCAGGGCCACCTGCGGCCACTGGCGCACGACGCGCTCGTCCTCGAGCGCTCCGCTTTGCAAAGCGACGATGGGATCAACCGCGGATGCGGACGCTATCGTCCTGTTGGTCGGGGATCGAGCAGGGCGAAGCTCAAGGCTGACGTCGCCAGATCTGATGTGCGACATCGGCTGTGACTGCATGTGCATTTACGCCATTACCCTAAGCACGACCGAACTGATCAGCATTAAAAGGAGCATGGCGACGCCGTGATCCCAGACGCACAGGCGGGCGGGAGGAATTGGATTGCGTTTCCAGAGCGCGACGCCGAATACGAGCGCCGCCGAAAACCCGAACATGAGATGGATTAGCGATACGAAGAGTAACGGTCGGTGCTGGTCAATGACCAGTGTAGGAGAGCAAAATAGAACGATGAAGCCGACCTGACCTCCGAACAGCCGTAAATGTTTACGCGAGCGTTCATCGGGATCGCGTAGCACGCTGAGCCAACGACCAAGACCGTCCTCGAGCCGCATGGGCGGACGGTTAACATGGCCGGTGTTAGGGTGGCGCAATGTTTGGGGGCGTCCTGTAAGAACCTTGTAGTGATCGCTTCACCGACCTACCGAAGCGCGCCCCCTCGCTGCGGCGTAAATTTGATGCGGTCTTTATTCGGAAGTCGATAGACACAGAAAAAATGATCGAGATCGACCGACCGAATCATGCCGTCCCGCCTCAATGCCGAATCGCGCTTGGCGATCCGTCGCTTCTGCACGAAACTCGCGATTTCGGCCGTAATCGGTACATACGGCAAGGCCGGCTATCTCACGGCCGTCTCCTTCTGGATCGGCCTTTATTCCGCGTGTTGCGTGGCCTTCGCGCTGATGCTCAAGGAACGCTTTTTTCAGAGGGACGGATTCAACCATTGGGACGAAGCATTGTGGCTATCGCTTGTGGCGCTAGGGCTGCATATCGTTGGTGCTCTCGCACGTTAGCGGCGCAGCGAGTGTTTGTTCGTTCGCCGCAACCCGGCCAAAGAATCAGCTATCGACCTTCGAGGGTCCAATAAACCGTCGCGTCTTTGCGAAACCTCGATCCGTTTCGATAAAGCGTTGCAACATGGGCACGATCAATCGCAAGGGGTCGGCCGGGGGATGATTGGTCTCACGGCCGAGAATTTCGGCATATGCCGCAAGGTCGCGATGAAGGCTAGCTGGCAGCTCCAGCGTGACCTTCACCGGCTTATCGTCGGCGATTGGGCCGAGCTTCAGCTTCGTCATGTCAGCTCCCATAAGGTTCGAGCATTAGATCGCGCGTAAGGATGACGCGGACGGGGAAACCCGGCCGGATTGTGAGCGTCGGCGCTATATTGAGTTGGCGCTGGACAATCTGCTGGCCGGTCTGGTTGATGCTGTCAGACGCGCCATTGCGGAGCGCACGGATGATGTCGCTCTCCTGTCCGGATGTGCCGGCCTCGGCGCCGACACTGAGGAGAGTGGAAAGCGCTGCGGCCTTGAACAGTTCGCCCCAATGGTAGTCCACACCGTCCTCAAGGCCGGCATAGCCCTCTGAGTCGGCGCCGGGTTGACGCTCCAAGACAATGGAGCGGCCGTTGGGGAAGATCAGGCGGTTCCAGACGAGGAGAATGCGTCGCTGACCGAAGGCGATCCCGCTGTCATATTGTCCGATGAGGCGGGTGCCCTGGGGCACGAGCAGGATCTTGCCGGTCGGGCTGTCATAGACGTTTTCGGTCACCTGCGCGGTGATTTGGCCTGGGAGATCGGAGCGGATGCCGGTGATGAGCGCGGCCGCGATGACCGCGCCGGCCTGTAGCACGTTCTTCGACGCCGGCGCAGCGATGCGATCCGGCGAGACGGTGCGCTTGTCCGGCGCCTGATTGAGGAACGCGAGCTGGCGGTCCTGCGCCGAAGGCGTCGCCGGTTGCGGCGCGAGTCCGAGGCCGGTGAGATCCGATTGCGGCGCGATAGTTGACGCAGTCTGGCCGGCGGTCGCGTTACTCGCGGGCCGCGTTTCCGTGGACGCGAACAGACGCGCGGTCCTCGCTGCTTCCAGCTCCTGCGCGCGGCGCTGTTCCTCCGGGCTGGGTCCTACGGGTCCCGTTGTGGGCGCGCCGATCGCCGGCACGGGGCCGCCATTCTGTGCGTTGAGGATCGGGCGGCCAAGATCGCCGGGGAGCGGCGGGCCGAGCTTCGGCACGCCCGAATAGTCCTTCGGCAGGCCAGCGAGACCGTCAGGTGTCGAGCGATTGTCCGTGGAATAGAGTTCCTGACCCTGGCCTTGATGACGGGTCTGAAGCGCATAGATCAGAGCGCCACCAACACCGAGACTTGCGGCGAGACCCAATCCAGCCAGCACCTTTCGGGAAAGGCGCGTCACCCGCGGCGGCTCGGCGCGTAGCCGCATGGTCGCGGCCGGCTCGCCGGTCAGCGGCCGGGCGCCATCCTCGGCCGGAGTCTCCGGCCCGGCTTCATCCGTCGGCCCCCGACCTTCTTGCTTTTCGGGTTCGAGTTCGTCGCTCACGATGCCGGCCTCCCATCGGTGCGGGAGATGCGGACGCGCTTCTGGCTCTTGCCGGACCCGAAGCGCAGTTCGGCTGCGGCGAACAGGCGGTCGACGATCATATAGTTGCCGCGCACCCGGTAGTTCACCAGTTCGGACGTGTCGCCTTCCGGTCCGACGACGAACAGGGGTGGCATCTCGCCCTGGCCGATTCCGCGTGGAAATTCGATGAACACCTGTCTCCCGTCATCGAAGGCGCGCAGCGGCCGCCACGGCGCGCGGTCGCCCGTCACCTCGTAGCGGAAATTGACACGGGCGAGATCGATGCCGTTTGACACCGGCTGCGCGGCTTCGGCTTGCTGGTTCTGCCGGCGTAGCGCGATGAGCTGGTCTTGAGGATATTGCCAGGATACCGACGCCATGTAGGTCGAGGGCGTAGCGCGCAGCTCCATGTGATAGGTGCGCCGGTCGGTGTTGATGACGAGATTGGTCATCAGCTCGGCGCGCGTCGGCTTCACGAGGATATGGACCTGCTTGGCCGCGCCAACACCGCTCTCGGTGTCGCCGATGATCCAACGCACCGTGTCGCCAGCAGCGACGGGACCGGAGCCGACGAGCTGCTCGCCGGGCTGAAGCGCGATGTCGGTGATTTGCCCCGGCGAGGCGTAGACCTGATAGAGCGCGCCATCGACGAAGGGATAAACCTGCATCGAATTGATAAAGCCGTTGCGCACCGGCTGGACGCGCGCGGCGGCGTTGGCCTGGTTGACGCGCGCGGCCGGATCGGTCGGTTCCGGCTCGGGCTTGCCGTCCTTGTCGACGGGCTTCAACTGGCCGGGCAGCGGGAGTGGCTTCGGTAGCTCCACGACCCGCACGGGTTTCGGCGGATCGGCGGCGATGACGGCGGGCGCGGCATCGTCATAGGAAATCTCGGGCGGTGGCGTGTGTCCGGCACAGCCCGCCAGCGCCGACGTGCAAAGCAGGAGAAGCGGCAAGCCGGATTTACGGAAACCCGGAACGGCACGGTTGAGGAAAGCCGGCCTCCCGGCTTTGCGGAAGGTCGGTGTCATTGTCCAAGCTCCTTCGACCAATTGATGGCGTTGATGTAGATTCCGAGGGGATTCTTCCGCAGCGTGTCGGCGTCGCGAGGGGGCTGCACGACAACGGTGAGGATGGCGGACCAGCGCTCGGTGGAAGCCAGCGAGCCATCCTGATAGCGGCGCTCGATCCAGGCGATGCGGAAGCTCGATGGCGAGGCGCGGATGACCGACGACACCTCGATCGCGATCTGCTGCTTGCCGACTTTGGTGAAGGGGTCGTTGGCGCGAGCATAGTCGTTGAGTGCGAGCGCGCCGCCCTGTGTCGTGAAGTCGTAGGCGCGCAGCCAGTTCTGCCGCACGATGATGGCATCGGATGGGATCGAGCGGACCTGCTCGATGAAGCGCGCGAGGTAGAAGGCGATTTGCGGGTCGTTCGGCTGGTAGTCTGCGGTCGCCGGCGCGACCGCCTGCGCCTGACCGAGCCGGTCGACCTGCACCACCCAGGGCACGATCGAGCCGTTGGCCGACTGCCAGACCAGCGCGGCCGAAAGCCCGCCCGCGAGCGCCAGCGAGCCGAAAGCCATGTAGCGCCAGTTGCGGGCCTGAACGCGGGCGGAGCCGATACGATCGTCCCAGACCTGAGCGGCGCGCTGATAGGGCGTCTCGGGCTGGGGGGCTTTGCCGTAATGCGTGGAAGGTCGTTTGAACATGGTCAGTCGCTTTCGGAGAGGTTGACGGAGGAGCCGCCGCCATGACTGTCGCCGCTGCGAACGGCGTGAGCGGCGGCCTGAACGCCATGGGTCATCTGTTGCGAGCGCTTCATGCGCTTCGCCCAGGCCGGCGGGCTGTCGGTGGCGGACGAGGATGCGACGGAAGCGTTGGCCTCGCCCGCCACTGGGGCGGATGCCCCTGTGGCGATCCCGGTCGCGGCCTGGCTACCGCCTTGGTAGCTCTGCTTCAGGCTGTCGGCGGCGCGGCCGGCAGCGCGTTTCAGCGGCGAGACAGCGGCCTTCGCGCCCGTGTTGGTGACATTGCCGAGTCCAGATGCGACGGCCGAGGCGCCTGACTGTCCGGCGGCGCCAAGGCTGTAGGCCGTGGAGGCCCCGCCCGCGATCGCGGCCCCGCCACGAGCTGCGGCGGCAGCGCCTCCTGCCAGTGCCGCACCCCCAGAGGCGACTGCGCCGACCGTGGCGGCGCCAGCGGCAACCATACCGCCGGCGGCAAGCCCGGTTCCGACCGCCGCACCCGCACCGAGCTGCGGGCCGCCAGAGACGAGGCCATTGGCGATACCGGGACCGAAGATGCCGAGGCCGAGAAGAGAAAGTGCGGCCAGCACGATCGCCATTGCGTCGTCGATCGACGGCGTATTGCCGCCGAAGCCGGCGGTGAACTCGGAGAACAGCGTCGAGCCGATGCCGATGATGACGGCGAGCACCAGCACCTTGATGCCAGAGGAGATGACGTTGCCAAGCACCCGTTCGGCCATGAAGGCGGACTTGCCGAACAGACCAAACGGGATCAGCACGAAGCCTGCGAGCGTCGTCAGCTTGAATTCGATCAGAGTGACGAAGAGCTGGATGGCGAGGATGAAAAAGGCG
Source organism: Bradyrhizobium sp. SK17 (assembly GCF_002831585.1). Taxonomy (GTDB): domain Bacteria; phylum Pseudomonadota; class Alphaproteobacteria; order Rhizobiales; family Xanthobacteraceae; genus Bradyrhizobium. The sequence goes on along the minus strand of NZ_CP025113.1, from coordinate 5,917,343 downwards.
AGCAGCACCAGCGCCCAGGCAAAGAACATGCAGGCGATCTGGATGAAGTTCTCGAAGAAGGACCAATAGCCCATCAGGCCGGAGATGGAGTCGAGTAGCGGGCGGCCGGCGTCGAGTCCGGTCTGAGCCACCTTTCCCGGACGCAAGAGATCGCTGACGGCGAAGCTTGTGCCCGATGCCTTCAGGCCGAGACCGGCAAAACTCTCGAAGATGATGCGGGCGAGATTGTTCCAGTTGGAGATCAGATAAGCGAAGACGCCGACGAACAGCGTCTTCTTGACGAGGCGCGCCACGATGTCGTCGTCGGCGCCCCATGACCAGAAGAGCGCGGCCACCGTCACGTCGATGACGATCAGCGTCGTGGCGATGAAGCCGACCTCGCCGCCGAGCAGGCCGAAGCCGCCGTCGATGTAGCGCGTGAAGACTTCGAGGAAATGGTCAATGACGCCGGTGCCGCCCATGTCAGCGGCCCTCCGGCCGGGCTGGCTCGGCCTGCATCGCAGGCCCGGTCAGATCCGCCGGCGTGCTTTCCTTGCGGACGGGGTCGGCCGATGCCGGCGCATTCGGAAACAATGTCGTTGGCGAAGCCGGGGCCGACGACACCGCGGGAGCCGATTGGCCAAGGAAGCGGCGGCGGTTCTCGGCCCATGCCCTTAGGCAGCCGGGATCGCGTGTACCGGATTCGCCGATCTCGGAGCAGCGGAGAAGTTCGGCCGCGAGAGGATCTTGCGATACGACAGAACGGCCCTGTGTCGCGAATGCTTCGGGCCGAACGTCCTTCCGATTCATCTCGATCGCGGTCGCCGTGATGGCGACCGCGACGAAGACGATGGCGCCGATGCGAGCGAGGGTCTTGCCGTCCATCGCGCGGGCCTCAGTTGCTGCTATTCGGGAACATGCGGGCGTTGCCGGGCTGGTAGCCCTGGCCCGGCGTCAGGAAGCGACGGCGCTGCTCGCGACCCTGCTCCGCAGCGGCTGCCTGTTCGGCCGATTGCAATGCCTGTGCCCGGCCGTTCGCCGCGACGACGGCTGTGAGATCGGCGAGCTGCTGCGCCTGAAGCGCGAGAAGCTGGTTGCCGGCCTGCGTCGCCTGGAGCGCCCCCGTCGCGCCCTGACTCTGGCCGACCAGCGCGGACATCTGAGCACGATTGGTGTCGATGTTGCCGACGACGCCTGCCTGCACGCGCATGGCGTCCTGCAGGCTGCCGACGGTGTTCTGCCAGCGCGAGCGCGCATCGGCGACGAGTTGCTGATCGGAGGCCGACAGCGACACGTTCCCGTACTTCTGCTGGAATATCCGGTCGATCTGCTGGACATCGTAAGCGATGTTCTGCGCTTGGCTCAGCAACTGCTGCGTCCGCTGCACCGACTGCTGAAGCTGTTGCAGCGACGAGAAAGGCAGGTTCGCCAGATTGCGCGCCTGGTTGATCAGCATCTGCGCTTCGTTCTGAAGCGAGGTGATCTGGTTGGTGATCTGCTGGAGCGAGCGCGCCGCCGTCAGGACATTCTGCGCGTAGTTCGACGGGTCGAACACGATGATGGCGTGCGCGGGCGTCGCCAGCATGGGCGCGAGCGCGACGGGAGCGGTCAGCAGCGCGGCAGCGAACCGCGCTGCGCGAGATTGGCGCAGTTTCATGAGGACTTCTCCTTGTTGATGAGCGTGGGAATGAGGTCGGCCGCCCAACCGACTTCGCGGTGGTTGAGCCAGGCGGCGAGAAAGCCATCGCGGCCATGCTCGGCGACGATGCGCGCGATTGCGGCCTGGTCGGTCTTCGACGACGCGGCGCAGAGGGCGAGCGCGACGTCGGACAGGCCGAGTTCGAACACGCGGTTGCCGCGCCGGGACTGGCAGTAGTAGTCGCGCTTGGGCATGGCCCGCGCGATGATCTCGATCTGGCGATCGTTGAGACCGAAGCGCCGATAGATCGCGGTGATCTGCGGCTCAATCGCGCGCTCATTAGGGAGAAGGAGCCGGGTCTGGCAGCTCTCGATGATCGCCGGCGCGATCGCCGAGCCGTCGATGTCCGACAGCGACTGCGTAGCGAAGATGACGCTCGCGTTCTTCTTGCGCAGGGTCTTGAGCCACTCGCGGAGCTGTCCGGCGAAACCATCGTCGTCGAGCGCAAGCCAGCCTTCATCGATGATGATCAGTGTCGGCGCGCCATCGAGACGATCATCGATGCGATGGAAGAGATAGGCGAGCACGGCGGGCGCGGCGCCGGTACCGATCAGTCCTTCGGTCTCGAACGCCTGGACCGAGGCCGAGCCGAGATATTCATGCTCGGCGTCGAGCAACCGGCCATAGGGGCCGCCCACACAATGGGGACGCAGCGCCTGCTTCAGATCGTTCGACTGGAGCAGCACGGCGAGGCCCGTAAGGGTGCGCTCCTCGACCGGGGCGCTGGCGAGCGAGGTCAGCGCCGTCCAGAGATGCTCTTTCACCTCTGGCGTAATCGTCACGCCTTCGCGGATCAGGATGGCGACCAGCCAGTCGGCGGCCCAGGCCCGCTCGGGCACGTCTTGGATGCGCGCGAGCGGCTGAAGGCTTACGCTGTCGGATGCGCCGTCGCTGAGATCGCCGCCGAGGTCGTGCCAGTCGCCGCCCATGGCGAGCGCGGCCGCGCGGATCGATCCGCCGAAATCGAAGGCGACGATCTGCGAACGCGCGTAGCGTCGGAACTGAAGCGCCATCAGCGCCAACAGCACGGACTTGCCCGCGCCGGTCGGGCCGACGATCAGCGTATGGCCGACATCGCCGACATGAAGGGATAACCGAAACGGGGTCGAGCCTTCGGTCTTGCCGAAGAGCAGTGGGGGCGCTGCAAAATGCTCGTCCCGTTCCGGTCCCGCCCATACCGCCGAGAGCGGGATCATGTGGGCGAGATTGAGCGTGGAGATCGGCGGCTGCCGAACATTGGCGTAGACGTGGCCCGGCAGCGATCCGAGCCAGGCATCGACCGCGTTCACCGTCTCCACCATGGCGGTGAAGTCGCGGCCCTGGATGACCTTCTCGACCAGCCGCAGCTTCTCGTCGGCGGCGCGCGGATCGGCGTCCCACACCGTCACTGTCGCGGTGACATAGGCCATGCCGGCATAGTCGGCGCCGAGTTCCTGCAGCGCCATGTCGGTATCGGCCGCCTTGTTCGCCGCATCGGTGTCGACGAGGACGGACGCCTCGTTGGTCATCACTTCCTTGAGGATCGCGGCGATCGATTTGCGCTTGGCGAACCATTGCCGGCGGATCTTGGTCAGCAGCTTCGTTGCGTCGGTCTTGTCGAGCAGGATGGCGCGGGTCGACCAACGATAGGGAAAGGCGAGCCGGTTCAGCTCGTCGAGCAGGCCGGGCGTCGTGGCGTTGGGGAATCCGGTGATCGTCAGAATGCGAACATGCTGATCGCCAAGCCGCGGTTCGAGCCCACCGGCGAGCGGCTGATCGGCGAGCAGCGCATCGAGGTAGATCGGTGTCTCGGGAACGCGGACGCGATGGCGCTTGGTCGAGACGCATCCGTGCAGATAGGTCAGGGTTTCGGCATCATCGAGCCAGCGGCATTCCGGCATGAAGGCTTCGACCAGGCGCAGGATGCGGTCGGTGCGATCGGCAAAGCCGGTCAGCGTCTCGCGCGGGTCGATGCCCGACGTCTCGCGGCCCTCGTAGAGCCAGGTTTCGGCGCGGGCGGCATCCTCGGCCGGCGGGAGCCAGGCGAACGTCAGGAAGTAGCTGGACTCGAAGTGTGCGCCGGCTTCCTCGAAATCGGCCTTGCGCTCGGCATCGACCAGGGCGGAGGCCGCATCGGGGAATTTGCTGTCGGGATAGCGGTTCGAGGGATGGCGCTGCGCCTCGACGAAGATCGCCCAGCCGGAGCCGAGACGGCGGAAAGCATTGTTGAGGCGGCCAGCGACCGCGACCAGCTCGGCCGGGACGGCCGAGTCCAGATCGGGGCCACGAAACCGCGCTGTGCGCTGGAAGCTGCCGTCCTTGTTGAGGACGAGGCCGGCGCCGACCAGCGCGACCCAGGGCAGGAAGTCGGCGAGCCGGCTGTTGCGGTTGCGATATTCGGCGAGGTTCATCACGGCGACGCCCTCCCTCAGACCGAAAGGTGCGCGGGAATGCGCAGATGGCGCCGCACCACGTCGACGAAGAGCGGATCGCGCTTCGCCGCCCAGACGGCCGCGACATGGCCGATCGCCCAGATTGCGATCCCGACGAGCCAGAGGCGGAGGCCCAAGCCGACTGCGCCCGCAAGCGTCCCGTTCATGATGGCGATGGCGCGCGGGGCGCCGCCGAGCAGAATCGGCTCGGTCAGCGCCCGATGGACCGCGACCGTGAAGCCCGGCACCTCGCCGGCCTGATCCGCGATGCCCGCCATCAGACGAGCGCTCCGCCGCCGAACGAGAAGAAGGACAGGAAGAAGCTCGACGCCGCGAAGGCGATCGAGAGACCGAACACGATCTGGATCAGGCGGCGGAAGCCGCCCGACGTGTCGCCGAACGCCAGCGTCAGGCCGGTGACGATGATGATGATCACCGCGATGATCTTGGCGACGGGACCTTCGATCGACTGGAGGATCTGCTGGAGCGGCTGCTCCCACGGCATGGAAGAGCCGGAAGCATGGGCGGCCGGCGCGATCGCCACGCTGATGACAACGGCCGACGCCGTCATCATCAGGCGGCGAGGCAATGTGCGGACATGCGAGATCATGCGGATTCTCCTTCGTTGGGCTTCGAGGTGATGGGGGTGACGCGGTAGTCGCCGTCGGGACCGAGCCCCTCGACACGGGCGAGTTCGGCGAGCCGGCGCGCGGAACCGCGGCCCGAGAGGACCGCGACGAGATCGATCGTCTCGGCGATCAGCGCGCGCGGGACGGTGACGACAGCTTCCTGGATGAGCTGCTCGAGGCGGCGCAGCGCGCCGATGGCGCTGCCGGCGTGAATGGTCCCGACGCCGCCGGGGTGGCCAGTGCCCCAGGCCTTCAGCAGGTCGAGCGCCTCCGCGCCGCGCACCTCGCCGACCGGAATGCGGTCGGGGCGAAGGCGCAACGACGAGCGCACGAGATCGGAGAGCGAGGCGACCCCATCCTTCGTCCGCATGGCGACGAGGTTCGGCGCCGCGCATTGCAGCTCGCGCGTATCTTCGATGATGACGACGCGATCGGCGGTCTTCGCGACCTCGGCGAGCAGCGCGTTCGTGAGCGTGGTTTTGCCGGTCGATGTGCCGCCGGCGACGAGGATGTTGGCTCGCGCCGCGACGCCTTGGCGGAGCGCCTCAGCCTGCTCCGCGGACATGATGCCGCCCACGACGTAGTCGTCGAGCGTGAACACTGCGACGGCAGGCTTGCGGATCGCGAAGGCGGGCGCGGCGACGACGGGAGGCAACAACCCCTCGAACCGCTCGCCCGTTTCGGGCAGCTCGGCCGAGACACGGGGAGCGCCGGCATGGACCTCGGCGCCGACGTGATGGGCGACGAGGCGAACGATGCGCTCGCCGTCGGCCGCCGACAGCCGCTCGCCCGTGTCGGACAGCCCCTCGGAGAGACGGTCGATCCAAAGCCGCCCATCTGGATTCAGCATCACCTCGACGATGCCGGCGTCGTCGAGATAGCGCGCGATGGCGGGACCTAGCGCGGTGCGCAGCATCCGTGCGCCGCGCGCAAAGCCTTCAGAATTTTGATGAGACGCCGCCATGAAACCCCGATTCAAACGGGGATGAGACAGACCTTCCCCGAACGGGATGATTAAAAGGGCCTGATTTTGGGCCGACTCAACAAGGATTTATCGGCGTCGTAGTGTAGCGTGCAAATACAGGAGAACGGCGGGATCAGAATTTGGAACGCGCGAGGAGAAGGAGGAATGGCCGCAAATCTACAGCAGGGAAGAACCGACTCGGCGACGCGATTCATCGCCGCACCCGCGGACGTGATCTATCGTGCATTTGTCGATCCGACAGCGTGGCCGCAATGGCTTCCGCCTGAAGGCATGACCGGCCAGGTTTACGAATTCGATGCACGACCGGGAGGGAAATACCGGATGGTGCTGACCTATGACGGCGATCACGCGAACGCCGGCAAGACATCGGACGACACCGATATCGTCGAGGGCCGGTTTGCCGAGTTGGTCCCGAATGAGCGCGTCGTGCAGCTCGTGACGTTCGAGTCCGATGACCCACGATTTGCGGGCCAGATGCGGATGATGTGGAGCCTTGCATCGGCAGCGGGTGGGACAGTGGTCTCGATCATCGCCGAGGATGTGCCGACGGGAATAAGCAAAGAAGACCACGATGTTGGGCTTCGTTCGACTCTCGAAAACCTCGCGCGTTATGTCGAAAGATGATCCTGTGCGGATCGACCTTAGATTGGCGGTGAAGTGCTAAGGCTCACCGTCAGAGACGACGTCTTCGGAAATTTCCTGTCGCAGTTTCGGCCCCTTCGCCAGTCGGCGCCCTAAGGCCGTAACGAAGGCCTCGTAGCGCTCTCCGGTCTTTGCACGGGCGGCCTGTGCGGCAGGCTCGGGTAGCGCTGGTGTCGTCGAGAGCCAGAAACGGATGAACACGGCGAGCGTCTCAACTGCAATACCGACATCCCGCTCCAGCCGTGTAATCCGACGATCGAGTTGGTCGAGGCGTTTCGTGACGGCTGCTTCCTGCCGTTCAGCCGCATCGGGCGACAGGAAGGATTCGATGGCCGCCTCGGCAATGAGCGAGCGCGAATGGTCACGCCGCGCGGCATGTTCGGCGAGCCGGCTCATCACACCCGGATCGAGGTAGACGGAGAGACGCTGCTTTCTGGGTGATTTCGACATTGGCGCCTCACAACTCCATGCCGTCGTTCGGATCGAGCGACACCTGCCTTGCCACGCCCTGCATCATCCGTGTCATGCGCCGGTTGCGCGCGGCAACATCGTCATCGTCATCGCGCTCGACATCGATTTCGAATTCGTTCTCGACAGGCGGCTTCTTCTCGACCGGCTTCACGCGGTTCAGCTCGGGTTGCTGCCGGCGTTCCGACTCGGTCGGATCGTCATCGGCGGCATCGGGCACGGACCCGGATTCGAGCAGTGCCGGGCGGGCGGGACGTGGGAGGTTGGTCCAGTCGTCGGGCCGGCCTCTTTCCGGCGCCGCAAGCGACGGCGGCGGCAGGAGACGCTCCTTGAATCGCGCGTCCTCGTAATAGCGCGCCTTCTTCGCGCGTATCGGCGGCGTGCCTGCGACCATGACGATCTCGTCGGCTGGCGGAAGCTGCATGATCTCGCCGGGCGTGAGCAGCGGCCGGGCCGTTTCCGAACGCGACACCATCAAGTGACCGAGCCAGGGCGACAGCCGGTGGCCGGCATAGTTCTTCATGGCCTTCATCTCGGTCGCAGTGCCGAGCGCATCCGACACGCGCTTGGCGGTGCGCTCATCGTTGGTGGCAAAGCTCACGCGAACATGGCAATTGTCGAGGATCGAATTGTTCGCGCCGTAGGCCTTTTCGATCTGGTTGAGCGACTGCGCGATCAGGAAGCTTTTCAGCCCGTAGCCGGCCATGAAAGCCAGGGCGGACTCGAAGAAGTCGAGGCGGCCCAGCGCCGGAAACTCGTCCAGCATCAGCAGCAGCCGATGGCGTCCGGCCTTCGCCTGCAGATCCTCGGTCAGGCGGCGGCCGACCTGATTGAGGATCAGACGGATCAGCGGCTTGGTGCGATTGATGTCGGAGGGCGGCACGACGAGGTAGAGCGTCGTCGGGCGCTTGTCGCCCACGATGTCCGTGATCCGCCAATCGCAGCGCCGCGTCACTTCGGCGACGACCGGGTCGCGATAAAGCCCGAGGAACGACATGGCGGTGGAGAGCACGCCGGAGCGTTCGTTGTCGGATTTGTTCAGCAGTTCGCGCGCCGCGCTCGCGATGACCGGGTGCGGACCGGCTTCGCCCAGATGGGCCGTCTTCATCATGGCGGCCAGCGTCGACTCGATGGGCCGCTTCGGATCGGAGAGGAAGGCGGCGACGCCGGCCAGCGTCTTGTCCTCCTCGGCATAGAGGACGTGGAGGATCGCGCCGACCAGCAAGGCGTGACTGGTCTTTTCCCAGTGGTTGCGCTTTTCGAGCGAACCTTCCGGGTCGACCAGGATGTCGGCGATGTTCTGGACGTCGCGGACCTCCCATTCGCCGCGGCGCACCTCGAGCAGTGGGTTGTACGCCGACGATTTGGCGTTGGTCGGATCGAACAGCAGCACGCGACCATGCTTCGCGCGGAAGCCGGCGGTGAGCTGCCAGTTCTCGCCCTTGATGTCGTGGACGATGGCCGAGCCCGGCCAGGTCAGCAGCGAGGGTACGACCAGGCCGACGCCCTTGCCGGAACGGGTCGGCGCAAAGCACAGCACATGCTCCGGCCCGTCATGGCGCAGATAGGCATGATCGTAGCGTCCCAGCACGACGCCATCGGGACCGAGAAGCCCGGCGGCATCCACCTCCTTCTTTTCGGCCCAGCGCGCCGAGCCATAGGTCTCGACCTTCTTGGCCTCGCGCGCACGCCAGACCGACATGCCGATGGCGACCGCGATCGAGATGAAGCCGCCGGACGCGGCGATGAAGGCGCCCTCGACGAAGATCGACGGCGCATAGGCGTCGAAGCCATACCACCACCAGAAGAAGGCGGGCGGCAGATAGAAGGGAACGCCGAGCAGCCGGAACCACGGCGCACCGAGTTCCGGCTGGAAGGCCAGCCGCCAGGCCACCCATTCGGTGGCGCCCCAGGTCGTGACCAACACGATGGCGAAGATGGTGAGGATCTGGCCCCAGAGGATTTTCGTAGCGGACATAGCGATGCGTCTTTCTGCAGTGGATCAGAGGCCGAGGCCCCGCTTGCGGCCGAAGCTCCAGTCGATGCCGTCATCGCGAGCGACGCCGGAGACATGCTTCCCGAGCTGCTTTTCGAGTGAGGGCGACCAGGGCACGAGCTGGAAGCCGAGGCCGTCGTCCAGCATGGCGAAGCGGCCGGAGGCGAGCGTGAGACGCTGGCGGTAAGTGCCGGCGACATATTCGCCGCTTCCCGCGCGATTGAACGGGCGGCCGGTTTCGGCGGCGAGCTTCTCGCCAACCGCCTCCAGCTCGCGGCGACGCAGCGTGTCGATCAGCCCCCGATTGAAGGTGACGCGCTGTCCGTGCCGCTCGCCGAGGCCTTGTCCGACCAGATGATCGGCGCGGCGATCCATCGCTTCCCGAACCGCGGCGCCGAAGCCGCCCTCGGACAGCGCTGCCGGTTCGCGCGCGATATTCTGCCGGTCGAGCCAGGTCGCACCCGTCGCCGTGATCTGCCGATCGATGTCGAGATCGGAGCGGACGGCGATGGCCACACGCCGCTGCCCCTGCGCGTCATCGAACTTGCGCAGCTCGACGATCGAGCCCGCCGCGCTATCGCCGGCCGCGCCGAGGTCGGGCAGCTTGATGTGATGCGTGCGGCCATCGACGCCGTCGACCACGGCGTAGGCGGTGCCCTTCAGTTCATCGTCGAGCCCGCGATCGACCAGCCGGCCGATGATCGGCGTGTCGAGGCTCTCAGCGGCAAGGACATAGCTGGCCGAGCCGCGCTCGATGCCGCGCTCGGTCAACGCCCGGTGCATCCGCTTGATGATGTCGCCGCGCTCGCCGAGTTCGCGCAGCGTCGCCTCGGCTTTCTCGTCGATCATCCACTGGCCCGGACCGAACTGTTCGGCGAGGCCTAGCGTCTCCAGCTTGCGGAGCCGACCGAGCTTCAGCGCATGGTATTCGTCGGGCCGGGTGCTCGGATCGACCGCCATGTCGATGACGCCGGTTTCACGACTGTCGCGGACGAGCTGACGATCGAGCTGCGTGAAGCGCTCGGACGCCACCTGACGCTCCAGGCTACGCTGGATGTCGAGTTCGGTACGCGGTCCCAGTTCCCGGGTGATGAGATCACGCGCGCGATCCCGCATCCCCTCCTTGATGTAATCGCGGGAGATGACGAGATCCTGTCCGTCGTCGCGCACGCCGCGCACGATAAGATGGACATGGGGATGCTCGGTGTTCCAGTGATCGACGGCCACCCAATCGAGCCTGGTGTCGAGATCCTTTTCCATCTGGCTGACGAGATCGCGGGCGAAGGATCGCAGGTCGGCCATGTCCACCGCGTCGTCGGGCGAGACGATGAATCTGAAATGATGGCGATCGTCCTGACACCGCTCGGCGAAGGCCTTCGGATCGGCGTTATCTCCTCCGGGACCTAAGAGGTGTGCCTTCTCTCCGTCACGGGTCACGCCTTCGCGGCGCAGATAGTTGAGGTGAGTGGCGAGCGGTGCCGAGCGGGCTGAGTGGCGCACGACGCGCGCCTTGATGACAGCGCCGCGAGAGCGGGCGGTGAGCAGACGGTTCGCCTGGATGCTTGCGCGCTGGCCGCGCCCGAAGCGCGAGCGATTGCCAGGCACGATGCGGCCGGATCGCGAGACGCCGGCCCCGGCCTTCTTCGCCGCCGCCAGAGCCTGCGCGATGAAGGGACGCGCCGCCTGCGCGCGCGTCGAGCGGATGCGGCCAGGCCGGATGCGGAAATCACTGTCGCCGGTCATGGCCGATGCCCCGCACATCGCGCCAAGGGACGGAAACCTATGAGAAATCGGCATTGCCGCGAGGTGTGCGAGAATCCCGCACCTCGCGAAATCGCCTCATAACTCCTTGAAAAACCACAACCGACCGAAGCCGCACCTCGCGGCCTTTTATCCTGCCGTCCTATTTGGCTCCCGTTTTCTGCAAGATTTCGCCATCTCCATCTCTCCTTCATAGCAAGTAATCGGGCACTATTCGACGTGGGCTCTTGAACGTCTGCGAAGTGGTTGAGGTTTGATACGCCGTGCAGTCCTCCGGGCTCATCGACGGCGTGTTCGATCCGCATTTGGGCGGCGCGCGAACCGTCGCGGCACATGTCGCTATCGGATTTACGGGGCAACTTCACAGGCAATCGCGCGTGGTCCGCTGTGCGCGGCCACAGGCAAGATATCGTGCTTCCCGTTTCCTTGGTCTGTATCATTCCTTTGCCGCTTGCGCGGACCTCCTTGAGCTCGTGAGCCGTCAACCGGCTGTCGATATGGCCGTGTCTGTCATGAGTTCGCGCGGCTTAGCCGCCGCCGTTTCGCTGCGTTCATGGTGTCGATATCGTCCGCCGACGCGTTCGGATCGCCGACATAGAAGGTGCCGTCGCGCCACATCGCGTGCATGACGACGGCGAGCTTGCGGGCAACGGCGACACGCGCTTTCGCGTGACACTTGGTCTTCGCGAGCTTCAGGCCCCAGGTCTTGATCATGTCGCTGCCCTTGAACCGGGTGAGCATCGCCGACGCCGCCTCGTAGAGCGCGCGACGCACATCGGGATCGCCAGCCTTGCTGATCCGTCCCTGCACATCGATCGACGTGCCCGACTGCCACCGCTTCGCCGTCAACCCGAAGTAGGCCGCCACGTTGCGCGATCGACGGAAGCGCTGCGGGTCGTCGATCGCACTGCTGAAGCTCAGCGCCGTCACCGGACCGACGCCCGGGATCGCCATGAAGCGCCGGCAGAGTTCGTCGCGCATGGCGAGCTGCACGACGAGCTTGTGCAGCGTCAGATACTCAGCCCACAGCGCGGCGCGTGCGCGAAGCATGCAGTCCATCAGACCAGCGGTCATCGCGTCGCCCGCGACGGCCTCGCGCACGGACTTCTCCATGGCGCCGCGGCCGACCTTGCCAAGCCGGATCCCGAACACCTTCAGCGAGTGGCGGATCGCATTTTCAAGGTCGAGGAACTTGCGCTTCAGATTGCGGCGCTGAACGAGCAGCAGCCTGATCCGATAGCAGCCATCCGTCTTGATGTGCGCCTGGCGGAACCAGCCGGTGCGCATGATATGTGCGATGCCGAGTGCATCATTGGCGTCCGTCTTGTTGCGCTGCGCCGACAGGGCCGCGCGCACATGACGGGTTTCGAGGCAGACCGCTGGAACACCTTCGGCCAGCAGCTCGGTGTGCAGCCACGGCGACAGCGATCCGGCCTCGTGGCCGACGCGGCGCATGCGATCCGCGTACGGCCGCAGCGCTTCCGCGATTGCAGCCGGATCGGTTTCGACGGCGGTTTCGAACGCCACTTTGCCGTCATCGCCAACGACACAGATCGCGGTTTCGTCGACCGAGACATCGAGGCCGGTAAAGTATTCCATCACACGACTCCTTCGCTTCCGTTTGACCGGAGCGAGGGTCGCGCCGCTGACGTCCGCAGCGCAAGATTTCTCATCGGGTGCAGCATCCGCGCTGGTCGGAAGCAACGCCAAGTCCTCGCCAAATACGGCGGCAATCGTCCGGTTGCGGTGCCTGCCTCCCACCTCCGCGCTCTCTTGGACACGCTGAGGTGCGATTTTCTGCGAAAGCCGCTGTCTGCCATCATCGCGGCTCTCCGGCGGCAGTCCGCGCCACGAACAGTCCGTTCGACTGCGGCACGATGGCGGAAACATCGCGCACGGCGGTCGCGGCCGGAGCGTCATCCGCAGGTCGTTCGGCCGGCACGGGAGCGGCGGCTGGCGTGCGCCCGGACTGCACGATGAACAACGGCGCGCGTGTCCAGGCCGCTCGGTCGATCGCCGCGACAGCGGTCGGATTCTCGCCGGCAGAACCATCGATGAACGGCGCGAGCAAGGCGACATAGGCGCGCGTCTCCGCCGGCAGCGGGCGGCCGGCAAGCGACTCTTCGTAGCGTCCGGGCCCGGCGTTGTAGGCCGCCAGAAATCCTGGCGAGCCATAGCGATTGTGCAGCTCGCGAAGATAGGCCGTGCCCGCGAGGATGTTGTCGCGCGGGTCGTAGGGGTCGCGGCCGAGGCCGTGCCGCTCGCGCAAATCGGCCCAGGTCGCGGGCATGATCTGCATCAGGCCCATCGCGCCGGCGGAGGACAGCGCGCGCGGCTCCCCGGCGCTTTCGGCGCGCATCACCGCCCTGATCCATGCGATCGGAACGCCAAAGCGCCGCGATGCCTCTTCGATGTGATCGGCGTAGCGATCGCGCGGCGATGGTCGCGCAACGGGCGTGTCCTGCGCCATCGTGACCACCGGCATGACGCTCGCGAGGGAAAGGCCGGAAAGGAGAAGGAGAGCCATGCGCCGGGCGGAATGAGACCGCCCATGCGCACTCCGACGGCTCGTCGATTGACGGCGAGCAGACATGGATCAGTCCTTCTCGCCACGATCGCGGGGACGCGACCAGTGCAGCGACCAGGCGCCGCCAGCGTCATCGTCGCGGAAGAGATTGGCGCGGATCGGATGCGGAAATGTCGGATCGTCGATCAGCAGCGCGATATAGTCACCGGCCTTCTCGCCAGTGCGTTTCCATCCGGCGCCGATCTCCGCGGCGGTTTCGTTGTTCATGCCGTCGAAGACGTGGACGCGATACTGGGGAGCGTTCTCGGCCTCGGACGGTTCGGCCTCGATGATGATGACGTCCTGGCTCAGCAGCAGCGTCGTCAGATGTCCGATGAAGCCGCTTTCGTCGTGCGTGAATGTGCCGATCTGTGGCATGGTGGTTTCCTTGGCGGTGGCGTTGAGAAAGCCATCGGCGAGCACCGCTCCCGCCGATGGCGAAGCGGTCAGCGCGTCGGTGCGCGCCATTCGAAGCGGCCGGTTCCGTCCTCATCGGTCCACAGCGGGAGCGCGCGGCCGATGATCTGGTCGGTGGAGGTCAGGCCAAAGTAGCGGCCGTCGAGGCTGTCACGGACTTGCCAGTTCATGAGGAATACTTCGCCGGTGTGGATGCGGCGACAGCCCTGCCAGACCGGCAGCTCGCGTCCGGCGCGGTCTCGCTCCAGCGCCGCGCCCACCTCGACGCCATCGACCGTGATCGTGAGGTTCGAGCGGCAAACCGTTTGTCCGGACATACCGAGGATGCGCTTCAGCAGCGGCACGCCCTTCGGCAGATAGCCGCGCTCGGCGAAGAACGTCGCGAGCGGCTCGGGCGCATCGACCGCGACAAGATCGGTGACTTCGAACGGGCCGTCGAAGTCGATCGAATAGAAGCCGATCGGCGCGCTGGCCGACGCATTCCAGATGAGTTTGGTCGGCATCGGCGTGAGCGCCGGATAGCCGACGCCCATCGCGGCGAGCGTCGTCGCGAGGAGAAGTCCGGCGCGGCTCACGGCTCCGCCCTCCGGCGCAGCAGGAAGGCGCGATGATGGTCGAGCGTGTAGCCGCGCGGCTCATGCCCTGCGGTCAGTCGGTTATGGACGTGGCGCCAGTGATCGGGCGAGACGGCTTCCGGATCGATGCCGAGACGCTCGATGGCGTCGATCGCCTGCAACACGCGCTCGACCCTGGGCCAGTTCTCGATCTTCAGCAGGATGTCGCCGCCGGGCCGCACGAAAGGCAGCGTCTGGTAGGCCTCGCCGCGCGACACGGCACGCACGATGTCGATGCGCGAGATGATCGTGCCGAAATCGTTCGAGGCCCAGCGCACGAAGGCGAAGACCGTGCCGGGGCGGAACGACAGGGCGCGCCGGCGCCGGTCGAGGATCTGTTCGTGCGCGTGCGTGCCGAAGCGAATCCAGTTCTCGATCTTCTTCTCGACCCAGGTCAGTTCGACGTGGGTGAGGTTGTCGTGCGGGAGCGCGGCCGGCGTCGGGCCGCCGCGCATGCGGGAGGCCGCGATGCCGGTCATTGTGTGTCTCCTGGGGTTGACGGGAACTCACGCGCGAGCAGCTCGCGCAGCATGTCGGCGACGGTGACGCCGCGCTGAAACGCGATGATCTTGATGCGTCCGCGCTGTTCCGGCGTGATGTCGATGGTGAGCCGGGCGGTGAACCTGTTCGCCTCCGGCGCGCTGGAAGCTCGCGCATCGGCCGCCTTGATCCACGTATCGGGATCGACCGGGCGCGACGCGAAAGCGCCCCGGTTGGACCGCTCGCTCATGGCGCGATCCTCTCGATCTCGGTGACGAGCGCCGCGACCTCGCGCGCGGCGGGACCGTCATCGTCGATCTCAAACGCGAGCCGGCCGGTCTGCGCAGCGTCGGCATAGATCACGCGCTGGCCGATCGCGGTGCGCAGCACCGGCGGATCGTGATCGGCGAGCGTCTCGGCCGTTTCGCGGGCGATGACAGTGCGCGCGCCGCAGCGATTGAGCACGAACCGCGCGCGAAGCTCCGGCCGGTAGATGCGCGCCTCGGAGAGCAGCGCCAGCATCTCGGCCGATGCCCAACCATCGAGCGGCGACGGCTGCACGGGGATCAGCACGAGGTCGGCGGCGAGGAGCGCCGAGCGCATCAGCCCGGCAACGCGCGGCGGCCCGTCGATCACGACATGATCGACGTCGCGCGCCAGCTCCGGCGCCTCGCGATGCAGCGTATCGCGCGCCAGGCCGACGACACCGAACAGGCGTGGAAGACCGCTGCGGTTGCGCTGCTGCGACCAGTCGAGCGCCGAGCCCTGCGGGTCCGCGTCGAGCAGGGTGATCCGCTTACCTCTGCCGGCCCATTCGCCGGCGAGATGCAGCGCCAGCGTCGTCTTGCCGACGCCACCCTTCTGATTGAGGAGCGCAATGATCATCGCGCACCTCCCGACCGCGGCGGAAGCGGAAGCTCAGGCGCGGCTTCTCGGGCGAGGCGCTCCGGCGCCGTGGCAGGCGCTGCGGCGGCTCCGACGCTCTTCCTGGCGGCCGTGCCGAGGCTGCGCGCGGTGGCGCGGATGAGCTTTTGCACATCGCGCGCGCGCTCTTCAAAGTTAGATTCTTGGTTAGACTCTAAGTTAAGGGCCGGATTCCCCGTTTGGATTCCGTGCGTTAGGCCCTGTTTTGGTTCCTGATAGCACGAGGCTCGGGTTCCCGATGGCACGATAGTCCGGGTTCCCGATAGCACGAGGCTATCCACAGCCTGTCCACAGGCCGGGGAAGGCTCGAAGGCGAGCAGGGCGCGGCCGCCGATCTCGGTCTCGATGGAGAGCACGTAGCCGGGAAGCGGCTGTCGGCGGATGATGTCACGCAGCTCGAATGCGAAGCGCTTGAACGGCGACAGGCTGCCCGACTTCTGATGAAGGTGGCGGAAGTCGAAGCGCCAGCCGTCGCGCTGGCGACCGCCGTGCTTGCGGACCAGCCGGTAGAGCCAGCGATCGAGTCCGCCGGTGAGATCGAAATAGGCGCGGTCGATCGTCAGCACGAGCGCGTCGTCGAGAACTGCGCGATAGAACCAGTCCGGCACGATCAGTTCGATCCCGGCCGGCTTGCCGTTACGATCCGTCCGCTCCTGCCACTCGTTGATCCAGGAGAAGCGATGTCGCCGGCCTTCGGCAGGCTGACGGATCGAGGTGGAGACGGTAGTCGATTGCAGCCGGTCGAGCGCCGCCTTCAGGCGCTGATAGTCGCGCAACGACGTGCCGCGCCCGACGAACATGAGGATTTCGTAGGGGGTTGCCGCCATCAGCCGCGAGGTGCGCAGGCCGGCGTCACGGGCCTCGACGATCTGGCTCGCGGCCCAGATCAGGATGTCGGCGTCCCAGATGGTCGCCATGCCGTGGTCGGGCACAGCCTCGACGCGGATCGAAACATTGCCGGCGGCAAAGTCGATCGGGGCGACGCGATGGGACTTGGAGAGGGAGAAAAACGGATAGGCCATGAGATCCTGCGCGTCTCGTGGCGCGAAGTCGCCGGGGAGCGCCCGGAACAGATCGAGCTGTCCGCGCTCCGAAAGTGGCCGGTGTCGCGCCGCCATTCGGGAATCCGGTCAGCGTGCGTAGCGGCCGGCATGGGCCGGCGGTGCGGACGTCTGGCGCTTGGCCGGAAGCACGTTGCCGCGCGGATCGGAGGTCGAGGTGACGGCGCCGCGCTCGGCCCAGGCCTGGAGGTCGTCGACGGCATAGACGACGCGGCCGCCGAGTTTCCGGTAGGCCGGGCCGGTGCCGTAGGTCCGATGCTTCTCGAGCGTTCGCGCCGACAGGCTGAGGAATTCGGCGGCTTCCTTCGTGCGCAGGTAGCGCGGCGGGAGAACGGCGAGATCGGGACGCATGGATCGGGCCTCCGTGGGTTCGTTGGGGCCGCTGCGGATCAGCGGATGACGAAGGCCACGATGGCGAAGCAGAACCGGCGAGTTGCAGGGCGAAGTTGGGGGAGTTTAAAATCGCCCAATGCAGACCGCGTAATTTCGGCTAGGCTTGCCGGCGATGACGAAGCAGCGTGCGATAGCCGCCAGCGATCATCGCGCGCGCGTCTCGCAGCAGGGACTTGATGGCGTGACGGGTGGAGGATGCTTGCCAAGCGTCGCGATCAAGCGGCGCCATGTGGAACACAACTTGGGCGATTTCCTGCTGGGTTGCGCCGTTGCGATAGCCATCGAAGGATTGCAGCATCCTTCGCAATCGTGCGCGACGCTGATGAGTCAATCGGGTCTCCGGCGGAACGGTGCGCCCATGAAGGACCGCGAGCAGACGGCCGACAGCCTCCAGCCGATCGAATCCATCGAGGCTGAGGGGGATTAGTGCGGCAAGCGCCGTGTCGGCCGGCGTGTCGGCGGGTTGAACGAGCCGGACATACTGACCGGTACCGAGATCGTGGAGCGCATAGGTCCCGTCGGCAGCGGTAATGGTGCGAGCAGGCGCCATCGCGGGCTGCCGTTCAAAATCCGTGGAGACGCTCGCCGGGGCTTCGCCAAGAATGATGGTGCTTGTGTCCTCCCGAGGGAGCCAGAAAACGCCAGCCTCAGGAGGGGCCGCGAGGGGTCCACCGGGAAATCGCAACCCCCACCGCTGGCGGATCTTATCGGTGAGCGGCCGCGGATCACCCTTGGCGGCGGTCAGTGCCTGGAAATCCCTGTCGTAAGCTTCGTTGCGGCGGAGCCACTCCCACGCGACATCGGATGCGCTGATGCGCTCGACATGGTCGTAGAGAGCGGGCGAGCGCCAGCCAGACGCATCTGGTGTCAATGCGGTTCTCCCTGTGTTCTTGACCTTGGGAAGAATCAGGATTCCCGCGCAGGTTGTTTTGGGGAAGTATGGGTAGCGGCAACAGGTGATGCGGAAACCGCATCACCGCCTCATTGCGCAGAGCGGACCAGCTCGCGATAGCCGTGTTCGGTCATCCACCGCGCTCGCGCTAGGTGCGTGTCATGGACTTGGCGGCAGCGTACAGGCTCGCGCATAGGGTCAAGGCCAAACAGAATCTGGACGGCCTCGCGCCAATCGGCGCCATCACGCGCAGAATCGAGCAGGCGCAGGTAGAGGGCCATATGCTCGCGGTCGTAGGCCGTAAGCATCTGGCTGACAGGGGGTTCGTCCAGAAACCGTGGCATCTTGGGCTCCACAGGGCGACTATAATCGTTAGTTTCGCAAAGGTTAACCCACTTCGCCGACATTACAATGGCACGACGCGACAAAGCGAGGCGGCCCACGATTGGAAGGGCGCTACCGGCTTGCCGGCTGGCCGCTTCTGTTATGGAGCAACAGGACGCCTTCGCCCTTGTCTGTGGAGAGGAAGACGATGCCGGCAGCCTCAAGCGCCCTACGAACCTGATCCTGCGTCGACTCATACACGACTAGCCCACTCTCGGATTCGAGGCGCTTGAGGGCCGTCAGCGATGTGCGGGCGTTGTCGGCAAGCGCCTCCTGCGTCCATCCCAGCAATGCGCGTGCGGCCCGTGATTGTCGGGCGGTGATCATGCATGATCACCTCCCACCGACGGACGATCGCTTGCCAGAACTACGACTATTTTAGTCGCTCTGACGGCGATGACGACAGTTTTGAGCGGCAAGCTGCTCGCCAGACGGCAAACAAGGCCGGAGCTGATTCGCGGGCCACGGGAAAGGCCCCGGCCTGTCCGGCCGGGGCCTTGCTCGGTGGCTCAGTCGCCCCGGCGGGTCGGGCGAGACCAGATCAGCGAGTAGCCTTCGCCTTCCTCGTCGTCGAAGAGGTTCGCGTAGATCGGGGCGTTGAAGCTGGGATCGTCCAGCTTGAGGCCCAGATAGTCGCGGCCCTCGTTGGAGCGCTTGGACCAGGCGGCGCCGATCTCGGCGCGGCCGACCAGGACCCGGTGGCTGGGAGCGTTCTCGCCCGTGGCGCGCTGGTCGGGGACGATGCGCACGTTCTTGGCCTGGACGCTGAGGGTGACGATTTCGCCGGTGAACTCATTCGAGCCGGTCTTCTTGAAGGTGCCGATGGTCGCCATTGTAAGTCTCCGTTTTCCGTTCCCGAGCCCGCACCATTGCGGCCTCGATGGCGATCGGTTGGCCGGAGGCGATCGACGGCGCACCCCGAAGGGGCATGACAGCTAAGGAGGGCTTTCTTGTCTCGCGAGGAATGGCGGCGAAGCCGGCAGGGGAAGAAAGTTTGACGCAGCTGTTGCGTCATAGGCGATCGAGGCGCAGCCGATCTTCGGCCAGATCAGGCCATTGAAGAGGCCGTTTGGAGCGGTTGAGGTACGGTCAGACAACGGAGAAGATGGCGGCAGTCACGCATCGGCAAACCGGCGCCACGGCATTCTCACCGGCTTGGTCTTCACCCTTCGGGCCGACGCTGCTGCTTGCTGGCCTTCCAGCGCCACACCGGAGATCACCGCGCCGCACGTCCTACGCCCCGCCAAGGGAGGGCATTGCTCCTGCACCGCTCCTGCAAGGGCCGCCATTGAGGGTCAGCGTCGATCCACGCCGCACACGCCCTTCGCTCCGACACGAGACGACAGCAGCGACCGCGCCCACTGCTGCCCTGATCCTCCTGACGGCGATGACGAAGATCAGGCCCGCGCAAGGTCCCGGGAGGACGGGGCCGGTGCCGCCGCCAATCCCGCGACCCGCATCAACGTGGTGATGCCGACCGCGACCGAGCCGATGAAGGAGAACGTGATCTGCCACGCGTCCGACGGCATGAGGTGCTTGACGATGCCATGAGTGGCGTAAAAGCCGGCGATCGCCGCGGGCGTGACGAAGGCAGCCGCCACGATCAGCTTCAGCCACATGGGCCGAACGAAGGTAAGGAGCAGATGCCCAGCGGCGAGCGTGATCGCCGCCGCGACCGTGCCGACCAGGATCGCGCCGGGGATGCCGGCGCCTGTGCCGTGCGCCCAGGCGCCCACGGCCACGCCGACGAACGTCGGAAGTGCGAAGATGGCCAGCGTGAACAGCAGCCAGCAAAGCAGGCCGATCCCGGCGAAGGATGCAAGTATTGCGAGGATGATCATGATGGTGGCCTCCGTATGGACAAGGTCTAACGGTCGCGCCTTCCACCGCCACCACGGCGCGGCCGAAGTATAGCGCAAGAGCGCGTGCGCCGGGAGCGGAAATCGCGGCCGATTTCCGCTTTGGCGGGCCGGGCTGCCCCCGGTCAGGCGAAAGGATCGATCTCATGGACGATCGCGGCGGTGTCGCCGTCGTACTCGCTGGCAGGCATTACCGAATGGGTGCCGTCGCCGGCCTGGAAGATGACGATGGCGGCCATCAGCGTGGTGGCGAGGCTGAAGGCGAAGGCGTGCGCTTGCTTGAGGGACATCGATCCGGCTCCTGTTTCGAGCGGAGGACCATCCCCCGCTGACAGGCGCCCGAAGTGTCGGACTGGTTGCTGCAATCACCGCGTAGGCACAGCCGCAGCGGCGGCATGCTCGCATAGCCGACCCTTCACGGGTTGATGGCGCCAAGCGGCCAGTCTGACCAAGGGTCAGCGCAGATAAGCGGGTGGTGCTTTGCTCAACGTGGCGGCACTGATCAGTCCTGAGATCTCATGCACTTCGTCGTGCGAAGTCGCACAGTGTCGGCTATTCTTGCATCGACTGACTCGGCGTTTGCGTATCGAGCCCCGAAGTGGTCACGGCGATTCAGGGCATCAGCAGGAAGAACGAGGGTATCCGGCATGGGAGAGGTCAACATCCCGCGCGATGAACAGGTTGCCATCGCGGCGATCGACGCCGGCGAGTTGGACAGACTCATCGACCAGGCGGTTCGGGAGGAACGATCGGGTGATTTGCATCGCCTGCCGCTCGCGAACTGCGGCTCCTATGTCGCAACCCGGCTGCATTATTTCGACCAGGCGTTAGCGAGACATCGCGAGGCGAAGGCGCCGCGAAAGCGGGCACAGACCGGCGACGCTCTTCGACGTGCAGGCCATGACTTGTCCTTCGCCGTCGGGGCCATGAAGCGACGGATGGAAGAGGAGAAAAAGGAAGGCGAACTATTCTTCGTCGATGACCACATCATGCCACCCTATCGCTTCAGCAAAGAGCTGAGCGTGCGGGTTGGTTATCGGTGGCGGCGGACTGTCGAGGACGAATGGACCTTTGCCAGCATCACATTCACTCACGTTCACGATCCGCGTCCGGACTACACGCTTCCTATCCCCAAGCGGAAGCCCAGCGCCGCCAAACAGGAGCAGGAGCGACAAAATAGCCTGTATCAAACCTGGGAGCACCTTATGCGAGGCGCGCTCTACTCGGTCAGGGACTATTTCAGAGATGGCGGTGATGGAGACAAGATTCCGGATACATTCCAGGCGACCGTCGATTCTCACAGCCGTGGGCTGAATAATTACAGCACGCAGTTCTGGCGCAAGCAGCCTTGAGCTCTTCTGCCTGTCAGCGCGGTTGAAGGGTGAAAGACGGCGGCGCTCACGCGCCGCCGAACTTCCAGACCGGGATGCCGAGCTTCTTGGCCTTATCCGCGAGGTTGTCGTTGATGCCGGTGCCGGGGAAGTGCATCACGCCTTTCGGCACGATCTGCAGCATTTCGTCGTTGCGCTTGAACGGCGCCGCGCGACCATGCTTCGTCCAGTCCGGCGCGAAACCGACCTGCGGCACGTTGCGGTTCTTCGCCCAGAGCGAGGCGATCTTCTCGGCGCCCTTTGGCGACTTGCCGTGAACGAGGACCATGTCGGGGTGCTTATCATGCACCTGGTCGAGCTTGGCCCAGATGAGCCGGTGATCGTTGAAGTCGAGCCCGCCGGTGACGACGATCTTCGGGCCGGGAGGAAGGAGAACCTCCTGATCGGCACGCTTCTTCGCCATCAGGAAATCGCGGCTGTCGATCATCGCCGAGGTCAGATTGCGGTGGTTGACCTTCGATCCGCTGCGCGGAAGCCAGGGCTTGCCGATGTGGCGTTCGTAATGTTCGGCGGCCTGGTCGCGCATGAGCTCGAAGGCGTTCTGGCGCTCGATCAGCGTCTGGCCCTCGGCGATCAGGCGCTCGAGGTCGACTGACCTCACTTCGCTGCCATCCTGTTCGCGCTGGGCGCGCTTCTGGGCCTGCTCGTTGTCGTCGAGTTCGCGCGCGATCCGTTCGGTGCCGCGATGGAAGACGTTGACGGTCGACCAAAGAAGGTCGTCGAGGTCGGGTTCGAGGCGCGTGTCCTCCAGCGTGACGATCAGGGCGTCGAAGATGTCGGCGACAGCGCCTGCGACCGCATTGCCGTCTGGAAGAAGCCGCTGGTCCGGTTCGTCGGCGAAAGGCCGGTAGCCGTGGAGCTGCAGTTCGTTGAGGACGTGGTCGGTGGGGGAGGATTCGTGGTGGGGTTCGAAGTCGTTGTGGTCGTCCATGGGATGCTCCGTCGGTTGGACCGCGACCGTCGCGGCCTTGATGGCGACGAAGCCCACCGGCGGGACGGCCCTGCACCCGAAGCGTGAGCGCAGGGCCGGAGCGGCAGCGGAGGATGGCGAAGGCCGGCTATTTTGCCTCGCGATGGAAAGGCGCGGCACGCGCCGCCGGAAAATAGTCGGCCGCCGCCATTGCCGGGCCGGCCCGACTGTGGGCCGATCGCCCTCTCGAAGGCCGAGGCGCGGTCCTCTCAGACGGTATGGGGCATCCGGACGGCTATGGCGGCACCGCCGCCACCTTCCTCCTGCCTGCTAGGCCGCCAGCGCCATGAAGCGTGCGACGTCCTGCGGCCCGATCTGTATCCGGGTCTGGCTTCTGAGCGCGTCGATGCCGAGGGTGCGGAGATCCTCGTTGAAGTCGCCGAGCTGGGGCGAGATGACGATCGCCTCGATCCCGGCCGCGTTCGCCCGCTCGACGAGGCTGTCACGCGCACCGTCACCGGCCGGATCGTCGTCGCGCAGAATGTAGAGCCGCCGCAGCGTGTCCGGGAACAGGATGGCGGCGAGATGGACTGCGGAGAGCGCCGCCAGCATCGGCATGTCGGGCAAGACCTGCCTGACGGACAGGACGGTCTCGATGCCTTCGCCGGCCGCCATGACTTCGCTGCCTGTGCCGAAGCGGACCGCGTTGCCGAGAAGATCGCCCATCGCGCGCCTTGGCGTGTCGAGCGGCGCCTTGTCGCGGCGCCGCGGGTCGAGCCAGGTTCGATGCGCCCCTGTGATCTTGCCGCCAAGGTCGGTGACGGCGGCGATCATTGCCGGCCAGGTCTCGGTCGGCGAATGCTCGTCTGGCCGATAATAGCAGCGTGGGTGGAAGCGCAGGTTTCCGGTTCCGCGTAAATCCGTAATGCCGCGTTCGCGTAAATACGACCGTACGAGCGTGCCCGTGATCGGCTGCGACATGCCGAACAAGCGGCGGGCCGCCTCGGGCGAACCGTGCGGCGCTGGGGCCTGACGCGGGCTTGCCGGCATCGGCTCGGGTGGCGGCATGCTGAGGAAAGTACGTGCCTCGTCGGCGACGTCCTTGAAGTCGATGAGGCCGCAGCTCTCGCGGATCACGTCGAGGAGATCGCCATGCTCGCCGGTCGCGGCGTCGGTCCATTTGCCGGCCGGCCCTTTGGGCGAGTCCTTCAGCCGCACATACATCGAGCGGCCCGGCGTGTTGCGCACATCGCCCACCAGCCAGTAGCGGCCCTCGCGCCGGCCGCTCGACAGATAGTGACGGCACACCGCCTCGGCCTGCCTGCCGAGACGCTGGGCGAGATCGGAAGCGTCGTGACGGGACATCACGCGGCCTCCCGTTCCGAGATGCGCGCCACCGGATAGGTGTCGAGCAACTTGGCAAGTATGCCCGGCCCGGTGCCGTCGGCGGGCACGAAGAAGCGCAGCTTCCAGGTGATGATCTCCGTGAACAGGCCATAGGCGCGCAACCGCTCGCGCATCGCCTCGGTGAAGCCGGTCAGCTCCAGGCGATAGGCGTCCATAACGCCGGCGCGGCGAAGCTGAAGACCTTCGGCGAGATCAAGGATCGTGCGGCCCTCCACCAGCGCGGCGAAGGCGTGTTCGGGCGTTAGCGTGGTTGCGCCCTGCGAGGCGGCGTTGGCGGCCCAGGCCGGCGAGACCCGGCGGCCGATGATGCGCTCGCCGGCATCGGTCTGGAGCCGGTAGACCCTGGTCGACTCGTCCGGCAGGCGCTTCCAGATCGGCAGCAACAGGCCCGCGACGATGTGGATCGTGCTGTCGGAGAATTCCGGGACGTCGGCAAGCTCGGCCTCCCATGCGATGGCGAAGCGGTCGCGGTCGGCTTCCTCCCAATGGCTCTCGTCCATCATGCGCAGCGGCGCATAGTGCTGCTCCATCGGCCGGATCAGGCAGACGCGGCGTTCGATCTCGCCGTCGTCGAGCATCATCGACGGTGCGGGAACCTGCACGGCGGCGCGCCCGGAGCGGCCATTGACCAGCAGCCGGGCCCGTGGATCGGCGAGATAATCGAGCGCGTCGGCCAGCGGCGTCGGCCGATTACGCTCCCGGCGGGTGATGGCCAGCAGGCGCGTCTCCGCGCCGGTGCCCGCATGGGTGTGGATGACCTGGCTGTCTGTGACCACGAAGCTCTCGGCCTGCAGCGTCTCCAGCCCGACGTCGTAGTGGCCGCTGCGGATCGCACCCTCGATCTTCGCCGTCAGGAGCTGCTCGAAGGCGGTGAACAGGATGCCCTGCAGCTCGGTGGTCAGCGCCAGCAGCCGGTTCAGGAAAGTGGTGATCGGCGGCAGCTCGTCTTTGATGCCGGTATCGTCCATCAGCTTGAGGCCGGTCGCGGTCTCGAAGCGATCGAGCGAGCAGCCGTCGACCTTGCCGCGCACGAGCAACAGGTAGAGCTGGCGCAGCGCATCGCGCGCATAGTGGGATTCGAGATTGTCCTCGGGCCGGAACAGGCCCTGGCCGCCGGTCTGGCGCTGGCCGCGCGTGATGGCGCCGAGCGTGTCGAGCCGGCGCGCGATGGTCGAGAGAAAGCGCTTCTCGGCCTTCACGTCGGTGGCGATCGGCCGGAAGAGCGGCGGCTGCGCCTGATTGGTGCGGTTGGTGCGACCGAGCCCCTGGATCGCCGCATCGGCCTTCCAGCCGGGCTCCAGGAGATAGTGGATGCGCAGGCGCTGGTTCCGGACAGCGAGGTCCGCGTGATAGCTCCGGCCCGTGCCGCCGGCGTCGGAGAAGACGAGGACGCGCTTGTCGTCGTCCATGAACGAGGCTGCTTCGACGAGGTTGGCCGACGCCGCGCGGTTCTCCACGGCGAGCCGCTCGCCCTTGCGCACCACGCGCCGCGAGCGTCCTGTCACCTCGGCGACCACATCGGTGCCGAAGCGCTGGACGATCTGGTCGAGCGCGCCCGGGACCGGCGGCAGCAATGCGAGGCGTTCGATTAGTTCGTCGCGGCGGGCGACGGCCTCGCGGCTCTCGACCGGTTGGCCGTCGCGATAGACCGGCCGCGACGACAGATTCCCTTCGCTGTCGGAGAACGGCTCGTAGAGCTGCACCGGGAAGGAATGGGCGAGATAATCCAGCACATATTCGCGCGGCGTGATGTCGACGCGCACGTCGTTCCATTCCTCGGTCGGGATCTCGGCCAGGCGACGCTCCATGAGGGCTTCGCCGGTCGAGACGATCTGGATGACGGCGGAATGGCCGGCCGCCAGGTCCTGCTCGATCGAGCGGACCAGCGTAGGCGTCTTCATGCTGGTGAGGAGATGGCCGAAGAAGCGCTGCTTGGCGCTCTCGAAGGCCGAGCGCGCGGCCGACTTCGCCTGCCGGTTCAGTGTGCCGCTGTCGCCGGTGATGTTGGCGGCCTGCATCGCCGCGTCGAGATGATTGTGGATGATGGCGAAGGCGCCGGCATAGGCATCGTAGATGCGGGTCTGCTCGGGCGTGAGCTGGTGCTCAATGAGTTCGTATTCGACCCCGTCATAGGAGAGCGACCGGGCCGTATAGAGGCCGAGCGCGCGCAGGTCGCGGGCGAGCACTTCCATCGCCGCGACGCCGCCATTTTCGACGGCCTCGACGAATTCGGCGCGGTTGGCGAAGGGAAAATCCGCGCCGCCCCACAGGCCGAGCCGCTGGGCATAGGCGAGATTGTGGACGGTGGTCGCGCCGGTCGCGGAGACGTAGACCACGCGGGCGTTCGGGAGCGCGTGCTGGAGCCGGAGGCCCGCACGGCCTTGCTGCGACGGGGCGACATCACCTCGTTCTCCCTTGGCGCCGCCGGCGTTCTGCATCGCATGGGACTCGTCGAAAATGATCACTCCGTCGAAATCGGAGCCCAACCATTCGACGATCTGCTTGACGCGTGAAAGCTTTTCACCGCGGTCGTCGGACCGTAGCGTAGCGTAGGTTAGAAATAGGACGCCTTCGGGCAGACGGATGGCCGAGCCCTGCGGGAAGCGCGAGAGCGGCGTGACCAACAGGCGCTCCATGCCGAGGGCCGACCAATCGCGCTGGGCGTCTTCGAGCAGCTTGTCGGACTTGGAGATCCAGACGGCCTTGCGGCGTCCCTGGAGCCAGTTGTCGAGGATGATGCCGGCCGATTGGCGCCCTTTGCCCGCGCCGGTGCCGTCGCCGAGCATGAAGCCACGGCGGAAGCGAACCGCGTTCGGGGCATCGTCCGGCGCGGCGGTGACGAGATCGCCGGTCTCGTCCACGGTCCAGGCGCCGGTGAGATATTCGCCATGGGCCTCGCCGGCATAGATGACCGTCTCGAGCTGGGCGTCGGACAGGATGCCGTCGGCGACGATCGGCGTCGGCAGCGTCGGCCGGTAGCTCGGCTTCGGCGGCGCGACCGAGGCCATGGCGGCGGACTGCACGAGCTTGGTCGGATGCGGCTGCGCGCCGGCGATGCGGATCGACTGGAGCGCATAGGCCTCATAGATCGAGTCCGAGAGGCGGCCGCTCTTCGGCGGCGTCCAGTCGATGGTTTCATAGTCGAGCGGCACGCCTTCGAGCTGGGCGATCCGACGGGCAGGCTGGGCCGTCGCCGCGCGGGCGAGATAGCCGCGCACCGTGCGCGGTGTGGCGGCTGACATCGCGGCGGGATGCGCGATCGCGACCGGCAGGCGCTCGGGAAGCTGCGCGTCGATCCAGCCGAGCAGCGTCGCGACGTCGGGTGCGATGCCGGCGGAGGCCGGAAAATGCTCGGGGTCCTCGGCCGGCGTCTTGTCGATGACGGTCAGGCGGGTCTCGATCGTCGTGCCGTGCTTAGCATAGACCGAGCCGGCGATCGCGGCGGTGAACACGACGCGGCCGCGCGCCTGCAACCGGACGAAAGCGTCCCGCCAGGCCGGAAGCTCCGGCGAGAAGTTGGCGCCGGTGATAGCGACGAGCCGCCCGCCGTCGGCCAGACGGGCGAGCGCCGAGGCGACATGCCGGAAGGCCGCGTCGGCAACGCGCCCGGTGACATTCGCCATCACGGAGAACGGCGGGTTCATGATGACGACGCTCGGCACGGCGGCCGGATCGAGATGGTCGTCGATCTGGGCGGCGTCGAAGCGCGTGACGGGCACCGCCGGAAAGAGAGACGCGAGAAGATCGGCGCGGGTCTCGGCCAGCTCGTTGAGGATGAGCGATGCGCCCGCGGTCTCGGCGAGGACGCCGAGCAGTCCGGTGCCGGCGGACGGCTCCAGCACGCGGTCGGCCGAGGTCAATGTTGCCGCCGTCAGCGCGGCAAGGCCGAGCGGGACCGGCGTCGAGAATTGCTGAAAAGCCTGCGCCTCCTCGGATCGGCGCGTGTGCGTCGGCAGCAGTGCGACGATCTTGGTGAGCGTCGACAGCCGTGAAGCCGGCGACGCGGCTTTGCGGAAAAGCGGCTTTCCGTACTTGCGCAGGAACAGGACGGTTGCGGCCTCGCAGGCGTCATAGGCGGTTTTCCAGTCCCAGGCGCCGGCAGCGTCGGACGCGCCGAAGGCGTCCTCCATGGCGCTACGCAGCATGGCGGCATCGATGGTGCGGCCTTGTTCGAGGTGGGAGAAGATGCGCTCGGCGGCGGCAAGGACGGCGGGGGCCGGTAGCGGGGAGGAGCCAAGCGGAAGCGACGCCGCGGCGGCGAGGTTCGGAGCAGGAAGCATGGAGGGAGACCTCGGAGAGCGGGACAAGGGTGGGCCGGCCCGGCGCTCTCTCTCGACCGGACGGGCTCAAACCCGTCCCGGCCATCCTCTCACTCTGGCGCGGGCGCAACCCGGCCTGCCGCACCGGCTTCCGGCGGCGCGGATGGGACGCTAAGTTCTTATAGGGAAAACAGCCCCTGCGCCTCGCGCCATTCCTGCGCGCTGTGCCGGATGCGGGGCATGGGAGGCGAGATGAAGGGCAGCGCGATCGGCATTCTCGGCGCGGCATGTCTGGCGGTCGGCTTCGTCGCGGGCTTCGTGCTCCGACCGGTGATCGCGCCGGTCGCCGCATCTGCGGCCGTCGTCGCCGGCGTCGCCCAGCCGAGCGAGGACGAGGCGACCGCAGCCGTGCGGCGCCACCGCCTGTTCTCGGGCACGTCATTGGCGAACGCGACGCTGAAGCTCGGCGATTGCTCGCCGGGGGGCGTGGGCCCCGGCGTCACCTGCATGACGCAGATCGTGCTCGATCCGACCAAGCCGAACGCGAGCCCGCAGAACCGGCCGATCGGCTTTGCCCGCGTCAACGGGAAATGGGAGGTGGCGGTCTGGTAGTGGCGCGCGAAGAGATCGAACGAGCGCGCGCCGTGCTTGCCAATGGCGAGGCGTTTCTGCCGTCACCAGCTCGGGCGGAGACCGGCGATCCTCGCGACAGCTGCTACATGACCGCGATCGCGGCCGAGCTTGGGTTGAAGGCGTATCTTTCCAGCCAGGGATGGAGCGACGATCGCTATCGCCGGGACGTTCGCCACGATCTCGAAAAGGGCCTGGCGCACGCCGGCAAGTCCGGGATGGTCGGTACGGGCGACGAACTGGCCGATGTGATTGCGGTGTTGAACGCCTACTATCCGCGCCATGCCTTCGATCGCTTCGACGGCGATCAGGTCTTTGCGTCGAAGGCCCGCGCGGCCGTCGCGGGTCTCTTCGATGCCGTGCGCCCCTATGCCGAGGCCTCCGGCGGGCGGTAGATCTCGAAGGGATTGCCGTCGGTGAGATGGCCGAACGGCGTGAAGACGAAGTCGCCGTCATCGCGCCCGACTGCGCAGATGACGTAGCGCGGTTCGCCCGTCGCCACGTCAGTGCATTCCATCAGCGCCAGGTCGCCGCTGGTCGCGGCACGCAGCAGAGTCTGGAAGTTGGGACAGGCATGGTCGGGGATGCTCATCGCGCGCCTCCCTCGGCAAGCCGGTCGGCGAGCCAGCGGCCGGTGCTCATCCACGCGATCGTCTCGCCGGTGACGAGATCGAGGACATGGGCGCCGCCCGAGAAGCCGTCGACCACGGGATTGGAGGCGATGCCGGCCCACTGGAATCCCCAGCGGCCGGTCAGCCCGAACGCTTCGGCGCAGCGCGTCACGAAGGTGATCGCGAGCTGCGGATCGGCGGTGCCGGGGTCGCGCAACCAGAGCTGCGACGCACCGTGTTGGGGTGTCACCGACAGGTGAAACGGTTCGGCCGGCGGGTCCTCGCGACCGTTGTCGGCCATCAGGGCGGCGTAGATGTCGAAGGCCCGTGCGGCGTTTGCGGACGTGCCGACGTCGAGCAGGCAGGAATAGCGGGTAGAGAAATCGGTCATGGCGGGCTCCGGAAACGAAAAGAGCCCGGCGCTCGGGCCGGGCTCGGAGTGGGTTCAGGGTGGCGGCGGCTAGTAGCCGAACTGCCAGGATGGCCAGGCTTGGCCGTCGTCGGCGGCGCGCACGGCGTCGGCGAGATAGGCGGGATCGCCTTCGACGACGACGGGATCGCACACCGGGGTTTCGTCGATGATGGTCACGCGGCCGACGAGCCCGTCCTCGACCTCGACATGCACGGGAACGAGGAACTGGAAGAGAACGCGGCGTGACGACGGTGTGTATCGCGGCATGGTTATGCTCTTTGGGGGTAATGGCCGGAGCGGCCGAAGCCGCTCCGGCGGCTCGTCATTCGGCCGCGACAAGGTGCAGTTCACCGGCGTCGGTCTCGGCAGTGACCTCCTTCTCGTCGTCGGCGAGGAATGCGGGCAGTGCCGCGCCATCATCGTCGCTGGCATCCTCGCGGTCGGCCTCGATCTCCGGCGTGGGCGCCTCGGCATCGTCGATGAGGCGCAGCGGCTCGGGCAGCCAGCCGGTTTCGGCCAGCAGGCGCTCGGCCTCCTTGGCCATGTCGCCCTTCTTCAGGTGGTCGATAAGCTGCGCCGCCTGCTCGCCGACGCCCTCGCGGACGGCCTGCAGGATGCGGGGCTTGGTCACGCGGTTGAGGTAGTTACCGAAGGTCGGGCGCCAGCCGGCCTCCACCAGGTCGAGGCCCGTCGCCTTCGTCAGGCGGTCGGCCTGGGCGAGCCGCATGTCGAGCGTGTGCTGCGACACGCCGCCGGCGCTGTGCGGGTTCGGCCGCTCATAGAGCGCGTTGACGCCATAGCTGACGCAATGCGCCAGCAGCGCCATCCGGCTGGCGTCGTCCAGGCCCGCGAGCCAGTCCCACAGAGCATCGTCCTCCTTCGGGATGTCCCCGGCCCAGGCGGCGTGGCGATCCTGGACCGCGCGCGCCGAAGGGCTGTCCTTCAGGGCATCGTCCTGCGCCGGGAAGAAGATGTGCTTCACCCCGACTTCCATGGCGCCCGTGTACATGCGGGTCATGAAGGTGTCCGAGACCAGCTTGTGGAGGAGCGCGGTCATGGCGACGTGCGGGTTCTCGGCGACGGCGTTGCGCAGCGCGAGCGTGCGGTAGGCCGTCAGCTCGATAACGAGGCGCTCGGGCAGAGGCTTGATCGTGTCGTCCTCGTCGTCCTCCGCCTCGACGGGCTGGCCGCCGATCGTGATGACGGCGCGCTGCACGACCGGCGCACCGGGCTCGCCCGGCTGACCTTCGGTCTCGCCCCCGTCGGTCTCGATGCCGGGTTCGGGCGCTTCGTCTTCGGCCCGGACATAGCCGCGATCAATAGCGACACTGCCGTCATGGGCGATGCAGACGAACACGCCCGCGCGGCCGATATCGTCGGCGTCGAAGCGGACCGGACGGGTCTCGAAGGCGGAAAGCGCCGTCTCGATCTCGCCGAGCCGCTGGTCGACCTCGTCGGGCAGCTCGTCGGCGCCTTCATACTCGGCTTCGAGCTTCTGGTATTCGGCGTTGAGCGCCTCGATCGTCGCCTGTTCCTCGGAAGTCAGGTCGAGCGGTTCGCCCTGCAGTTCTCGCAGGCCGCGCGTGGCGTCGTAGGGGAAGCCGACGGCGACCTCGATCCACTTCCAGCCCTCGGCAGCGATCGTCTCGGCCGTCGCCTTCAGCTTCTCGGCGACCAGCCTGTCGAGCAGCGCCGCATCCTGCAGCCAGCCGCCATCGTCGGACTGGAACAGGTCGCGCATGACGACGCCGCCCGCCGCCTCATAGGCCTCGACGCCGACGAAGACGGCGCGCTTGTCCGAGGCGCGCACCGTCGTCTCGGTCAGCATGCGCCGGATCTGATACGGCTCCTTCGACCAGGCGTCCTTGATCGCCTCCCAGACCTGCTCCTGGCGAGCGTGGTCGTCGGAGACGGTGAAGGCCATGAGCTGGTCGAGCGTCATGCCGTCCTCAGCATAGACGTCGAGCAAGCTGGGCGACGCGGCGGCGAGGCGCAGGCGCTGCTTGACCACCTGGACCGGCACGAAGAGCGCCGCGGCGATCTCCTCTTCGGTCTTGCCCTTCACCCGCATGTCCTGGAAGGCGCGGAACTGGTCCAGCGGATGGAGCGGCGCGCGGTCGATGTTCTCGACCAGGGACACTTCCTCGGCCAGGACCTCGTCGTCGCGCTTGCGCACCACGCACGGCACGGGCGCGATCTTGGCGAGGCGCTTCTGCTTGACCAGCAGCTCCAGCGCGCGGAAGCGGCGGCCGCCGGCCGGCACTTCGAACATGCCGGTCTCCTGGCCTACGGCGTCGACTACGGGCACGACGCTGAGGCCCTGGATGAGGCCGCGACGCGCGATCGAGGCCGCCAGGTCCTCGATCGAGACGCCGGCCTTCACTCGCCGGACGTTGGACTGGCTGAGCACCAGCTTGTTGAAAGGGATGTCGCGCGAGGACGACAGGACGATCTTCTGAACTGCAGTAGCCATCGGGGATTACTCCGCGACGTGTCAATCGGCCTGCAAATTTGACCCCTCATCGGCGTCCAATTTTGACCCCTTCGTGCGGCGGGCTTTGCTGGTAGCGCTCGTCTCGTCGGAGCTGGCCGGGATAGCGGAGGCGAGACGAGCGCGGGTGGCGTGATCGTCGTCTCGGCTCTTGAACCGCCAACTATCGTTGCCGGTCTCGACAATGTCGCAGTGATGCGTCAATCGGTCGAGCAGCGCCGTGGTCATTTTGGCGTCGCCGAACACGCTCGGCCATTCGCCGAAGGCGAGATTGGTCGTCACGATGACGGAGGCGCGCTCATAGAGCCGGCTGACGAGGTGGAAGAGGAGCTGGCCACCGGACAGGGCGAAGGGCAAATAGCCGAGTTCATCCAGCACGATGAAGTCCATCCGGGTCAGATGCTCGGCGAGCCGTCCTTGCCGTCCGTTGCGGGTCTCGGTCTCGAGGCGATTGACGAGGTCGACTACGTTGAAGAAGCGGCCGCGGGCACCGGATCGGATGCAGCTTCTGGCGATAGCAATGGCCAGGTGGGTCTTCCCTGTGCCGGTGCCGCCAACCAGCACGACGTTGCGTTGTTGGGCGATGAAGCCGCCGCCAGCGAGATCATTGACGAGAGTCTGATTGATCGGCGTGCCGTCGAACTGGAAGTCGGCGATGTCCTTGGCAAGCGGCAGCTTGGCGATGGTGAGCTGGTACTTGATCGAGCGGGCCTGCTTCTCGTTGATCTCGGCGTTGAGCAGGTCGCCGACAATGCGCTGAGGTTCGTGCTGGCGCTTGACGGCAGTTGCCATGATCTCGTCGAAGGCAGCCTTCATGCCGTAGAGCTTGAGTTCGCCCATGAGGTCGAAGATTTGGGTTCGTTCCATCAGATGGTCCTCCGGAGGTTGTCGTAGCGGGCACAATCGGCAATCGGCGCATGACGGAGCGTCAGTGCGGCCGGCGTCATGATGTTGGCCGGTGGGGCGGGTTCACGTTGACGGGCCAGGATATTGAGCACGACATCGGCGGAATGGACGCCATGACCGAGCGCTTCGGCACAGGCCGCTTCCACCGCGGGCAGACCGTCAGTCAGCACCGCGTTGAGGATGTCGACCATCTGCCGATTGCCATCTTCGGTACTGGCAAGCTTGCGCCGGATCCGCTCGATCGCGGCCGGCAGCACCCAGTCTTTGAAGGGAGCACCGTTGCGCAAGGCGCCGGGTTTGCGGGCGAGCACCGGCACATAATGCCACGGGTCGTAGACGGTATCGCCGCGGCCAAAGGATCGCGGGTGCTCGGCAACGATGCGTCCATCCTGACGGATCACGATGCGATCGGCATAGGCTTGAACTTCGACCGGCCGTCCGACTGCGCTGGCTGCGACCGAGTACTTGTTGTTGTCGAAGCGCACCAGGCAGGTCTTCGAGACCGATGCCGTCACCGCATGGAAGCCGTCGAAGCGGCCGGCATAGGGAACGAGTTTGGGGCGTTCGGCTTCGAACGCCTCCCAGATCGTCTGATCGACCAGCTCCGGATGGCGATGAGCCTTGGCATAGGCGATGCATTTGTCGAGCAGCCAGGCGTTTAACTCGTCGAGGTTTTTGAACCGCAGCCGCGGCGTGAAGAAGCGCTCCCGAACCAGCCCGACCTGGTTCTCGACCTGCCCCTTCTCCCAGCCCGACGCCGGCGTGCAGGCGACTGGATCGACCAGATAGTGGCTGCACATCTGCAGGAAGCGGCGATTGTAGAGACGCCCTTTACCGACGAAGATCGTCTCTACGGCGGTCTTCATGTTGTCGTAGATGCCGCGGGTGCAGGTGCCTTTGAACAGGGCGAACGCCCGGTCGTGGGCGTCGAACACCATCTCCTGCGTCTCCCGCGGATAGGCCCGCACGAACAGCATGCGGCTGTGACAGAGCCGGACATGGGCGGCCTTCACCATCACCGTGGTCCCGCTCAGCAAGACCACCTCGTGGCTCCAGTCGAACTGGTAGGCTTCGCCTGGGGCAAAGCTCAGCGGGACATAAGCCGCCGCGGTCGATTGCCCGCGTTCTTTGCTCCACCGCCTGGCGTAACGCCGCACGGCATCGTAACCGCCGTCGTAGCCGCGGCCGCGCAGCTCTTCGAAGATCCGGATCAACGTCAGCTGTTCACGAGCCGATTTGGCCGCGTTCGCCGCCAGCAATCCGTCAAGCTCTACTGCCCATCGTCCCAGCTTTGGCCGCGGCTGCACCGACCGCTCGTACTCGAACGAGGTCTCTCCCGACCTCAGCACCTTCCGGACCGTGTTCCGCGACACCTTCAGGTCACGGGCGATCTCCTTGATCGTCTTGCCTTTG
This sequence comes from Bradyrhizobium sp. SK17, assembly GCF_002831585.1. GTDB lineage: Bacteria > Pseudomonadota > Alphaproteobacteria > Rhizobiales > Xanthobacteraceae > Bradyrhizobium. The sequence goes on along the minus strand of NZ_CP025113.1, from coordinate 5,882,753 downwards.
ATGAAGTGCTCGCGCCGTATGCGCGCAATCGTCTCCACAACCAGCATCCCCAACCACCTGCTTTAGCCCAAAGCAGGTGGCGCAATAGCCCAGTGGTGGGGGTCAATTTTGGACGCCGAACCCCCGGCTTAGGGGGGCAATATTGCAGGCCGAATGACACCTCCGGCACGGCCTTCCGCGCGCTCAGGGACTTGAGAAGTGCCAGGATCGGCTCTTGGTTATTCAGGTATGCTGCACGACCATCGTCATGATGGGCATGATGAGAGCGGAGGTCGATCTTCGATAATAGCTCGGCCTCCTCTTTCGTAAGTTTGATGTGGTACTTCTCCATTGGCGCACCGTCTCAGCTTCGATTCCTAATTACCCCAGGAATCACCGGAAGTTGCGCGCAAAAATAGCCGCGCCCGAGGCAACACACCGATATCCACCGAAGCTTCATCACGCCGCCTCGCGTTCATCGTCCAACTCCGGCGTTCGCAACCCGAAATCGGGGGCGAAGCCGAGCAGCCAGTCGGCGGCCTTGCTCGCCTGGCTGGCTGCGCGGACGATGGCGCGGTTGTCTTCGCGCATCACATCCAGCCACGAGCCGATATAGTCCGCGTGCCGCACAGTTGGCACGATGCCGAGCGAGGCGCAGCAGAACGCGGCATTTATCTCGGCCACCAGCTCCTCGAACGCGTATTTCTTGGAACCGAAGCTGCCGGCCATATCCCGGCCGAGACGCGACGGATGGCCGGTGGCGTGGCCGAGCTCATGCAGCGCGGTCCGGTGCCAGTTGATCGGCTCGAAATAGGCCTGGGGCGGCGGGACCTGCACATAGTCGAGCGCCGGCAGGTAGAAGGCGCGGTTGCCGCCGATGCGGAAGTCGATGCCCGTGGCGCGGATCAGAGCCTCGACCTGCGGCTCGATCAGGCCCGGCGCCGGCGGGGGCGCGACGATGGCGACGTCCTCCGGCAGGCTCTCGCACTGCGCGGCGTTGAACACCGTGAAGCGCTTCAGGAACGGGATCGTCTGGGCTTCCTCGCCGGTCTCGCGGGCGCGCCGCTTCTCGTCGTCGGGCACGAAGCGGTCGGCATAGACGACGGTCGTGCCGCGCTCGCCCTTGCGGACATTGCCGCCGAGCGCGAGCGCCTGGCGGAAGGTGAGCCAGCTCTGGCCGGGAAAGCCGTGTTCGACCACCGCGCCCCAAAGGATCAGAACATTAATCCCGGAATAACGCCGGCCGGTGGCGGCGTTCCTCGGCATCGCGAGCGGCGCCTTCGCCGCCGTTCCCCATGGCTGGACCCAGGGCACGCGGCCGGTCTCCAGCTCGGCGATGATCTTGTCGGTGATTTCGTCATAGAGGCTCGCCCGGTCCTGGCCGGCGCGAGCAGTTGCGATCTTTCTGGACATCGCGCATCTCCGCGACGGGCGCCGGAAGCCTCTCTCCCAGCCCTCAACCCGTCACGGGCAAAGCCGGTCCGCACTCTCACTCTAGGGGGCGTTGCGGGGTCTCCCCGCCGAAGGGGTCGGCCGAGACGAAGGCTCGGACGTAGGGGAAAGCATTCCCCTCCCATGAAATCGGTCCGCGGCAGTCTCGAATTTCAGCCTGGCCCAACGTACCTTACAGCGTATGTGCAACGACTATCATCTACATGTCAGGCGGGAGGAATACTGCGAGGTGCTGCAGGCCCTGAAGCTTGGTGTGCCGACACAGCGGGACGAATTTTCGCGCTTCGTCGCTGAAGGAACACTGGTCGAAACCATCAGACCGGGCTGCAATGGTTAACGGCGGTGCTGGCGGCGCCACGCGCACGATATCGGGAGATGAGGCGAAGGCCCTTATTGAGAGCCAGTTGGCCGCGCATGGCAACGGCGTGCTCTCCGTCCTCGCGCAGTATCGGCGCGAGGACGCGGTGGCTGCGTGGCATGAGACGATCCGGGCGGTTGAGGAGTTCATCAACCTGGTGAAATTCGGGATTGCGGATGATCAGCTCCGGACCTGGTTGTGCGCGATACGATTGGACGGTCCGTTCGTTTCGAACCCGGGTCCGACATGGCTGGCCGTGCGCCGGGCGCTCGCGCCCCATCTCGAGCCGTCGGTGATTGCTCGGTTCACGCGGACCATGCTGTACGCGGGCGCGATGGGTGTGGCCTTCGCCATGCATGGCCAAGACGCCCGCAGCGCTCAGATCACGCTCGACACGATCGGCGGCGCCGTCGACTATTTTCAGTCGCGGCGACGGCACTTCGTCTCGCTGCTCTACACCATGCCCTATGCATGCTCCGGTTCGGCGGTTCTTGAGCGACACGACGCGCTCGCGGTGTTGTTGCCGCAGGTCGAGCATAGCTGCGTCGCGATCACCGGCTTTCACCAGAAACTCGCGCTTCTCGATGCGCTGCCGGATTTCCATCTGGAGATTGACAGCATCGGCGCGATGGCGAGCCACGGCTTCGAGACCTTGGACGACTATTTTCTCGAACCGGAGCGCGCGTCGATCCATGTGATGGCTGAGCTGCGCGGTGATCAGTTCACGATGCCTGCCATGGAGGCGCTGGATCGAAGGAAGATTTTTTCAGCGGCCGAGCTGCGGAACGGAGTGAGGCTGATCGGCGCGACCTACGAGGCATTCGGCCTCGAGGACTCCGACTTTTCCGTCATGGGCTTGCTGGTGATCGCCTTCGCGCGCCATTGCCGCGACGACTATTACGTCGAGATCGAAAAGGAGAAGTTTCGGTCGATGCTGCGTGCGCAGTCCGAGCTGGACCCCGCGGAGCTTGAGACGCTCCTCGTCAACAAGCCCTCGGACTACGCGACGAACACCAATGCTTATCAGCCGTTCCTGGATTTGGGGGATCGGATCGTCTCGAACGTCAACCTTCTGTCGCGGTTTCTCTACGCGTTCAAGAATGTCCACCTCGGAAGCCGCCGGCGCTTTCAGATCCACGCGGGCTTCATCTTCGAAGACATGGTGAAACGCGATCTTGTGCGCATGGAATTCACCGTCACAGACATCAAACGGATCAATCGAAAGGAGTTCGACGTCGTCGCCACGCGCGGCGGTGTCATCTTCAATATCCAGTGCAAGAATAATTGGATTGATCTCTCGAAGATCGAGGCTGAGCGCGCGCTGTTCGTCCGATATAACCGGTCCCTGACGAACTATTATGCGCGCGCGCTGAAGAAGGAGCGGGGTCGCGAGCATCTGCTCAAGCAGGAGCTGGGGATGGACAAGGTGGTGCATTACGTGGTGAGCCGATTTCCGGTGATCGGCTCCGACCCGGCGGTGATCAACTACAATCAGATCGATCGGCTTCGTTTCGCCGCCAAGGCGGGCGTGTGACCAATCCTGCGAATATTCGCGATCTGCTCTTGCGGTTCACGGGCCCCGACCTGACACAGACGCTTGCACGGATCGAGAGCGCGGTGCGCGGCGTGGCGGCGAAGGATTGCGCAAGCTTTCTTGAGGGCGCTGGCGTGGGTCGGGAAGCGTTGGCAGCGGCGGCCGAAATGAAGCGCCTGGCCGGGCAGATCAATGTGACGATCCACGCGCTCGGCATCTTGCTCTGCCTTCCGCACATCCTCGAACCAGGGGAGCGAGTCGAATATGTCTCGCTCGGCGCCGGGAATACCGGGCGCGAGTTCGACCTGGAGACCAACCTTCGGGTCGCCGAGTTCAAATTCATTCGATGGCGGGGCGGCGCGGAATCGATCCGCCAGAATTCCGTGTTCAAGGATTATCTGCTGCTCGCGGAGCATCCGACGGCGAAGCGAAAATATCTCTACCTGCTCGGCACCGAACACGCGCTCAAATTCCTGCGGGGCGGTCGCGCCCTATCGAGCGTGCTGAGCCGGAATGACAAGTTGCAGAAGATATTCGCGGACCGGTTCGGCGAGGCGTTTCGGACGGTCGGGGACTATTACGCCGTCCATGCCGGCGCGGTCCAGATCGAGGACGTGTCGCCGTGGCTCTCGGAGCTGGCGGAAGAGTTGATCGCGGAGCCGGACGCTGACTCCGACAACTAGGGGGCAGGGCGAGTGACCCGAGCGCGGCGCGCGCCGCGGCCCGCTGGCGGGCGCGTCGCGGTCAGGAGCGCTTCCTCCGTGGATTTCTGCGGCGCCATGAAGTCCATGCGATCGGCGATATAGGCGCCGAACGCGCGCGCGTCTTTGGCCGATGGCATGGTGACAGCGTATGTGAGGGGAAGAAATGCTGTCAGCGCGACGCGGTAGAGCGGCGCAGCATATTCGAAGATCGTCCGCTGCGGCGTGGGGAGGAAGAGATTGCCGTGCTCGACGGGATTCCCGTGGAGAAAGTCGTTTCTGCATTCGTAGAGCACTTGGTAGAGCCAAGACGCCAACGTGCGCTTCACCTTGGTCTTGCCCCCCGTGTCGTGCGCGAGCTGGCCGCTTGACGGGATTGCCCATTGCGTCCGCTCGATCATCTCGAACACCTTGTCCCGGTTGGCCTGACCGTTTCCGCCGGGATGCACGAGAATCTCGAAAGCGCTGACCCAGAGCGAGACGACCCGCCCGACGTCGTAGAAGGTCGTGTCCGTCCCGGCCGGCAGGAGCGAAGCGTGATACGCCATGTTGAGCGAGCGCATTAGCGCAACGTCCTCCCAGGCGGGCTCTGCAGCTTCATAGCGTCGACGCCAGCGCGACATGAGCGCGGAAAGGAGCGGCTGGTCGATGTCGCTTTCCCCGAGCGACGTGCGGAACAGGGCCGGCGTCGATTGGCCCTTGAAGCGAGAGAGCTCATGCGTGCCGAGAATTGCCGGCGTGCTGCCGATCACATCCTCGTAGTGTCGGTCGAGCATCCAGGGGTAGATCGCGAAGGCCTCGCCGAAGAGCACGCGATGCCCGCGCGGATATCGGAGCTCCAGCGCCCGGCCGTGCGTGACCGCGGAGAGCGCGATGAGGTCGCGGAAGCTCGCCAGCGCCGTGACGTCGCGAAAGATCGGTGGCGCGGCCGTGTCCAGGATCAGGACCGAGGGTTCGAATTTCTGTCCGAAGTTATCGGCGAAACGGTTGAGGAAGCGCCTGAGCGTCGGGTGCGTCCGCTTGAGGGCCGCAACGCGGCGGTCGTGCGCGGGAGCGAGCGCGGCGATCTCGCAGCCGATCGCAGCTTCCAGCGGAATATTCGGCAGGACGAATACCGGCGTCCAATCAGCAGCCATGGTTATTCCTGTTTAGATCGCTAGCGCTCCACTTCTTCATTCGTAAGGAAGTTCGCCGAACAAGCCGATCATGAGGTCGCCGTCGTAGAGCGAGAACGGAATCTCTACATAATGATCACGGTGACGTGGCAAGGCACGTCCGTCATTTGGGCCGTTCTTAGTGTGTCCGCGAACGTGCTCACCGTCCTCCTTGACATACGGCAGCACAACGAGGCGGCCGTGATTGGTAGAGAGGATCGTCCCTTCCTTCCAGATCGTCGCGCCTTCGGACTCGCGCGTCGATGATGTCTCCTTGACCTGCCAGCCGACACCACCATCCGGCTCGTACCAGAATACAATGCCGTTTGAGACCAGCACACGTTCGCCCCGTGCAAGAGCTTCGGCGAGCATCCGCTGAACGCTCGCGAGCTGAAGCAATTGATTGGCGCGGGGCAAAAGGATCTGTCGGATTTTCGCCTTTGCCTTTCCCCAATGAGTGCTGGCGCTCAGACCGTATCCATTGGCGATCTTCGCGCGTTCGGCGGTCAGTGCGGCCTTCTCGCCGGCCTGATAGGGTTTCGACCAAACGCCATCCGGGCCCAGATATAGAAGGGCGTGGGTCCATCGGTTGTTCGAGCGACCCACTTTGGCCACCCTCAGATAGGGCATTTCGGCCAGTTGTTCGGCGAGGTCCTGACGATAGCGCTCGGAGTCCGGCGCGAGCTTCAGGGCGGCGGCGTCCGGCGGCTCGTCATCGGTGTGACGGCGCAAGGCTTCCACTAGCATCAGCGCTTCTTCGTCTTGCAGACGCTGTTTCGCCTGCAGGGCCTTGTCGATCTTGAGTTCGAGCGATCGCTTGACGACGGGGTCCATAGGACGCGCGGAGAGTGCCTGCCGCAAGGTTGGATTGAGTGCATTGGCGGCCGCGATGGCAGCTTCGCGATCGGAATAATGGTCGGCAAAGACCGTGTCGTTATCCCCCGGCACCATGCGCTCGCGCCAGATCGGCGCGAGTTCGCCCTTGTCGATGAGCTCCTGCATGAACCAGCGCTCGAACAGGGGACGGTAGTGGGGCCAGACGGCCAGGACGATGTCAGACGCCCGTTTCAGCTCGGACCATTTCACCATAAAGGGGCGCCTCCGACGCGAGGCCGCGTGGCCTGAAGCTTCATCATCATGCGGCCTTCTCCTGCCGCGACCGGATATCGGCGATCCACTTTTCTAGCGCGTCAATTTCGGTTTCGATTGCCGATGGCGCGGGCAGCCGCGGATTGATCTCACCAGGCTGACTGTGAAGGAGCGCCGAGCAACGCCCGAACGCTTCACGCATAGCGGTGCAATCGACATCGGTGAGGACTGTGAGCTTGATGAGGCCCGTTGTGTCCACCTTACGGGACAGGCGGCGGATCACCGGCCCGACCACTTCCTCGACGGCGCGCTCCCAGGTCGTGCGGAGTTGGTCCTGGAAGGACGTTACCTCGCGCAGCCATTTTGCCTGATCGCCGCGTTCATGATGGATTTTCACGTTGGCGAGGTGGGCCTTCATCCCGTCGATCACCTTGTCGAGCGGCATGACGTTGGCGGGCGGTTCTTGATGGCAATAGCCGGTATTTTCCGGGCCACGGCTGATCAGGCGGTACGCGACCGGCGTCGCTTCCCGGTCCTTCGTCGCCCGGCACGCTTCATCGAGAAGAAGCAAGAACGCCATATCGTGGGTGAAAACGATCACTTGGCGTGTCTGGCCGGCCTCGGCCAATCGAGCGGCGACCCTGTCGCGATGCAAATGGTCGAGCGAGGAGACAGGATCGTCGAACACGATCGCTGACTGCGCATCGATGGTCGACAGCTCGGCGAGAAAGGCGGCCAGCGCGACGCAACGATGCTCGCCTTCGCTGAGGACCTTGCCGACCGGCTCGTTCGGTTTGTTGATCAGCCGGACCTGGAAGAAGGGGACGCCAGCGGTGGTCTTGGCCTGCTGAAGCTCGATGGCGAGACCCGCGACGCCGAGCTTGTCCACCTCGATCGCGAACCTTCCGCGCAGGCGGTTGGTGACGAGCGCTTGGGCGATACGCGCGCTCTGGGTCGTGATCTTGTTCGTGGCTGTGTCCTTGTTGGCTTTCTCGATCGCCTCGACGGCCTTGAGGCGCTCGATCTGTGCAAGCACATCGGCCTTCACCAGGCCGACCCATTTGCGGTCCGCAAGGCCGTCGCGCTCGGCGATGAGCGCGGCGCGCTGCGGTGAGCTGGCCTCCGACTGCAAGCCTTCGATACGCGTAGCAATACCGCTGAGGGCCATGCGTAGTGGATCGAGCGAGATGGTGGCTGGGGGCGGAAGATCGGGCAGAGTCGCGAGGCTATGGGTTCGCAGAATGGCGCGCAGCCGCCAGGCCAGGTGCAGGATCCCGCGGCGAAGGGTGCCTGCGACCTCCTCCTGGCCGATATCATCGCGGATCGTTGCGACGATCGCGGCGAGATCCTTCATCGAGATGGCTTGCGATGAGACTTCTTCGAGCTTCTTGTCATACGCGTCCGCCGCTTCCTGTTCACGGCGCTTGCTCTCGTCCTGTACGAAAGCCTCGAAGCTGCTGAGCCGCTTCGAGGCTTCCTCGCTGAGCGGCTGCTGGCAGAGGACGCAATGGGCTCCAATCTCGGTCACGGGGAACGGCCGGTCGGGATAGGCGGATGCGCGGGAATAATCCCTGGCTGCCTCCCACAAGGCCTTCCAGACGTCCGAGCCGATGTCGGGCAGCGGCTCATCGGCGAACAGGTTAGCGGAGGCGGCGGCAGCGGCGGAGCGCGCCGTTGCAAGGTGCGTATGGGCGTCGCGGAGCGCTGCCCGGGTTTCGTCCGTGGCGGCGGCCACCAGCCGCTCAAGCTGCTCGATCGCCGACTTGACGCGGGCTTCCTGGCTCTGGAGCTGCCGAACCGTGCGCGCAGGATCGCTGGCCAGGTCGGTAGTGAGCGTTTGAAGCCGAGTTTCTTCTTCCGCTGTCACGCCCGCGAGCTTCTCGACGGCTTCCTGCTTCGTCTTGCCCGACAGACCGGCGATCAGCTTGCCGACGGGCGTGTCCGGCTTGCATTCGGGCTTCGACAGGATCGCGGGTGTGTGCTCTTGGAGAGCCTTTATCTCGGAAGCCAGTTTGGCCTTCACATCCTGGCATGCCTGCGCGAGACCGGCGAGGATTCGGAGCGGCAGCGGCGTGTAGGCGAGATCGTTGGTGTTCTCGACATGGACATTGGCAGTGCGCGAGTCGAAGACACTGACGGCCGAGAGCATTGGATCAGGGGCGTTCCCCTGGGTCCAGGATGCGCTTCGCTTCTGTCCGCCGATGAAGAAGTCGACGCTGGCGGCTGGGGTGCCGGAGCCGGCCGCATAGATGTTTGGAAGGATCGCGTCGCCCTTCGGCGAGCGCGCCCGGCAGAGTTGCTTCAGGACGCGGGCATAGCCGGATTTGCCGGCGCCGTTGTCGCCGTAGATGACGGTCAGGCCCGTCTTGCCGAACGAGAGGCGTTCGCCCGGTGCCAGCGCGTTGACATGCGACAGGCTGTGGAGGGCACCGAGGCTGACGACGGCATGGCTGGCCGCTGGGTCCCTGATGTGGCTCGCGTCGAGCGGGACGGCTGTCGCGTCACCCTTGCAAATCGCGACGAGGGCCGTGATGTCGGCTGCCTCCAACTTGGTCTGGCCGCACAGCCGGCGCAGCGTATCGCGTTGCCAGGCCGGCAGGTCCACTGACCATTTGAGGATGTCGGCGAGCGCCGCCGCCTCATTCGAGAGATCGTTCTCTTGCGCTTCCATTATTGCCCCCTGATCGTGCCGTGTCTGGTGTGGTCGGCTGTTTCCCCATGATGCTTATGTTCTCGGTGCTCGGCGGTTCAGGCGCCGCCAGTGATGCGTCGCTCCTGACCGAGTGGGACAATCCAGCCGCCGGCGCGGTCAGGCCGAGCAAATTCATCCGGATGAATGGTCTGGGCCAGGCGAGTACGCACAGCTTGCGGCTCCGCGTCGATAGCGGCGCGGATGAGGTCGCGCTCGATCCCAACGAAGACAGGTCGGAGGTTGAGGCGGGCGAGCGCCTCCTGGTCGGCGGGCGCGGCGTCGGCATCGGTGACCGGCCCCGCACGCGTGACGATCCCGCCGATCAGCCCGCCCATAGCAGTCGCTTTCTCTACCTCTCTTACCGGAGCCGCATCCAGCAGCGCCCGGGCGCGCCCGAGGTCGTCTTGGAGCCTGCGCGCGAATGCCTGGTGGGTGATGCGGTAGAGCGCGCCAGCCAGCTCGGTGTGGCCGAGTGGCTTGATCAGGTTGGCGATGTGCAGGCGCAGAAGCCCGATGAAGAGTGCATCCTTCTCCTGGGGATCAATGGGCTCGCCTTCATCGATCGGATCGCGAACCGAGAGGTGGGCCTCGGTTGGGCCCGCCGCAGCCATGCCCCAGCGCGTTGCGATCGCAATGCGTTTCACCGTGACCTTGCGGCCTTGTGCGGTGATGTTGATCCGTCCGGCTTGCGTCCAGGCGCGGTCCAGCGCTTTTGCCGGGCCTCCGACATCATGGCAGCCTTTCGCTTCGGCCACCGTCAGAGAGGACAGGTCGGCGGCGCAGGCGATCCAATCGGGCAGATCGCCACGCGACAGGCGCGTGACCTTGACCCGCCGGCGACGATCGAGATCGATCGTTCGGCTGCCGAGATGGGCGAAGATCGAGAGATTGAAATAGCGCTCAAGATAGGCGCGAGCGACGAAGCGTCCGAACAGGCCTGACAGGGCGACTTTGACTTCACGCGCCTGTCCAAGCGGCTCCTTGAAGATGAACGGCGTTCCCGCGCCGGTCGGTGCAAGCAATGCGTCCAGGATCGACCACGCACCGTAGGCCGCGCCCGGCGTCTGCAGCACTTCCCGAATGCCGGCATCCTCGATGTCTGAGACATCCAGGTCGACGGTGGTGCCGGTGATAGGGCTCGCTGTCGCTGGCTCGAAGCTGTGAAGAAATGTCCTCGTCATAGCGCCAGCGCCCGTTTGAGATCGTCATGCTCGAAGGCGCTGGCCATGCGGTTGATCTCGGCCGGGCGTGCGCCGACCGCCTTGGCTGTATCGCGCCAGGTCGCGGTCACGGTCCCGACTTCTCTGATAATCGCGCGGGCTTGCGGCAGCGTGAGCGCAAAAAACTCCGACGCCGCCTCCAGCAAATCGAGCGAACAGGTGCCCTCGTCGAGATCGATGTTCGTCGTCAGCACCCGCGCCTTGAGATCGGTCGGAACGGGATTGATGTCGTATGCCGGCGAGAGAGACCAGCCCGCTTTTCCCAGCCACAGGAAACCGTGATTGCGGAGGTGGTCGTCGACATTGGAAATCAGCACATTGAAGACGACACGCCGATAGAGGGCATGGGCGTCCGTCTTCCCCTGAGCGCCGTGTTGAGCAAGGGCATCGACGATCTCCGGATAGCTGCCGCGCTCGCCGTCTTTGGCGCCCATCATCGCCATCGCCGACAGGAACGGGATGCGGATCGCCCCGTCGCGATCGAAGCGTCGCGACAACATGACCGCCTTGCCGGCGACGTCGATCAGCTCGTGCTGAGGCGTGGCGATACCTGCCTGGCCGGCCAGCCTCAGCGCGATCTCTTCCCAGGTCTCCATGCTGTAGTCGTCGGTCTCCTTCGGGAATTTCGCGATGGAGAGGTGACCATGTTGGTCGATGACCGACGCCTTCGGGCGGGCACCCCCAAGGGAGGAGCCTGGGGCAAAGATGAGCTGCAGGTCTTCATCCGTTTCCTCGTCCCGGAGAATCCGTTCGGTGATCTGGAGCAATCGGCCAAGCTCGATCAGGGCAGGAACGCCCGCACGGATCGGCGCTTGAAAAATCTCTTCGCCGACCCAGCGGAATCGGAGCGCGCCAAGCCGGGTCTCGTCGGCGACGCCAAGGAGGTAGTCGCTTTCTACAAGCGTGCGAACCGCGCGGCCTTCCCGATCGGCGAGACGGCGTTCGGCGCGCTGCATGAGGCGCCGGCCCCAGGTATCCGGCGCTGAGTCACCGATGGAGCCGAAAGTCGCAAGACCGGCAGGAGGGGCGAAGGCGCCACGGGTCAGAGCAAGGGCTGGCTCCAGGGAGAAGCGGTCCGGGTCGTCAAGCCATGCGCCGTCATACTCGAAGAGGATGGTCTCGGTGCCCCGGACGCGATTGCTCCTCGCCAGTCCGACCGGGCGTGTGCGGCCGTCCAAATCGACATGGACCTCGAAGTCAGTCATCGCGGGACGATCCGGTTGGCCGCTTGAGGTGGACATGCTTAGGCAGATCGGCGCTGGCAAGCGCTTGGCCGACGCTGTCGTTGCTGATGTCGGCGACCTGGCTCAGGCCGTCGAGCAGGCCAAGCGCCTGCAGGACGCCGGCATATATGCCGACGCTGACGTTGGTGTCCCCAGCTTCGACCCTTTGCAATGTCGAGCGAGACGTGAAGGCGCGCTCGGCTACGACCGCCATCGGCAGCCGTCGGCGTCGACGGGCATCATGGATGTCCGCTCCAAGCTTGCGCAGTGCGCGCCGCACCGCAGCAGGAGGGTTGTGTGGAGTGGGCATTTTGGCACCTTCGCACTACAGATTGGCCAGATATGTAGCACGAAGATTACAATTTTCCTAGACCCCCCTTGGGGGATCACCTCAGTAAAGAGCGAAGGTTCGATCTTACCGTTGTCGTGACGGTATCGACCGGGACCCTCCGGACGTCGGCGATCGCGGCGACCGTGGTTTTTACGTCAGCGGGCTCGCTGGGACGACCGTCAACCTGAGTGAAGGGGCCGTCTGTCTCCGTCAGTATCCGATCGATGGGCAAGTCGGAGACGAGGGAGCGGCCGCGATCCGAGCGGGTCATCTCGGCATTGACGGAGAAATAGCAGCCGAGCGTCGCCGCACGTCGAGCCTCGCTCTTGCTTCCGGTGAACCAGTGAAGCACGACGGTGCCGCGATCCTGCGGGAGATATTGTTCGATCATCGCGAGCACCGCTGGAACGCTTCTGACACTGTGGACCGTGAGAATCTTGCCACCGGCTTCTGCGCATCGCTCAAGGACGCTGCGGAACACATGCTTTTGGGTATCTAGCGATTTGTAGAAGCGCGGGCCGGCATCAAGACCGACTTCACCGACGTAGCGTGTCTCAGGCAGGTGACGCTCCCATAGCGGCAGTTCGCCGGCGCGCTCCGCGACAAGCTGCGGATGCAGCCCGAGCGCAGCGCGCACGAAGCGGGTATGACGCGTGAGTTCATGATTGCGCGCCCAGGCCTTTGGTGTCGTCGTGACGGTCAGCGTGTAGATCCGAGCGGCTTCTGCCCTTGCGATCGCGGCCTCATGGTCGGGATAGAGGTCGAGATGGCAGTGGAAATCGACACCGACGGCTTGAGCATTCTCGGTCATCCCGGCCGCGTCCTCACACCTGCCAGGAGTGCTCCAACCTCTTCAAGGCCGCGCCGGTACACGCCAGCGAGGGCGGTTTGCCGAGCCGGCGATTCATCGAAGAGCGGCCCCGGCTTGTGGATGAGAATCGGCGCCAGCGCCGGCCGGGCGCGAAGCCGCTCGATCGCAAGCTGGAAAGAGCGAATCTGGACGCCTTCTGATTGACGTGTGTCGAGCGCGCGGGCGGTGAGGTCATCGACCGTGTAGACGGTGGGATCTGGATCGGGGTGTAGGCCGGCAACGAGTGCTGCCCGTCTGATGAGACAAGGCAGGCAATAGCCGCAATGCTGTGTGCCGAGACCCTGCCAGCGCCCCTTGGTTGGGGACGCGCAGGATAGCGATGAGGGTACGAGGCGGCGCAACAATGCGCCGTTGGCGCAGGCCGCGACCATCTCGCCCTTGGTCCTATCCCAATAGGGATTTTCGATCCTGCCGTTCAGGCCCAGCCCATGGAGGGCGTCATTCCAACGGGCGATGTAAAAAGGATGGGTCGTGCGCGTGCTCAGTGCGCCGAGGCGCAATGGATCGAGCGGCACGTTGACGGCGATGAGGCCGTTCTCGGGCACTTTCAAGGTGAACGCCCCCTCAAGTCCGCTTCCAGCGAAGACGCCGAGGGCGAAGAACAGGAACGACCTGCCGCGGGTCGTGTTCTCTCCGCCTGAACCGCGGACGAAACCGTCCGGGTATGCCATCCAGAGGCGCAAGCGATCAAAGGCGCGGCCTCGATAGTGGGTCTTCAAAGTGTCGAAGATGGTGGACTGCGCATCGCTGGTCGCACCTTCGCCAGCGTGACTGATGAGAAGCGGTGTACGGCCATTCTCGAGGGCATCGATTGCGCCGATGAGACTGTCGAGGCCGCCCGAGAATAGCGCGAGGTCGTCGAAGGGAGGACCGATGAGCCGAGCAGGACGTGCGGGAGCGACCCTGACGAAACGGCGCGGTCGGGCGCGAAACGCGATCGACCAGCGGTCGCCGGTGAGAAAGTTCAGCATCCGGACGAAGGTCGGGGCGACGGCTGTCCATCGATCAGGATCGGAAACCGGGACGATCAGCCGGATTTCGCGGGTCCAGCCATCCTGCGATTCACTCGCCCGCGAAATGCGCGTGTCAGCAGCGTGGACGTGGGCGGCCAGGACCAGGATATCCACGCCGATCTCTGAAGGATGAACGCCAAGCCGCGACAGATCGCCGATTGCGCGGCCGATCCCGTGATCGAGTGTTCGCTCGCCGACAACCAGGTCGAGGCGGGTTTCGACCTCCCCATCGCCAAGTGGAAAGCGGCTGCGGTCGCCTGGGCCGTATCGGCCTATGATAACGTGTCTCCTCATGCGCCTTCCGCCTCCGCATCGCCCATGATCTGCAAGATCCCGAACGCTTGCTCGTAGATGCGCCCGACGAACTGGAGCACGCGATCGGGCGTCAGCGCGGCAGCCGCGGCGCGGGCGACCGTGAGCGCATCAGCCACCCCGCGCCGAATGAAGTCGTTCAATTGCGCCTGCACGCGCGCGGCTTCGCGGCTATCCGACGGCAGGGTGATCGTCTTCGCGCCGATGTCGTTGCAGAGTCGTGCTTCGATCGCGTTGGTCGCATACAGCTCGAACACAGTCTGCATCTGATCGGCGGTGAGGCCATCGAGGTCGGTAATGCCTGCACCGGCGAGGTCTGTGATCGTTTCGATGAACGCTTCGCGTGCGATGCCTTCGTCGATCGAACCGCCGTCAGGACACACATAGTCCGCCAAACCGAGAAAGATTTCTTCGATAGGGCGGCCTGCGAGAGCGCCGAGGTTGAGCGCGCGAAGCGCTTCGGTCGCGCCGCGCGCAACGGCGTCTGACAAGAAGCCAAGCAGGCGGCTGCCTGCGCCGCGCGCCGATCCCATCCTTGCGGCTGCTGTGCGCGCGCCGCCTGACGATGAGCCCACATAGTGCGATACTGCTCGGCCGAGGCTCTTGCGGTCGCTGCCGCCCGAACCAGCGAAACGCGAGAAGTTGTTGCGTGCCGCTGAGAAGCGCGCGGGATCGGCTACCGGCGGTATGGGCGGGCGAGCCGGCGGTGCCGGGGGAGCGGCTGGTGGGGCACCGTCTGCTGGCGCATCCGCGGGCGGACCGTCTGGTGGTCCACCATCGGGAGGAGCTCCGTCTGGAGCGGCAGGCGGTGCGCCGTCATCGCCTAGCCAGCTTGGAACGAGGGGCGTCCCGCCGCCCTGGCCGCCGAATGCACTGGAGGTGCCCATCAGCGGACTCCCTGGCGGGTGCGAAGAACACCCATGGCCGCCGCCTTGAGCATCGCGCCACCTTCTTTGCCCCAGGTCTGAAGAAGGCGGTCGAAGCGTTGGGTCGCATCGCCGTCCTTGAGAACACCTTCCCAGCCGCCGCAGACCCATGGACCGAGACGATCTCGCGGGAGCGCTTCGAGGAAATCGACGAGATTGGCCTGCAGGGTCGGATGAGCCTTAACGAGAACCGCCAAACCCGCCGCGCCAGGCGGCTCAGTGTCAAAGCTGTCCCCACCGACGATGCGGCCGCGCACGGCTTCGAAGATCTGCGCAGCTTCAGGCGTGGCCAGGCGCTTGAGATCGGCTTCGAGGCCCTGCACCGCGAATTTCCCGCCGAAGAGCTGTTCGACCACGGCGGCGAGGTGGCCGAGCACTGAGGCGGCGCCGAAATAATCTTTCCTGTCCTTGGCGACGAAGAGGTAGGGGCGAAGATCCTCGCCACCGATCGCGGTTGGCACCGCCGCCCAGGCTTTGATCGCAGGCGACGATAGCCACTCGCTCAAAAGCGCGCTCTCAGTCGACTTCACGGCGTCGTCGCCTTTGGCTGCGGCCTTCTCCGGCTTGGCCGCAGTTTTCGCGTCATCCTTGGCGGTCGCCGCCGCTTCGAGTGCTGACAGGTCCGGGCATTTGCCATTTGCTGCTGCCGCGGCTGCCGCGGCGATCTGATCGAAGAGGCGGGGCAGGAACCGCTCGGCGAGCATGAGTTTTGCGAGCACAGGCAGCTTGACGTCATCCCCGAACCCTCTCGCTTCGGCGGTGCGCTGCCGCAAGACGAGCGTGTTGAGGAATCGCTTGATCTGACGCGGATTGCCCTTGGTTCCGCTGGCGAGGATCGGTCCGATCTGATCGCTGAGCGCCAACGCATTGTTGGCGCGCGAAGCCTTGCCCCCGAGAGCGGTTCTGACGGTGGCAGCATCGAGCGCACCCGAGGTCCACGGGCGCTTAAGCCGTTCACGAGCGACCTTGATCAAGGCGTTGAACGCCTCGTCGTTGTCGCCGAGTTCGGCGCCGACAAGGAGGAGCGTCACATAGATGCGCGTTTCCGTGTCCCCCAGCGCAGGGATGCGGAAGGGCACCTGGATGAGCTTCTCGAGGTAGTTCCGGGCATATGTCTGCGGACCGGTGGTGTCCGGCAGATCGGGAAAGTGTTTGCGCACCGCATATTCGATCATCGCCTCGTCGGCGGCGACGACGAAGGCGGTGCGGGACGTGAAGACGAAGAGGCGGACGGCCTCCAAGGTCTCGATCGCGGTATCGGGCAAGCAGCGATCGAGGTCATCGATCAGGACAACGAGTTGCTCGACACCCGCCTTGTCGAGGAGATCGTCGAAGGCCTTCCGGAATGCGTTGATCTCCTCAGGAACGTTGGTCGAGTCGCCTTCGCCCTTCGGCTTCAACAGGCCTTTCACGCCTTCGACTGCGGCTTCGAGATTCTCCTTGGTGGCGAGCTTTGCCGGATCGGCGAGGAAGCCTTCCAAGGTGCCGACGATCGTCTGAATCTGATCGGGCGTCGGGATGCCGGTAAAGGCGGTGAAGGCGAGCCCACCAGCCTTCTTCGCCACCTTGAGCCAGTCGATCCGGCGAAAGACATCCTTGACCGTTTCGCCCGCCGCGGTGAGAGCGGGCCGCTTTTCGATGAGCCCGGTGACGATGCCCTCGATAAGCGCAATTTTAGCGTCTTCGAATCCCTGAAAACGCCAACCATTGAACTTGAGGCACAGGACCTTCGCTTCCCCCTCGAAGCCGGCCTCGATCATCTCCAACACACTAGACTTGCCGGCGCCCCAATCACCATGGACACCAACAGTCACCGGTTGATCGGGCCGGTCGCGCAAGAGTTTGATGATGGTCGCTGCGATCGCCTCGTTGTTGAGAAGGTCGACCTTAGTCTCGTTGTCCGTCAGGATCACTGCTTGCCCCCACAGCTTCAGCAGCCGGAGGAGCCCATCCTGGCGGCTGCGCTCCGCAACGGCAGTTCCTCTGCCTTCTTCGTGCTACGGATTTAGGGATTGTGTAGCATGAAGCTTACAATCTTGCTAGATTGAGAGTCGTCACATGAATCCTGTGACGATCCCGAGACACATCATTCGTCGGATCTCCGCGCAATGAGTTGTCGGCAGCCTGCGGCAGGACGCATTGGGGCGCGCTTTCGGCCCCGGATTGAACCCGAGGTGGGGATGGAGGAGCGTGAGGGCTGGTAGGTTATGATGTCGTTTCGTGAAGCTCAGGCGGTCGAAGACCTGGCGGATCTTCTCTACGATTTCCTCCCCGGAAGCGGAAACAACAGGACCGCGTTTCCGCTTGCCGCTGCGCAGGCCGGTGTTGGCGATCTATGGGTCCCAGGCAGCAAGCGACCCGCGATCGTGCAGCTCTTGACCGCGACGCTCGAACAGCGCCGGTCGTGTTTCACCAAGTTAATCGTGGCGATCGTTCGACAGGCGATGACCTACCGGCGCGGAAAGGGAAATCCCCTAAGCCGCGAAGAGATTGATCGGCTGAACATCCTTCTTCCCGGTGTCCAATTCAAAATCCCCGAGTTGCTTGATCCAAGTTTTCTCGGCAGCTTCGGCTCGGTAAAGGCGGGGGAGCCTGCGCGGCAGGCGTCTTCGACGTTGAGTGAGTCGAAGGCCCAGGAACTTGCGACGCTGCTCGTTGAGATCACCAAGCTCGACCCCCAGGCGCGAGGTCTGCGATTCGAAGGCTTTCTCAACGAGCTGTTCGCCGGCTTTGGGCTCGCGCCGCGTGGCTCGTTCCGTCTCGTCGGCGAGCAGATCGACGGCAGTTTCAAGCTGCATGGTCAGACCTATCTGGTGGAAGCGAAATGGCACGGGCCTCAGATCGGCTTTGCCGATCTGATGACGTTTTCCGGTAAGGTCGGCGGAAAAGCGTCGTGGTCGCGCGGACTGTTCGTTAGCAATTCCGGTTTCACGGCCGAGGGGCTCGAAGCGTTCTCGCGTGGGCGGCAAACCAATCTGATATGCGCGGACGGGCTCGACCTCTATGAGGTGCTCTCGCGCAAGGTCTCATTGATCGGGGTTTTAGAAGCGAAGGAACGTCGTGCTGCCGAAACAAACCGAGCGTTCGTCGCTGTGCGAGATCTGAATCTCTGAGAGAGTTGAAGAGGTTTGGGCGGTGATGACGGTATAGCTAGCGAGGTGTAGGTGATTACACATCGTACCGCAGCGTACAGATGGCGGGGCGGGCTTGATCGATGTCGGGTGAGCTTCCTCGACCGTGTTCGGCGATAGATGGTGGAAGGTGCGTTTCGCGAAAGCAGCCGAAAAATCCAATGTTTTCAGAAGCGCGAGTTTTTGACGGATTGGCTGACGGTATAGCAAGCCGAGAAAATTTTTTTGACGGGCAATTTCAATGCGTTATGAGAGCAGGAAATAATCGAGTGGGAGTAGGGTAAGAGGGGAAACGCTCTAAACGGCGTAGCCAATCCCCGTTCTTCCTGAATCGGATCTCGATCAGCGATTTTTGCCGCGAGGCTCGAACGCGGCCAGGATCAAGCGTAAGCGGTCTTTGCGAGGGCTGCGGCTGCTCCCGCCGTCCCGCGGTCGATAACCGCAAGGAAGCAGCGCTTCGCCGCGCTTGCGTCACGCGTGCGATCAAAGAGTTTCTGCGCTTCACTGAAGGCAACGTTCCAGGTCGATACGATGAGTCCGGCTGCAAGATGAGCATTCGGATCACCTGTTGGTCGGTTGCTGGTATCGGCCAACACGATTGCTAATGCGCGGGTAAAATCGTCTCGCATCTCCCGCGCGCGCGCCTTGAGCGCCTCACTGGCCATGGCCGTCTTGATGAACCAGCTCGTGTCTGCGGACAGCATCACAAACTCATGATCCTGCGCAACAAGGTCATGCGCCAGTTTGCGAGTCGCCTCGATCGGCGAGACGCCGGGCCCACGTTTGCGAATAGCGTCGAAGGCCAACGCCTGAATCTCTTCCTCACGGTCGAAGAACATGTCCTCTTTCCGGGGGAAATGATTGAAAACCGTCATTCGGCCAACGTCGGCTGCTGCGGCGATTTCGTCGATCGTTACTGAATCGAAGCCCCGCTCAAGAAACAGACGGGTCGCCGTGTCCGAGATGCTCTGGCGGGTTGCCAGACGCTTGCGGGTGCGTCGGTCGGCCTTTTCGTTCATCAATCCTTGCCTTATATGTACTCAGTATATATTAATACTGAGTATGGTTCAATATCATCCTTCCATGGAGCCCTCTATGGTCGACTACCCTGTCTCCGTCCAGAATCCTCATCCGCCTTCCGGCGCCCCTGTGCTGGTCAGTGGCGCAAGCTTCGCGGGCTTGGCGATGGCTTATTGGCTCAACCGGCTGGGCTACCGGGTTACGGTGGTCGAGGTTGCAAGCGAGCTTCGCAAAGGCGGGACGCCGGTCGACATCGAGGGCGAGACCGTTGGCGTTCTCGAGCGCATGGGTATGTTCGATGCTGTTCGAGCCAAGGCGTTGCCCCCGCGCGCGTTTGAGTTCAAGGACGTCCAGGATCACACGCTTGGCGGCTTTGGCATCGATACCGGGCCGGATGCGCCGCCGCGCACCCGGTTTGAGATACACCGTGATGATCTGCTGGAAATCCTCTTCGCGGGGATCGATGGGGCGGTCGAGCTGCGGTTCGGCCGCTCGATCAAACAGCTTAGCGATGGTCCTGAAGGCGTCACGGTCACGCTGGATGACGGGACGCGGCGTACCTATGCCCTGGTGTTTGGCTGCGACGGCAATCGCTCCAACACGAGGAAGTTGGTGTTCGGCGACGAGAAGAACTTCACTTACTTCATGGGAGGTTATGTCTATCTGAAGGTCGTGCCGGTGACGGGTATATTGCCGCCCAACGTATCGCAGGTGTTCAGCGTGCCGGGGCGAACGGCAATGCTGAACGGCTACGACGACCGAACCGACATTGGCCTCGCGTTTCGCGCCACCAGCGAAATCGAATACGACTATCGTGATCGCGCGCAGCAGCGAGCGATGATCCATGACCATTTCGATGGGCTAGGCTGGAAGGTGCCGGCCGCCCTGAAGCACGTGGATACTGACAACGACTTTTACTTCGACAGGATCAACCAGATCCGGATGCCGTTTTGGTCGAAAGGGCGGGTCGCTCTCGTGGGTGACGCAGGCTACTGCGTATCACCGGTAGCAGGGATGGGTGGCTCGATGGCGATCATTGGGGCGGGACGACTTGCCGAAGCATTGCAACGGAACGGCGCCGACTACGCTGCCGCCTTCCAAGACTATCACGACAAACTGCATGCCTTTGTCGATGAAGTTCAGATGAGGGCAGCCAATGACGGCATGGCAATGATATTCCCAGTCGACGATGCCGAAATTTCGGAGCGTGACCGAAGGCTCCGTGACGGCGAACTCAACCTGTAGCAAGCATCGGATCGGCCGGGTTCGACGGAGCCACAGTCCAGCTCCCCTGGGGTTGCTTGGCGAAAGCGATCAGCCAAGTTGGCGCCAAGCGATGGATTGGCGCGCCGCTTCTCGCCGAATTGTCTGTGCCGTACGACAGAACCGCCTCGACGCAAATCAAATCTCACCGCACCTCCTGCGACAAATCACCCCAACGGGCAACTCAGCATAACCCGTCAATCCGCGACTAAGAAAATATTCCGCTTGGCGTTTGACCCAACTCAGCTGTTCAATGTGCGCGTCTCACCCGACACGAGGGGCGGATCGCGATCGTCACGGACGCGGGTGGAGATGCGGTGGACGCCGAATGCGCGACTGACGAGTGCGCGTGAGGCGGACGGCGAAGTCGTGTGGTCCTGACGCCCAAGTGGCAGGTGTCTCTTCACATTGCGCGGTGCGCGTGGCGGAGACGGTGACAAAAAAGTCTGGTCTCGCCGGGGAGAGCACGAAGTAAGCCGTAACCCATCGCGCAGGGAAAGCCGGGTTGTTTCCGGTTACACCTGTGGTCCTACCCCCGAGCTTTCTACCCATTGCTCGGGGCCCATGGGTGCGATCGGCACCCGGCTTTCCCTGCGCCCTCTGTGAGAGGAGGGCGGAACGAAATGCAAAACTTCGGACAGCTCATGTCGCGAGAATGCGAAGCCGTATCCCCAACCTCAACTGTCATCGCCCGGCTCGACCGGGCGATCCAGTACGCCGCGGCCCATCCATTCAACAACGACTGTCTCTGGAATACTGGATCGCCCGGTCGCGCCGGGCGATGACACCGCGTGTTGGTCATCTTGAATCGAGAGCCATCCACATCGTCGTCCTGGCGAAAGCCAGGACCCATTACCCCAAATGGTCGTTGGTTACGCGACGCGGGGGCGATGATCCTGCTCATCTCGAATTCGGTGGTTATGGGTCCTGGCTTTCGCCAGGACGACAGCGTGTGCGGATGCGTGCCGTCACAAACTAGTTCCCGCAAATTATTCTCGTCGGCCTGTCGGTTGCCGTCGTCGCCAACCGTCCTTTGCGCATAACAAGGAGACTGCACATGACCGATCTCGTCACATGCCTTTGGTTCGATCAGGGCCGGGCGCGCGAAGCGGCGGAGTTTTATGCCGCGACCTTTCCCGACAGCCATGTCGATGCTGGGCACGTCTCGCCGATTCCGGGGATCGGGCAGGGCGATGAGCTGACGGTCGAGTTCACCGTGCTCGGCCGCCGCTTCGTCGGGCTGAATGGCGGTTCCAACTACGTGCCGAACGAGGCCGTCAGTTTCATGGTGCTGACCGACAGCCAGCAGGAGACCGATCGCTACTGGAACGCGGTGACGAAAAATGGCGGCAAGGAATTGCCGTGCGGCTGGTGCCGTGACCGCTGGGGCTTCACCTGGCAGATCACGCCGCGGCGGCTGCTCGAGCTGGTCAACGGGGCCGATCAAGCCGCGGGGCGTCGCGCGATGGAGGCGATGATGACGATGAAGAATATCGACATCGCCGCGATCGAGCGGGCGGCGGCTGGGTAATCCGTTGGCGCGGGAAGGTTTTGGCCCGGGCGCGACAGTCGGGTGTCGGATCGCGCGGACGGCGCGCTCGCGGCGACGACCACCCCGGCGCAAACGCGGGGTGTGGCGGTTGCCGTCGCGTGATACGAAATTCGTATCGCAGCCTTCGTCTCGCAGCTCTGGAGCCAACCTTGATGTCCGTCGCAGCCGCCAATCCGCAACAAAACCCCACCGCCGCCGAGACCGATCCGAACGAGCTCGGCTGGATGCAGGGCTTTCCGCCGCCGCAGGACAAGACCATCACCTTCCAGGACGGCTCGTTCCGCAGCTTCCCCGAACTGCGCTGGGCCTGGAGCAACATCCGCCAGCTGGTGCCGACGGTGAATGTCTGGCGCGGAGCAGGGGGCGCGTCGGTGCTGCCGCGCGCGGATCACGACATCGGCGGGTCGGCGTCGGTGACGATGGACGGCCGGCCGCAGACCTTCGCGCGCATGCTCGAGGACAGCTACGCCGATGGCATCGCCGTGCTGCATCGGGGCAAACTGATCTACGAGCGCTACTTCGGCGCGCTGAAGCCGCACAAGCCGCATATCGCGATGTCGGTGACCAAGTCGTTCACCGGCACGCTCGCCGGCATCCTGATCGCCGAGGGCAAGATCGATCCGCAGGCGCCGGTCACCGACTACGTGCCGGAGCTGAAGGCCAGCGCGTTCGGCGATGCCCGCGTGCATGAAGTGATGGATATGACCACCGGCCTGAAATACACCGAGGTCTATACCGACAAGAACTCCGACGTCTGGGGGCTGCGCCGCGCCAACGGCATGGCGCCGATCCCGCCGGGCTATGAGGGCGCGACCACCATCTTCGATTTCCTCTGCGCGCAGCCGAAGCAGGGCGAGCACGGCAAGGCGTTCGCCTACAAGACCGTCAACACCGACGTACTGGCCTGGATCATCCGGCGCGCCAGCGGCATGACCTTGTCGGATCTCTTGTCCGAGCGGATCTGGGCGCCGATGGGCGCGGAGGAGGACGCGCATTATCACGTCGACCGCATCGGCACCGAAAGCGGCGGCGGCGGGTTGTCGACCACGCTGCGCGATCTCGCCCGCTTCGGCGAGACCATCCGCAATCACGGCCGCTTCAATGGCCGCCAGATCGTGCCGTCGCAGGTGGTCGAGGACATCGCACGCGGCGGCGATCCCGAGAAGTTCAAGCCGGCCGGCTACACCACGCTGCCCGGCGCCTCCTACCGCAATCAATGGTGGGTGACGCACAATGCGCACGGCGCCTTCATGGCGCGCGGCGTGCACGGCCAGGGCATCTACATCGATCCCAGGGCCGAGATGGTGATCGCGCGCTACGCCTCGCACCCGATGGCCGGCAATGCCGCCAATGACCCGGTGACCTTGCCGGCGTACATGGCGCTGGCGAAGGATCTGATGGCGGGAGGGTAGGACGTTCAGTGTTGTAGGGTGGATTAGCCGAAGGCGTAATCCGCCATCGCTCCATCGCAAGAGCCGCGGCGGGTTACGCTTCGCTAACCCGCCCTACGAAATTCGCTCATCCGCGCGAGATCTTCTCGAACCGCTTGATCAGGCGCTCCCGCTTCAACCGCGACAGCCGCCTGATCCAGAACATGCCGTCGAGCTGATCGATCTCGTGCTGGTGGCAAACGGCGCGCAGGCCGTCGGACTCCTCGGTCTGCGCGTTGCCGTCGGTGTCCTGATAGCGGATGCGGACGCGCGCATGGCGCTCGACCTCGTCGGTGACGCCGGGCATCGAGACGCTGCCTTCCTTGTGCAGGATCATCTCGTCCGAGGTGAAGATGATCTCCGGATTGACATAGGTCCGCGGCCCCTCGCGCGCATCGAGCTCGAGCACCACGACGCGCAGCGCCACGCCGATATGCGGCGCGGTGATGCCGATGCCGGGCGCGGCGCGCATGGTCTCGAGCAGATCCTGCGCCAGCTCGCGCAGCGCGTCGTCGAACATGCTCACCGGCTCGGCGGGCCGCGCCAGCCGCGGATCGGGATAGCGGACGATGGGACGAATGGTCATCCCGCTGTCTTAGGCCAGCGCATGGCGCCGGACAACACGCGGAAGAGGAGGTCTATCGAATCTGTGTTTGATCTCTCCACGAACGCGTCATGCCCGGCCTCGTGCCGGGCATCCACGTCTTGGTTTCCGAGAGCGAAAGGCGTGGATGGCCGGGACAAGCCCGGCCATGACGAATGTGGAAATGGCAGCGCCTCAGAGACGCTTTTCGAAGAACAGATCGGGGTAGGGATCGTCGTTGAAGCGCGGAATCTCGGTCCAGCCCGATCTGCGGTAGAGTTGGCCGGCCTCCGCCAGCGCGCTGTTGGTGTCGAGCCGCAGCACCGCGATGCCGAGCTCGCGCGCGACGCGTTCGGCATCGTCCATCAAGCGGCGGCCGAGCCCGAGGCCGCGCGCAGCGGGCGCGACCCACAGCCGCTTGATCTCGGCGTAGTCGCGGTCGCCACCCTTCAACCCGACGCAGCCGAGCGGCAGGCCGTCCGACATCGCCACGATGAAGCTGCCGCGCGGCCGCACCATGTCCTTCGCATCAGGATCGCGCGACAGCTTGACGTCGAAGCCCTGTTTGAAGCGCCGCGCCAGCTCCGCGTAATATTCGCCGAGGCAGTAGCGTGCCTCCTCGCTGCGCGGGTCGATCTCATCCAGCGACGTGGCGTCGCGTCCGAGCGCCGAGGCGATCAGATCCATTGCCGCCAGCAGCGCCTCACGCTGGGTGTGGTGCGCAAGGAAGTCGGTCGCCTGCCGGTTGGAAAGCGCCTCATAGGCGTTGAACTCGCGCTTGCCGGCCGGCGTCAGCTTCGCGATGCGGCGGCGGGCGTCGTCCTCATGCGCCGTGGTCTCGATCAGCCCTTCGTCCTCGAGGCTGCGCAGCAGCCGGCTCATCAGGCCGGAATCGAGCCCGAGATAATCCCTGATGTCGCCGACATCGGCGCGGCCATGCCCGATCGCGTTCAGTACCCGCGCCGCACCGAGCGGCCGGCCGCGGCCGAGGAACGAGGTGTCGAGCGCACCGACCGCACGGGTGACGGAACGGTTGAAACGACGGACGCGGGCGACAGGGTCGAGCATATATCTGACTTTAGTCAGATATCGTCCTGCCGTCAATCGGCTGCCTCAGTGTTGGAACCGACGCAGTTCGTCGCGCAGCCGATCGATCACGCTGTCCCAATCGCCAAAAGCCTGCTGGCGGAGCAGCGTCGCGGTCGGATACCACGGCGTATCGGTGCGCTGGCGCATCCAGCGGAAATCCGCGGCATGCGGCAACAGCAGCAACACCGGCTTGCCCAGCGCGCCCGCGAGATGCGCGACCGCGGTATCCACGGACACGACGACATCGAGCAGCGCAATCGCGGCGGCCGTATCGGCGAAATCGCCGAACTCGTCGCCGAGCTGAACCAGGTTTGGCAGATCGCGCAAGATCTCACGATCGGCGCTGCGCAACTCGCTCTGGAGGCTGACGCATTGCAGCGGCAATGTCTCGAGCAGCGGAGCCAGCCGCGCCAGCGGGAGCGAGCGGTTGGCGTCGTTCTTGTGGGTGGCGGAGCCGGACCAGACGAAGCCGGCGCGCGGTCGGCCGGGCGGCAAGCGGGTCTGCCAACGCTCCAGCCGATCGGCAGGCGCCGAGAGATAGGGGATCGATACCGGGATCGTCTCGAGCTGCGTCCTGAACGCCAGCGGAAGACTGAGCAGCGGGCAATGCAGGTCGAACGCGGGCAGCGGCGCGCCGGCCGAGATGACCTGCACGTCGTCGAGCTGCGAAAGCAATGGCCGCAATTCGCCTTGAACCTCGCAGATGACGTTGGCGTCCAGGCGGGTCAGCAGCGGCGCGTAGCGGATGAACTGGATGGTGTCGCCAAAACCCTGCTCGGCGTGCAACAGAATGGTCTTGCCGCCGACCGGCCGGTCGCCCAGCCACAACGGAGCCGGCAACGACCGACGCTGCCGGGCGAACGCGCCGGTCTTCCAGCGCCATTCATAGGCCTTCCAGCCGGCGTCGAAATCGCCAAGCGTGATATGCGCCATCGCGGCTTCGAAATGCGCTTCGGCGAAATCCGGAGCGACCGCGATCGCCGCGCTGAATTCGGGCAGCGCCTCCGTGGGCCGGTCGAGCCGGCGAAGGGTATGGCCGCGATTGGTCAGGATCTGCGGATGGCGCGGCATCAGCCCGCGCGCGGCATCGTAGTTCGCAAGCGCCGCGAGCGGCGCATTCAATCTCAGCTGGGTGTTGCCCCGGTTGACCAGCGCGCCGACGTGATCGGGCTTGGCTGCGAGCGCGGCGTCATAGCTCGCCACCGCCTCGTCGTAGCGGCCGAGCTCCAGATAGCTGTTGCCGAGATTGTAGAGAAACTCGGGCTGGTCGGGCTCAAGTTGCAGCGCGCTGCGATAGCGCGAGATGGCTTCGTCGTACTGTCCGGCCGTGTGCAGCGCCAGCCCGAGATTCGACATTGCCTCCGACGAAACCGAATTGGCCTTCAGCGCGGCGCCGAGCAAGCGCAGCGCCTCCGCCAGCCGGTGGCGCCGGAAATTGACCATGCCCAGCAGGTGCAACGTGTCGAAATCGTCGGGCACGTGTTCGAGCAGCCCGGTGCAGAGCCGCTCGGCCCTGGCGAGATCGCCTTGCTGGAACGACTCGAAGGCCTTGCGCTGCATCCGCGCCAGGTTCGGCATCCGTCCAGATGTGCTGGTCCAACTTGCCGGCATGGAAGCGCCTTCGAATCGTCTGACGCGGTGACGGTAGCATTTTTCGCCGACGGCCTGCCCGTTGCGCCACTGTCAGCGCGACAGCACCAGCACATTGCCGGCCAGGATCGCGGCGGCGCCGGCGAGCACCGGCCAGCCCAGCGTAAGATGCTCGAACAGCGCCGACAGCACGAGGGCGACCAGCGGCACCAGTGCGAGCGTGTAGGCGGCACGGCCGGGGCCGAGCCGGCGCACCAACTCGAAATAGAGCATGAAGGTGACGCAGGACGCGGCGACGGCGAGATAGAGGAAGCTCGCGGCGTAGGAGAGCGAAAGGTCGGCCGCGAAATGCATGCCCGTCGCGATTGCCCAGAGCGCGCTCGCCGCGGAGCCGACGAAGGCCGCCCAGGCGAGCACGGACACGACTGGCAATCCGGCGCGCTGGTTGCGGGCGCCGACGCTGGTTCCGGCGCCGGTCGCCATCGCCGCGACCAACGCCCAGGCGAAGCCTGCAAGCGGCGCGGTGCCATGCGCGCCGGCGCCCGGCAGGAAGATGATCGCAAGTCCGAGGATACCGCACAGCGCGCCCCAGACGAAGCCGGCGGAGATCGGCACGCCGAGCGTTGTGCGCGCGATCACGGCCGCGAACAGCGAGGAGGTCGACAGCACCAGCGCCGCAAGCCCGCTCGGCATCCGCGCGGTCGCCTCATAGAACGCGATGAAGGCAATGGCGAAGAACAGCAGGCCCTGCAACGCGACCGCCGGCCGGTCCTTGCGCGGGATCGTCAATGGCACGCCGCGCAACCGCGCGTAGCCGACCAGGATGAGGCCGGCCAGCGCCATCCGCAGCGCGACCGACCATGGCGCGGGCGTGATGCCGGCCTGCATCGCGGTCGCCAGCGCGCCGCCGCCCCAGAGCAGTGCGGTCAGCGCGAACAATGCGGCCGTCATGGCGTGTCGCCGTCGAGCAGCGCGCGCCAGCCGCCGGCATCGATTCGCGCGCTTTCCGCCTCGAGCCGGGTGAGCGCGGAATCGAGCATCGTTCGCTCGCCCGGCGAAAGCCTGCCGAGCAGCCGCGCCTCGATCGCACTGCCGAGGGCTGCGATCCGGTTGAAGGCGGCCCGGCCGCTACGGGTGATGCTCACGGCCGCAAAGCGCCGATCGGTCTTGCCCGGACGCCGCAGCGCGAAGCCGAGCTCGACCAGCTGGCCGATGCCGCGGCTGACCGCGAATGGATCGAGCGCGCAGGCGCGGCCGATCTCGGAGGCATTGGCGGCATCGCGCTCGGCGATGACGGCGAGGATGCGCCAGCCGGCCTGGCTCAGTCCGAATGTCTCGCCGTAGAAACTTTCCAGCGGACGCGCCACCTGCGCCGCGACCAGGAACAGGCGGTAGGGCAGCCAGGCGCTGAGCTTCAGGCCGTCATCGGATGCGGGAGCAGGTTGTTTCATGTGCGGAGGGTTTCATATGTACTTGCATAATGCAAGCATCTCGCAAGCAGCCTCCGGCGCGCCTGCGCGAAAATCCCGACACACTTGTCACTCCCGCTTGCGGTCGCTGCCGCGCCAGATTGCGGCATGGCCAATGACGACCGGCGGCGCGTGGTGGAACCGCGCGGATGTCGCGGAGTTCGTCCAAATCGGAGATGGAGACCATCATGAGCAAATCAGCCGACAATGACCGCAGCGCCGAACTGGCTGCGATGCAAACGCCGCCGGTGGTGTCGCGCGAGGCGTGGGAGGCGGCGCGCCTGGAATTGCTGGTCAAGGAGAAGGCGCATGTGCGGGCGCGTGACGCGCTCGCCGCCGAGCGGCGGCGGATGCCGTGGATGGAAGTCGAGAAGGCCTATGTGTTCGAGGGACCGAACGGCAGCGTGAGCCTGCTCGACCTGTTCGAGGGCCGCCGGCAATTGATCGTCTACCGCGCCTTCTTCGAGCCCGGCGTGTTCGGCTGGCCGGATCATGGCTGCCGCGGCTGCTCACTCGGCGCCGACCAGGTCGGCCATCTCGCGCATCTCAACCAGCGCGACACCACGCTGGCTTACGCCTCGCGCGCGCCGCAGGCCGACATCGCGCGGCTGAAGGCGCGGATGGAGTGGGAGATGCCGTGGTACACCATCACCGACAGCTTCGATGCGGATTTCGGTGTCGCCGAGTGGCACGGCCACAACGTGTTCATTCGCGACGGCGAGCGGATCTTCCGCAGCTATCTCGTCAACAGTCGCGGCGACGAGGCGATGGGCACGGTGTGGAGCTATCTCGACATCACGCCGCTCGGCCGCCAGGAACTGTGGGAAGATTCACCGAAGGGCTATCCGCAGGGACCGACCTACAAATGGTGGAACTGGCATGACAATTACGACGCCGAGGCCGCGCCGAACGCAAAATGGGCCGCGGTGACCGATGCCGGCGAGGCCGCGTTCCGCAAGATCGCGGAGCAGGAGCGCAAAGCCACGTAAGGATCGTAGCGGCGAGAGCCCGCCGCGTCGTGCCGAGAGCTTCGGATCTGATGCAATCAGAGCCGGAGCTCTCGCTGTTTGTTCAGCGCGCGTGAAACCGCGCTCGCTCGGCTCAGGCCGCGTTCAGGCTGCCCGCGGCTTGCAGCGCGCCGGCGACGGCCTTCTCGCGATGCTCGGGGCCGACCTGGATGCCGTCGGCCGGGATGAACTCCAGATTCCTGACGCCGATGAAGCCGAACACCCCGCGCAGATAGGTCTCGAGATGCTCGAGCGCGGCCATCGGCGTGTCGGCGCCGTAGTAACCGCCGCGCGAGATCGCGATGATGACGCGCTTGTTGCCGGCCAGTCCCTCGACGCCGGTGGCGCCATACTTGAAGGTCTTGCCCGCGACCACGATGCGGTCGATCCAGGCCTTGAGCTGGCTCGGGATCGTGAAATTGTACATCGGCGCGCCGATCACGACGATGTCGGCGGCGAGGAACTCGTCGAGCACGGCTTGGCCGGCCGCGATGTCGTCGCGCACCGACGGGTCCGGCGCTGCGCCCTGGCTCGCGGCGAGGTGCAGGCCGGAGAGGTGGGCGAGCGGAGTCTGGCTGAGGTCGCGATAGCTCACGACGAGGCCGGGATTGGCCTGGCGCAGCCGCTCGACGGCGGCGGCGGAGACCTGACGGCTGACGGAGTGGGGGCCGAGAACCGAGGAGTCGATGTGCAGAAGTTTCATGGCAGAGGTCACCTTTGGTATAGGTTTGTAACTGGCGCTATATGAGTGACCGCCCTAAATCTCCGCAAGAACGCACATTTTTGAAACCCGAGCACACCGATGAGACCTGAGCACATCCATGTAACCGGCCTGCCGCCCAATCCGGCGGAGCACCAGGACTGCCGCGGCGTGGCATCCGTGCTGTCGCGCGTCGGCGACAAATGGAGCGTGCTGGTCATCATGCTGCTGCGCGACGGACCGCGCCGCTTCAACGAACTGAAGCGCATGATCAACGGCATTTCGCAGCGCATGCTGACGCTGACCTTGCGCGGGCTGGAGCGCGACGGGCTGGTGACGCGCACGGTGTTTCCGACCATTCCGCCGCGGGTCGACTACGAACTCACCGATCTCGGACGCGGGCTCGCGGTGCCTGTCATGGCGCTCGGCGAATGGGCGTTCGCGCATCTTCCTGAGATCGAGGGCGCGCGGAGCAAGTTCGACGCGCGGAATGAGGCGTGAAGTCTTCCTTCCGCACGCCTAGACACCGATCCATCACCCTGAGGAGCGCGCTCATGCGCGCGTCTCGAAGGGTCGACGGCCAGCAGACGGGCCGTGCATCCTTCGAGACGCGCTACGCGCTCCTCAGGATGACGGACTGACATTTGAGCCCGCCAATTCGTCTGATTAGATCATCGACACCAGCCCGCCGCCGTGACGTTCGAGCCTGCCGGCGAGCTCGAGCTCCAGCAACACAGCGCGGACGATGGCGGGCGAGACGTCGGCCATCCGGATCAGGTCGTCGAGGCTGATCGGGCTCGGCCCGAGCAGATTGACGATGCGGGCGCGATCGTCGGCGGCGTTGATGAATTCCAGCGGCTCGTCGTCCTCGCGCGCGGAAAACATGACCGGCCGCTCCATGATCGGCGTCACCGCGTTGATGACGTCGGCGGCTTCGGTCACCAGCGTGGCGCCTTGCTTGATCAGGTCGTTGGCGCCGGCGGCGCGCGGATCGATCGGCGAACCCGGCACCGCGAACACCTCGCGCCCCTGTTCGGCCGCCATCCGCGCCGTGATCAACGAGCCTGAGCGATGCGCTGCCTCTACCACCACAACGCCGAGCGATGCCCCTGAGATCAGCCGATTGCGGCGAGGGAAGTCGCGTGCCCGCGGCACATGGCCGAGCGGCATCTCGGAGATCGCCGCACCATGCTCGAGCAGTGCGGCGAGCAGGTCCTCGTGCTCCGGCGGGTAGATCCTGTCATGGCCGCCGGCAAGCACCGCGACCGTGCCGCTTGCAACCGTCGCGCGATGCGCTGCCTGGTCGATGCCACGGGCGAGGCCCGAGATCACGACAAAGCCGGCGTCGCCAAGATCGCGCGCCAGGGTGCCGGCAAATTTCAGCCCGGCGCCGGAGGCGTTGCGCGAGCCGACGATCGCGATCATCGGCCGCGTCAGGGCATCACGCGCGCCGCGTACGGCGAGCAGCGGCGGCGCGTCGTCGATGGTGGCGAGCCGCGCCGGATAGTGCGCCTCTTCGGGCGCGACGAGATCGATGCCGAACCTGCGGCAGGCGGCGAGCTCCGCGGCAGCGTCGGCTTCACTGCAAATCCGCCCCGGACCCGATGCACCGCCGCGTCGCGCGAGATCGGGCAGGCGCTCAAGCGCATGCGCCGCGTTGCCAAAATGGCGGAGCAGCGATGCAAAGGTGCGCGGGCCGACATTGTCGGAGCGGATCAGCCGCAGGCGGTTGAGCCGTTCGGTGTCGGTCAGTCTTGCGGTGCTGGATGACCGGTCATGCATGCGGGAAGCAGCTTCGCCCAACCTGAGATTGCGATCAACTGCGACATTGGCGCAGCCCTTCGCAACGCGCTAAAAGCAGCCGTCAGTGTCAGGAAGCCATCCCATGATCTCACTCGCCGACCTCACAGCGCGTATCGAGCAGGGGGCGTTGTCGCCCGATGCGGTCATCGCTCAAACGCTGGAGGCGATCCGCGCGCAGGACAATGCGATCGGGGCCTTCGTCCGTCACGACGCAAGGGCGCGTGCGCAGACGAGCGGCCCGCTGCGCGGTATTGCAGTCGGCATCAAGGACATCATCGATACCGCCGATTTCCCGACCGAGATGGGCGCCGCGATCTACCGCGGCCATCAGCCGCGCGCCGATGCGCCGGTCGTGATGGCGCTCAAGCAGGCCGGCGCGAGCATCATCGGCAAGACCACGACGACCGCGTTCGCGGCGAATGATCCGACGCCGACGGTCAACCCGCACAATCATGCGCATACCCCGGGCGGCTCGTCGTCGGGCTCGGCGGCCGCGGTCGCCGCCGGGATGGTTCCGCTGGCGCTCGGCACCCAGACCGGCGGTTCGGTGATCCGCCCGGCCTCATACTGCGGCGTCGCCGCGATCAAGCCGAGCTACCGGTTGCTGCCGACCGTCGGCGTGAAGTGTTTTTCGTGGACGCTCGATACGGTGGGGCTGTTCGGCGCCGGCGTGCGTGATGTCGCGCTGGGATTGGCCGCGATGACCAAGCGGACCGACCTTGTGGTGCCATCGCAGGTGGCGGCGCCGCGCATCGGCGTGGTGACGCAGGCATTCGCCGGCGCGCCCGAAACGTCCGGCGCGCAGGCGCTGCAAGTGGCGGCGCGCGCGGCGGAGCAGGCCGGCGCGGTGGTTCGCGAGCTTGCGATGCCCGAAATCATCGCGGAGGCGTGGCGCATCCACCCGGTGGTGCAGGAGTTCGAAGCGCACCAGTCGTTGGCCTGGGAGTATGGGCAGAATTACGACGCGATGCCGCCGTTGCTGCGTGGCCGGCTCGACGAGAGCAAGGACGGCACGCCCGCCGAGTACGACGGCGCGATGGACGTCACATTGCGGGCGCGGCAGGCATTGGCCGGCATCTTCGCCGAGGTCGACGTGCTGCTGACGCTGTCGGCGCCGGGCGCAGCCCCCAAGGGCCTGACGTCGAGCGGCGATCCCCGTTACAACCGCCTCTGGACCTTGATGGGCGTGCCTTGCGTCAATCTGCCGACGTTGGTTGCCGAGGGTGGATTGCCGGTGGGAGTGACGGTGATCGCGCCGTTCGGTAACGATGCGAGGGTGCTGGCGGCGGCGAGTTTTGTTGAGGGGGCGTTGAGGAAATAACCGCCGTCATTCCGGGGCTCGCGAAGCGAGAGCCCGGAATCCATTTCACAGCGAATGTGCTGCCCAATGGATTCCGGGTTCGATGCTGCGCATCGCCCCGGAATGACGGAGAGCTACTTCTTCTCGCCGATCTTGCCTTCGGTGCCGGCCTGCAGGCGCTTGATGTTCTCGCGATGCATGTAGAACAGCAGCAGCGTCAACACGGCGAACAGGGAAGCGAGCGCGTTGTGGCCGAACCACCACAGGAACAGCGGTGTCACGAAGGCGGCGATCAGCGCCGACAGCGACGAGTAGCGCGTGGTGTAGGCGGTGCCGAGCCAGATCACCGCAAAAATCAGCGCCGCCGGCCAGAACAGGCCGAGCAGCACGCCGAGATAGGTGGCGACGCCCTTGCCGCCGCGAAATTTGAGCCAGACCGGGAAGAGGTGGCCGAGAAACGCACCGAGCGCCGCGACCATCGCCGCGTTCGGGCCGCCGATCGTGCCCGCGATGATGACGGCGACCGTGCCCTTGAGCATGTCGCCGATCAGGGTCGCCGCGGCGAGGCCCTTGCGGCCGGTCCGCAGCACGTTGGTGGCGCCGATATTGCCGGAGCCGATCGTGCGCAGGTCCTGCGTTCCAGCGAGCCGGGTCAGGATCATCCCGAACGGGATCGAGCCCAGCAGATAGCCGATCAGGAAGGCGGGCAGCAGCAGCACATCAGCGGACATCGCGGTGGCTCCGTCGACGGGCGGTCCGGTCCGTTTTGGCTGATTTCGTCAACAAAAAATTAACCATCGATCCGCACCATGGCCTCGGTATTAGGGGAGCTTATCATGGCTTCTGTTCGCACGCGGCTGGAGCAGCTTTTCTTCGTCGTTTACGTGGCAGCCATCGTCGTTGGCACGACGATGGAAGCGATGTCACAACTCACAGCGCACTGAGTTCCACACGCGATCAGACGTGCTCATACACGGTGCGTCCGCCGACGATGGTCCGCGTCACGCGACCGGAGAAGCGGGCGTCGTCGAACGGCGTATTCTTGCACAGCGATTTGAGGTCGTCGCGGTCGAGGATCCAGGGCGTGTCGGCGTCGATCACAATGACGTCGGCCGGGGCGCCCGCACGCAGCGTGCCGCCGGGTAGCCCGAGCAGTTCCGCCGGTCGCGTCGACATCGCCCGGATCAGCGTCTTGAAGTCCATCTCGCCATTGTGGATCAGCCGCAGCGCCGCCGGCAGCATGGTCTGGAGGCCGACCGCGCCGCTCGCCGCTTCCGCGAAGGGCAGCCGCTTGACCTCGACGTCCTGCGGATTGTGATCGCTCATCACGACGTCGATCAGGCCGGAGGCGAGAGCGGCGACCAGCGCCTTGCGGTCCTCCTCGGTGCGTAGCGGCGGCGCCAGCTTCAGGAAGGTGCGGTAGGGGCCGATGTCGTTCTCGTTCAAGGTCACGTGGTTGATCGAGACCGACGCCGAGACGTTGTGGCCGGCGTCGCGGGCGCGCTTGAGGATCTCGAGCGACTCGGTCGAGGTCAGCGAGGCCGCGTGATAGCGCCCGCCGGTCAGCCCGGCGAGCCGCATGTCGCGCTCCAGCATGATCGACTCGGCGGCGGTCGGAATCCCGGCGAGGCCGAGCCGGGTGGCGAATTCGCCTTCGTTCATGACGCCTTCGCCGACCAGGTTCGGGTCCTCGGTGTGATGCACGATCAACGCGTCGAAATCGCGGGCATAGGTCAGCGCGCGACGCATCACCTGGGCGTTGGTGACGCTGCGGTCGCCGTCGGTGAAGGCGACGGCGCCGGCGGCCTTCAAGAGGCCGATCTCGGTCATCTCCTGGCCCTGCATGCCCTTGGTCAGCGCCGCCATCGGGTGGATGTTGACGATCGCGGTGTCGCGGGCGCGGCGCAGCACGAAGTCGACGGTCGCCGAATTGTCGATCACCGGCGAGGTGTCGGGCTGGCAGATGATGGTGGTGATGCCGCCGGCGGCGGCGGCCTGGCTGGCGGAGGCAAAGGTTTCGCGGTGGCTGGCGCCGGGTTCGCCGACGAAGGCGCGCATGTCGATCAGGCCGGGGGCCACGATCTTGCCGGCGCAGTTGACGATGTCGGTGCCTTCGGGGACGCCGGCGGCACCGATGCCGCGCTTGGCGTCACGGATCACGCCGTCGGCGATCAGGACATCGCCCGGACCGTCGAAGTCGCGGGACGGATCGATGACGCGGGCGTTGGCGAGCAGGATGGGGCGGCGGTCGGTCAGCATCGGTCTCACGCGTTCGGCAGGTTGCGGGCGAGCGCTTCGAGCACCGCCATGCGCACTGCCACACCCATTTCAACTTGTTCACGGATCAGCGACTGCGCGCCGTCGGCGACGAAAGTGTCGATCTCGACACCGCGGTTCATCGGGCCCGGATGCATCACCAGCGCATCCGGCTTGGCGTAGCCGAGCTTCTTCTGGTCGAGCCCGAAATAGTGGAAATACTCGCCCGATGACGGCACGAACGAGCCGTTCATGCGCTCGCGCTGCAACCGCAGCATCATCACGATGTCGGCGCCGTTCAGTCCCTCGCGCATGTCACGCGCGACCTCGACGCCCATCCGCTCGATGCCGGGCGGCAGCAGGGTGGAGGGGGCGACCACGCGGACGCGGGCGCCCATGGTGTTGAGCAGGAAGATGTTGGAGCGCGCCACGCGGGAATGCAGCACGTCGCCGCAGATCGCGATCACGAGCCCTTCGAGCCTTCCCTTGTTGCGGCGGATGGTCAGCGCATCAAGCAGCGCCTGGGTCGGGTGCTCGTGGCTGCCGTCGCCGGCATTGATCACGGAACCGTCAACCTTGCGCGCCAGCAGTTCGACTGCGCCGGAGGCGTGATGGCGCACCACCAGGATGTCCGGGTGCATCGCGTTCAGCGTCACCGCGGTGTCCATCAAGGTCTCGCCCTTGCGGGTCGACATCGACGACACCGACATGTTCATGACGTCGGCGCCGAGCCGTTTTCCGGCGATCTCGAACGAGGACTGGGTCCGGGTCGAGGCCTCGAAGAACAGATTGACCTGGGTGCGGCCGCGCAGACTGGCGCGTTTCTTGTCGACCTGGCGGTTGAGCTCGACATACTCCTCGGAGAGGTCGAGCAGGCCCGTGATGTCGTCGGCGGAAAGGCCCTCGATGCCCAGCAGATGCCGGTGACCAAGGACAAAAGTCGATTTCAATGATGGGGTCATTAAAGCCAGAGCTATAGGCGCGGATGGCCGGTGGGGCAAGCGCGAAGAGGGGTGATCGAAGTTATCCCCGTGTAACCGCGCGGGCCCGTCGATAGCTCGCCGCAGTCGGTGTCGACCTCGCGTCGGCTGCGGACGTTCCGTGGTGCGTGACAGCGGGTTGGTCTCGTCAAGCCCGTCGGTTGGTAGCCCGCGGCGCAACTCGCCGACCTTGCGGCCGGCGCTATTCGCTGCGTCGTGCATTTCCGCATCTCGAACAATCTCCTCAGCGGCATCGGCCCGCGGTGAGGAAGGCGGACACCTTGCGGAAGCCAAATCCTTTGGTTCAGGGCAGCGTACAAAATCTAGGACAATATTCGTTGTTGCGAATGCTTCTTAATAGCATTAAGGTCGTTGCAACGCATCCTGATGATGGTCCCCATGCTCGAACACTCTGGCTTGATGAATTCCGTGGCCCGACATCCGCAGCACGGCCATGTCCGGTCTCTTGCTGCGGAGAGCAGGGACGTTCACGCCTTGCTCGAACTGGCGTCGCTGCGCCCAACGCGCCAACGCCTGGCGATCGCCGGTCTGCTGTTCGGGGAGGGCCATCGGCATATGACGGCGGGCGGACTTTGCTGGGAGGCCGCCGCCGCCGGCATCCGGGTGTCACTCGCCACGATCTACAATACGCTCAACCAGCTTGCGGATGCGGGCCTGCTGCGCCGCATCGCCGTGAACGGCGACCAGACCTATTTCGATACCGATGTGGGCGACCACCATCATTTCTATGTCGAGATCGAGGATCGCATCATCGATATTCCGGAAGGCGCGATCGAGATCGGATCTCTCCCGGCTCTACCGGACGGTTACGTGGTCGCCAGGATCGATGTGGTCATTCGCTTGAGGCGGACCGGCGAGGCAGCCGGCGACGTCGGCGCGAAGGGCGGTATCGCACCTGGACCATGCGCGCATCCCGACGCTCCGCCGAGGTCTGCGGAATGACGTCGACGGCCGCGCGCGGCGCTCATTTTCCCCCGCAACCCCTCCCAGGAGCAAACTGAAAACATGATCACGATTGGCACGAAGCTGCCCGCCTTCGATCTCACCGCTGTCGTCTCGAACCAACCCGGCACCGCCTTCACCCGCATCACCGAGGCGAGTGATGTCGGCAAATGGAAGGTAATTTTCTTCTGGCCGAAGGACTTCACCTTCGTTTGCCCAACCGAGATCGCGGCCTTCGGCGCGCTGAGCGGCGAATTCGCCGATCGAGATGCGGTGATCTACGGCGTCTCCACCGACAGCGAATACGTTCATTTGGCCTGGCGGCAGACCCATGCCGATCTCAAGACCCTTCCGTTTCCGATGCTCGCCGACATCAAGCGGGAATTGAGCACGGCGCTCGGCGTATTGCATCCCGAGGAAGGCGTCTGCCTGCGCGCCACCCTGATCGTCGACCCCGACCTTATCATCCGTTTCGTTTCGGCGAACGACCTCTCGGTCGGGCGCAATCCGCACGAGGTCCTGCGCGTGCTCGACGCGCTCCAGACCGGCGAGCTTTGTCCCTGCAACTGGCAGAAAGGCGAGGCCGTGCTCGACGCGGCCTGACCGGAGGAGGCGACATGGATCCGAACTCGCAACGCCGGGCGCCGACGGCGGCGCCCCCCTCGGCAACTCCGCCGCGAGACGGTGCTGCCGATGATGCGATCTGGCAGGCGGTTACCGTGGCTGCCAACGCGGCCTATGTCGCCCGCGATTTGCGGCGTGCGCTCGACCTCTATCACAGCGCGCTTGACGAGGCGGAACGGCTGTTCGCTCTGGCGTCGAAGGCCAACCTGTCGGTGCCGGCGCCGGTCATCTACAACATCTCCTCCCACAATCTGGCGGAGATCGCCGCTCAGCTGGGCGACGAGGATTCTGCCGAGGAATTCCTGGTTCGGGCCTATGACAAACTGCGCGCGAGTGCGGCGTCTCCCGAGACGCCGCTCCCGCTTAGGCTCGATTGCGCGCGGCATCTGAAGCATGGCCTGGCGCTTCTCGTTCAGCATCTGCACGCGCGCGCCGCACCGGATGCAAAAATTGCGACCTATGTCGAGCAGGCGCAGGCGGCGGCATTCGCGGTCTTCCACGCCGCGAAACACGCCGAGACAGCGCGCCTGAATTGCGATCATCCCACCGTCCGGCCCTCGTGACCGGGCGCAACGTCAGCCGATGAATGGAAGGATAGTCTCTTGTTTCAGCTCCCGACCTTGCCTTACCCGATCGATGCGTTGGCGCCGTACATGTCTGCCCAGACGCTCGAATTCCATCACGGCAGGCATCACAAAGCCTATGTCGACAAGCTCAATGAACTGACGGCGGCCGGCCGGTACAATGGCATGGATCTCGAAGCGATCATCAGGACGAGTGCCAAAAACCCGGCCGACCGCACGATCTTCAATCAGGCGGGTCAACACTGGAACCACAGCCACTTCTGGCTCGGCATGAAGAAGAACGGCGGAGGTCCGATCCCGGGCAATCTCGAAAAGCGTGTCATTGCCGACTTCGGGTCGGTCGAGAAATTCAAGGACGACTTCAAGTCCGCCTGCATCGCCCAGTTCGGCAGCGGTTGGGCATGGCTGGTGTTCGATGGCGAGAAATTGGCCGTGACCAAGACCGCAAATGCCGACACGCCACTGACCGAGGGGCACGCCGCGCTTCTGACCTGCGACGTCTGGGAGCATTCGTACTACATCGACTATCACAACCTCAGGCCGAAATATGTCGATGCCTTCTTGTCGAACCTGGTTGATTGGGAAACGGTGACAGCGCGATTTGAGCGTGCGATCAGGGCCGGCTAGGATCGCAGCCCACGCAAAGTATCCCGGACCGGTCTTGCGGTAGTCTCGATCCGCGATGATGCGCGTGCCGTCGCCGCAGGCGACGGACAGCGCATGGGCGGGGATTGATGCATGAGCGTGCGCCGGCCGAGAAGCATCTTGATTGTCGCGGCCACGATGGCCGCGATTTCACCGGCCGCTGCGCAGGGCCTGCCCGACGACTTCGTGTTCCTTCGCGACATCGATCCGACCATCATCCAGGACATCCGCTACGCCGGCGCGAACAATTTCATGGGACGGCCGATCGCGGGCTATGGCGCGGCGGAATGCGTGGTCAGGCGGGATGTGGGGCTTCGCCTCAAGGCCGTGCAGCAGGAACTGGCACCGCAGAAACTGTCGTTGAAGATGTTCGATTGTTACCGGCCGGCCCGCGCGGTCGCCGACATGGTGGCATGGTCGCAGAATGGCCGCGAGACCGCGGCCGAACGGCGCTACAACCCGGCATTCCCGAAGGCCGATCTATTCCGGCTGGGCTACATCGCCACCCATTCCGGCCATTCGACCGGGGCGGCGGTCGATCTGACGCTGGTCGACCTGACGGCGGACAATGCGGGAAAATTCGATCCGGCGCGCGCCTATGCCGACTGCACGGCGCCGGCCGCGATCCGCGCGCCGGAGGGCAGCGTCGACATGGGCACCGGTTACGACTGTTCCGATCCGAAGGGGCATACCGTCGCGCGCTCCATCACGGCAGGGCAGCGGCGTTGGCGGACGCGGCTGGTCGCGGCCATGGCCGGGCAAGGCTTCGTGAACTTTGCAAAGGAATGGTGGCATTTCTCGCTGCCGGGGGCGGGCGGGCAGGCCTATGATTTCCCGATCACGCGGCCGCGCTGACGCGACGGAATTTCCTCAAATCCAAGGTATTTCCGCAACAGTGTGGTTGCCGTCGCGCAAGCCACGGCGCGTGCATTCAAGACTCCTTAATGCCCCCGTCTATCATGCTTGGACGGAGCGGGAGCACAGCACATGCGTCTGGCGGGCCTTGCGATCACTCTGGCCAGTGCGGTTGGCATCGTGGCCTACGACCAGTACGACAAGAGCACCAACTACACGCGCGTCGATGCGCGCGTCAGCGGCGTCAACGACCAATGCTATCTGGAAACGATCGAGCGCGGGATACTCACCAAGACCAAGTGGACCTCCGACATGGTCGGCTGCGAAGCTGCCGAACTGATGCGGAAAGACAATCCGAAGTGGCAGGGCTACAATGTGAGGCACAAGATTGAGCTGCGCGTCGTCTATGTCTCGCCGGTCGACGGCATTTCGCACCAGTCGGTGCTGCGGATGGCGTCGTTCCCGTGCGGCCAGCCGCTGCACGCCGGCGATCTGCTTCCGGTCCTGGCTTCCAGGACCAAGGTGGACAGGACACGCTTGACCTGACCGCCCGCCGCCCGGGCGTCTGGCATGGCAGGTCTCGCTGACGTGTACTTTTTGCTGCCCCGCGCCGGATCGCAGGCTTATGATCCTCCGATTCCATTGCGCTGCTGCCGGCGCATGATCCTCGCCGCTGCAAGCCGGTATTCCCGGCCTTGTGCGCGACGAGATTGTTCCCCGAGGAGACCATGACGCAGGCTCCGTTTGCCACCCACGACGTGCTGAACCAGTCGCCGCCGTTCGAGAACATCGACCTGTTCACGGCCGACGCACCGTTGGTTGCGGCGGTTGCCGCCAATGGCGGGACGGCGGCAGCGGCCGAGCTGTCCGACTTCGGCAAGCATTGGGGCTCCGCCGCGATGGCGGAGCGCGGCCGCGTCGCCAACGAGAATACGCCGAAGCTGCGCAGCTTCGATGCCAGGGGCAATCGCCGCGACGAGGTCGAATTTCATCCGGCCTATCACGAACTGATGGCGCATTCGGCCCATGCCGGGGTGCACAATTCGACCTGGAGCGCCGAGGGCAAGCCCGCTGGCGGAGCCGCCGAGGTGGTGCGCGCGGCGAAATTCTACATCGCGTCGCAAGTCGAGACCGGTCATCTCTGCCCGATCACGATGACGCGCGCCTCGGTCGCGGCGCTGGCCTCGCAGCCCGACATTCTGGCGAAGACGATGCCGGTCATCGGCACGCGCGCCTACGATCCGAGCTTCGCGCCGTGGTGGAGCAAGCGCGGCATGACGCTCGGCATGGGCATGACCGAAAAGCAGGGCGGCACCGACGTGCGCGCCAACATGACGAGCGCCGAGCCTGATGGCGCTGCCTACCGCATCACCGGGCACAAATGGTTCATGTCGGCGCCGATGTGCGACGCGTTCCTGGTGCTGGCGCAGGCAAAGGACGGCTTGAGCTGTTTCTTCATGCCGCGCTTTGCACCCGACGGCACCGTGAATGCGATCCACTTCCAGCGGCTGAAGGACAAGCTCGGCAACCGCTCCAATGCCTCCTCCGAGGTCGAATTCCACGGCGCCCATGCCGAACTGATCGGCGAGGAGGGC
The DNA here is from genome assembly GCF_002831585.1 of Bradyrhizobium sp. SK17. Taxonomy (GTDB): domain Bacteria; phylum Pseudomonadota; class Alphaproteobacteria; order Rhizobiales; family Xanthobacteraceae; genus Bradyrhizobium. The sequence continues at coordinate 5,841,459 of NZ_CP025113.1, read as the reverse complement.
AAGGGCATCCGCACGATCATCCAGATGGTGCAACTGACGCGGCAGGATTGCGCGATTGCATCCGTAGGCCTGATGCGCTCGGGGCTGGCGCATGCGCTCAATCACGCGCGGCATCGCAGCGTGTTCCAGAAGCATCTTGCCGATCAGCCGCTGATGCAGGCGGTGCTGTCAGACATGGCGCTGCATGTCGAGGCATCGGTAGCACTGGTGATGCGGCTCTGCCGCGCCTTCGACCGCGCGCCCGGCGATGCCGGCGAGGCGGCCTATATGCGGTTGCTGACGCCGGCGATCAAATACTGGACCTGCAAGAGCGCGCCCGGATTCGTCTACGAGGCGATGGAGTGCCTCGGCGGCAATGGCTATGTCGAGGAGGGTATTCTGGCGCGCCACTACCGGGAGGCGCCGGTCAACGCGATCTGGGAAGGCTCCGGCAACGTGATGTGCCTGGACGTGCTCCGCGCACTCGGCCGCGAGGCGGATGCCGCACTCGCCGTGTTGCGCGCGCTCGCCGACGCGACCAAGGGCCTGCCGGGCGCCGTCGAAACCGTCGCATCGATCGGGCAATCGTTCCGCCGGCCCGACAGCGAGCGCGTCGCGCGGCTTGCGGTCGAGAAGCTCGCGCTGCTGGCCGCGACTGCGGCGCTCAACCAGGTCTCGCCGCCAAGCGCCGAACTGTTCGCCGTGACGCGGCTCGCCGGAAACCATGCCGGCATGTACGGCGCGGTCGACCTCTCCGATGCCGATCAGCGCGCGCTGCTGGCGCGGGCGCTGCCATAATTCACCACCGTCATGCCCGGCCTTGTGCCGGGCATCCACGTCCTTGTTTCGATCGAGCAAGAAAGACGTGGATGGCCGGGGCAGGCCCGGCCATGACGAACCGATAGGACCGAGGTTCGCTGATGGATTCTGTTACGCCGCAAGACACTGCTGCCGCTATCGATGCTGCGCCGCGCCCACCGCGGGTCTGGAAGTTCTGGGGCACCGCGCTGTGGGGCCTCGTGATCTTCGCCGCGATGTTCGTCGGCCAGGTTGGGGTCATCGTGTACCGCATCATCGCGCAGGGCGCCGAGCTTTCGGTCGCCGGCATCACCCATGTGGTCGCCGACGGCCTGACGATCTCGCTCTCGGTGCTCGCCGGCCTGCCCATGGTGCTGCTGGCGCTGTGGTTTGCGATCCGCCGGACCCGGATCCCGTTCGCCGATTATCTCGGGCTGCGCGGGACGTCGTGGAAGAACGTGATCATCGGCATCGTCGCGCTGGTCGTGCTGGTCGGCGCCTGGGACATGGTGTCCCGCGCTGCCGGTCGCGACGTGACGCCGGGCTTCATGGGCGACGTGCTGAAATCGGCGCAGGAGCACAGCGCACTGTGGCTGCTGGTGATCGCCTTTGCGGTCGCCGCACCGCTCTGGGAGGAACTGTTCGCGCGCGGTTGGCTGTATCGCGGCTGGTCCGAATCCAGGCTCGGCCCGACCGGCGCGATCCTGCTGTCGTCGCTGGTCTGGACGCTGATGCACCTCCAGTACGACTGGTTCTTCCTCTGCGAGGTGCTGTCGATCGGCTTGCTGTTCGGCTATCTGCGCTTCCGCACCGGTTCGACCTGGCTGACCATCCTGCTGCACGGGCTGAACAACCTGGCCGCGACGATCCAGACCTGGTGGCTGGCGGGGCAGTAGCACCTTCGCCAACCGTCATTGCGGGGAGCAGCCGGACGTTCAGGCGTTCGAGCGAAAACTCGACGAACGTTCCGCAGTCCGCCAACCTGTAAGCAGCCTTTCGACGTTGGCGTCCAGGCCATCGCGGGTATCCAGCTCGAGGTCGTAGGCCTTGCCGGCATGAATGGTCTCGTAGTCGCGCTTTGCGCTGCCCGCGGGTCTGTCGCCGCGCCGTTGCTCCCGTTCGATCAGGACATCGAGCGGGCAATGCACGGCGACGAAGAACACGTCGTGGCCGGCCATGAGGTCGCGAAGCGTCTCCAGCCAGCCCTCGGTATCCAGGATGTGCTCCAGGATGAGGTCGTTGCCCGCACCCGCGTAGGCGGCGAGCGAGGCGTGGAAGCCATCGAAGAACGCTCGTCGCGCATCCTTCCAGGCGAATTCGCCGCTCTGGAAGCGGCTCATCGGAAGCACGCCCGAGTCGCGAAGGTGATCGATCGAGATATGCCAGAACGGCCTTTCGATGCGGGCCTGCAAGGCTTTCGCGATGGTCGATTTTCCGCTGCTCGAAGCGCCATGAAGAAAGATGATCTGCGCCATCGCGGCGTTCCGCTTACGGTCCGACCGCGGCGATCACGAGCGGCATCGTGACCGCCGCCAGGATGGTTTGCAGCGTGATGATCTGGGCCAGCAGGGGGGCATCGCCGCCCATCTGGCGCGCCAGCACATAGGCTGACGGCGAGGTCGGCACCGCGGCGCAAGCCGCGACGATGGCGAGATTGGAGCCGGTGACGCCGAACCACACCGCGAGCGCAACCGTGAGCACGGGCATCGCCACGAGCTTCAGTACCAAAGCAACGCTGGCGGCGAGGCTGGGGCGGAAGATGCCTTCCGGATGCAGGCCGGCGCCGGTGACCAGCAGGCCGATCGCCAGCGACGAGCCGCCGAGCGCGTCGGCGACGTCGTGCCAGAGCTGCGGCAGCGGGACGTGCGCGACGTTGATGGCGAGGCCGATCACGCAGGCCCAGATCAACGGGTTCTTCAGCACCGTCATCACGATGGCGCCGACGGATCGTTTCTCCGACGAGGCGTATTTCGCCAGTACGGCGACGCTGAAGACATTGACCAGCGGGATGATCGCGACCATCGCGACCGAGGCCAGCGCGAGGCCGGTGCTGCCATAGAGATTGCGCGACACCGACAGCGCGACATAGGTCTGCCAGCGGGTCGCGCCCTGGAAGATCGAGGTGAAGGCCGGGCCGTCGACCCCGGCGCGGGCGAGCGGGCCGCGCAGCGCAAGGCAGAGCAGGCACATCACGAGCGCCGCGAGCAGCAGCGCGCCGCCGACGCCGGCAACCGGCACCTTGGTCAGGTCGGCCTTGACCAGCGTCTGCACCAGCAGCACCGGGAACAGCACGTAGTAAGTGAGCTGCTCCAGCCCGTGCCACTGGCTGTCGAGCCGCATCAGCGTCCGTTTCAGGATGAAGCCGAGCACGATCAGCAGGAACACCGGCAGCAGCGCCGCGATCACCACGGCCATGGTCAGCGCTCTCCGCGCAGCTTGGCGAGGCGGTCAAGCGCACCTTGCAGGATGAAGATCGCGGCGTGTTCGTCGATCACTTCGGCGCGGCGGGCGCGGCTGACGTCCATACCGATCAGCTCGCGCTCGACCGCGGCGGTCGAGAGCCGCTCGTCCCACAAACCGATCGCAAGCGCGGTGAGGCCCGCGAGATTGCGGGCAAAGGCCCGGGTCGATTGCGCGCGCGGGCCCTCGCTGCCGTCCATGTTGATCGGCAGGCCGAGCACGAAGCCCGCGGCGTTGCGCTCGGCCGCGATCGCGAGCAGCCGCGCCGCATCGGTCTTGAATTGCTTACGCTGGATGGTCTCGACGCCGGTGGCGAGCCGCCGGTCCGGATCGGAGACCGCAACGCCGATGGTCTTGGTGCCGAGGTCGAGGCCGATCAGCGCACCGCGATCGGGCCAGTGCGGCGCGGCTTCGATCAGGGGAAGGATGAGGGCGAGCATGGCGCTAGCGCTTAGCACGCGGCCACGCGCCGAGGCAAAGTCCGGCGGCGGGCTGGCGCCATGCGAAAACGCCGGTCAGGCGGCAATCACCCGGTCGTCGTTGCCGAGGCACGCGGCAAGCGCCTGCAAGGGACTGTATTGATGCGATGTGCGGCGCTGGATGAACAGCGTCTCGACATGTGCGTGTTGCGAGCCGAGCCTGTGGATGTTGACGTCGCGGAGCACATGATCGCGCTCGACGACGGCACGCGGCAGCAGGGTGACCCCCATATCGGCGGCGACGCAGCCGACCATGCCGTCGAGCGTGCCCAACTCGAAGCGGACGGCAGACGGCCAGCCGAACTCGGTGAACACCTGTTCGAGACGCTGCCGGTAGGTGCAGCCGGTGCGGAACACCAGCGCGGTCGGACCCGACTCCGAGGTGCCGGCGCGTAGCGCCGCGAGCGATTTCCAGCGCGGCGCGGTGACCAGCACCAGTTCCTCGGTGAACGCTGATGTCGTTGACAGGTCGGCGTGCTCGATCGGGCCGGCGACGAAAGCGCCATCGAGCGAACCGTCGAGCACGGCGGCGACGAGATCGGCGGTTGTCGCGGTGCGCAAGCTCAGGCGCACGGCAGGATAACGGCGGTGGAACTCGGCCAGCAGTGTCGGCAGTCGCACCGCGGCAGTGGTCTCCATCGAGCCGATCGACAACGGGCCCTTTGGTTCGCCATCGTCGCGCGCGGCGAGCACGGCCTCGCGCGACAGCGCCGCCATCCGTTCGGCATAGGGCAGCAAGCGACGGCCGGCGCCGGTCAGTGACATGCCGCGGCTGTGCCGTTCGAACAGTGGGGTGCCGATCTCGGCCTCCAGCGCCTTGATGCGCTGGGTGACGTTGGACTGCACGGTATTGAGCTCTTCGGCGGCCCGGGTGATGCCGCCAAGCCGCGCGACCGTGGAAAAGGTGAGCAGGTCGGTCAATTCCATCTGGGATCACCGTTTTATTTTAGAGATGGTAGCGTTCTCTAGTATTCATTTTCGGAGAATGTTAGGCCGGCTTAAGCTGCAAGTCCAGAACAGCAAGTCCAGAACAGCAAGTCCAGAACAGCAAGTCCAGAACAGCAAGTCCAGAACAGGGAGCAACGCATGCCGATCGGCACCGACTTGACGACGCGTCTGGGCGTCGAACATCCGATCCTGGCGGCGCCGATGGCGATGATTACGGGAAGCCGGCTGGTCAGGGCGGTGAGCGAGGCGGGTGGCTTCGGCATTCTGGGCGGTGGCTACGGAGACAGGGCGTGGCTTGAGGCAGAAACCGCAAAGCTGAAGGGGTCCGCAAGGCCATTCGGCATCGGCTTCATCACCTGGGGCCTCGCCAAGCAGCCCGAACTGATCGACATCGCGCTGGCGGCGCGGCCGCGCGCGGTGATGTTGTCGTTCGGCGATCCCGCGCCGTTCGCGTCTGCCATCAAGGCGGCGGGCGCGCTGCTGATCTGTCAGGTGCAGAATGAGGAACTCGCTCAACAAGCGCTCGATTGCGGCGCGGATATCCTGATTGCGCAGGGGACCGAGGCGGGCGGTCATGGCGCCTCGCGCACCACGCTCGACATCGTGCCTGCGATCATCGATTTCGCGGCAGGGCGGGTACCGGTCGTCGCGGCGGGCGGCATCGCGGATGGCCGCGGCCTGGCTGCGATGATGATGCTCGGCGCCTCCGGCGTGCTGATGGGCACGCGCTTCTATGCCAGCCTCGAAGCTGATGCGCCGGAGCGGGCGAAGCAATTGATCCGCGCGGCGAAGAGCGGCGAGACGGTGCGCGGCGTGGTGATGGACTGGTCGCGCAAATTGATGTGGCCGGCACCGTTCACCGCGCGGTCGCTCTCCAACGATCATTCGCGGCGCTGGAGCGGCCGCGAGATCGAGCTGATGCAGCGGGCGGATGAGATCGCGGTGGAATATGCCGCCGCGAGGGAGGCGGGCAATTTCGACATCGCCGCGGTGTTCGCCGGCGAATCCGTCGGCTTGATCCATGATATCGTTCCCGCGGCCGAGATCGTCGGCCGCATCGTCGCCGAGGCCGAGCAATCGCTGCACGGCAGGCGCAACTCTCTTCCTCTTTGACCTGAACAAGTGCGAGGCACACCATGTGGCCAGACCGTCGATTGATCGATCGCTTCAAGACCGAATTCCCGATCGTGCTGGCGCCGATGGCGGGCGTAATGGATGCCGAGCTGGTGATCGCAGTGGCGCAAGGGGCGGGCTCGGCTCACTGCCATGCGCGATGCTGTCGGCCGAGAAGGCCCGCGAGCAGGTCAACATCATCCGCCAGCGCGTCTCCGCGCCGGTCAACCTCAACTTCTTCTGCCACAAGGCGGTCGACGCCGATCCGGCGCGCGAGGCGCGATGGCGGCAGCGGCTGGCGCCTTATTTTCGCGAGCATGGCCTCGATCCGGATGCGGCGATCAACGCCGCCAACCGCGCACCGTTCGATGCGGCCTTCTGCGCCGTGGTCGAGGAATTGAAGCCCGAGGTCGTCAGCTTCCATTTCGGCCTGCCTGAGCCAAAGCTCCTCCAGCGGGTGAAGGGAGCGGGCGCCATCGTGATGTCGTCGGCGACCACGGTGAAGGAGGCGATCTGGCTGGAAGAGAACGGTGCCGACGTCGTCATCGCGCAGGGCGCCGATGCCGGCGGCCATCGCGCCATGTTCCTGACCGAGAATATCTCCGAACAGCCGGGCACGTTCTCGCTGCTGCCGCAGGTGGTGGATGCGGTGAAGGTGCCGGTCGTCGCCGCCGGCGGCATTGCCGACGGGCGCGGGATCGCGGCGGCGTTCGCGCTCGGTGCATCCGCGGTGCAGATCGGCTCGGCCTATCTGCGCTGCCCGGAATCCAAGGTGACCCTGCAGGGCCGTGTCGCGCTGGCGCAGGCGAGCGACGAATCGACCGTCATCACCAACGTGATGACCGGGCGCCCGGCGCGTGGCGTCGCCAACAGGGTGATGCGCGAGGTCGGCTCGATCTCACCGGATGCGCCGGCATTTCCGCACGCGGCGACCGCCCTCGGGCCCCTGAAGGCGGCTGCCGAAAAACAGGGCAAGGTCGATTTCACCAATCTCTGGGCCGGGCAGGCGGTGCGGATGGGCAAGGAAATGCCGGCCGCCGAGCTGACCCGGGCGCTGGCCGGGGCGGCGCTGGCACGGATAGGGCAGTTGGCGGGCTGATTTTGCCCCGGTTTCCAGCGCGGTTGCGGCGCAAAACCGGCCTCTGCTATACGGCAGGCTGACCTTTCAGCCTGACCACCCGAGGCCCTATATAATGTCCGTAGACGCCACGACCGTCCGTCGCATCGCGCATCTGGCGCGGATCGCGGTCAGCGACGCCGAAGTTCCCCATCTCCAGGGCGAGCTGAACGCGATGCTGGCCTTCGTCGAGCAGCTGTCGGAAGTGAATATCGACGGCATCGAGCCGATGACTTCGGTGACGCCGATGGAGATGAAGAAGCGCGCCGATGTGGTCAATGACGGTGAGATCGCCGATGTCATCGTCCGCAACGCGCCGGATACCGTGAACGACTTCTTCCTGGTGCCGAAGGTGGTCGAGTAACACTCGCCTGGTGTTTTCGAGCGAACTGGATGCCGGAAGCCCATCAAACAAAAGCGACAAAGTCCAATGTGTCTGCTCTGCGACGATGAGAAGGCCTACAAGGCCTATATGGATTTCCTCGATGTGATGGAGCGCAAGGGGAAGGTCGCCGATCCCAATGAGGCGATCGACGCCGTGCTCGACCAGCTCGAGGCTCTCGACGCCGAGCGCGCCAGGGAGAACGCCAAGGCAAACAGGGCGCGCCTGGACGATCCCGCCAACGACAAGACCCTGTCTCCGTTTTTCTGCAGCCCGATCAACAAATAAATGACCGATTTGACATCGTTGACGATCGCCGAGGCCCGCGAGGGCCTGGCGAGCAAGTCTTTCACCGCCGTTGAGCTGACCGATGCGCATCTCGCCGCCATCGAGGCCGCGCGCGCGCTCAATGCCTATGTTCTCGAAACACCTGACCGCGCCCGCGAGATGGCGAAGGCGGCCGACGACAAAATCGCAAAGGGTGAGGGCGGCCCGCTGGCCGGCATCCCGCTCGGCATCAAGGACCTGTTCGCGACCCGCGATATCAGGACCACGGCGTGCTCGAAGATCCTCGGCAACTTCATCCCGCCTTACGAGTCGACGGTGACCTCGCAGCTTTGGCGCGACGGCGCCGTGCTGCTCGGCAAGCTCAACAATGACGAGTTCGCGATGGGCTCGTCGAACGAGACCTCGTTCTTCGGTCCGGTCACCAACCCGTGGCGCCGCGAAGGCTCTAACACGACGCTGGTGCCAGGCGGTTCGTCCGGCGGCTCGGCCTCGGCGGTGGCGGCGTTACTCTGCATGGGCGCGACCGCGACCGATACCGGCGGCTCGATCCGCCAGCCTGCTGCGTTCACCGCAACCGTCGGCATCAAGCCGACCTATGGCCGCTGCTCGCGCTGGGGCATCGTGGCGTTCGCATCCTCGCTCGACCAGGCCGGCCCGATCGCACGCTCGACGCGCGATGCCGCGATCCTGATGCGCTCGATGGCCGGGCACGATCCGAAGGACACCACATCGGTCGACATCGCGGTGCCGGACTACGAGGCCGCGATCGGCAAGTCCGTGAAGGGCATGAAGATCGGCATCCCCCGGGAGTATCGGCTCGACGGCATGCCGGCCGAAATCGAGAAGCTGTGGAGCGAAGGCGCGCAGTGGCTGAAGGCCGCCGGCGCCGAGTTGGTCGAGGTGTCGCTGCCGCACACCAAATACGCGCTGCCGGCCTATTACATCGTGGCGCCTGCCGAGGCCTCGTCAAACCTCGCGCGCTATGACGGCGTGCGCTACGGATTGCGCGATCCGGGCAAGAACATCATCGAGATGTACGAGAACACCCGCGCCGACGGCTTCGGCGACGAGGTGCGCCGTCGCGTGCTGATCGGCACTTATGTGCTCTCGGCCGGCTATTACGATGCCTATTATCTGCGCGCACAAAAGGTGCGTACGCTGATCAAGAAGGATTTCGAGGACTGCTTCGCCAAGGGCGTGAACGCGATCCTGACGCCGGCGACGCCGTCGGCGGCGTTCGGCATCGGCGAGAAGGGCGGCGCCGATCCCGTCGAGATGTATCTCAATGACATCTTCACGGTGACCGTGAACATGGCGGGCCTGCCCGGCATCGCGGTGCCCGCGGGCAAGGACAGCCAGGGCTTGCCGCTCGGCCTGCAACTGATCGGCCGGCCGTTCGACGAGGAGACGCTGTTCTCGCTCGGCGAGGTGATCGAGCAGGCTGCCGGCCGCTTCACGCCGGCGAAATGGTGGTGAGCGATGGCCGAGTTCCGCGCCAGCCTGCATGACGCTGTGCCGGACTCGACGTTGTCGCCCGCGCTCGCGGCGTTGTGGTGGGCGGCGAAGGGCGATTGGGACCAGGCGCACCGCATCGTGATGAATGAGAGCGATGCCAGTTCGGCTTGGGTGCACGCTTATCTGCATCGCGTCGAAGGCGATCTCGGCAATGCCGGCTACTGGTATCGCCGGGCCGGCCAGCCAGTCGCCAAGGACACAGTCGAGGCCGAGTGGGAACGGATCGTCGCCGCGTTGTTGGCCTGAACGATCGGTACCAGATGCGGTGTCTCGGCACCGCGAACATTAACCCTGTTTCGGCCGCCATGCCGCCGCCCAGATTGGCCGTGATAGGCTGGTGAACCGGGCGGGGGCCAGCGGCAAAGAGAGTATTTCGTGCGTGGGTCGGGGATAGGGGGATGGCTGTCAGCGATGCTGGTGGCCGTGGTGGCGGCGGGCCTTGCCGGCTGCGCGACCGTCTATAACCTGCCGGGCAACGTGCCGCTTGGCGCCGCGCTTGCCGACAACAGCAGTGCCCGCGACTTTCCGACCTATGAAGATGATTTGCTGCTCGCACTGTCGTTCTCCGGTGGCGGCACCCGCGCGGCGGCGTTTTCGTTCGGCGTGCTGGAGGAACTCGATCGGGTGCATTCCGGTGCCGCCGGCACCAAGACGCTGCTGGATCGCGTCGACTTCGTCTCCGGCGTCTCCGGCGGGTCAATCACCGCCGCCTATTTCGGATTGAAGCGGCGTGCGGCGCTCGATGATTTTCGTGAACGCTTCCTACTGCGCAACGCCGAGGAGGGCCTGAAGACCCAGATCTCGCTCGGCAATATCGGACGCGCACTGGGTGGCGGCATCAACGACAGCCAATTCACCGACTGGCTCGATCGCAATCTGTTCAACGGTGCGCGGTTCGAGGCGTTGCCCGACGACCGCCGGCCGCGGGTCTGGATCAACGCATCCGACATCTACAACCGCACGCCGTTCGTGTTCGGCAAGACCTCGTTCGATGCGCTGTGCAGCGACATCCGCTCCTATCGTGTCGCCGAAGCGGTGGCGGCATCCGCGGCGGTGCCGCTGGCGTTCGCGCCGATCGTGCTGGAAACCTTCCCCGGCGGCTGTGCGGCGCCGCTGCCGCCCTGGCTCGAACGGGTACGCAACGATCCGAACGCGCAGCCGCTGTTGCGCTCCTATGCCGAGGCCCAGGCACGCTACCGCGACGGCTCGATGCGCTACGTCAAGCTGCTCGATGGCGGGCTGGTCGACAATTACGGCCTGTCGGGGCTGAGCATCGGCTTGCTCGCGGCGCAGCGTCCCTACGAGCCCTTGAGCGAGCGGCAAGCGGCCAAGCTCAAGCGCATCCTGTTCCTGGTGGTCGACGCCGGCCGCGGCATCTCCGGCGACTTCGTGCAGACGCTCGAAGGGCCGAGCGGCGTCGAACTGGTGTCGGCGGCCGCCGACACCGCGATCGATGCCAGCGTGCGATCGAGCTACGCGGCCTTCACCGCGCTTGCCAACGACTGGTCGGGCAAGCTGAAGCACTGGCGGTGCGGACTGTCGGCGGCCGATCGCAGCCGTCTCGGCGTCGGGCCCGGCTGGAAATGCGGTGATGTCGCGATCTATGTCGAGCGACTGGGCTTCGACCGGCTCGGACCGGAGCGTGCCGGCATCCTGAACGCCATCCCGACCCGGCTTTCGCTGCCGCCGGAGCAGGTCGACCAGTTGATCACGGGCGGCGCGGACGCACTGCGCGCGAGCAAGGCCTTTCAGCAGTTCCGGCGCGGGCTCTGAGCAGCGCCGCAGGCGACGGCGCGGCCGACGAGGGGCCGCAAGGCGGCTTGACTGGCGCGGTTGGTTGCGCGAAGCCCATTAGCATCCCAGATATCACTTTATCCGGACAACGAGATCCATGACCGCATCCGCCGCCCCGCACAGACTGATCAAGAGCGCCACCGGCGATTGGGAGGTCGTGATCGGCATGGAGGTCCATGCCCAGGTCACCTCGTCCTCGAAGCTGTTCTCCGGCGCATCGACCGCGTTCGGCGGCGAGCCCAACTCGCACGTCTCGCTGGTCGATGCCGCGATGCCGGGCATGCTGCCAGTCATCAACGAGGAGTGCGTCCGCCAGGCGGTGCTCACCGGTCTCGGGCTGAACGCCAAGATCAATCTGCGCTCGGTATTCGACCGCAAGAACTACTTCTATCCGGACTCGCCGCAAGGCTACCAGATCAGCCAGTACAAGTCGCCGATCGTGGGCGAGGGCGAGGTGTCGCTCGAACTCGACGGCGGCCGTAACGTCACGATCGGGATCGAGCGGCTGCATCTGGAACAGGATGCCGGCAAGTTGCTCCACGACCAGTCGCCGACGATGTCCTATGTCGACCTCAATCGTTGCGGCGTCGCGCTGATGGAGATCGTCTCCAAGCCCGACATTCGCGACGCCGAGCAGGCCAAGGCCTATGTCAGCAAGCTGCGCTCGATCCTGCGTTACCTCGGCACCTGCGACGGCGACATGGAGAAGGGCAGCCTGCGCGCCGACGTCAACGTCTCGGTGCGCCGTTACGGCGAGATCGCGCTCGGCACCCGCTGCGAAATCAAGAACATGAACTCGGTGAACTTCATCGGCCAGGCGATCGAGTACGAGGCGCGGCGTCAGATCGAGATCATCGAGGACGGCGGCACGATCGACCAGGAAACCCGGCTGTTCGATCCGAACAAGGGCGAGACCCGCTCGATGCGGTCGAAGGAAGAGGCGCACGACTACCGCTACTTCCCGGATCCCGACCTCCTGCCGCTCGAGTTCAGCCAAGCCTTCGTCGACGATCTCAAGGCGCAGCTGCCGGAACTGCCGGACCAGAAGAAGTCCCGGTTTATTACGGGCTTCGGCTTGTCGCCCTATGATGCAAGCGTGCTGGTCGCCGAGCGCGAGAGCGCAGAGTTCTACGAGACGGTGCTGTCGGGCCTCGCCGACAAGGCGCGCGACGGCAAGCTCGCCGCCAACTGGGTGATCAACGAACTGTTTGGACGCCTCAACAAGGAAGGCGTCGACATTGCAGCCTCGCCGGTGTCGGCACAGCAACTCTCCGCGATCGTCGGCCTGATCGGCGAGGGAACGATTTCCGGCAAGATCGCCAAGGACTTGTTCGAGATCGTGTGGCAGGAGGGCGGCGATCCGCGCGCGCTCGTTGAAACGCGCGGCATGAAGCAGGTCACCGACCTCGGCGCGATCGAGAAGGTGGTCGACGACATCATCGCGGCCAATCCCGACAAGGTCGAGCAGGCCAAGGCGAAGCCCCAATTGGTCGGCTGGTTCGTCGGCCAGGTGATGAAGTCGTCGGGCGGCAAGGCCAACCCGCAGTCGGTCAACGACCTCCTGAAGTCCAAGCTCGGCATCTGAACCAACAGGACAATGATGTTGTCCTTGGCGTTTGATCCAACCGGATCATGCTCTCGCGTGATCGCATCTAGCGTCGTCGCGCGCGCGTGAACGCGGCGTGATCTCGCCTCACGGCCTCCCTTTGTCGCCTCGATGATGCCGTCGGTGCCGAATCGCGGGATCCACGATTCGACCGGGAATCGGGTTCGGATGACCTCAGACGAGGCAAAAGTTGGCTTACCCACGAAATTTTTTTCGTTGCCAAAAATTGCGACTCGGAGGTCGTGGCGCGCCGTTTCGCGCAAGCGCGTTCGACTCAGCGCGACCGCGATCGTGCGTCGCGTGTTCGAATGCGAATTCACGAATTGCCTACAATACAAGTGGTTTCCGATGACGTTGACAAATGCCGATGTCGGACGCGATTGCGTTTCTCGCATTGACGCTTGAACGCGTCGGCAAGTTTTCCGGCGACGCGCGCTGCGCGCACTGCCATCGCTGCGTCAACACTTCCTTAAGCGGGACACTGTTTTTTTTGGTCTGTTGGTGTATTCGGGAAGTAGTGCATATCGATTCCCGAGTGCACGCAGCGTAGAGCCATCTCACATACTGGAGGGCAACATGGCTAAGAAGGCAAAGAAGGCGAAGGCGAAGAAGGCGAAGAGCGCAGTGAAGAAGACTGCGAAGAAGACCCGCAAGGTCGCCAAGAAGAAGAAGTAAGCCTCTCGCCTTGAGAGGATTGCCGGCGGCTTGATGCCGGCACGTCGCGAGAGCCATCGGACGGACTGCTGAGAGGCACATCCACCCCAAGGCTCTGGCTGACGAAAGAGGGTGTCGGCGAGACATCAGGTCAAACGGCTGGATCGAATTTCGGAGAGGGTAACCTTCCCAAAACCGGTCCGGCAGAAGAAACAGAGATTTCTTCGTTCGGTGCGGAGCCCGCTTGGTTCCGCAGTTTCACCGGCGAGAATGCCGCGTTGAAATCTGGTCCTGACGTGTTCGCCGACCCCCTCGTTCCGGCGGCCTGCGCAGTCCGCGCCCCGGTACCCATTCCCCCATTCCAGTTCTAAATCGATGTCGAGCCTCGAGGGCCGTGCGTTGTTGTACGCGTGCCGGCCGCGCTCGCTGTCCTGCGTCGGCAAGAGGGACGTGCGCCCCTCCGTCGATTCGAAGACCGGTTGCCGATTTGGACCGGCCGACGCGCAGGGCCAATGTCCGCCATGGTTATCGATGTCCGAAACGCCAGGGTAAACCGGCGTTCACGAATGTGCGGAAATGCCTGCGGCACAGGCACTTCTGCGATTCCGGCAAAGCTTCCCGGCGCTGCCGGTTTACATCCCGTTCATCGCGATACTTAAACCGCTCTTCAAATTTGATGGGCCATGATCATCCCAACAAGCCGGCAACCGGCGAGCGGTGATCCAGCGGATCGGCGCGGCGCATGACGAAGGTCAGCGCGGACATAACAGGGCGTTTGAACAGTGGACGGGGGCCGCGCTCGGGGGAGGGCGGCCAACAACAAAAAGGGGAATGACGACAATGTTTCAGGGGGTCATCGATCAGGAAGCTGCCATCCCGGTTGCTGCGACCGCGATCCAGGACGTGCTGTTCGAGCGCGGCATGTACTGGGCAAGCGGCCGATCCGGTGTGGTCAACCTCGTCGCGGCGCACAAATGGTTCAACCTGGCGGCGCTCAAAGGGCGCACCGACGCGATCTCGTACCGCCGGGAGGTCGCCGAGCAGATGTCCGATGTCGAGATCGCGGCTGCCCAGCGCGAAGCCCGCGCCTGGATGACGACGCACTAAGTTAAGTCTTCGCGATCGAGCTGGGAGCCTCGGCTCCCTCGCTCTAACTAGAGCCAGTATCGCGCGGCGTAGATCACGGTCATCACCGCCCCGGCCACAATGACGAATTGCCGGACGACGGTCGCGGGAAGCACCCGGATCAGGTGACCTCCCGCATAACCGCCGATCATCGCGCCGATCAGCATGGCTACGGTCTCCGGCCATCGCACCGCGCCTTGCACGATGAAGATCACGGTGGCGGCGAGCGACACGCAGGTCGCGAGCAGGTTCTTCAACGCCTTGATCGCCCTGATGTCGTTGGGCTCCGTGATCGACAGCACCGCGGTCAGGATGACGCCGAGCCCGGCACCGAAGAAGCCTCCATAGACGCACGCGAGTCCGAGCACGGCACTGCTGATGCCGGTCGAGGGCAAGGCCGCGCCGGCCTGCCGTCCGATGGTCCAGGCCTGGATCTGCGGCGCGAAAGCAAACAGCAACGTCGCGAAGGCGATCAGCCCCGGAACCGGCAGAACGAACAGCCGTTCGGGAAGCAGCAACAAGACGCCGGCGCCGATTGCGCCACCAAGCGTGGAGACGATGATGAAGCCGAGCAGGCGCCGCGTCGGTGGCGGGATCTTGCCGCGATCGGCTAGCGCTGCGATCAGGTGCCCCGGCGAGATCGCCACCGCATTCGATGCGTTGGCGATGACGGCGGGCAGGCCGGCCGCCAGCATCGCCGGAAACGTGATCAGCGTTGCGCCGCCCGCCAATGCATTGATGACGCCTCCCGCGACGCCGGCCGCGAGCAGCAGAAGACTTGTCTGGGGATCCATGCATCACCCTCGTTGAGGGTGAGCAGGCTAGCGGGTGGAGCGCCGGCCCGTCTGGAACGTCTGTGACGCGTCGTCAGTCACGCCAGTAGACGCCGGGTGTGGTGCCAAAGGTGCGGCGGAACAGACGGGTGAGATGGCTCTGGTCGGCAAAGCCGGCATCGGCCGCCGCTGCTGCGATCGGCTCGCCGGCGCGCAGCAGTTGCCGGGCACGATTGAGCCGGGCCAGCAGGCGGAAGGCATGCGGCGAGACGCCGAGCTCGCGCCTCACCATGCGGCTGAAGCCTTCCCGGCTGCGTCCGAAGCCCGCCGCGATCTCGCCGATCGGCTCGGTGCTTCCCGTCAGGGCGGTGCCGAGCTTCGCCCTGCCGGTGAGCTGCACCGAGGGAGACGGCTCACGCGACAGGATGTCGCCGGTGATCCCGAGCATGTGCTCGGGCGATATCTCACCCAAGCGCCGAAGCCGTGCCCCGACGCTGATGATCCGTAGCGACGACGCGGCGCGGCTCGTTGGAACATAGGCATTCAGGCAAACCGTCTGATCCGGTGTCGGCAGCGGCGCATGGAGCATTCCGGCGGGAATGAGCGCGGCATGTCCGGCAGGCACCGTGACGGTCGCGCCGTCGATGCGAAAGGCGCGCGCCCCCGACAGCACCAGGACGATCTGGCTCTCGTCATGGAAGTGCGGCCTGAGGCCAGGCGAGCCGGCACCGGACCACGCCGCCAGTTCGACGATGTCGTCTCGATCTGCGCGGCGGTAGCTCCAGGCGTTGGTCATGGCGATGCGAGGGATCTCCGTGGCTCGAACCAGCGGGGGCGGTGATCCCCGTACGTAGCATTGATGCCACCGACGGTCATGGGGATCAACGCGGCGTGACTGTGGCGATCGGCGAGGCGGTTCGCATCGTAGCCATTGCGAGGAGGGCGGCGACCAGGTTGGCGGCTGCGCTGATCGCAATCGGAACGAGGTAGCTGTGGTTGATGTCGAACGCGAAGCCCGCGGCGCTTGGCCCGAGCAGCGTTCCGAATGCGACGCTGGTGTAGAGGATGCCGATGATGCCGCCGACATTGCGGCCGCCGAAATGGTCGGTGACCACCGCGGGCAGGATCGCGACCCAGCCGCCATAGAACACGCCGAACAACAGCGCGAAGACGGTCAGCGACCAGAATGCGCCGGCGAACGCCCAGATCGCCAGCGAGGCGGCCATTCCGAGATACATCGCGATCAGAAACGCGTCACGGCCGACCCGGTCGGCGATGCTCCCCAGGACGAAGCGACCGGCCGTGCTGCCGACGCCGATCATCCCGAGCAGTAGCACGGCGAGCGTCGGCGTCACCTGATGGTCGAGCGCGAACGGCACCAGATGCACGAAGGGTACGAACACGCCGAACGCACTGACCAGGCAGGCCGCATAGAGCCCCGCGAAGCGGGCGGTGCGTACCGCATGGCGGATCGAAACACCCTGACGCAGCGGCGGGCCTGACGCCATATCGAGCGGGTCGCCATCCGGTCCGGTGCCGTAGCGGCGCGGATCGTCCGCGATCAGGAGCGATGCGCCGATGCCGGCGATAACGGCAACGACGCCGAGCACGACATAGGCATCGCGCCAGCCGAGGCTCGCGATCAGCCAGGTGGCGAGCGGCGGCATCACCAATGTTCCGACCCCGATCCCGCTGACGGCGAGGCCCGACGCAAAGCCGCGCCGCCGGACGAACCAGCGTTGCACGGCACCCAGCGTCGGGACGTAGGCGCAACCGACGCCGGCGCCGATCCCGATGCTGTAGGCGGCGTAGACCTGAAGGATGGTTTGCGCCTGTCCCGCCAGCACCATGCCAAGCCCGACCAGCGCCATTCCAATTGCCGCGAGCCGGCGCGCGCCCCAGCGGTCGGCAAGCGGGCCCGAGACGATGCCGAGGCCGAAATACAGGAAGCCCGCGAACGAGAACACCAGCGACACCGAGCCGCGCGAGGCGCCGAACTCGCGTTGCAAGGACTCGACAAAGGATGAGAACGTGTAGGCGCTGCCGAAGCCGATGAACGTGACGACAAAGGCGGCCGCGACCACCATCCAGCCGTAGAACGGCTTCGCGCGTTGCTGTCCGGCGTGCATGGTGGCACTCCTCATGATCGTTCTCCCTGCGCCGCGCGGTCACTGGCCCCGGCCGGCGGATAGAGCAGCATCTGCGTGCAGCGGAACAGCGCGATCGTCTTGCCGGTCGCCTCGCTGCGGATCTCGGCATCCCACACCTGGGTGGTGCGCCCGGCATGAACGAGGCGCGCCTCGCAGCTCACGCCGCCTTCGCGCGCCGCGCCGATGAAATTCGTCTTCAACTCGCCGGTCGCGAAGCCGACGGCACCGTCCGGCAAGGACGCGAGGCAGCCGAACCCGCACGCGGTATCTGCCAGCGCGACGATGCTCGCGCCGTGTAACAGTCCGTGCGGCGAGAAGTGCTTTGCGGCGATGTCGAAGCGGCCGCGGATGTGGCCGCGTTCGGCTTCGATCCAGCGAAAGCCCAGCAGGCCGGGCAGGGCGCCGGCTTGCGACGCGTTGATGCGATCGACGAGTCTGCTGGCGGGGCTACCTGCGCTGACTTCGCGCAGGTCTAATCTATCGGGGACCTCAAACATGCCTTGTCCTGGTTTCATGCGTGAACTGAAAGCCGTCGCTGGTAGGCATCGAAAGATTAGAAAATCTAACTTTTTAGCTAGGAATGCTCTGCGTTGACGAGGCTTTCAGCATTAGGATAGGCTGATAGAGCGCGCAGAAGACCAGGTTGGCAAACCAGATTTGCTGCGGATTCTGGATTAGAAAATCTAAATCATGGAGAGCAGGCTTCCACCCCTGAACGCGCTCAAGGCGTTCGAGTCCGCCGCCCGCCACCTCTCGGTGAAGCTCGCGGCCGAGGAGCTGTGCGTGACGCCGGGCGCGGTCAGCCAGATGCTCAAGACCCTCGAAGCCCATCTGGGGGTGAAACTGTTCGAGCGGGTGCCGCGCGGCATCTATCTCACCGACGCCGGTCGCGACTATCTGCCGTCGATCCGCAATGCCTTTCGCCAGATCGCGGATGCGTCGCGCCGTGTCACCGCATCTGTCGATATCGGCACGCTGACGGTGAGCGTCACGCCATTCTTCGCATCGGCCTGGCTGGTGCCGCGCCTGGCGTCATTTCAGAATACGCATCCCGAGATCGATCTTCAGATCGTCACCGGCAACACGCTGGTGGACTTCTCGCGCAGCGGTGTCGACATCGCGGTGCGCCACGGCCTTGGCCGTTATCCGGGGCTGCGCAGCGATCGCGTCGTCACGGTCGAGATGGTGGTGGTGGCCGCGCCATCGCTGGTCGAGCGGCTCGGGCGGCCGGCATCTCCCGATGAGCTCGCGGGCTGGCCGCAGGTGCATGACGCCGAGCGCAAGGGCTGGAGCCTGTGGTTTCAGGCCAACGGCATCGCGGAGGTTCGGACGCCGCGCGGCCCCTCGTTCGATGACGGCAGCCTGCTGCTGAAGGCGGTGCTGACGGGGCAGGGGGCGGGGCTGCTGCCGGCGGCGATGGTCGCAGACCAGATCGCGCGCGGCGAACTGATCCAATTGCAGGACACCGCGCATCTGGAGGAATTCGCCTATTATCTCGTCTGTCCCGACAACAGGCAGTCGCTGCCGAAAATCGCGGCGTTCAGGGAATGGATCGTGGGGCCGGCCGCCCAGTCAGCGCCAGCCGAGCGTTAGCTCTCCGCCGTGAGGGCCTATCGATAGAAGGCGTTTGGCGGCACACCGAAATGCCGGCGGAACATCGCAGTGAACGCGCTCTGGCTGGCATAGCCGGCGTCGAGCGCGACATCGACCACCCGCGCGCCGCGCGCGAGGCGCTCGAGCGCGAACAGCAGGCGAGCCTGCTGACGCCACTCGCCGAACGTCATGCCGGTTTCCTTGGCAAACAGGCGATGGACGGTCTTCGACGTCAACTTCAGCCGGCGCGCCCACTGCTCGGCAGTGGAGGCATCGTCCGGGTGGCTCACCAGCGCCTCGCAGATCCGCGCGAGCCTCTCGTCGCGCGGCATCGGCAGATGCAGCGGCAGCACATCGACCTCGCGCAGCTGGTCGAGCAGCACCAGCATCAGGCGCTCGTCGCTGGTCGCGGACGCATAGTCGAGCGGGACACGCATCGCAGCGACGAACAATTCGCGCAGCAGCGGCGAGACCGTGAACACGCAACTGGTCTGCGGCAGATTCGGCGCCGTGCCGGCGTCGACGAACACGGTGCGGATCTTGACCGCGCCGCACATGCGGACCTCGTGTTCCAGCCCAGCCACCAGCCACACCGCGCGATTGGGCGGCACCACCCAGGTGCCCTCGACGCAGCGAACGATCATGACGCCTTCGATGGCGTAGAGCAGCTGGCCGCGCGGATGCGCGTGCAGTCCGGTCGAGGCGCCGCTCGGATAGTCGATCTCCATCGCCGCCATCGGCCGTGCCGTGGCGTGATAGTCGAGGTGCCGTGTGATCAGCTCGTCGAACACGTCTTGATCTCGAATGTCCCAATTTCGCTAGGTTAGGTCATTCTAGCGTGAGACGGACCATCATGCGACAGCTAGTTGCTGGCGGGTATTCCTCGAACCCCGCGATCAGATCATGTTCAAGCAGAAAGCCGCACTTCTCTATCCCTTCGTCGCCATCGTGCTGTGGGCCGGCAACGTCATCGTGTCCCGCCTGTCGGCGCACACCATCGGTCCGCAGGCAATCACCTTCTATCGCCTGCTGGTCGCGGTTCTGTTGATGTCTCCGTTCGTGGCGCGCGCCGTCTGGCGCAACCGCCTTGCGATCTGGCCGCATCTCGGTCCGCTCGCGATCCTTGGCTTTCTTGCGATGTGCCTGTTCCAGAGCCTGTCGTATCTGGCGGCCGAGACAACGACCGCGACCAACATGGCGGTGTTCACCGCGCTGACGCCGCTGTTGACCGTCGCGCTCAGTGCCGCGTTGCTCGGCGAGCAGCCGACGCTCGGCATGATCTGCGGCGCGCCATTGTCGTTCGCGGGCCTGATCTATCTCGTTAGCGGCGGTGATTTGTCATCACTGCTGCGCAACGGCGTGCATGCCGGCGACGCATTGATGCTGCTGGCCGCGATCGTCTACGCGCTGTACGGCGTGCTGCTAAAGCGATGGAATCTGCCGATCACCGGATGGCAGTCGACCTACATGCAGGCGCTGTGCGCGCTGGCCGTGATGTTTCCCGCCTTCCTCGCCACGCCGGCGCCGCTGCGCCAGGTCAACGCTGCGACACTGCCGCTGATCGTCTACGCCGGCGCGCTGGCCTCGGTCGTGCTGCCGTTCCTCTGGATCCGCGGCGTCGCGCAACTCGGCCCCAACCGCTGCGCGATCTTCATGAACCTGCTGCCGGTGCTGACCGCCGCCGCCGCGATCGTGATGTTGGGAGAACCGGTCAGGCCGTTCCACGTCATCGGCGGCGGTCTCGCGCTGCTCGGCGTCGCCTGCGCGCAGGCCTTTCCGCGGCCGCTGCTGAGAGTGCAGCGCGCCTGAACGGGTGGATCCCGTCGCGAGGTGATCGATCGCGCGGCTGCCGCAACTGGCGGCCTCGCGATCGGCGCCGCGGCGTCGCATCATTGACCGGGAGCTGCTGCGAGCGCGGCGGTGGATCAGTGATCGATCCGATAGAGCTTCGCAAAGTTGCCATCGTAGAGCGACGACAGCTTCGCTATATGCTCAGGCTCGGGCGTTGGATCAATCAGCAGCACGTAGTCGAAATCGGCGCGCCAGCGGGCGAGGTACGGCGCAAACTGCAACGTCTCCTCGGAATATCGTTCGCTGGCCAGCGTGCTCCAGTCCAGCGGCTCCCCCAACGGGGTCGAAATCCGACGGAATGGCGGCAACACGGTCACCGGCTGTTGCGAAGGATCGGCGAACAGGGTCGGCCAAAATGCCGAGCGTTCGATCGCCAGCAAGGCGGGGAGGTGTCCGGTCAATCGGTAAATGCCGAACAGGGCCCTGCGCTCGGGATCGGCTTGCGCCACCTCTCCCTGATATCCCGTTGCAACCAGCACGCGCGCGCCGGGCTCGACACTGGCGATCGCAGCCCGCAGATCGGCGACGTCCTTGCGGTGATCGATCCACGTTGCCCCGACATAGGCGGAGCGGACGCAAATCAGGGCCGCCAGAGTGAACGCGACGAACATTGCCTCGCGCCGTGCGATCCGCGGTTGAATGCCCGCGAACAACAGCAGGGCGAACATCAGCGCCACGCGCAGATCGATGAAGGAGCCGCCCTTTAGCCGCAATGGCGCGGCGACGTAGACGATCGCCAGCACCGCCAGAACGAGCGGCAGTCCCGGGGCAAACGTGATCCGGCGGCGCATCGCGATCAGCACAACGGCAACCGCGACCGTGGTCACGAGTGTCAGAGCGACGCTCGTCGTCATGAATGGACTTACGAGCCTCATGACTTTGGAAATGGCCCGCCAGGCACCGAACGTCGTGGCCTTGTCGCCGAACGGACTCATGCCGTACAGCACCACGACGGGTCCGAGAGCGACCAGCATCGGGACGGCGGCCTTCAGGAAGGCGCGCGGCGTGAGTGTACCCGACTCGTGCCTCCTCCAGAGCTCGGCCACTTCGTCTGCTGCAATCAGCAGGAACAGCAACGCGAGCCCGAAGATATGGCTGAAGAAGGTCACGATCGCCGCTACCGCGCCGGCGACCGCCTTCCAGCCCGAACGATCCCGCCGACGAAGCGCGATCCAGGCAGCCGCGCCCGCCAGCGCCAGGCCAAGCGACAGCAGGTAGTTCATGAAGCCCAGGAAGAAGCACGCATTGTAGGCGACCAGTCCCGACGCCAGCGGCCAGTAGGAACGCGTACCGAACACGGTCCGATGGTAGATGATGGCCCCGGCCACCGGAGACATCAGGGACAAGGCCAGCAGCATCCGACCACCGGTGTGCGCATCGGTCATGCGCAGCAGTGCAGCGCCGATGAGGTCGACGCCGAGATTGGGCAGGACGGTCCAGTGCGGCGCATACATTTTCGAGAGAACTGGATCGTCGGGATGCGCCAGGATGAAGAACCGCGCGAGGTGGTTCGGATAGTCCAGGACCGGTGGAACATCGACAACGAAGAACGGCACGAGCAGCACGACGGCAAGCGCCAGGGCTGTCGCCAGCCACATCCGGGCAGCCGCGCTCACCAGTTGAGTTGGGGTGTTAGACGCCGCTACGACCGGCGCGCAAATCGGGAGGGACATTCCAACTTTCCGACAGCCCGCGGTCATGAGCTGCGGTCCTTGACAATGCTACAGCGAGGCTAGGGAGGGCAGACTGCCTGCGGCTCGCGATGATCAAGCAACATGCAGGGCGCGCGTCGGAGGAAATTCGAATCCGCAATCGTCATTCATGCTTCAATAGGTCGGCGATTCAGCGGGCCGACGATGGAGCAGCACCGGGACGGACACAGGAAACCGCCCGGTGCCTGGCCATGGTTGCGCTGAGAACGCTGTCCATAGCTTCCGATTATTTCAGTGAGCTGCTCACCGAGTTGAAGGTCCCGCTCAGCGCCGTTCCGACGCCCTTCACCGCAGCGATGATGGCGATAGCAATGCCGGTGGCGATCAGGCCGTATTCAATGGCCGTGGCTCCGGTCTCGTCCTTAAGGAACGAAATGCAAACTGCTTTCATTGTTCTACCTTTCGACTACTGAACATGCGGGATATCCGCGCATCCCGTTTCCGAAATGGACTGACAAACCCTACGGTTGTGTAAACCGCAGGTAGCTATTTTTTGGGGAACCAGAATCTCAATTTTCGTTAAGTTTGATTGTATGGTGCTGAGACTCCATGGCTCCGGTGCAGGCGGCTTGCCGCCCACGGCAGGATTGGTCGCCAAAGCGCACTTGAAACAATGCCTTGTGGCCTCACTTCGACTTTTGGTTGATTGGCCCGCAGCGTCCAAAGCGGGGCAAATGGCCGCCGGTGGGGCTATCGACGGAACCGAATTGCTGCGACATTCTGTCGCATTTTGCGCAAGGCTTCCAGATGGTCGACTTCGATTTCGCAGGTTTTTTGATACCTTTCGGTTCGATCGGGATGGTCTGGCGCGGCGCTATGTCGCCGGGTGGCGACGGACGGGTTTCGCAAACTAGTCCCGGCGCCAGGCCGGAATGCAAGCGCTGAGCGTGACATGCTTGTAGTCCCGAGCGGCGTCCTGATCACCAGCCTGTTCAGCAAACCTGACCGCGGCTTCCATGTCCTGGGCAGCAGACGCGCGATCGCAGAACAGGCTGCGAATTTCAGCCCGGTACCGATAGGCCCTGTAGTTCATCGGGTTGTATGAAAGCGCTTGGTTGTAGTTGCTTTGCTCTTCAGTTGCGTCTCGGCGCGCTTCATCCGACTGACTGTCGAAGAAGGCCAGGCGATTGAGCGACTGGAGTGTACCCAGCTCCAGGTAACGCAGGGACATCGCGCCAAAACTTGCGGGAAGCGCTTCGCTGGAAGCCGAAGGTTGCTCCACCGCGGTATTGGCGTGCGCGATTTCGATCTTCTTGTATTTGATGGCGTTGCCGTAGTCCCGCAGGCCTTGGAACGTGCTCGAGATCTCGGCGTTGATCGGCGCAAGGTAGGCGGGCGCGAGCCGCCGATCGCTCAGTAAATTGAGACACGCCCGTATCTTTGCCTGCGCAGGCAAGACGTCGCGACATTCCTTGGCAATGACACGCCATTCGTCCCGCGGATGCGCCGTTGGCGGTGTCTGCGCAGCGGGCAGAACAACCGCCAGTCCGAAGCAGGTCGCCAACCTGAGACCGCTTGGGCCATTCATCTTATGTCTTCGATCCCGCCCAGCCGAAGGTTCGTTCATGATGCCAAATAGCCGTGCCGCGGGAAGCCGACACGCAGCATGGATGGGCGCAAAGCGGAGCCGCGCCGGTGGCGCCACAAACGGGAGGGCCGGTGCTCCTCTATGGCGTCGACGGGCAGATAGCCCCGCTATTGAGGTGGCGACCGTCCGATCCCTTGGAGTTGTTGGATCAGATCACCTTTGCTTCCTTGGTGATGGCGGAAATCGAAGGGCCAGATTTCCGAACGATGGAAGCAAACTGTTGATCGGAGACCTTGAGACGCTTCCTCAAGATCTTGACCTGGATCTTGTCCCTCAGATCCAGCGCATTGCGAAAATAGGTCTGCCTGCGTTTGTTCATGGCAATTTGCCTCGCAAAGAGAATGTTGCTCGCGATGTTGCGGCATTGCGTCGACATCGTTTGGTCGACGATGGGACCGGTTGTGCTGGCAAGTGCCGTCGCCGCCTATGCAACGCCGGGCAAACGCCGACGTTCCTTCGACGATAGGGCCGCTTGCTATGAGTGTGCGGGATCGGCTTGACGACAGGTCGTCACGACAAACGCCGCCTTGCTGCATTGCCAGTCGCTGCCGAGCGCAGCGCTCGAGACCGGCCGCGGGGCGGCCACGATCGCCAGCACGACAACCATGAAGGCGAACGAAGTTGCCATAGCGAGTCCTGCTGCTCTGGCAGAGATGCGCTGCCGAAACCACGGACCGAGGTCGCCGGAGCGACGAAGCTGCGCGTCACGCAAGATCTTGTCGAGATCCTGGAATTGAATGCCACTGTCTTGCTGCATGGCTTTACCCCGGAAATGATCAGGTGAGGAAAACAATGCAGCCAGCTTGAACGGGGTCTGTTTCGCGCTCGCTTCGAGGTGCCGGGAATGACGTTTCGTTCACGCGGAGGTTACCGCCGTTCATGCCGGACGGGTGGGCGCCCAAATTTCTCGACGGAGATCGTTAGGGAGCATCGTTGAACAGCCTGAGCGGCCCGAGAGATAGGTGACAGAACGTACCGGACACATGGGTTACACTTTCCGCTTTTGTTCTGCGGGAGGTGTGGATGCCGTGGAAAGCGAGTTCGGTAATGGAAGAGCGCCTTCGCTTTGTCGCCCGCCTGCTGGATGGAGAGGCGATGACCGAGGTTTGCCGGGAGTTCGGCATCTCGCGGAAGACCGGGTACAAGATTTTCGATCGATACAAGGAGCACGGGCTCGAAGCGCTGAGCGACCGGTCGCGCCGGCCGGTGCGTTATGCCAACCAGCTCCCGCAGCCGCTTGAAGCCCTGATTGTCCGGCTGAAGGCCGAGAAGCCGCACTGGGGAGCCCGCAAGATCCGCGAACTTTTGGTACGGCGGCTCGATGGCGATATCCGCGTTCCGGCCAAAAGCACCATCCATGCGGTACTCGACCGCCACGGTCTGGTCAGGCGCGGAGGCGGGCCGCGCCACCGCGCGCGCGGCACGCCGCTGTCGCCAGGCGCCGTGCCCAATGATCTGTGGTGCACCGACTTCAAGGGCGAGTTCAAGCTCGGCAACGGCCGGTACTGCTATCCCTTGACCGTCACCGATCATGCCTCGCGCTTTCTGCTCTTATGCGAAGCACTCGATTCAACGCGCGAGGAGCCTGCAATTGATGCCTTCGAGCGCCTGTTCCGTGAACGCGGCCTGCCGCTTGCCATCCGATCCGACAATGGCGTGCCCTTTGCCAGTCCCAATGCCTTGTTCAATCTCTCAAAGCTGTCGGTGTGGTGGCTCCGGCTCGGCATCGCGATCGAGCGCATCAAACCTGGCCATCCGCAGCAAAATGGCCGCCATGAACGCATGCACCTGACGCTCAAGAAGGAAGCCACCCGTCCGCCCGGCTCCAACAGTTTACAGCAGCAGGACCGCTTCGACGCCTTCATCCGCGAGTTCAATACCGAACGACCTCATGAGGCGCTCGACATGAAGTGCCCGGCCGAGCTCTACGGCGCTTCACCACGTCGTTATGCAGGCCTGCCTGAGCTGACCTATCCGTTCCACGACCGCGACGTCCTCGTCACCGCCTGCGGACGCCTCTGCCTACTCCGCAAGAGAATCAACATCTCCACCGTCCTGGCCGGCCAGAAACTCGGCATCAAGGAGGTCGACGACGGCATTTGGCTCGCCAGCTTCATGCACTATGATTTGGGATACTTTGACCTGGAGCAGAAAACCCTGCAACCACTCGACAACCCGTTCGGCACGAGGTTGTCACCCATGTCTTAGGTACGATCTGTTACCCATCTGTCTGGGCCGGACATTTGGTCCCAATGGCGGAGAGGGAGGGATTCGAACCCTCGATACAGCTTGAGACCGTATGACGCTTTAGCAAAGCGTTGCCTTCAGCCACTCGGCCACCTCTCCGGTGGCGCCGATATGCCCGAGTGGGCGCTGAGCCGCAAGCGGCAGATTCAGATTGCGACAAGGTGATTTAGTGGCAGCTCCGCCACCAGCAGAGTGCGCAGCCTCTATATAAGAGGCTGATTCCCGGTGCGGGGGTGCAAAAGTTCATGAAAATTATGCTATAACAACGGGTTAGCTCAAGATCTGGCCGCGATCAGCAATGTCCCGTCACATCTCTGTTGAAAACCGGCCGGGCCAGCTCATTCCACGCTGGCGCCGCGATGCAGGTCGGCCTCGATCTGCAACCTGCTGCCGCCGCCGAACCGGGCACGGTAGACCTGCAGGTTCTCCATGATCCGCTGGACGTAGTTCCGGGTCTCGGAGAACGGAATCAGCTCGACCCAATCGACCGCGTCGACCTTGGGATCGCGGGGATCGCCATAGCGCTCGATCCACTTCCGCACGCTGCCGCGGCCGGCATTGTAGGCGGCGAAGGTGAGGATATAGGAGCCGCGATAGTCCTCGAGCAGGCCGCCGAGTTCGGCGGCGCCCAACATCGCATTGTAGACCGGGTCGGTCTTCATCCGGTTGAGATCGAAGGTGATGCCGGCGCGCTTGGAGACATAGCGTCCGGCATCCGGCGTCACCTGCATCAGGCCATAAGCCTGCGCCGGCGACACCACGGCCGGATTGAACGCGCTCTCCTGGCGGGCGATGGCGTAGACCACGCTCTGCTCGACCTCCGGCCCGACCTGCCGGAAGGAGGGAATGCCGTTCACCGGATAGGCGTAGTGGTCGAACGGCAGGCCGCGATTGAGCGCGGCCTTGCCCATCAGCAGCATGCCGCGGGCATCGCCGTTGCGTGCGGTCAGCTCGCCGAGCCCGGCGAGAGCTTCCGGATCGCCATTGTCGCCCATGTCGCCGAAGATCGGGATCGCGAACTCGCGGGCGTCGATCTCATAAAGCAGCGCAACGGCACGGACGATTTCCAGACGGTCGGCGCCGCGGCCGCGCGGCGCGCTGTTGAGCTCGATCTGCGGCAGGCCGAGCTTGGCGCGCGCGAGCTGGCCGTAATAGCTGGTCGATTGCTCGGCCGCGCGGGCATAGGCGGCGCGTGCCTCCTGGCCCCGGCCGGCGGCTTCCGCGGCGCGGCCCTGCCAATAGCCGGCACGCGCCAGTGCGGTCGGGTTGGCGCTGCCGACGCCGATCCGCGCGAAATGCTCGGAGGCGAGGGCGGGATCGTTGAGGAAGCGCAACGCGATCCAGCCCGAGGTGAATTCCTGCTCGGTCTTGTAGATGTCGCGGGCCGGCAGTGCCGCGTCGCGCGCAATCAGATAAGCGGTGCGAAATTCGTTGTTGTCGATCATCTTGCGCGCCAGCAGCCGGCGCTCGATCCACCATTCGTCGACGTTGTAGAGGCGCGATGGATCCTTCGGCGCGCTCAGCATCAGCCGCGCGGCTTCGGCGAATTTCTCCTCGCGGCGGAGCAACTGGATCTTGGCGAACAGATAGCCGGTGTCGCCGGTGAGTTCGCTCGGCACCGCCTCGAGCAGCGCGCGCAGGTTCGAGCCCTTGCGGGTGGCGGCGATGCGCGCCTTGGCCAGCGCCACGTAACCGGAGCCGAGACGCTTGGCTGCGCGCATGCCGGCAGCCTCGTTGTCGGTGCCATAGAGCATCGCGTCCATGCGCGCCTTGTGGTCGCCCGCGGTCAGGAACGAGCCGAACATATCGAGCGCGGCGGTTTCGGTGTCCTCGCTCATGCCGTCGTTGCGCCAGGCCTCGCGGACCAGGCGTTCGGCATTGCCGCGATCACCGCGGGAGACCATCACCTTGGCGAGCGCGAGCCGGCCCTTGGCCGAGATCGGCGATTCATTCTGGAACCAGGCCCAGACCGCGGAGTCGTCGCGGCGATCGTCCCACAGCGAGGCCTCGATCCGGCGCCGCAGGAAGGTCTGTGACGGCCAGCCCGGATTGGCATCAAGGAAGGTGCGGTAGCGCTCGACCGAGGCGCCATTGTTCTCGCTGCGCAGGATCAGCCATTCGGCGAGCTTGCGCGCGACCGGGTCGGAGATCGAGGCCTCGGCTTCGGTGGCGTCGGCCGGCCGGCGCTTGCGCAGCAGCTCGACGACGCTTGCGAGCGCATCCTTGTCCGACTGCGAGGTCGACGATGTCGCTGCGATCGCCGCGGGCAGCACCGGCTTGCGCACGATCGGCGCGGCGTGCTGGCGGGTCGCCGGAACCAGCGCGGGCGCGGAAGCGCTGACCGGCGCCGGTCGCTTCGGCAGACTTCCGGTCGCGACCGGAGCCGCCGACTTCGCTGCGCCGGACTTGGTTGTCGTGCTCTTCGACGCGGTTGCTTTGGAGTCCGAGGTTTTGGAATCCGTGGTCTTGGCAGGGGTGGTCTTGGCAGGGCTGGTCTTGGCGCCCTCCGTCTTGGCCGCGCTGGATTTGGACGCGTGTGTCTTGGCCGTTTCGGCCTTGGTCTCGCTCGTCTTGGCTGCGCTGGCCTTGGTATCGTTGTGCTTGGCCGCGGTCGGCTTTGCCGTGGTCTTGGGAGAAGCCTTCGGCGTGGTCTTGGCCGCGGCGGATTTGGGAGCGGTGGGCTTGGAAGAGGTGCTGTCGGCAGCCGGCGCCGCCGCCGGAGCATCCGAGGCAGCCCATGCGTCGGCCGTCAGAGTCGCAAGGCCGACGACGAGCGCCAGGCTCGTCGCCAGTGCCGTCGATCGCAATGTACCTGCTCGGGCGGAACGAATCACGGAAGCCCTCCGTGGCCCCGAATCATCTGGTCGATCGGGCCATGGGTTCTTATTTGAGTGAAAACGTAGACAAAATACTAAGAAGCCTGCCGGTGCGGCTGTTTGCGCCAGCACCGCGGCAAAATCGCGGCTGGAACCGGCTGGGAATAGGTACGGTACGGCCCTTTCGCCGGTCGGTCAGACCCGGTATGAATTGCCTTTCATGGCGGTTTCACATGAACCGGGTTGGTCGCACGGCCGGAAGCACGCCAAAAACACGGGTCCGTCGACCTTAGCCTTTAGCCTGAAGCGTTTGGAGGAAGTCCATGGCAGCCAAGACAAAATTCCGGGGGTCATTCACTGCCTTGGTGACGCCCTTCAAGAACGGCGGCGTGGATGAGGCGGCGTTCCGCAGCCTCGTGAACTGGCAGATTTCCGAGGGCACGCACGGCCTGGTGCCGGTCGGCACGACAGGCGAAAGCCCGACGCTCAGCCATGACGAGCACAAGCGGGTGGTGGAGTGGTGCATCGAGGAGGCCAAGGGCCGGGTGCCAGTGATCGCCGGCGCGGGCTCGAACTCGACCAAGGAAGCGATCGAGCTGGCCGAGCATGCCGAGAAGGCCGGTGCGACCGCGGTGCTGGTGGTGACGCCGTACTACAACAAGCCCACCCAGGAGGGCATGTATCAGCACTTCAAGGCGATCAACGATGCGATCAACATTCCGATCATCATCTACAACATCCCGCCGCGTTCGGTGATCGACATGTCGGTCGACACCATGAAGCGGCTGTTCGAGTTGAAAAACATCGCCGGCGTGAAGGACGCGACCGCCAGCATGGTGCGGGTGTCGCAGCAGCGCGCCGCGATGGGCGAGGACTTCAACCAACTGTCGGGCGAGGATGCCACCATCATCGGCTACATGGCACACGGCGGCCATGGCTGCATCTCGGTGACCTCGAACGTCGCGCCCAGGCTGTGCTCGGAATTCCAGACCGCCTGGCAGAAGGGCGATGTCACCACCGCGTTGAAGATCCATGACAAGCTGATGCCGCTGCACACCAACCTGTTCATCGAGAGCAACCCGGCGCCGGTGAAGTATGCGATGTCGCTGCTCGGCAAGCTCGACGAGAAGCTGCGTTTGCCGATGGTGCCGGTTTCGGAGCCGACCCGCCAGGCCGTCCGCAGCGCCATGGTGCATGCCGGCCTGATCAACTGAGCCAAGACTGTACTGCCGTGCACGATGTCGTGCGCAATGTCGAACAGAAGGGGATGGGAATGCTGAAGGAATTCCGCGATTTCGCCATGAAGGGCAATGTCGTCGACCTCGCCGTCGGCGTCATCATCGGTGCGGCCTTCGGAGGCATCGTCACGTCGTTGGTCAACGACATCATCATGCCGATCGTCGGCATGCTGGGCGGCCTCGACTTCTCCAACTATTTCGTCCCGCTCTCCAAGAACGTGGTGGCCACCAACCTGGCCGACGCCAAGAAGCAAGGTGCCGTGCTGGCTTACGGCAGCTTCATCACCCTGATCGTGAATTTCGTCATCGTCGCATTCGTGCTGTTCATCGTCATCCGCACCATGAACCAGCTCAAGCGCAAGGAGGCGGCTGCGCCCGCCGAGCCGCCGAAGCCGTCCGCCGAGGTCGTGCTGCTGACGGAAATCCGCGACCTCCTCAAGAAGAGCTAAAGTGGCCGAGAAGAACGAACGCCCGATCAAGGTTGTCGCCGAAAACCGAAAGGCCCGCTTCAACTACGCCATCGAGGACACCATCGAGGCCGGCATTTCGCTGACCGGTACCGAGGTGAAATCAATCCGCAGCGGCAAGAGCACGATCGCGGAATCCTATGCGGATTCCAAGGACGGCGAGATCTGGCTGATCAATGCCAATATCCCCGAATATCTGCAGGCCAACCGCTTCAACCACGAGCCGAAGCGGCCGCGGAAGCTGCTGCTGCATCGCAAGCAGATCAACAAGCTGCTCGGTGCGGTCGACCGTGAGGGCATGACGCTCATTCCGCTGAAGCTGTACTTCAACGAGCGCGGTCGTGCCAAACTGCTGCTTGCGGTCGCCAAGGGCAAGAAGCTGCACGACAAGCGCGAGAGCGAGAAGAAGCGCGATTGGGGCCGCGAGAAGGGCCGCCTGATGCGGGCGCGGGGATAGAGTTCAAGCCGTCATTGCGAGGAGCGCAGCGACGAAGCCAGCTATCCAGTGCGCGACGCTACGGATTGCTTCGCTTCGCTCGCAATGACGCCCAGGGAGATGTCGGCCATGACCCAGAGCAGCCTCACCGACGTCGACTGGAGCAAGATTCCGGCACCTCGCGACGACGGCGGCGCGGCCCATCTGACCGGCATGACGATCCCGCCGGTCCGGCTGCGCGCGACCGACGATACGTCGGTGGTGCTGGCGGCGCTCGAGGGCCGCACCGTGGTGTTCGCCTATCCGCGAACCGGCGAGCCCGGCAAGATCGGGCTGGTCGATGATTGGGACATGATCCCGGGTGCACGCGGCTGCACGCCGCAGACCTGCGCGTTCCGCGACCTGTTCGCCGACCTCAAGGCGGCCGGTGCGGCGCAGGTGTTCGGGCTGTCGACGCAGAGCAACGACTATCAGATCGAGATGGCATCGCGCCTGCATTTGCCGTTCGCGGTGCTGTCCGACGAAGCGCTGGAACTGACGCACACGCTGAAGTTGCCGACGATGTCGGTGGCCGGCCAGACCCTGATCAAGCGGCTCGCGCTGATCATCGACGATGCGCGCATCACGCACGTGTTCTATCCGGTGTTTCCACCCGACCGGAACGCCGGCGACGTGCTGGAATGGCTGAAGGACAATCCGCGGAACGACTAGCTGGAGCAACATGAAGCCGTGGGGCGGTCGCAGGGGGGCGGCCAAAATATCGAAAACAACCCCATGCAAAGCAGCCGGCGGCGGCCGGCGTTCGACCAAGCAACTTGACACGTCGAGCAACTCAGTGATATTTTTCTATTATTCAGAATTGTCGCGGATGTTTTCAGCCCCGAAGCGGTCGCAACTGACATTTGCGAGCCCGTGCAACTGGCGCCAGGACAATCCGGTTGCTCGTTAGAACACGTCGATAGTCGGGAAGCGGGGTTCGCCGGTTAGGCAATCCCAGAGATAGACCGCCAGACCGACGTCGCCGGTCCATAACGTATAGCGGCCTCTTCCGAGTTCCGACCTTTCTTCGCGGCATTGGGCGATGGCCGTCATCGCGAACGATCGCGCCCGTTCAAGCCAAGTGGCGTCGCCGAGCCGGCGGAAGAGCTTCAGGAAGGCGTAGCCGTTGCCGCCCGTGCCGTGACAGAGGTTGGAGCCCTTGCTGAGCGGGCCGGCGTTCCAGGTAAATTCGCCGCCCTGCCGTAGCAACTCGTCCAGCTCAGGCGATTCCAAGGGCACGTCGGCAAACGTCGTGACCATGCCTGGTGCGCCGTGGCAGTGCTGGCACAGACGCGAGGTGCCGCCGGCGATGGCCGGCCAGTTGATGCCCGCGGCGGTTCGCCACGCGTTCCGTGTCAGGGTTTGCGGAACGACCGTGGTCACCAGCGCGCGCTGCTCTTCTTCCAGCCAGCTCCAGCCGCGCAGCAACGGGATCATATTCCCGGCATAACCATGCACGGGACCAAGCCAACGGTGATGATGACCGTACAGATCTTGTCGCCACAGGGGTCCCAGCTCGGTGTCTTCAAGCTCGGACAGCAGCCGCGTGGCCTGGGCGTTGAACAACGGATGCCAACGCGCCTCGCGCGTCATGTCATGCATATGGAGGCACGCCAGCATCGAGCCCGGCATGCCCCACATCAACTCACGGATCGGAAGCGAGATGTTTGCTTCGGCTCGGTCGTAGATTTGATCTGCGACGACAGCGTCGGGGCGCAGCCGCATCATGAGGAGGAGGCTGCCAAGATCGCCGAACAGGAGGGATCCGTGTGCCGAATAGTTGCGCTTTGCGAATTCAGCTCTGCTGTTCTCAATCAGGCGCGGCAGCACCGGGCCGAAATCGAAGGGTACGCTGATCGCGCCAACCTGCCTGAGATAGTCGAGCGCCCAGATCATCCCCGTCGCGCCGAAGTAAAAGCTCGCGGTTCCGTCCGGAAGGCCGTCATCTTTTGGGTGCGCCGGCCAGAAATGCACAGGATCAAGGCTGGCGAGCGCGTCAGTGACGATCTCTCCGATTGCCGCCGTCACATCCTCGGCGTCCCAGTCGATTGGCTGCAACGGAATATGTAGACTGTCCGCCATCGCGTCCCCGCGCTTCGTCAGGTCTCCAGATCCTTCCGCACGGTCGCGAAGACCTTGCGGAACATGTCGGTCGTCAACACGCCAGTGTTCGTGTTGTAGCGCGAGCAGTGGTAGCTGTCGTAGAGCTTGTAGTTGCCTGCGCTATGCACGGCACCGTGCACAAATGGCGCGGCAGCCAGGCGAAGCCCCAATGCCCTCAAAGTCGATTCGTGGGCGATGCGTCCCAGCAGGACGATCGCGCGTACGTTCGGCATCGCGGCGATCGTGGTGCTGAGGAATTGCCGGCAGGTGTTGATCTCGACCGGCAGCGGCTTGTTCTGCGGCGGCACGCAGCGCACGGCGTTGCTGATTCGACTGTCGACCAGCGTGAAACCATCGTCTGGCCGCGCCTGATAGACGCCGCTGGCGAAACCATATTCGAGCAGGGTGGCGTAGAGCAGATCGCCCGCGTAGTCGCCGGTGAACGGACGGCCGGTGCGGTTGGCACCCTGCATGCCCGGCGCGAGCCCGACGATCAACAGCCGTGCATTCGGATCGCCGAACGATTCCACCGGCGAGTTGAACCAGTCCGGATGGCGCGCGCGACTCTCGGCGCGGAAACCGGCCAACCGTGGACAGAGCTGACAGTTGCTGTCGGGGCGCGTGGCTCGAGCGACGATATTACTCGTCGAAATCGTCATCGGCTCCCCGTGGGGCCATCGTGGTCGCGCGTTGCAGGAATTGCGGGGAATGCGACGTATGGTGGCGCGGTTCGCGCGGGGCCGGGCGTTCGGACGGATCGCGGCCAAGCTTGGATTGCAGCTCGACGAGGTCGGTGAAGACGTCGGCCTGGCGGCGCAACTCGTCGGCGATCATCGGCGGCTGGCTGGCAATGGTGGAGATCACGGTGACGCGGACGCCGCGGCGCTGCACCGCCTCGACCAGCGAGCGGAAGTCGCCATCGCCGGAGAACAGGATCATCTGGTCGATGTGTTCGGCAAGCTCCATGGCATCGACAGCGAGTTCGATGTCCATGTTGCCCTTCACCTTGCGGCGGCCGCTGGCGTCGATGAATTCCTTGGTGGCCTTGGTGACCACGGTGTAGCCATTGTAGTCGAGCCAGTCGATCAGCGGACGGATCGACGAATATTCCTGATCTTCGATGATCGCCGTGTAGTAGAACGCGCGGAGCAGCGTGCCGCGGCCCTGAAATTCCTTGAGGAGGCGCTTGTAGTCGATGTCGAAGCCCAGTGTCTTTGCGGTTGCGTAAAGATTCGCTCCGTCGATGAAGAGCGCGATCTTGTTGGAAACAGGTGACGACATCAAAGTGTTCTCGCGTGGTTGTTAGTGTTCTTAGCGCAGCGGTGATCAACCGCGCGCAATTTCCTGCGTTGCTGCCTAAAGTTCGGTGAATCTTTCCCCACGACAGTCACCACCGCAATTATGGTGAGGCGAGGGCAAAAAGCCTAGACCTTTGACGTTGCAATGAAGAGATTTACTTGTCTGGGACGGCAACCTAGCCATGTCGTCAGACGCTCCGGCCGTTCTGGCCCCGGCTGACGGGGTTATCAGAGCCTGTTGGGAAGGCAAATCACAAATTTTACCTTGCGAAACCGGGTCTAGCCCTATAACTAACCCTCATAACCGACATGTTTGGACCCTTTTACCACGGAGCGCCTCGAGATGGCTCGCGTCACCGTCGAAGACTGCATTGACAAGGTCGACAATCGTTTCGACCTCGTCCTGTTGGCCGCGCATCGTGCCCGGATGATTTCGTCGGGGTCGCAACTCACGGTTGATCGCGACAATGACAAGAATCCGGTCGTCTCGCTACGGGAAATTGCCGATTCGACGATCTCGCCGGAAGACCTCCGCGAGGAACTCGTGCACTCCTTGCAGAAGTTCGTCGAGGTCGACGAGCCCGAGCCGGACACCGTGCCGCTGATCGGTTCCGCTGGTGCCAGCGTCGATGCCGACGACACCGAGGTCGCGGTTGAGCGGATGACCGAGGAAGAGCTTCTGAAGGGTCTCGAGGGCCTGGCTCCCCCGGAGGAGCAGCCCGAGGAAGACGAGTAGACCGCTCCCTCCAGATCAATCTGCCAGATCAATTTGCCAAAGGCCCGGACATCGCTCCGGGCCTTTGCTTTTGTTGACAATTTTGCAGTTACGGTGCGTCCTATGCGGGCGCGGGAAATTGAACGGTTCCAGGGCCTGCGCGGGGTGCTGCTTCATTCGAAAGCGCACTAGATTGAGGGAAGAGGGACACCGGTCCCGCGCGAAAGGCAGCGAGTTTCATGGCGTATCGACGCCGCAGTTCCATCCAGATGCAGGCTGCGTCCGAAACGGTCGCGGTGGCGCCAGCGTCGTCCACGGCGGAGCGGCCGGCCAAGCCGCGGACACGCATGATGCGACAATATGACCTTGTTGAGCGCGTCCGTTCCTATAACCCCGACACCAACGAGGACCTGCTCAACCGCGCCTATGTCTATGCGATGAAGGCGCACGGCACGCAGACACGCGCCTCCGGCGACCCCTATTTCTCGCATCCGCTCGAGGTCGCCGCGATCCTCACCAACCTCAAGCTCGACGACGCGACGATCGTGGCTGCGCTGCTGCACGACACCATCGAGGACACCGAGGCGACGCGGGCCGAGATCGACCATGTCTTCGGCCACGAGATCGGCGCGCTGGTCGAGGGCCTGACCAAGCTGAAGCGGCTCGAACTGGTGTCGCGCGAGGCCAAGCAGGCCGAGAACCTGCGCAAGCTGCTGCTGGCGATCGCCGACGACGTCCGCGTACTGCTGATCAAGCTCGCCGACCGTCTGCACAACATGCGGACCATGGAGTTCATGCCACCGGCCTCGCGCCGCCGCATCGCCGAGGAGACGCTGGACATCTATGCGCCGCTCGCCGGCCGCATGGGTA
Source organism: Bradyrhizobium sp. SK17 (assembly GCF_002831585.1). Taxonomy (GTDB): domain Bacteria; phylum Pseudomonadota; class Alphaproteobacteria; order Rhizobiales; family Xanthobacteraceae; genus Bradyrhizobium. The sequence continues at coordinate 5,805,305 of NZ_CP025113.1, read as the reverse complement.
TGCAGGAGATGCGCGAGGAGCTGGAGGACCTGTCGTTCTTCGTGCTCGATCCGGAAGCCTATGCCGTGGTCAAGCAGCGGCTCGACGCGCTTGCCGAGCGCAACCGCAATTTGATCGGCGAGATCGAAAGCCAGCTCTCCAAGAACTTGCAAAAGAACGGCATCACCGCCCGGGTGTTCGGCCGTCGCAAGCAGCCGTTTTCGATCTGGACCAAGATGGAGCGCAAGTCGGTCGGCTTCGAGCAACTGTCCGATATCTACGGCTTCCGCGTCATCCTCGACGATATCGGGGCCTGCTATCGTGCGCTCGGCATCGTCCACACCACCTGGCCGGTCGTGCCGGGACGCTTCAAGGACTACATCTCGACCCCGAAGCAGAACGACTATCGCTCCATCCACACCACGGTGATCGGTCCCGGCAAGCAGCGCGTCGAGTTGCAGATCCGTACCGAGGAGATGAACCAGATCGCCGAATTCGGCATCGCCGCGCATGCCTTCTACAAGGAGGGCGCCGGTTCGCCGCATGAGCGGATGAAGCACGAGTCCAACGCCTTCGCCTGGCTGCGCCACACCATCGGCATCCTGTCGGAAAGCGCCAACCCGGAAGAGTTTCTCGAGCATACCAAGCTCGAGCTGTTCCATGACCAGGTGTTCTGCTTCACCCCGAAGGGCAAGCTGATCGCGCTGCCGCGCAATGCCAATGTGATCGACTTCGCCTATGCGGTGCATACCGGCGTCGGCAACAGCGCGGTCGGCTGCAAGATCAACGGCAAGTTCGCGCCGCTGTCGTCCGAGTTGCAGAACGGCGACGAGGTCGAGGTGCTGACTTCGAAGGCGCAGTCGGCGCCGCCGTCGGCCTGGGAGGCGCTTGCCCGCACCGGCAAGGCGCGTGCCGCCATCCGCCGCGCCACCCGCGATGCCGTGCGCGATCAGTATGCGGCGCTCGGCCGCCGCATCGTCGACCGTCTGTTTGCCCGCGCCAAGATCGAATATGCCGACGACAAGCTGAAGGGCGCATTGCCGCGGCTCGCGCGCACCTCGATCGAGGAGGTGATGGCCTCGGTCGGCCGCGGCGAGATCAAGGCGTCCGACGTCGCGCGCGCGATGTATCCCGACTACAAGGAAGAGCGGTTGGTGCGCTATGGCGCCAAGAAGGGGCTGGTCGCCAAGCTGAAGACGCAGAACCCGCCGCATCCGGCGCGTGCCACCTCGGTGATCCCGGTGCGTGGCATCAATTCCGACCTGCCGGTGAAGTTCGCGCCGAACGGCGGCGCGGTGCCCGGCGATCGGATCGTCGGCATCGTCACGCCGGGCGAGGGGATCACCATCTATCCGATCCAGTCGCCGGCGCTGAAGGATTTCGAGGAGGAGCCGGAGCGCTGGCTCGACGTGCGCTGGGACATCGACGAGACGATGCCGCAGCGCTTCCCGGCGCGCATCCTGGTCCACAACGTCAACGAGCCCGGCAGCCTCGCCCAGATCGCGACCGTGATCGCCGAGCATGACGGCAACATCGACAATATCCACATGTCGCGCCAGTCGCCTGATTTCACGGAGCTGACCATCGATCTTGAGGTCTATGACCTGAAGCATCTCCTCGCTATCATCGCGCAGTTGCGTGCCAAGGCCGTCGTCGCGAAGGTCGAGCGCGTCAATGGGTGAAGCGTCATTCGCGCGGCTGCACCCGCGCGTGACAGGCTAGAATTTGCAGGTCAGAGAAATGTCAAAGGCTCCTCCGCTGCGTCTCGGTATCAATGTCGATCACGTCGCAACCCTGCGCAACGCGCGCGGCGGGGCGCGGCCCGATCCAGTGCGGCTGGCGCTTGCCGCGATCGCGGCAGGGGCCGACGGCATCACCGCGCATCTGCGCGAGGATCGCCGGCATATCCGCGACGAGGACATGGCGCGGCTCAAGGCCGAAATATCAAAGCCGCTGAATTTCGAGATGGCGGCGACCGACGACATGCTGCGGATTTCGCTCGCGACCAAGCCGCATGCGGTCTGCCTGGTGCCCGAGCGGCGCCAGGAGCTGACCACCGAGGGCGGCCTCGACGTCGTCGGCCAGCACAATGCGCTGGCGCCGTACATCGCGCGGCTCACTGATGCCGGTATCCGGGTCTCGCTGTTCATCGCCGCCGATCCCAGGCAGATCGAGATGGCCGCGAAGCTGAAGGCGCCGGTGATCGAGATCCATACCGGCGGCTGGTGCGACGCCGTGGTCGACGGTCACAAGGACAAGGCGGATGCGGAATGGAAGCGCATCGTCGATGGTGTCAGGCTCGCGCAGGCGGCCGGGCTCGAGGTCCATGCCGGCCACGGGCTCGACTACGACACCGCCGAGACGATTTCCGCGCTGCCTGAAATTCGCGAACTCAACATCGGCTATTTCATGATGGGGGAGGCGCTGTTCGTGGGTATTGCCGGGACGGTGCGCGAGATGCGGGCGGCGATGGACCGTGGCCGTGCCAAGGCCCAAGGTGCCGCTCAAGGTGCCGCTGGCGCATGATCATCGGTATCGGCTCCGACCTGATCGACATCACCCGGATCGCCAAGGTGATCGAGCGCCATGGCGAGCGATTCCTGGAACGCATCTTCACCGACGCCGAGCGCGCCAAGGCGATGCGCCGCGCCAACAACGAGAAGATGGTGGTCGCGACCTATGCCAAACGCTTCGCCGCCAAGGAAGCCTGCTCCAAGGCACTCGGCACCGGTATCCGGCGCGGGGTGTGGTGGAAGGACATGGGGGTCGTGAACCTGCCGGGAGGGCGCCCGTCGATGCAACTGACCGGCGGGGCGCTGGCCCGGCTCCAGGAACTGACGCCCGAGGGCATGCAGCCGCAGATCGATCTGTCGATCACGGACGATTGGCCGCTGGCGCAGGCCTTCGTCATAATTTCGGCGGTTGCCCCGGCCAGATGAGCCGGCGGCGCCGGAATCTGCCGGAAAACTTCAGAAAACTAAAAAATCATTGATATTTCAATGAATTGCGAAGTTTTGAGGCCGCGATTGATTGCGCCTCTGCGAACAACCGTCTAAAACGCCGCAGGCTATATCGAGCGAGACGCGGATTCCAGGTTTAGGCCGGAATTTGCCCTCAAGATCAGAATCAAGGCCATTTTCCTCACGCGAGGGCCTGATGCTTCGCGCGAAGAGAACGTTCTGTCACCGCGTGGACATCGGCCCACGGGAATTGGGAAAGCAATGAGCGTGACCACCGGGACCAAATCTGAGAGCGGCTTGGGCGAAACCATCCGCGTCGTCATCCATGCCCTCCTGATCGCGCTCGTCATCCGCACCTTCCTGTTCCAGCCGTTCAACATCCCCTCGGGGTCGATGAAGGCGACGCTGTTGGTCGGCGACTATCTGTTCGTCTCGAAATATTCCTACGGCTACAGCCACTATTCGATCCCGTTCTCGCCGAACATCTTCTCGGGCCGCATCTTCGGCTCGGAGCCGAACCGCGGCGACATCGTGGTGTTTCGCCTGCCGCGAGACGACTCCACCGACTATATCAAGCGCGTCATCGGGCTGCCGGGCGACCGGATCGAGGTCAAGAACGGGCTGCTCTACATCAATGATGAGCCGATCAAGCGCGAGCGGTTGAGCGATTTCGTCGGCGAGGACCCCTGCGGCTCGGCGGATGCCACCGCGCGCGTCAAGCGCTGGAAGGAGACGCTGCCGAACGGCGTCAGCTATGAGACGCTGGACTGCCAAGACAACAGCTACATGGACAACACCATCGTCTACACCGTTCCGCCCGGGCATTTCTTCATGATGGGCGACAACCGCGACAATTCCACCGACAGCCGCTTCCTGTCGCAGGTCGGCTACGTGCCGTTCGAGAACATCATCGGGCGGGCCCAGATGATCTTCTTCTCGATCGCCGAGGGCGAGCAGGCCTGGATGATCTGGCGTTGGCCGTTCGCAGTGCGGTGGAATCGTCTATTCTCCATCGTGCGATGAACGACGAGACTTCAGCCATCAACGATCAGGCGCCGAGCGGCGAGCCGAGCCAGACGCCAGCCGCCGAGAGCACGGCCGCGCCGAAGAAGCGGCGCAGCAAGGCAGCCAAGGCCGCCGAGGCCAAGGCTGCGATCGCCGGCACCGAGGCGCGGATCGGCTACACGTTCACCGATGCCGCGCTGCTGACCACCGCGTTCACCCATGTCTCCGCGCTGAAGCCCGCCAGCCGCAACCGTGCTGACAGCTACCAGCGGCTGGAATTCCTCGGCGACCACGTGCTCGGCCTGATCGTCTCGGACATGCTGTTTCGCTCGTTCCCGAAGGCCGACGAGGGCGAATTGTCGAAGCGGCTCGCCGACCTCGTGCGCAAGGAGAGCTGCGCCGACGTCGCCAAGTCGCTCGGGCTGCTCGACGACATCAAGCTCGGCATGGTCAAGGCGGTCGAAGGCGCGCGGCTGCGCAAGTCGGTGCTCGGCGACATCTGCGAGGCGGTGATCGGGGCGATCTTCCTCGACGGCGGCTACGAGGCCGCGCGTCAATTCGTCGAGCGCAACTGGACCGAACGCATGCACAAGCTGCGCCGGCCATTGCGCGATCCCAAGACCGTGTTGCAGGAATGGGCACAGGGCAAGGGATTGCCGACGCCGGTCTATCGCGAGGTCGAACGCACCGGCCCGCACCACGATCCACAATTCCGCGTTGCGGTTGACCTGCCTGGCCTCGCCTCCGCCGAGGGCCTTGGCGGCAACAAGCGCGCGGCCGAGAAGGCAGCAGCATCCGCGATGATCGAGCGTGAAGGCGTCGGCACCAATGACTGACGAAGCCAAAGGGCAACAGGACGCGACGCGCTGTGGCTTCGTCGCGCTGATCGGCGCCCCCAATGTCGGCAAGTCGACGCTGGTCAACGCACTGGTGGGCTCCAAGGTCACCATCGTGTCGCGCAAGGTGCAGACCACCCGCGCGCTGATCCGCGGCATCGTGATCGAAGGCAACGCGCAAATCATCCTGGTCGACACGCCCGGCATCTTCGCGCCGCGGCGCCGGCTCGACCGCGCGATGGTGTCGACCGCCTGGAGCGGCGCCCACGACGCCGATCTGGTCTGCGTGCTGCTCGACGCCAAGTCGGGGATCGACGAGGAGGCCAACGCGATCCTGGCCAAGCTCGAATCCGTCGCGCATCCGAAGATCCTGGTGCTCAACAAGGTCGACCTGGTGCAGCGCGAGAAGCTGCTGGCGCTGGCGCAGGCCGCCAACGAGCGGATGCGCTTCGAGCACACCTTCATGATCTCGGCGCTGTCAGGCGACGGCGTCGACGATTTGCGCCAGGCGCTGGCGAAAATGGTGCCGGCGGGACCGTTCCTCTATCCCGAGGACCAGATGTCGGACGCGCCGATGCGGCATCTGGCGGCCGAGATCACCCGCGAGAAGATCTACAGCCATCTGCATCAGGAATTGCCGTACCAGTCGACGGTCGAGACCGACAGCTGGACCGACCGCAAGGACAAGTCGATCCGCATCGAGCAGACGATCTATGTCGAGCGCGAGAGCCAGCGCAAGATCGTGCTCGGCAAGGGCGGCGCCACCATCAAGTCGATCGGCGCGCAGGCGCGCGTCGAGATCGCCGAGATCATGGGCGTGCCCGTGCACCTGTTCCTGTTCGTCAAGGTGCGCGAGAACTGGGGCGACGATCCCGACCGCTACAAGGAAATGGGACTGGATTTCCCCAAGGAATAAGAGCCGGCGAGTGAACGTGTCCAGAGCAATGAACGTGCCCAGAAATGTATTGTGGTTTGAGGTGCTGCTCTATCTCTCGCTGACCCTCGACGCGCTGTCGGTGGCGTTCCAGGACCGCACGCCGACCGATGTCAGGACCGATCAGGTGATCATGGGCGAGACCCTGACGGCCGGCTGCATGATCCTGCTCCTGGTGTATTTCGTGCGGCTCGCCGCGCGGCACCGCAAGAACTGGCCGCGCTGGGCGCTCGCCGCGATGCTGGTGCTGTCGGTGATCTCGCTGGTGCAGGTGATCGGCGAAAGGGGTCTGGAGATCGACAGCGCCATCGAGATCGTGTCCTGCTTCCTGACCACGGCCGGGCTGTATTACTCCTTCACCGGCGACGCGCAGGGCTGGTTCAACGCGTAAGGGAAGCGCAGGGCGGGCTAGCCGAAGGCGTAACCCGCCGCGACTGCTTGGCGATATCGGCGGATTACGCTGCGCCAATCCGCCCTACAGTGATACGTTCGCCACATGGAGTGGACCGACGAAGGCATCGTGCTGGGGGTGCGGCGGCATGGCGAAACCTCCGCCATCGTCGAGCTGCTGACGCGGGAGCACGGCCGCCATCTCGGCCTGGTGCGCGGCGGCGCCAGCTCGCGGATGCGCCCGCTGCTACAGCCCGGCAACAGCGTCACCGCGGTATGGCGGGCACGGCTCGACGAGCATCTCGGAATGTATGCGCTGGAGGGCACGCGGCTGCGTGCCGCGACGTTGCTGGCCTCGTCGCATGCGGTCTACGGCGTCACGCACCTCGGGGCATTGGCGCGGCTGCTGCCGGAGCGCGATCCGCACGACGACATCTACCAGATGCTGGAGGGGACGCTCGACGATTTCGAGGACGCCGTCGTTGCCGCCGTGCATGTGATCCGGTTCGAGCTCGCGATGCTGACCGAGCTCGGCTTCGGGCTCGACCTGGAGAATTGCGCGGCGACGGGGACGACCACCGACCTGATCTATGTGTCGCCGAAATCCGGCGGCGCGGTGTCCCGCGCGGCCGGCGAGCCGTGGCGCGACCGGCTGTTGCCGCTGCCGGCGTTCCTGCGCGAAGGCGAGGGCGGCAACAGCCTGTCGGACCAGGATCTGCTCGACGGCTTCCAGATCACCGGCCTGTTCCTGCTCCGCCACGTGCTGGAGCCGCGCGGCCAGGGGCACTCCGATGCCCGCGACGGATTTATCAACGCCGTGACAAGGCGGCGGAGCCGGTCGACGGTTCCGTAAGCCTGATTCGCAACCTAAATTCGCGGTGATTCGCGGCTTGCCCGATTCACCGCCAGGGTTTAACGCCTCCCCATGGGAAAACGACAGATACCGCCGGAAAAGCCGGCCGAAATTCACGAGGTGCCGCTGCGCGACGCGCTCGAGGAGCGCTATCTCGCCTATGCGCTCTCGACCATCATGCATCGCGCATTGCCGGACGCCCGCGACGGGCTGAAGCCGGTGCACCGGCGCATCCTCTACGGCATGGACCTGCTCGGGCTCGAACCGCGCGCGGCCTTCAAGAAATCGGCCAAGATCGTCGGCGACGTGATGGGCTCGTTCCATCCGCATGGCGACCAGGCGATCTATGACGCCATGGTGCGCCTGGCGCAGGATTTCTCCTCGCGCTACCCGCTGGTCGACGGCCAGGGCAATTTCGGCAATATCGACGGCGATAATCCGGCCGCCTACCGTTACACCGAAGCCCGCATGACCGATGTCGCGCGGCTGCTGCTCGACGGCATCGACGAGGACGGCGTTGAATTCCGCCTCAACTATGACGGCCAGTCGAAGGAGCCGGTGGTGCTGCCGGGCGGCTTCCCGAACCTACTGGCCAACGGCGCGCAGGGCATCGCGGTCGGCATGGCGACCTCGATCCCGCCGCACAACGCGGCCGAGCTCTGCGACGCCGCGCTGCACTTGATCGAGAAGCCCGACGCCAAGTCGAAGGCGCTGCTGAAATGGGTCAAGGGTCCTGATTTCCCGACCGGCGGCATCGTCGTCGATTCCAAGGAAGCGATCGTCGAGGCCTACACCACGGGGCGCGGCTCGTTCCGCACCCGCTCGCGCTGGGTCCAGGAGGAGGGCGCGCGCGGCACCTGGGTGGTCGTCGTCACCGAGATCCCGTGGCTGGTGCAGAAGTCGCGGATCGTTGAGCGGATCGCCGATCTCATCAACGAGAAGAAGCTGCCGCTGGTTGCCGACGTGCGCGACGAGTCGGCCGAGGACGTCCGGCTCGTGATCGAGCCGAAATCGCGCACCGTCGATCCGGCGCTGATGATGGAGTCGCTGTTCCGGCTCACCGAACTCGAAAGCAAGATCTCGCTGAACCTCAACGTGCTGATCAAGGGCCGCATCCCGAAAGTGGTCGGTCTTGCCGAATGTCTGCGCGAATGGCTCGACCATCTGCGCGACGTGTTGATCCGCCGCTCCAACTTCCGCAAGGGGCAGATCGAGCACCGGCTCGAAATTCTCGGCGGCCAGCTGATCGCGTTCCTGAACCTCGACAAGGTGATCAAGATCATCCGCACCGAGGACGAGCCGAAGCCGGTCCTGATGAAGACCTTCAAGCTGTCGGAGATCCAGGCCGAGGCCATCCTCAACATGCGCCTGCGCAATTTGCGCCGCCTCGAGGAGATGGAGATCCGCACCGAGGACAAGGATCTGCGCAAGGAGCTGAAGGGCATCGAGGGGCTGCTCGCCTCCGAGACCGAGCAATGGGCCAAGGTCGGCGAGCAGGTCAGCAAGGTCCGCGACATGTTCGGGCCGAAGACGCCGCTCGGCAAGCGCCGCACCACCTTCGCCGATGCGCCGGAGCACGATCTCGCCGCGATTGAGGAAGCCTTGGTCGAGCGCGAGCCGTGCACCGTCGTGATCTCCGAGAAGGGCTGGGTGCGGACGCTGAAGGGCCATGTCGAGGATCTCTCGGGGCTCACCTTCAAGACCGACGACAAGCTCGAGCACTCGTTCTTTGCCGAGACCACCTCGAAGCTGCTGCTGTTCGCCACCAACGGCAGGTTCTACTCGCTCGACGTCGCCAAGCTGCCGGGCGGCCGCGGCCATGGCGAGCCGATCCGCATGTTCATCGACCTCGAGCAGGACGCCGCGATCATCTCGCTGTTCGTCAACAAGGGCGAGCGCAAGTTCCTGGTCGCGAGCAGCGAGGGGCAGGGCTTCGTCGTCAAGGAAGAGGACTGCGTCGGCAACACCCGCAAGGGCAAGCAGGTGCTCAATGTCGAGATGCCGAACGAGGCCCGCGCGATCACGACCGTGAACGGCGATACCGTTGCGGTGATCGGCACCAACCACAAGATGGTGCTGTTCGGCCTCGACCAGGTGCCGGAGATGGCGCGCGGCCGCGGCGTGCGTCTGCAAAAGTATACCAGCTCGGAGCTGTCCGACGTCGCGGTGTTCGATGCCAAGACCGGCCTGACCTGGAAGGACTCCGCCGGTCGCGAGCACAGCATGACCATGAAGGAACTGGCCGACTGGCGCGGCAACCGCGCCGATGCCGGCCGGCTCGCCCATGGCCTGCCGAAGTCGAACAAGTTCAACCGCGGCGTGGAGTAACACTGTGGAGGGCGGGTTAGGCGCAAGCCGTAACCCGCCGTCTCGTCATGGACGGTGGATTACGCCGCTGGCTGATCCGGCCTACGGCTGCGCCTTCAAGTTGCGCGGTGTGATAGTATCCACATTTTGCCGCGCTATAACCGTCGCCGACGAACTCGGACGGCGGTTGCCATGGCGCATAATCACGATCATGACCACGACCATAGTGGTCATTCCCACGATGGACATTCCCACGGCGGCCACTCCCACGCGGGACATTCCCATGCCGGGCACAGCCATGCGCCCGCCAGTTTCGGTACCGCCTTCGCGGTCGGCGCCTCGCTCAACACCGCCTTCGTCATCGCGGAATTGATCTTCGGCTACTCCGCCAACTCGCTGGCGCTGATCTCCGACGCCGTCCATAATCTCTCCGACGTCATCGCGCTGCTCCTGGCCTGGGGTGGGGCGTGGCTCGCCGGCAGGCGCCCAACCGACACTCACACCTATGGCTATCGCCGCGCCTCGATCCTGGCGGCGCTGTTCAATGCCGGGCTGCTGTTGATCGCGGTCGGCGGCATCGCGGTCGAGGCGATCAACCGCTTCCGCGAGCCTGCCGAGGTGGCAAGCTGGACCGTGGTCTGGGTTGCGGCGCTCGGCATCCTGATCAATGGTGGCACCGCGCTCATGTTCATGCGCGGCCGCCACAGCGACCTCAATGTCCGCGGCGCCTATCTGCACATGGCGGCGGATGCCGGCGTCTCGCTCGGCGTCGTGGTTGCCGCGCTGCTCATCATGGCGACCGGCTGGCAATGGATCGATCCGGCGATCAGTCTGGTCATCGCCGTGGTCGTGCTGATCAGCGGCTGGGAACTCGCCCGCGACAGCGTCAACCTCGCGCTCGACGCGGTGCCGAAGGGGATCGATCTCAAACAGGTGAGGGATTATCTCGCCGCGCTCGAGGGCGTCACCGAGGTGCACGACCTGCACATCTGGGCGATGAGCACCAGCGAAACCGCGCTGACCGCGCATCTGGTGCGGCCCGGCGGACACGACGATATCTTCCTGCACCGCGTCTGCGCGGAGCTGTCCGAGCGCTTCAGCATTCATCACGCGACGTTGCAGGTCGAGATCAGCAGCGAGACCTGCCGGTTGGCGCCGGCCGAGATGGTGTAGCCGGGGCGCCGCCAAGTCCTCGCGAGAGCGTCAGGTCGAAATGTCGCCGGAACCTATGACCGAGGCGCTTCGATGCCGCTCGCCTCTGACCAGTCCCGAAACAGCCGCGCGGTCGCGTCGTCCATCGGAAAGAAGCTCTCGATCCGCAATTCCTGTAGCGTGACGTCCTGCGGCGTCCCCAGCGTCGCGATCGTGGTGAACAGTTGCAGGCCGACATCGCCCTTGCGAAACAGCATCGGTAGCACCGGTCCCGATGCGAAGCCCGCTGGCGGCGCCGCCAACGCCGCCGCGACGCCGTCATAGGCGAGCAGGCGCTCGAGCAATTGCGCCGTCGCGGTGGTGCCGTCACTCGCGGCGTCGGCCTCGACGCTGCGAATGAAGTAGCCGGCCACCTGGGCCCAATTGGTGAGGTAGGGCCGCAGCACGCCGGGAGCGACCAGAGCGTCGGCCAGATTGACGGGGGCGCCGGGCTCCAGCGGTCCGACCAGGAATTCCACCAGCCTCACTGCGCCAGCATTGGCGAGCAACAGATTCCAGTGCCGGTCGACCACGACCGCAGGGAACGGCTCCTGCTGCGCCAGGATGAAATCCAGCGCGTGGCGGATCTGGGCGAGCTCCGGCGCGGCAAGGTCGGTTTGCCGCCACACCGGCGCGAAGCCGGCCGCGACCAGCAGCGCGTTCTGCTGGCGCAACGGCACCTCGAGCGCCGCGGCGAGTCGGATCACCATGTCGCGGCTTGGTGCGGCACGTCCGAGTTCGAGGAAGCTGAGATGGCGCTGGGAGATATCGGCGCGCCCGGCGAGCTCGAGCTGCGAGTGGCCTTTTCGCTTCCGCCATTCGCGCAAGCTGGCGGCAAAATCGTGCTGCTGCGACATGAGTACCTGTGAAGTAGTTGCCGGAACGATCTCCCCGGGCAAGATGCCACAAGCCAGTTCGAAGCGCATGAGGGCCGGATGGGCGAGTGGATCGGCGTTGCGATAGCCTTGGTCTCGAGCTGTCTCGGCGGCACGGCGGCGGCGATCACGCGTTACCTGGCAGGCAATGCCGATCCGGTCACGCTCGCCATCCTGCGCTGGGCGATCGGCTTTCTGTGCGTGCTTCCCGCCGCGGTCCTGCTCGGCGCGAAGTGGCCGCGGCGCGAGGATTGGCTTGCGGTGGCCGCGCTTGGCATCGCCTTCTTCGGCGTCTTCTTCGTGCTCTATAATATCGCGATGACCTACACCACGGCGGCCCGCGCCAGTCTTGCGCTGGCGACGCTGCCGCTCTCCACCATGGTGGTCGGCGCCGTGCTCGGCATCGAGCCGTTGACGATGCGGAAATCGATCGGGGTCTCGATCGCGGTGCTCGGGGTGGCGGCTGCGCTGGCTTCCGGGCTGTCGGCGGCGCCGGCGGGGGCGTGGCGCGGTGAACTGATCATGGCGGCCGCGGTGCTCTGCATGGCGTTCTACAACGTGCTGTCGCGGCCATTGATCCGCCGTTCCAGCGCGCTCGGCTTCCTCGCCGTGGGCATGGGCGCGGGTGCGGCTGCGCTTGCGGCGGTGGGCATGTGCACGGGGAGCCTGGCGACGCTGCGCGACTTCGGCACGCCGCAATGGATCGCGGGGCTCTATCTCGGGATAGCCGGCGGCGCGCTCGCCTTCATCCTGTGGGTGCTCGCGCTGGAGCGGGCGTCGCCGACCCGTGTCGCCAACACCATGACGGTCAATCCGATCGCCGCCGGGCTGCTGGCGAGGCAGTTGGTCGGGGAGCCGATCACCGCCAATCTGGTCGTCGGCCTGATCGCGGTGTTCGCCGGGATCTGGATCGCGACGTCGGAGCGCAAATCGGCCTGATCAGCTACGCGGGGCGGATGGTGCGGTCACCGACGGGGCAGGCAGGTGCTTCGGCCTCAGCGTGCCGGCGTAGAACGACAGGGCGAACACCAGGATGAGGCCGCCAAGATAGACCCCGTAGGATTGTGGCGGCGTGATCGCCCATTGCATCAGGCGTCGGATCGGGCTTGGCTGACCGGGGTCGTTGTCCATGCGCTGTTGTGCGCGATGGCTGAGCCAAAGGAAAGCGGAATTGCAGCCATCCGGCCGCGCTGTTCCGCGCGAAATGGTGAGGCGGAGCAGCCCTTGCAATGCCGCGTTGGCGTCCGCATCTGTCACGCGACGACAAGCCCTTCCTCCCGCACCGATTGCCCGGCATAATCAGCTGATGGAACTGACGCCCCGCTTGCGCCTCATGAATTGGCTGGTCCGCCAGGGCCTGACTGGCCTGCCGGAAAACGACCTGCTGCGCGGCTTCTGCGAGCGCTGCCGGGCCGCCGGCATGCCGCTGTCGCGGGCGATCGTGTTCATCGATACCCTGCATCCGATTTTCGAGGGGCGTGGCTTCCGCTGGAACGACGGCGTGAGCAACGAGGCCGACATCTTCGAGTACGGCTCGACCAGCACCGGCGAGGCCAGCCAGACCTGGCGGAGGTCGGCGTTCCATCACATGCTCGAAAACGGCCATGACGAGATGGTGATCGACCTCAACGGCTCGCACGATTTTTCGATGATCGGCGAACTCGCCGAGAAGGGTCACAAGCATTTCGCCGCTTTCGTGCACCGCTTCGGCGAGGCCGGCACGATCGGCGAGATGGACTGTTTCTATTCCTACTACACCACCCGTCACTCGGACGGCTTCGGCGAGAGCCATATGGCTGCGCTGCGCGACCTGGTGCCGGTGCTCGGGCTCGCGATCAAATCGGCCGCGCAGGTCGAGATCGCCCGCACGCTCGGGCGGGTCTATCTCGGCCGCGAGACCGCGGAGCAGGTGCTGCGCGGACGGATGCAGCGCGGCATCACCGAGAAGATCAAGGCCGTGCTGTGGTACTCCGACGTGCGTGGCTCGACCGCGATCAGCGAGCGCATCGGCCCGGACGAGATCATTCCGTTCCTCAACGACTATGCGCAGGCCTCGATCGACGCGATCCACGATGCCGGCGGCGAGGTGCTGAAGCTGATCGGCGACGGCGTGCTGGCGATGTTCACCGGCGAAAACCTGGCCGGCGCCAAGCGCGCGGCGCTGCGGGCCGAACACACCTTCCGCAACAACATGGACGCCTTGAACACCCGCCGTGCCACCGACGGACAGCCGACCACCTCGGCCTATGTCGGGCTCCATGTCGGCGAGGTGTTTTACGGTAATATCGGAAGCCAGGACCGGCTGGATTTCACGGTGGTCGGGCCTGCCGTCAACGAAGTCAGCCGGATCGCCTCGATGTGCGCCTCGGTCGATCGCGACCTGCTGACCTCGACCGCGTTTCGCGCCGGGCTCGATGCCGCCGGCCGCAACTATCTGGTCTCGACCGGCCGCTTCGTGTTGCGCGGCATCGGCCATGCGCAGGACCTCTACACGCTGGATCCGGCGGTTGCCGCCGACGAGGTCGTCGGCGGCAAGTATGAGCGCTATCTGGCGAGCTAGGGTGACAGGCAGGGCTTGATGCCATGGCTCTGTTGCCAATCCAAGGTTGTGCGGTGTAAACTGGGACCGCCATGATGATCCGTACCCTCAACATCGCATCGGTCTTCTTCCTGAGCCTGTGACGGCACCGCTTTTCCAAGCGGTTGGAAGACGAATGTGCTGATGGCCGCACGGCCTGACGCATTTCTCCGGACCGAATGAGCCCGACTGTTCTGCTTCGCGCAGACCAATGTCGTTGGCCGAACGATTTGAGGACTTCATGTCACCCTGCGACGACGAACCCGTGCGCGCCCTTGGCGACGCGCAGATACGGCAATTCATCCAGGATGGATTTGTCCGGTTTGAACGGGCCTTTCCCCGGGCGCTTGCCGACCAATGCCGCGCTATCCTGTGGCGCGATCTGCCGTGCGATCCCGCTGATCCGGTGACCTGGACGCGGCCGGTCGTCCGGCTGGGTCACTACGGCGATGAGCCGTTCGAGCAGGCCGCCAACACACCCATGCTCCACGCGGCGTTCGATCAACTGGTCGGCAAGGGGCGCTGGCTCCCACGACCCAACCTCGGAACGTTTCCGGTGCGATTTCCAAGTCCGCACGATCCGGGCGATGCCGGCTGGCATATCGACGCGGGCTTTCGCAGCGTGGCTAGTGATTTCTCGTCCCGGCGGGCGAATGTCACCTCGCGCGGGCGTGCGCTGCTGATGCTGTTTCTGCTCTCCGACGTGGGCGCGTGCGACGCGCCCACGCGCATCAAGGTCGGATCGCATCGTGACATCGCGCGGTCACTCGAACCGGCTGGCGATGCGGGCCTGTCTCACGTCGAGCTCGACCAATTGGGCGCGGCGCTGGACCGTCCCGAGGCGCTGGCGACCGGTGAGGCCGGCACGGTCTATTTGTGCCACCCCTTCCTCGTGCACGCTGCACAGATGCATCGTGGCACGGAGCCGCGCTTTCTGGCGCAGCCTCCGCTCGCGCCAACGGAGCCGTTCAGGCTCGTCCGGGAAGATGGCCGCTATTCGCCGGTCGAAATCGCGATCCGCCTCGCGTTGCAGGAAGGGCGGGGGTGATCGCGATGCGTCTGGTAATCCTTAGCGGAGCGTCCGGCTCCGGAAAAACTGCCATCGCCGAGTCGATCAGGATCAGGCGACCCGATTTGGCCGAAGTGCTGCACTTCGACAGCATTGGCGTGCCTCCGCCTGAAGTCAGACGGGCGTGGGGGCCGGATGGCGCGTGGCAACGCGCGATGACGCTGGCCTGGATGGAGCGGGTCGCGGCGCTGCGTGGCAAACATCACCGGGTGCTGTTCGAAGGGCAAATGCGGCTGGCCTTCGTGCGCGAGGGCTTGCTAGCATTTGGCATCGAGGACGCTCGCGTGATCCTGGTGGATTGCGACGACGCGATCAGGGCGCACCGTCTGATTACGGAGCGTGCGCAGCCTGAACTTGCCAACCCGGAGATGATGAACTGGGCGAGATATCTGCGGAGAGAGGCGAACGAGGCAGGGTATGAAGTGCTCGATACATCCGAGCTTCCGCTTGAGCGCTGCGTCGAGTTGGTCTGCGCACGTTTGACGTCGGCGTAAACACGGTCGTCACGAGGAGCCGGTCATGGCCGGCTGCTTGCGATGACAATCGTTCAGCAGCGCGCCGGCTCGCCGACCATGTCGGGCTGCCGCGTCAGCGACACTGCCGGAGACATCAGGATCACCAGCGCCTGTGCGGCGAAGATCGCAGCCGCGAGATACAGGCAGGCTTCGGCACCATAGAGGCCACCGACGATGGCGCCGAGCGCGGAGCCGAGCGGGCGGGCGCCGTAGCTCATGATGTTGATTGCCGAGACACGGCCGAGCAGCGAGGGCGGTGTCACCGACTGGCGCAGCGTGGTGGTCGAGATCACCCACAGGATCGGGCCGACGCCGAGCAGGAAGAAGCCGAGGCCGGCGAGCAGCGGCGTCGCAAACCAGGTGGTCAGCGCCATCACGAGCGAGGCGACCAGGCCGGTGACGGGGCCGAGCCCGATCACGGTGCCGAACGCCAGCCGCTTCATCACCCGGGTTGCGAACAGCGCGCCGACCACCATGCCGACGCCATACATCGCAAGCGTCGTGCCGACGCCGGTGGCGCTGAGCCCGAGATGGCGCACCGCATAGGGCACGAACACCGCGAGCAGCAGGAAGGATGCGGTGTTGAAGATGAACTGGGTGATGAACACCGGCCGCAGCAGGGCATGATGCATCACGAAGGCCGCACCTTCCCTGATGTCCTGCATCGGATGACGCCGCGGGGCGGGCGCACGCGCCGGCTCGTAGAGACCGGCGAGCAGCACGACCGCGATCGCCGACAGCGCCGCGGCAAAGCCGAACGCAGGCGCAGCGCCGACCCAGCCGACCAGCACGCCGCCGAGTGCCGGTCCGCTGGCAAAGGCGACGGTGCGCGCCAGCTCGATGCGGGCGTTGGCCGCCGGCAATTGCTGTGCTGTCACCAGCGACGGCACCAGCGCAGGGGCGGCGACGCTGTAGGCTACCGTCCCGCAGACCGCGACGAAGCCGAGCAGCGCGAGCAGCGGCAGCGTCATCGCGCCGAACCAGAGCAACACCAGGATCGCAGCAAGCGCTGCTGCGCGCAGCGCTTCGGAGCTTGCCATCACCCAGCGTCGTGACACCCGGTCGGCGAGCAGGCCCGCGGGAATCGCAAACAGGATGAAGGGCAGCGTGAGGGCGGTTTGCAACAGGCCGGTCTGGCCTTCGCCGACGCCGAGCACCAGCACGGCGACGATGGGCGCGGCCGCAAGCGCGATCTGCTCGGCCGATTGCGCGGCGAGGTTGGACCAGGCCAGGCGATTGAAGGTGGCCGGCAGGCGAGGCGTATCGGCAGACATGGCGGAATCCTTAGCAATTCGATCTGTCCATAGTGTGTGGTTGGAAGACGTCCGATCCCACCCGTTTCCCGACAACCCAAAAAGCAAAGGCCCGCCGGAATCGGCGGGCCTTGTCGGTGATATCAAACACGATCGCGTTATTGCGGCGTCGGCGCGAGTTGGCCGGTGATGGTGCCAACCAACGTGGTAGGCCGGCCGTCGTCACCGGTTGCGGGCTCCGCGGCGGCTTCAGCCTTGCGCTGCGCCAGCGCGTTGGTCAGGCTGGTGAGCGCATCGGGGCCGGCCGGGAAGCCCGCCTCCGAGAGGATCTTGTCGATCATCGGCTTGAACGCCGAGACCGACAGCAACTGCGCGGCGAGGCCATCGCCAAGCCCGAGACCACCATTGCCATTGGCATGGCCGTTGCCGCCGCGGCCAAGCATGCTGCCGGTGTCGAAGATCCGGATGTCGGAGATCTTCTCGATCGGCTTCACCGCCTCGGCGAGCGCGCTCGGGATCACGTTGATGCGGGCGACGTTGAGGTCGTAGGCGATCATGTCGGCGCTGAGCTTGTTGCGCGCCTCCGCCTTCATCGTCGCCACTTCCGCCTCGGCCTGGCCGAGCGCCTTGACACCGGCCGCGCGGGTGGTGGCGGCCGCCGCGTCGGCCTTGGCGAGCACGTTGGTGGCTTCCGCCTTGTTGGCGGCGGCCTGGCGTTCGGCTTCGGCCATGACCGTGATCGGCATGGCGTCGGTCTCGGCCGCCTTGCGCGCGGCGATCACGTTGATGATCTTGTCGCGCTCGGCGATCTCGGTGGCGCGCGCGGTGGTGACCTTTTCCTCGGCGGCGATCGCAACCGCCCGCGCGGTCTCGGCGATGGTCTGGGCTTCCGACTGCTCCTTGCTCTTGGCGGCAACCGCGATCGCGCTCTCCTGCGCGACGATCTGGAGGTCGCGCTCCATCTCGGTGTTGCGGCGCTTGACCGCGAGATCGGCCTCGATCTTGCGGGTGTCGCGGGCCTGGTTGGCCTCCGTCTGCTTGTTGGCAACCGCGAGCTCCTGCTGAATGCGGTATTCGGCCTCGTTCTGCAACGCGGTCTGTTCGACCTGCGCCGTCTGCGCGCGCATCGCCGCGGTCTTGTTGGCGATGTCGCGCTGCTGGGCCAGTTCGGCCTCGCGCTTGGTGCTTTCGATCGTCAGCGTGGTCTGCCGCGCCACCAGGTCCTGCTGAGCGATATTGACCTCGGTGGTGCGGACGATCTGGTTGCGCTCCTGTTCACGGTCCTTGGTGATCTTGGTCAGCGTGGTGAGACCGTGCGCGTCGAAGAAGTTGCTCGGGTTGAAATGCTTGATGTCGCTCTGGTCAAGCCGGGTCAGCGACACCGATTCCAGCTCGAGGCCGTTGTTCTGGATGTCGGCGCCGACCGCGTCCTGCACCGCCTTGACGAAGGTCGCCCGCTGCTCCTGCAATTCCTCCAGGTTCATGGTCGCGGCGACCGAGCGCAGGCCGTCGACGAACTTGGCTTCGACCAGTTCGCGCAGCTCGGCGGCGTCGTTGGTGCGGTTGCCGAGGGTCTGCGCGGCCAGCGCGATCGAGGACGAGTCGGGTTTGACGCGCAGGTAGAACTCGGCGCCGATGTCGACGCGCATGCGGTCCTTGGTGATCAGCGAGTCCGGACCGCCGCGCGCGACCTCGAGCCGCAACGTCTTCAGGTTCACCGCGGCGGTGGAATGGAAGATCGGCAGCACCAGTGAGCCGCCGTCAAGCACCACCTTCTGGCCGCCGAGGCCGGTGCGGACGTAGGCCTCGTCGCGCGTCGAGCGCTTGTAGAGCTTTGCAAAGAGCAGACCGATAACGAGAATGGCGATGACGCCAATGGCGACGGGTACAGCAAGTTCCCACATGTGTTATGCCCTGTTGGAAGAGTGTCGTTGTTCGACGAGGTCGGCGGGAGCGGCAATCGCGATGAAGCTCTTGGCATCGCGATCGACCAGCAGCACGCTGGCGCCGACCGGTAGTGCCTCGGACTCCGCGCTGGCACGCGCCGAGACGGTATGCCAATTGCCGAAGACATCCTTGAGACGGACCCTGCCGGGCAGGCCCTGATCGAGCGGGCCGACCGACACGGTTGCGACCTTGCCAACAAAGTCGCTGTCGCTGACAGCATAACTCTCGTCGCGCGGAATGATGCGGGCGAGGCCGCGGCTGGTGTTTCTGATCACCGGGATGCTGCCCGCGGCGGCAACCACTGCGGCAATCGGGGCCGGGATCGCGGCGCCTGCGGCATGCGCCAGGCCCTGAAGCAGGAAGCCTCCGATCGAGAATATGCCGAGTACCAGGATGATCAGGATCAGGAGGGGAAGCCGCCCGGCGTTGATCCAGAGAAACAGGCCACCGAGAGCGTTGTGGCTCTCGGCCTCGACCGCGAAATCCTTGCCGATGAGTTCGCTGATCGAAAGTCCGACCATGGTGGTCAGCAGCTCGATGCCGCCAAGTGCCACCATGATCGCAGCCGCGACCGCGAAGGGCCGCACGTCCGGGGCGAGCAGGATGTCGCCAACTGCACTCATTTGTCTGACTTGATCCTTTCAAGCCGCGCCGCGATTTCCTTTTCGCGGTGCAGGCGATCGAGTTCGTCAAGTTCCTTGTCGCCGAGCACGCTGGAAGCGGGAACACCGGTGACCCGGGCGATCGCTGCCATGGCGCGTTCAGCACTCAATGTATTGGTCGTCGATGCCCCCGGCTGGTTTCGTCCTTGGCTTCACGCAGCAGGCTTTGTTCGAGATCGGTTAATCTATTCTCTGCTTCACGCCGCGCGCCGAGCATGGCCTGTAGCGCCTTGGTCTGCTCATCGATCTGGAGCTCGATGAAATCCATCGCGCGTTCCAGCGCGATCACCTGCGACTCCAGATCAATCTGCCGTGCGACGCCGGCGCGCGCGAGATCCTCGCGATTTTCCGCAAGTGCGAGACGAATCTTCTCGTTCAGGCTGGCCGTTTCGGTATCCAGTTCCTCGCGCCGCTTCTTCAAACGGAATTCTTCGGCGCGCGACTTGCCGAGCGCATAGCGCGCTTCGTCGGCGCCGGCGTCGATCTCGCGGATCGCCTGCTTGACCAGCGCGACCTTGTTGTTGTTCTCGACATTGTCGATGGTCTGGCTCGCGATGGCGGCAAGAAGCCGGCCCATGCGCGCAAGGATGCCTTCGTGAAGCATGGTCTTCTCCTCCGGTGGTGCTGATTTGGATTTGACGGCGATGTGGATTTCGTAGCCGCGGCCATCCGAGATCAAATGCGCCGGGAAGGGGCTTTCCCAGCCCGAGACATATCCCGGCACGTCGAACGGCACCAAGACGCGTCCGCTGACAGTGCTAATGGTCAGTGAAGTTGGGCCCTTGATCGCGAACAACTTGTCGTCGAGCGGTATCCGGCGGACGGCAGTGTCCGCGATGTAGCTGGCGCGGTCGCGCAGGCCGAGTGTCACGAGCCGCGCGGGCAGGCCGGTCTCCTTGCGGATCGTCTCGTAGGCTTGGGCGTGCAACGAGACCAGATTGGCGCCGACCGGCGCGACCTCGGCGAGGATCGCCATCATCCGGTCATAGGCCGCAAAGGTCGCCTCGATGGCCTCGATGCCCGACGGGTCGGGGGCGAGGGCGTAGCGCAGCGTTGCGGTCGGCGTCTCGACGGGCAGCTTGATCATGTTTCTAACGTAAAGCACTTCCTCAGTACTTTACAAGCTGCTCTCCCGGTATCATTTTCGTGAGCCCAGATGCAGTTGCAAGTGAGTTGCAATAACGGGTGACTTGGGCCATCTTGGCAAGATGGATGCCCGGACTCCTGAAATGCCTTCCGTTTCCCTTCCGAATGCCACGTCAGGCGGCTGGCGGGGTGATTCCGGGCATGCCCGCAGCCTGCCGGAGGTGAACGCTACCGTCGCGGTACCGACCTCGGGTGTGTGGTGGCGCCGGCTGCTGGCCTTTGCTGGCCCGGGCTATCTGGTCTCGGTCGGCTACATGGACCCGGGCAACTGGGCCACCGATCTCGCCGGTGGATCGAAGTTTGGCTACACGCTGCTGTCGGTCATCCTGCTCTCCAATCTGATGGCGATCCTGTTGCAGGCGCTTTCGGCGCGGCTCGGTATCGCCACCGATCGCGACCTCGCGCAGGCCTGCCGTGCGACCTATTCGCGACCGGTGAACTTGCTGCTGTGGCTGGCCTGCGAGGCCGCGATCATCGCCTGCGACCTTGCCGAGGTGATCGGCACCGCGATCGCGCTGAAACTGCTGTTCGGCATTCCCCTGATCGGCGGTGCGCTGCTTGCGGCGCTCGACGCGTTCCTGCTGCTGCTCCTGATGAACCGCGGCTTCCGCTTCCTCGAGGCCTTCGTGATCGCGCTGCTGATCGTGATCGCGGTCTGCTTCGCGGTGCAGATCGCCGCTGCCGCGCCGCCGATCGCCGGCGTGCTTGGCGGCTTCATGCCGTCGCGCGAGATCGTCACCAACCCGGAGATGCTCTACATCGCGATCGGCATCATCGGCGCCACCGTGATGCCGCATAACCTCTATCTGCATTCATCGATCGTGCAGACCCGCGCCTATCCGCGCACCGAGGACGGCCGGCGCGACGCGATCAAATGGGCGACCACGGATTCCACCATCGCGCTGATGCTGGCGCTGTTCGTCAACGCCGCGATCCTGGTGCTGGCGGCCGCGACCTTCCACAAGAGCGGCCATTCCGATGTCGCCGAGATCGACCAGGCCTTCGAGCTGCTGTCGCCACTGCTCGGGCTCGGCATCGCCTCGACGCTGTTCGCCGTGGCGCTGCTGGCGTCGGGCCTCAATTCCACGGTGACGGCGACGCTGGCCGGCCAGATCGTGATGCAGGGCTTCCTCGACCTCAAGCTGCCGGACTGGCTGCAACGGCTGGTGACCCGCGGCATCGCGATCATCCCGGTCATCGTGGTTGCCGCGCTCTATGGCGAGAGCGGCACCGCGCAGCTTCTGGTGTTCAGCCAGGTCGTGCTGTCGATGCAGCTGCCGTTCGCGGTGATCCCGCTGGTGCGCTTCGTGTCCGACAAGCGCAAGATGGGCGCGTTCGCGATCTCGATGCCGGTTGCGGTGGCGGCATGGATCGTCGCCGGGCTGATCGTGATCCTGAACGTGAAGCTGCTTTACGATACGCTGCTCGGGACCTAGCTGAGGGCTAGTCCTGCGGTTCTGCCAGCCCTTCGCCAGTGGCGTCGACACGCAGCCAGCCCGATGGGGCGAGCCGCTGTTGCGGCAGGAAGCGGCCCTTGTAGTCCATCTTCTTGGAGCCCTCGATCCAGTAGCCGAGATAGACGTAAGGAAGGCCCTGCCGGCGGGCGCGGGCGATGTGATCGAGGATCATGAAGGTGCCGAGCGAGCGGCTTTCCAGCCCCGGCTCGAAGAACGAATAGACCATCGACAGCCCGTCGCTGAGCACGTCGGTCAGCGCCACCGCCATCAGTTCGTCGCCGCGGCCGGTGATGGCGCTGTCGGCATTGCGCTTGCGGTACTCGATGATCCGGGTCTCGACATGGCTGTCCTCGACCATCATCGCGTAGTCCAGCACCGTCATGTCGGCCATGCCGCCGTTGCGATGGCGGCGGTCGAGATAGGCCCGGAACACCGAATATTGCTCTGACGTCGGCACCGCCGTGCGCTGCTCGCCGATGATGTCGGCGTTGCGGGCCAGCACCTTGCGGAAGTTACGGGAGGGGCGGAATTCGTTGGCGACCACCCGGACCGAGACGCAGGCCCGGCACTGGTCGCAGGCCGGCCGGTAGGCGATCGACTGGCTGCGCCGGAAGCCGCCATGGGTCAGCAAGTCGTTGAGGTCGCCCGCTTTGTCGCCGACCAGGTGCGTGAAAACCTTCCGCTCGTGTCGGCCCGGCAAATACGGGCAGGGCGAGGGCGCCGTCAGATAAAACTGGGGGGTATCACGCGAGTGCTGGGTCACGTCAGATCGTCAGGCTCCACAACTAGACAGGCAGCCAAGCTAGCATCGCCCCCCGGAGGCTAACGGTCAATTGGTTTAGGCGGGCCTAATAGGCCCGCGCCGCCGGAGATATCTGGGTCCGGACCGAACTGTTGATAATGACGGTTCCGAGGATGATGTCGTGCAGCAGCCGGCGGCGGCCGTTGAGCAGCCCGATCAGGAGCACCAGCGGCGATAGGAATGAGACCGTTGCCCAGAACAGCACCGCGTGGATGGCGCCGAGCACGAAATAGCCACGCGCGCCGTACCAGGTGCGCAGTTCCAGATCCATCACGCGCATGCCGATGGTGGCCGAGTGCTGGCCGCCGATCGAGGCGCCGTAATAGACGATGGCCCAGACGATCGAGGCCGGCGAGACCAGCCAGAACAGCGCCCAGCCGAGGCCGAGCGTGACGATGCCGAACACCGCGATGAACAGCACGGCGAGGATCACCGGCGCCGACAGCACGACGAGGTCGATCAGGAAGGCAAAGACACGTCGCGTCAGCACGCCGCGGAACAGATCCGGCTGCATCAACGGATCGAACGCATGCGGGGGAACGCCGCCGTCATTGCGCCAGGCATCATTGCGCCAGTTGCCGCCGTCATTGCCGTAGGACATGACCAACCTCCGATGAAAGTCCCGCGCAGGACATGGGAACAGGAGGCTCGCCTGCCAAGTCCGGCCGAACATTAACTAGCCGAAATGTTCGCAGGAATGATGGCGAATCGGGCGTGGCGAATAGCGAAGAGGGCACGAGGTCGAATCGCCATTCGCAAACGTCAGCTCTCCGCCTTGATCTTCTCGGCGGCCTGTGGGGCGAAATAGGTCAGGATGCCGTCGGCGCCGGCGCGCTTGAAGCCGACCAGGCTTTCCATCATCGCACGCTCGCCGTCGATCCAGCCATTGGCGGCGGCGCCGGCAATCATCGCGTATTCGCCGGACACCTGGTACACGAAGGTCGGCATCGCGAAATGCTCCTTCACGCGGCGGACGATGTCGAGATAGGGCATGCCCGGCTTCACCATCACCATGTCGGCGCCTTCGGCGATGTCGAGCTCGACCTCGCGCAGCGCCTCGTCGGAATTGGCGCTGTCCATCTGGTAGGTGCGCTTGTCGCCGGTCAGCGTCTTGGCCGAGCCGATCGCGTCGCGGAACGGGCCGTAGAAGGCGGAGGCGTATTTCGCCGCGTAGGACATGATCTGGACGTCGCCGAAGCCGTTGTCGTCGAGCGCCTCGCGGATCGCACCGATGCGGCCGTCCATCATGTCCGACGGCGCGATCACGTCGCAGCCGGCCTCGGCCTGGGTGAGCGCCTGCTTCACCAGCACCGCGACGGTCTCGTCGTTGAGGATCCGGCCATCCTCGATCAGCCCGTCATGGCCGTGGCTGGTAAAGGGATCGAGCGCGACGTCACAGAGCACGCCGATATCGGGGAATTCCTTCTTGATCGCGCGCACCGCCTGGCAGACCAGATTGTCGGGATTGAGCGCTTCCGAGCCTTGCTCGTCGCGCAGCGCCGGCTCGGTGAAGGGGAACAGCGCGATGCAGGGGATATTGAGTTTTGCCGCACGCTCGGCATCGCGGACGATCTGGTCGACGGTGAGCCGATCGACGCCCGGCATCGAGGCCACCGGCGTGCGGGTGTTGTGGCCGTCGACCACGAACATCGGCCAGATCAGGTCGTTGGTGGTCAGCACGTTCTCGCGCACCAGGCGGCGCGCCCATTCCGACTTGCGGTTGCGGCGCATCCGGATCGTGAGGTCGAGCGAGGGGGAGGCGAGGGCCTCGGTCTGGCGCCGCGGCGTATCGCGCAGTTCGATCGGGCGGCCGAATTTGATCGCCATGACTTCCTCTCCTCGGGGACGGCTGGTCTGGACCTGATATAAGTCCAGTTCTAGCACCTCGCAGGGACGCCGTCATTGCGCCCGTCGCGCCCTTGATTTGCTGCAACGGCAATTGATTTTACCGCCTTGGCGGGCCAAGACTGCGGCCATGAACCCAAGCTTGCAGCCGTTGCGCGGCGATTCGGATGTCTGACACCTCTGCACGCGATCAGGCGCGCGACAGCGCCATCTCGGTCAGCGCGATCTCGTCCGACCGGATCGAACCGGACGAGAATGTCTGGACGCGCCGTCTCGTCATCTTCCTGCGCATCATGGCCGTCGTGTCGGTCGCCAAGGGCCTCTATCACTGGGCCCAGGTGACGGGCTTCGTCGGCGGCGAGGAGGAGGCCTTCGAGAACCAGTCGATGGCCTGGCAGACCGCGACGGTCTATTTCGCGGTCATCGAACTCGTCGCCGCGGTCGGGCTCTGGCTCGCAACGCCCTGGGGCGCCGTGGTGTGGCTGACCACCGTGGTGTCGATGGCGGTCATCGAGCTGATGTTTCCGAGCATCTATGGCGGCAGCCTCACCGTGGTCGGGCTCGAGGCCTTGATGCTCGCGGCTTACCTCGCGCTGGCCTGGATGTCGGCGCGCGAACGTCCCCCATAGCATCGCGTGCAATGCTCGCCCGATGCACTGTTGCATCGCAGCGACAGCACGACGAATAGCGGGTTGCTGCTGCCAATATAGGGTGGTCGTGCGCGCAACGAGAAGACAGCGCTGCTGGTTCTGCTACGTGGATGCCCATGGATCGCATCCCTTCGAGGCGCCCCGCCACGGGCGCGCCTCTGCGGGACCTGCCGTCGGGACCCATTTTCTCCGGATCTCGGCGCATGCGCCGGCCGGCTTTGCGCTGGCCGACGGCGGAGCCGGTCCATGAGGCGGTCGCGAATGAGGGCCGCCACGCCCATCGCGTGTAGATCCCGCGCTGTCATCCCGAAAAATTTTCGGACAATTCTCCGGTAACCGATCAGTCACCAGTAAGGGTTCCCTCACACCCGTTACGCCACCGTTTCGAATTCGAACGAAGCTGTTTCCGAATGTGACAGGGGTGGCAGACGAAGCGTGAACAGCGGCCCCGCACCGTCAATGAAAAGTTGCGAAAAGCCCTTGATCCATGGGCTTAATCCACGATTCACTGTCTTAAATTCATGATCTCTTTATTCTCTTATTTAAGCGGATATTCAAACGGCCCCCTTACGTTGGACCTATCAGGCGGGACACAAGTTTCGTCGAATAAAGTCGATAAAAACGACAAACAGGGGAAGTGTCATGATGAAAGCCGTTGCGACAACGGCGGCGGACGCCGCCGATCGCGCTGCCGGTCAAGCTCCGGTGCAGCCGCTCTATCTCGAAGCCCTGACTTTGGTGGAGCGGCTGCATCGCCGGCTCCTCGACGTCATCAAGGACGAGTTCGATCGTCGTGGCCGCGCCGACATCAATTCGGTGCAGGCGCTGCTCCTGTACAACATCGGTGACAAGGAACTGACCGCCGGCGAGCTGCGCACCCGCGGCTACTATCTCGGCTCCAACGTCTCCTACAATCTGAAGAAGCTCGTCGAGCTCGGCTTCCTCGATCATCAGCGCTCGCGCGTCGATCGCCGCTCGGTTCGCATCCGTCTGACCCCGCAGGGCCAGGAAGTGCGCAAGATCGTCGATGCGCTCTATCAGAAGCACGTCAAGACGGTGGAGCAGGTCGGCGGCATCTCGAACGAGGAGTTCGCGAGCCTCAACAAGTCGCTGCATCGCCTCGAGCGGTTCTGGACCGACCAGATCCTGTATCGCCTCTGAGCCGTCCTTTCTTCGCCTGATGGCCAAGCCGGCCGCTTCAGAAGACCGGCAGCCCCTCCAGTAGCGCATCGGTCATGCCCGACCGATGCGTTTTTCATGCTGCATCTGCGAAAATAAGTCGGCTCCGACGAGGAACCAACGTGTTCCCTGCGCTTTATCTGTTGCCCGGCGCGATGAGACCCGATCCGGATCTCATCGCGTTCGGTTGCTTTTATTTGGACGCGTTTTCTTCACGCGAACCGGTACCCACTTCGCTTGAAAACGCTCTGATAGAGAGACAGGACATGCTGGTCGAACGCGGGGTCGAGGTGCTGAACGTCGAGGTCGTCGGTGACGCCTACGCGATCGCCTCGAACTATCTGCGCAAATCCGGCGTCATCCCCGACACTTTCGCCACCAATGAGCGCCTGCTCGGCATCATCGTGAAGCTGTTCCAGCGCGGTGAACTGAATCGCCTCCGCCTCGCCAACAGGGCGATCGCGAAATTCGAGGCCGAGACGCTGGTGGTCGCCTGAGCGTCAACCCGGAGACTTCAATGGAAGCCGCTATCGATCGCATCATGCAGACATACGATCTGCTGCTCAACCGCACGTCCGCCGCGAGCGACGAAGCGCGGGCGAAGGTGACGGAGTACGTGCAGACGCTGTTCGAGGCCGGCGAGCGCGATACCCACAGGTTGACGGTGTGCGGACTGACGTATTTGCGCCAGCTCGACGGCAGCACCGACCATGTCAAGGCCGGCTATACCGGGCTGTAGGGCCGCCGCGGCAGGCGGCCGACCATTTGTGGTTATGGGTCCCGGCCTTCGCCGGGACACTGAGTATGCTGCGTCGCTTGCAGAACACATCTCCGCATGCTCGCGACAGGATTTGCCCGAGCTTTGCGCCTCGCTCCGTCTGATTTTCCGATAAGCAGAATATTTTTGAAAAGAGGGCTTCCGCCGTCGGGCAGCTCAATGCCAAGGGAGACTTCCATTCTCTCGTCATTTCGCCCGGCCGGGTGTCAGGTGGCGCCGGACACGGCAATTCACGTGACCCGCCCGCAATATTCTCATGAAAAGGCGGTCTGTTGAAAAGATCACGGCGCCCACTAAAGTGGCGTCTATTGCCGTCACCGCTTACCCGATCGACCTCGAATGCTTGCGCCCTCTAGTCCAATCGAAGATGATGCCCGCCTTGCCGTGCTCGAGCGCTATCAGGTTATCGAGACGCCGCCTGAAGCCGTTTTTGACGATATCGTCTCGCTCGCCAAGGGTATCTGCGATACGCCGATCGCGCTGGTGAGCCTCGTTGAACGTGACAGGCAATGGTTCAAGGCCTGCATTGGGCTCGGGATCACGGAAACGCCGCTCGACCAATCGGTCTGTGCGCATGCGGTGGTTCAGCGATCGACCCTCATCATTCCGGACCTCACCCTCGACGATCGCACCAGGGACAACCCGCTGGTGATCGGAGAACCCTGGCTGCGCTTCTATGCTGGCGCCTTGCTGACCTCTCCGGAAGGAGCCGTCCTCGGAACGCTGTGCGTGATCGATGACAAGCCGCGGCCGGGTGGACTCACTGCACCTCAGACGGCTGCGATCGAAGCGCTGGCACGGCAGGTGATGGCACTGCTCAATCTGCGTCGCGGCGTCGATATCCGTGACGACGTCCTGGTTGCGCAACAGCAGTCACAAAGAGCAATCGAAACGCGGGCCCGCGCTAGCGAAACCCTCAATCAGCGACTTCAGGCGGAAGGTGTCCGCCAGCAGCAAGCGCAGGAGGCAGGCCAGATCGGCACCTTCGACGTCGATATTGCAACCGATACCATCCGGTTGTCGGCCGAAAGCTGCAAGATTTTCGGTGTTCAGGAACAGGAACTCCACAAAGTTTCCGACCTGGAGATGCTGGTGCTTGCCGCGGATGCAAAACTGGCGTCGAACGCGGAGATGCGCCGCGATGGCTCCGCCGTTTCCGTGGCGGTGTATCGGATCAAGCGTGCCGGCGACGGTGCCGTACGCTGGGTCGAGCGGCGGGGAAACTTCGTGTATGGCGCGGACGGCGAGCCACGTCGCTTTACCGGAACGCATCAGGACGTCACCGAGCGAAAATTGGCGGAGCAGCGGCAGGCCGCGCTTCTCAAGCTCGGTGATGATATTCGCGACGCCACCACGACGGCAGCGATCATCGCCACCGCATCGCGCGCGCTCGGCGAAACGCTCAGGGTCGCGCGTGCCGGCTACGCGGCTGTCGACGCCGCCGCCGATACTTTCGACGTCGAACGCGACTGGACTGGATCGAACGTCGCCAGCATCACCGGACAATTGGCGCTGTCGAAGTTCAAAGCGACGATCGATCGAATCCGTTATGGCGATACTCTTGCCGTCGCCAACATCCGCTCCGCAGGTTGGCTCGAAGCCGACCTTGCAACCTATCGGGACATCGGGGTCCAGGCGCAGATCGTCGTACCCCTGCTCAGGTCCAGTGAACTGGTTGGGTTGATGTTTGCTCACAGCGCAGAGCCACGCACCTGGAATCAGCAGGAGCTGGATTTTACCTATGCTGTGGCCGACCGCACCTATGCGGGTCTTGCCAAGGTGCAGGCCGAGGCCCAGCAGCGCCTGCTCAATCAGGAACTCAGCCACCGATTGAAGAATACCCTTGCATTGGTCCAGGCGATCGCTGCCCAGACGCTGAAGCACGCGGCCGACAAGGAGGCGGTAAACGGATTCAGGCAGCGCCTGTTGGCGTTGAGCAAGGCGCACGATGTCCTGCTGCAACAGAGCTGGTCCGCGGCGCGCATCAAAACGCTCGTGGCAAGCGTGCTGTCCTTGCACGTGGATTCGGCGCGACTGGCAATCGATGGTCCCGATATCCTGCTTGGACCAAAAGCCGTGCTGTCGCTGTCGTTGCTTTTGCACGAACTTGCCACAAACGCGGTCAAGCATGGCTCGTTGTCGATCGAGCGAGGAAGAGTCACGTTGACCTGGTGGATCGACCATGCCGCACCGAAGCCGGCGGTCGTCCTGACGTGGAAGGAGACCGGCGGGCCTCCAGCCACGAAGCCGGCTGTCGAAGGCATGGGCTCGCGCATAATTCGCATGGGCCTTGCAGGAACCGGTGAGAGCATGCTGGATTATACGTCTTCGGGCTTTATCGCTGAGTTTCGTGCGCCTCTTGCACTCGTGACCGAGAACTAAGGCATGATCCGGAAGGCGTGAAGCGGCTTTTCTTGCCACCAGCGCGGCGTTTGCGCCGACAATATGCAAAGGAGCCGCAACGGCCATGCCGATTCAATCTTGTCTCGTCGCGCTCTAGTGGCGCAGCATGAAGCAGTGGCGCAGCATGAAGCGAGGGCGTTCCTCTGAAAAAGTGGCGGCGCGGGTTCTCGTTTGTATCGTCGAGGACGAGCCGCTGCTTCTGATTGCAGCCGCGGATTTCCTTTCTGATGCCGGGTTTGACACGCTCGAAGCCAGCAATGCCGACCAGGCGATTGCCTTGCTGCAACAGCGCGACGACATTGCCGTGGTGGTGACGGATTTCGACATGCCGGGATCAATGGACGGCTTGAAGCTTGCGTTGGCCATTCGCGAACGATGGCCGCCCGTCGAGATTATCGTGGTCTCTGCGGAGATCGCGCTGACACCCGAACAACTGCCCGTCCGCGGCCGGTTCCTCGCCAAGCCCTATGATCCGGATCACCTGGTGGGCATGATCAGGGCATTTGCTGCAACCGCCTAGTTCATATTGCGCTCGGCTGTCGGCAAGGCCGCACCAGGTGCGTGAAGTCGGTGCCTTGTCTTGTTGCAACACGACGCGCCGCAGCGTCCGTTCGTCCGGTCATTCCTGGCGTTCGACGGAATTGAACGTGGCGAGCCGTAGCCGTTCCGATCGCGTCCGGGAAGTTGAGCGCGTGAACGCGCACCGTCGCACGTGTGCCGGAGCCCCACGATCGGGTGAATCGGGTAATTCTCCGCGAGGTTCTTGCTTCAGCGAGTTGAGCCATCCCACGAAGTCACGGTGCGAACTCTGCCTGGACCTCGCCGAGCAGCGCCAAGCCACCCAGCCGACCCAGTTCGTCCGAACATTTCGCGCTCTTGCCATAGCAGCCGAAGGCGACGGTCACGCGTTGCGACAGCGGACCGATGCAGGGAAGGCCGGTCTTGCCGAACGTGGTCATGCAAGGCACGACGCGACGCTCCTCGACATCAAGGCCGGGAATGCGCGTGCGGATCTGCTGCTCCAGCCGATCGGCCACTGCGATCGAGCCACCTGATCTGAACCAGTCCTTGATGTCAGTCTCGTTCTCGAGCGCAACGTCGACCGGATCACCGCCGAGCTTCAGCCAATTTTGACCGTCCGGGTAGGGGATTGGCGGCAGGATGTAGGGATTGTCGCCCTTGGGCCCGAAACAGCGCATCGACGGCATGTCGGCCAGGCGTCGAACCTCCGCCGTGCCGAGCCGGAACAGCGCCGCGGTGCGGGCATAGACCGTGAAACCCAATGATCGACCGAGCAGTGACTGGGTATGTCCGCCTGTTGCGACGAGAACGCGTTCGGCCTCGACACTGCCCGATGCGGTCCGGATTGTCACGCCAGCGCCGTTCTCTGAAATTCCGACGGCGGCTTCGGCGACGATCCTGGCGCCGGCGCGCTCAGCGGCGATCGTCTGCGCCCGGACCAGGCGACGCGGGCTGATATGTCCGGCGTCGCGCGGTTCGAAATAGCCGCGCATTCCGGCCGTCAGGCCGAGAAACGGAAATCGCTTCGCAAGCCCCGCATCATCGTACGCCTCAACCGGGATGCCGGCCTCCGCGGTGATCTTGCCGACCGCGGCGACGTCCGCGCCGTCGCGGGGGCCGACGTGAAGCACGCCGACCTCGCGGTAGAAGTCGACGCCGCTTTCCGCGGAAATCTCGCTATAGCGTGAAATCGCCGCGCTGTTGGCCTGTCGCCAGAACGGGTGCGCGTCGAAACGGCGCGTGATGCGGCCCTCGTCGTAGTGGCTGCCGAAAACCCCGCCATGGCGCGCAAAGTCGGCCGGCTCGTCGGGCCCGATCAGCGCCACTTCGTGGCCCATCTTGCTCAGATGGCGCGCCGCCGCGGCGCCGATCAGGCCACGTCCGACCACCGCAAGTTTCATTGCTCTATGGACGCTCACGACAAACGCCTCTTGCTTGATTGCATTCGAGTGCATCGCTCGCGAAGCGCCCCGCGACTCGGCGAGGGCGCTTGCGAGTTGCCTTGATGCCATTCAATAATCTGTTGCCTGGCCGCGCAACTCTCCTCTGGCCGCAGCGTGGCATTTTTTCCTCACATATCGGTTGGCTTGGTATTGGTATGATATTTCGATTGAAACATCATACATCCCCGGGTACCGTTTTCCCGCCGGGTCAAACAAAGCTGCTGAATTCAAGTAGCGTCATGCGGGGGCATGAAGTTGCGTTACGTTTCGTCGCGTCTGTTTCTCATCTCGGCATCCATGATCGCCTTGGTCTGTCCGGTCCACGGACAGACCGCAACAACGCAGGCAGGTCCCGAACGGCTTCCGGCCGTCACGGTGACGCCACCCGAGGCGAGGCCGAAGCGCGCTCCGCGTAGTCCGCAGCGCGATTGGCGCAGAGCCAATGCGCCGCGATCGCAACTGGCGGCGAGGCGGCCTCTGCCGGTGCCGGCATCGCCCGGCCCGGGAGCGTTTTCGTCGTCCCCCGGGCGCGGCGAGGTGTCGAGTGCGGTCACGGCACTGCCTGCCGCCGTCACTGTCGTTGATGCTCCGACGATCACACGCATGCCGGTGGCAAGTTACGGCGATCTGTTCCGGTCGCTACCCGGTTTCGATATCTCGAACTATGGGCAGGGCGGCATCGGCTACGGCCTGTCGATGCGCGGTTACACCGACGGGGAGCATGGGCGCGACATCGCCTACTTCATCGACGGCGTGCCGTTGAACGAAGTGTCATCGCTGCACACGCCGAACTATGCCGATCTCAACATCCTGCTGCCCGAGACGGTCAAGCGGATCGAGGTGGTGCGAGGGCCGTTCTCTGTCGAATACGGCGATTCCAATCTCGGCGGCTCGGTCAACATCGTCACCAAGGAGTCCGAGCCGTTCGCGACCGTCGGGGTCTCCGGCGGCACCCAGGGCACGATTCGCGGTGTCGGCACCTACAGCACCACCCAAGGCGCTTGGTTGCCGTATCTCGCGCTCGAGGGCTACCACACCGACGGCTATCGCGATAACAGCTTCGTCGACCGCTACAATTCCTTCAACAAGGTGACCACGACGCTGCCCGACGGCGCGACCGTCTCGTTCCGGGCGCAGGCCTATGGCACCGAATTCGGCGCGCCCGGCTATGCCAACCGCGACGCCATCGAGGCGGGGCTGATCTCGGAGAAGTCGGCGACCAATCCGACCGATGGCGGCAACAAGCAATTGCAGAATTTCGTCATGAACTATTCGGCGGGCGCCACGGACCAGGAACTGAAGGGCGCGCTGTTTCTCAGTCACGACTACTTCAACCGTTACGCCGATTTCGGCGGCGGGCAGCGTTGGCAGCACGATGACCGCACCATGGCGGGCGGACGGGTCAGCAAGGTCTGGACCGGCGCCATCGGCGATGACATTCCGGTTCAGGTGCTGGTCGGCAGCAACTGGCGTACCGACGTGATCAATGCCTACCAGGCGCCGACGACGGCGCGAACGGTGACGGGCGCGCCGGTTGTCAATCTGGGGCTGACCGAGACCAATCTCGCCGCGTTCGGCCAAGTGCAGGTCAAGCCGCTGCCGTGGCTGAAGTTCACCGCCGGCGGACGTTTCGACCAGTTCATCTATGACATCAATGACCGGATCACGCCGGGCGGCACGCCGGATATCTCCAACGGCATCACCAGCCCGAAAGTCGGCGTCGCGATCACGCCGGTGAGTTGGCTGGAAGTCTTCGCCAATTACGGACAGGGTTTCCGCAGCATCGACGTCCCGCTGGAACTGATCGGCAATCCCGGCTTGCAGCCGTTCAAGATCGCGAGCGCGGAGGCGGGCGGTCAGCTGACCTTCAGCCGTTTCCGTTTCCTCGGCAGCTATTGGACCACCGAGTCGGAGAACGAGTCCTTTCAGGCCGCACCGGGATTGCCGGTGACATTCCTGGGGCGAACGCGCCGTGAGGGATTCGATCTCGACGGACGCTATTATGTCGTGAAGCAGGGGGCGGACAGCGTCTCACTGTTTGCCAATTACAGCGGCGTCGAGGCCGTCATTCTGGGAACGCCGTTCACGGAATACGTTCCGAGCGTTCCGAAATACGTCGCCAATCTCGGCATCGATTTCGACGTCGCGACCGTCAATGCGCAGCGGCTGTCAGGCTCAGCCTATGTGACCTTCGTCGGCAAGAAATACATGACCCAGGATGGCCAGATCACGACTTCGCCGTACCAGCGCGTCACTGGCAAGCTCGCCTATTCATGGCCGGAGGGCTGGTCCGCTTTCACGCAGGCCACATGGTATCCGGGCGACCGCCTGAGCGAGGTCGCGTTCAATTTCGGCGATGCGGTGACCGCGACATCGGCCGACATCTTTGTCAGCCCTCAGCCACGGCTGGTCGTGCTGGGGGGACTGTCCTATCGCTTCCCGACCGTGTTTGCTGCTAGCGCTCCCGCAATGGTGACGAAATGAAAACTGCTCTGCTTTTGGTTCTGGGCGCCGGCCTTGGCTTCGCGTCGGTGCAATCGGCATTTGCGCATGACGTGTGGCTCACCGTCGGCGGCAAGGCTTCGAACCGCCGTGCCGTCGTCAACTATGGTCACCCCGACGACCGTCCGCCCGCGGTCGCCGACAAGATCGTCGACCTCGTCGCGATCAACGCCAAAGGCCGCGTCTCGCTGCTCGCCGGCATCGAACCGAAATCCGAGAAGGGCATTCTGGTGGTCGAAACCAAGCCGTTCGCCGACGACACACACATGCTGCTGGCGGCGCGGTACGACAACGGCTTCTGGGTAAAGTTGCCGGACGGTTCCTATCGCAACGCCACGCGGCGACTGGTTCCCGACGCCGCTGACAGCATGTGGTCGGTGAAGTTCGCCAAGGCGCTGACCGGCTCCGGGGCGCCCTGGGACACAGTCCTGGGCCAGGAGCTCGAAATCGTCCCGCTCTCGGACCCGGCGAAGACCGGCATTGGGCAGACGCTTCACCTCAAGGTGCTGTTTCACGGCAAGCCGCTCGCGGGCGCGGAGGTCGAACGCGGGGACGGGGTGACGGCGGTCGCGGAAAAGGATATTCCGCGGTTCTCCACGGATGCGGACGGCGTCGCCGCGGTGCCGCTGGTCAAGGCCGGTCCGCATCTGCTGGTGATCGATCACAAGGTGACGCCGTCGGCTTCGCCCGATCAGGCCAATGCGGACCTCTACAATGCCACTCTCTGGTTTAACGTTGCCAAGTGATGACTGAACAGTTCGGGGCCGGAGCCGATGAACGACGCCCGCTGGCCTTCCGGGTCTTCGACGACGCACCCGCGGACGCCCGGACGAAGTCATACCTGCTCGGCGCGCTTCTGATACTGGTGAATGTCGCGGTCTGGCTGTGGGCCTATCTCAGCTTCCGCGACTATCCGTTGCTGCTTGGAACGGCATCGCTGGCCTACACGCTCGGGCTGCGCCATGCCGTCGATCCCGACCATATCGCGGCGATCGATAACGTCACCCGCAAGCTGATGCAGGAGGGCAAGCGCCCGGTCGCGGTCGGGATGTTCTTTGCGTTGGGCCACTCGACGGTCGTCGTTGCGGCATCGCTGCTGGTCGCACTGTCGGTCGGCGCCCTCGAAGCCAGGTTCGAAGGCTTCAAGGAATACGGGGGCGTGATCGGGACAGGAGTTTCGGCGGCGTTCCTGCTGCTGATCGCGCTCATCAACACGATGATCCTGATCTCGGTGTATCGCGCCTTCCAGGCTTCCCGGCGCGGTGACCATGTCACCGAGGAGGAACTACAGAACGTGCTGAACCAGCGCGGCTTCCTCGCCCGCATGCTGCGCTCGCTGTTCGCCCTCATCACCAGGAGCTGGCAGATGTATCCGCTCGGCTTCCTGTTCGGCCTCGGCTTCGATACCGCGAGCGAAATCGGCTTGCTGGGGATCGCGGCGGCGCAAGGCTCCGCCGGCTTGCCGGTGTGGTCGATCCTGGTATTCCCGGCGTTGTTCACCGCCGGCATGTCGCTGATCGACACCGCCGACGGGATCATCATGGTGCAGGCCTATGGCTGGGCGTTTCGGCAGCCGGTGCGCAAGCTCTACTACAATCTGACCATGACGCTGATCTCCATCGTCGTGGCCCTGCTGATCGGCGGCATCGAGGCGCTCGGCCTGATTGCCGGCAAGCTCGACCTGCATGGGCCATTCTGGGATCTTGTCGGCCGCATCAGCGACGACTTCAGTCTCCTCGGATACCTCATCGTCGGCGTATTCATCGCGGCGTGGCTGATTTCGATGCTGGTGTTCCGGCTGGCACGGCTCGATCAGGTCGAAGGCCAGGGCAGTAGCGGCTGACGCGCTCGCAACGGCCAAAGGCAGGCTGGGACAATTCGTCATATGGCCGTCGTGCAACACTGTTGCGCGATCGATGGAATCTGTCGCCGAGCAATTTTGACTCGCTGTTGCGCTGTGATACGCGTGAAGCGGGGTATGAGATGAGGCGGTTCGTTCTCAGGCAGCGTGTGGGCAGGGCGGCGGCGTTTGTCGCAGCGTACGCGCTTGTCCTCAACGTCATCCTCTCGAGCCTCCTCGTCGCCAGCATATCGCCTGCGGCCGCAGCAGCCGGCCAGATCCTCTGCATCAACAGCGCCGACGCCGGCGTCGCCCACGATGACGCCGGCAAGAGCGGGCGTAGCGGCGCGATCCATTGTCCGCTGTGCATCGGCCATCACGTCACCGGCGCGCTGCCGCCGCCGGCGTTCGCGCTCGGCGCTCGGCTGCCAGTCGCGGTCGCGACGATCCGTGCGTTCGAGGCGCGGTTCGTTGCACGGTTCCGATCCCACGATCATCAATCCCGCGGACCTCCGGCACTGACCTGACTGCCGGCGCTTCGGCGCCATTCGTTCGTCAGTTGAAATCCGGAGTCCTGTCATGTCATCCGCCATCGCGCGGCTGCGAGCCTGTGCGCTCGCCGGCACCACCGTCGCATTCATTTCGCCCGTAAACGCTCAATCCACATCGCAATCGACGCTGCCATCCGTCACGGTCGACGCGCCCCAGCCGCGACGCGACGCATCGGTGCGTCCGCAGCGGCGCACCGCACGCAGTACGCCGGCGCGGGCCGCGCCCGTTCCTGCCGCCCCGGTGCAAGCGGCCTCGGGTGAGGGCGGCGGCACCCGTGCCGCGCTGGCCGTGCTGTCGGCGCAGCAGGCGCTGAAGGAGATCAGCAACACGCCGGGCGGCGTCGCGCTGGTGCCGGCCGATGCCTACCGCAACTCGACCGTGGCCAACACGATCAAGGACATCCTCGATTATGTCCCCGGTGTCTTCGCGCAGCCGAAATGGGGCGACGATACGCGGCTCTCGATCCGCGGTTCAGGCCTGTCGCGCAATTTCCATCTGCGCGGCATCCAGCTCTACATGGACGGCATTCCGATCAACACTTCCGATGGCTACGGTGATTTCCAGGAGGTCGACCCGACCGCCTACAAATACGTCGAGGTCCACAAGGGCGGCAATGCGCTGCGGTTCGGCGCCAATTCGCTCGGCGGCGCGATCAATTTTGTCACCCCGACCGGGCGCGATCCGAATCCGAACGGCGCATCGTTCGACTTTGGCGCCTTCAACACGAGGCGGCTTCAGGTCAATGCCGGTGGCGCGAACGGGCCGTGGGATGGCTTCGTCACCGCGTCCACGCAGGCCTCGGACGGCTTCCGCGATCACAGTTTCGGCTCGAGCAACAAGCTCAGCGCCAATGTCGGTTACCAGATATCGCCCGATGTCGAGACCCGGTTCTACTTGAATGCCAACGAGGTGCGCCAGCGCATCCCGGGCAGCGTCGACCGGACGACGGCGCTGACGTCGCCGACCACGGCCGCCGCGGTCAATGTCGCCAATGACTGGCAGCGCAACATCGACACGGTGCGGATCGCCAACAAGACGACCATCCGCCTTGACGACGCCCAGCTCGAGTTCGGCGCGTTCGGCGTCGACCGGCACCTGATGCATCCGATCTTCCAGTGGCTCGATTATCGCTACAAGGACTATGGCGGCTTCGTGAAGTTGACCGACGACCGTAACGTCGGTGGTTTCCGCAACCGGTTCGTCGCCGGCGTCAACATCCTCAACGGCACCATCGATGCCCAGCAGTTCGTCAATGTCGGCGGCTTCAAGGGCGCGCAGACGTCGTCATTGCGACAGACACCGGAGAACTATTCGGCGTTCGCGGAGAATTCGTTCTACTTCCTGCCGAACGTCGCCTTCGTCGCCGGGACGCAATATTTGTTTGCGGTGCGCGACCAGCACGTCAACTTCTCGACCAATGGCGACCTCAACGGCCGCAGCAGCTTCAGCCTTTGGAGCCCCAAGACCGGGCTGTTGTGGCAGGTCGATCCAAGCTGGCAGGTGTTCGGCAACGTCTCGCGCAGCGCCGAGGTGCCGAGCTTCGGCGAGAGCGTCAGTCCGAACTTCCTCAATCCCACCCTCCCGAACATCCCGTTCTTCTCGATCAAGCCGCAGACCGCGACGACCTACGAGATCGGCACCCGCATGAAGCGGCCGGACTATGCCTGGGAAGTCACGCTCTATCGTTCCGAGATCGATAACGAGCTACTCTGCCTCTACAGCGCGTTCGGCAATTGCAACGTCACCAATGCCAACAAGACGATCCATCAGGGGATCGAGGCCGGCGCGGGCGCGGCCATCGTCCGCGACCTCTTCGTGGGAGGACAGGCGCCGGACAAGATCTGGCTCAACATCGCCTATACGTTGAACGATTTCCGCTTCGACAATGATCCGGTGTTCGGCAACAACCAGCTGCCCGGTGCGCCGCGCCACTTCGTGCGGGCCGAACTGCTCTACAAGCATCCGATCGGGCTTTATGCCGGACCCAATCTGGAATGGGTGCCGCAGGCCTATTTCGTCGACAGCGCGAACACGCTGATGACGTCGGCTTACGCGATCTGGGGCTTCAAGGCGGGCTTCGACAATGGCGGTCCGGTGTCGGGCTACATCGAGGCGCGCAACATCGCCAACAAGGCCTATATCGCAAGCGCCAGCATCATCGATCGCGCCAATGCTGCGTCTCCGTTGTTCGAGCCCGGCACGGGCAGGGCAATCTATGCCGGATTGAAATACCGGTGGTGATCGCGTGAGGTCGCCCCGCGAGGTGCGACAATTTGCGCACCCGCTCGTGCACCGTCCGGCTTGCCGAAGTGTGTGGCGAATGGTCGCTAAGGGCGACCAGACGCCATACCGGCGAGCGATTCCTTTGGGTGGTTCGCTTCCCGGTTGACGCGTTGCGCCACGTGACCGGATGCGGCCAATGATCGATCGGCTGCCTCTCAAAAATTCAGGAGGAAGCCTCATGTTCTCGTCCCACATGCGCCTGGCCGGCGCGGTCGTCGCGCTGTTGCTTGCGGCGAGCGCTCCGGCGGCCGCGCAGCAGCTCGAGCTCAAGCTGATGGCACCGGCAGCACCGGGTGGCGGCTGGGACCAGACCGCGCGTTCGATGCAGCAGGCGCTGGTTGCCGCTGGTGTCGCGCGCAGCGTGCAGGTCACCAACGTTCCCGGCGCCGGCGGCAGCGTCGGCATCGCGCAGTTCGTCAACGGCGCCAAGGGCGACGGCAATCAGATGATGGTGAATGGCTTCGTCATGGTCGGCGCGCTCGCCATGAACAAGTCGCCGGTGACGCTTGACCAGGTGACGCCGATCGCGCGCCTGACCGAGGAGATCCAGGTCATCGTGGTGCCGGCCAATTCGCCGCTGAAGACGGCGCAGGATCTTGCCGCCGCCGTAAAGGCCGATATCGCCAAGGTGACCTTCGCCGGCGGCTCGGCCGGGGGCGTCGACCACGTGATGGCGGCGCTGTTCGCAGGCACGGTCGGGGCTGATGCGAAGAAAATCAACTACATTCCGTTCTCGGGCGGCGGCGAGTCGCTCGCAGCGATTCTCGGCGGCAAGGTCACGGCGGGGATCTCTGGTCTCAGCGAGTACGAAGGCCAGATCAAGGCCGGCAAGCTGCGCGCGCTCGGCGTCACCTCGCCGCAGCGCCTGCCTGGCGTCGACATCCCGACCTTCAAGGAGCAGGGCATCGACCTCGTGCTGGCGAATTGGCGCTCGGTGGTCGCACCGCCCGGCATCACGCCGGAACAGCGCAAGACGCTGAGCGATGCCGTCGAGAAGATGGTCAAGTCCGACGCCTGGAAGGAAATCCTGAAGCAAAAGGGCTGGGATGACGCCTATCTCGGCGGCGATGCCTTCGCCGATTTCCTGAAGAAGGAGATCGCGCGGGTGACCGAGGTGCTGAAGTCGGTCGGCCTCGTGAAGTCATGACGCCGGACAGCGCTCCCGAACGAGCGGGCCGTCGGATCGATCGCGCCGGTGTCGTGATCGCGGCCGCGCTTGCCGCGCTGGCCGCAGTGCTGGTGTGGGACGCGAGCAAGCTGCCGTCGACCACGATGTACGGCATGGGGCCGGAGGCGATGCCGATCGTCATCGCCGTCGGTCTCGTCATCCTGGCGGTCGGCAATCTGATCGACGCGCTGCGCGGCCAATTGCCTGCGCGCGAGAGTATGGATCCGAAGCCGGTGTGGCTGATCATCGGCGGCCTTGCGCTGCTGATCGCCATCATCGGCTTCGGTGGCGGCTTCATCCTCGCCACCTCGGCGCTGTTCGTCACCACCTCGGCCGCGTTCGGCCGCCGCGCGGTGCTGGCCGACACCGTGATCGCGGTCGTGATCACGACCCTCATCTACCTCGCGTTCGACAAGCTGTTGACGCTGAGCCTTCCCGCCGGCCCGCTGGAGCGATTGCTGTGATGGATACGTTCGCCGCGCTGGCGCATGGCATGGCGGTCGCCATGCAGCCGATGAACCTGCTCTACGCCCTGATCGGCGTATTCCTTGGCACCGCGGTCGGGGTGCTGCCGGGGATCGGCCCGGCGCTGACGGTCGCGCTGCTGCTGCCGGTGACCTACAAGCTCGATCCCGGCGGCTCGCTGATCATGTTCGCCGGCATCTATTACGGCGGCATGTATGGCGGATCGACCACCGCGATCCTGATCAACACGCCGGGCGAGAGCGCGTCGATGGCGACCGCGCTCGAGGGCAACAAGATGGCCAAGGCCGGCCGTGGCGGCCCGGCGCTGGCGACGTCGGCGATCGGCTCGTTCGTGGCGGGCACCATCGCCACCATTGGCCTTGCCTTCCTCGCACCATGGCTGGTCGACTTCGCCGTCAGGTTCGGGCCGGAGGATTATTTCGCACTGATGTGCGTCGCCTTCGTCACGGTGTCGGCGACATTCGGCGACTCGCCAATCCGCGGGCTGACCAGCCTGTTCATCGGACTGACACTCGGCCTGGTCGGCATCGACAAGCTCACCGGTCAGGCGCGGCTTGCCTTTGGCATTCCGGAATTGCTCGACGGCGTCGAGGTGACGACGCTCGCGGTCGGCCTGTTCGCGGTGGGGGAGGCGCTCTATGTCGCCTCGCGCCGCCATCACGCCGAGGAGAAGCTCGAGCCGGTGCGCGGCTCGCTGTGGATGACGCGGGAGGATTGGCGGCGGTCGTGGAAGCCATGGCTGCGCGGCACGCTGTTCGGCTTTCCGATCGGCGCGCTGCCGGCGGGTGGCGCCGAGATTCCGACCTTCCTGTCCTATTCCACCGAGCGGCGACTCACCAAACATCCGGAGGAGTTCGGCAAGGGCGCGATCGAGGGCGTCGCGGGACCTGAGGCCGCCAACAATGCCTCGGCCGCCGGCACGCTGGTGCCGCTGTTGACGCTCGGGCTGCCGACCTCGGCCACCGCGGCGATGATGCTGGCGGGCTTCCAGCAATACGGCCTCAATCCGGGGCCGCTGCTGTTCGCCGAGCGGCCCGATCTGGTGTGGGGCCTGATCGCCAGCCTGTTCATCGCCAATGGCATGCTGCTGGTGCTCAATTTGCCGCTGGTCGGCCTGTGGGTGCGGCTGCTCGCGATCCCGCAGCCTTGGCTGTATGCCGGCATCCTGGTGTTCGCGACCATGGGCACGATCGCGGCCAAGCCCTCGGTCGTCGAGCTGTCGATGCTGGCGGCGTTCGGCGTGATGGGGTTCCTGATGCGGCGGTTCGATTTTCCGATCGCGCCTGTCGTGATCGGGCTGATCCTCGGCCCGATCGCGGAAAGCCAGCTTCGCCGCGCGCTGGCGATCAGCCTCGGCGATCCGATGGTGCTGCTGCAAAGCCCGATGTCGGCGACGCTGC
The DNA here is from genome assembly GCF_002831585.1 of Bradyrhizobium sp. SK17. Taxonomy (GTDB): domain Bacteria; phylum Pseudomonadota; class Alphaproteobacteria; order Rhizobiales; family Xanthobacteraceae; genus Bradyrhizobium. Next base: position 5,763,496 of record NZ_CP025113.1, on the reverse strand, counting down.
TGGGCGTTGCCCTGATCGCGCTATTGGCGCCGTTCGTGCTGAAGGGGCTGGGGCGCTTCAAGGCCAACGAGGATTAGAATCGATCGACGTTCGCTGTTTGTCGCAGCGGATGCCGGCGCTCGCCGTGTTGAAAGTCGCAATTGCGGACCGATATTGTCTGGGTCACCCCATCGTGCCCGGATCGACCGTCGCCTGTCATGCCATTCTTCCGGCTCAACGAAGACGATCTTCCTACCGTCGAAGCCGCAGATTTCGATCCCGAGGAAGTGCCGCGCGCGATCGCGGCCTTCGGCGGCGTCATGGTTACCAAGGGCATCGAGGTTGCGATGCACGAGCATCGCAAGGCGCAGCTCGTTCTGACCTTGCGGGGTGTCGTCCGCTGCGAAGCCGGCAAAAGCGTCTGGATCGTACCGCCGCGCTGCGCGGTGTGGATACCGGGCAATTATCCCCATAGCGTAACTGCGGCCGGACATGTCGAGGTCTGTTGCCTGTTCGTCGAACCGGAGGCGGCCGTGGCATTGCCGAAGCAATGCTGTGCGCTGTCGATCTCGCCATTGCTGGAGCGCTTGCTCGTGCATGTCACCCGGATCCCGGTGCTGTACGATATCGACGGCGCCGACGGCCGGATCGCTACGGTGCTGCTGGACCAATTGTCTCAGGCCCCCGTCGAGCGACTGAACTTTCCGATGCCCGCCGATGCCCGGCTGCGCAGGATTGCAGCCGCGATGATGGCCACCCCCTCCGATCGCGCGACGATCGATGATTGGGCCAACCGTATGGGCGTGGCGCCGCGTACCTTGACCCGCATCCTGCAACGCGAGACCGGCATGAGCTTCGGCCGCTGGCGGCAGCAGCTCCACATCCTGCTTGCGCTTCAGCGCCTCGCGGCGGGAGTCTCGGTGCAGATCGTGGCGCTCGATCTCGGCTATGGCGACGCCAGCGCCTTCGTCACCATGTTCCGCAAGGCGCTCGGCAAGCCGCCGGCGCGGTATCTGGCCGAGCGCCGCATCGCCGAGCTCTGACCAGAACTCGCAAGAGGTTGTCGCGTTTACGGAATGTGGCGAGAGGGACAATTTCGTATCCAGCTCTGACGTTGACGCCTCAGGAGCATGGATATGGATTCGCTCAGCCACGGCCTCGTTGCTGATGTCCTCGAACGACTGCATCGGGAAGCGGAAGCGGCGGATGCGCCGCTGATGCAGGCCTACGCCCATGAAGCCGTTGATGTCGAGAGAACGGTCAGCAAGTTCGTCGAAGCCGAGACTACGGACATGGCGGGGCTCTATCACGGGCTCGCCGGCAATTTTCTAAGCGTCTCCCGTGATTTTGGCCGATTTCTCTATATGTGCGCGCGAACCTGCAAGGCCGCTCGCATCGTCGAGTTTGGCTCGTCGATGGGGATCTCCGCCATCTACATGGCGGCTGCCTTGCGCGACATGGGCGGCGGCCGCCTGATCGGAACCGATCTCGAGCCCGGCAAGGTCGAACGGGCGCGCGCCAACGTTGCGGCCGCCGGGCTCGACGATCTGGTAGAGTTTCGGCTCGGCGATGCCCGGGAAACGCTGAAGCCCGGCGTCGGCGGCTGCATCGACATGGTGATGCTCGACGGCGCATTCACACTTTATCTTCCGATCCTCAAGCTGCTCGAGCCTCATCTCAAGCCGGGTGCCGTGGTCGTCGGGGAGAACGCGTTCGAACAGGGCTCCGGCTATCTCGACTACGTGCGCGATCCGCAGAACGGCTATCGCTCATTGCCGCTGCCGTTCGACCCGGGGCGCGGCAACGAGCTGACGATCAGGACGGCGTGATCCGCACGGCGCTGATATTCTGATGAAGGGAATAGGCCGTTGATCGAGCTCGTTTCGCCAAATTCCCAGCAGCGGCCGGTTTCGCAAGGTCGGGTCACGCGGATGCTGCTGCGTTGGCTGATGCGTTCTGCGCGCATCGCTGCGGCCGAGACGCTCGCGCCGCAGTTTCGGCTGCTCCAGCTCGAAGGCGGGGCACTCCGCGACGTTGCGTGGACCGTTGGCCAAAAGGTCCAGGTATCGATCGGGTCCGGCCTTGGGGCGCGCACCTACACACCGATGTCGTGGGACGCTGGCGCGGGTAGCATGCGATTGCTCACTTTCATACACGGCGACGGACCGGGCAGCCGCTGGGCAACCGGCTTGCAAGTGGGCGACGACTGTCAATTCTTCGGCCCGCGTCGTTCGCTCGACCTGTCCGGTCTCGACGCGCCGGTGGTGCTGTTCGGCGATGAAACTTCGTTTGCCTTGGCCGCCGCGCTTCGTCACGGTCCGCTGGCGGCCGGTGCAGTCGAGGTCTTCGAGGTCTCGGATGTCGGGGCGGCGCGGCCGGTGTTGGACGTCGTCGGGCTCCGCGAGGCGACGTTGATCGAGCGAATCGCGGACGATGTCCATCTCGGTGACGCCGAGGCCGAGCTGCTGCGCTTTGCCGCCAGAGGCGCGCATTTCGTGCTGACCGGCAAGGCCTCCTCGATCCAGCGCGTCAGCCGGGCGCTGAAGGCCGCCGGCGTCGTCCCATCGCGGCTACGAACCAAGGCCTATTGGGCTCCGGGCAAGGTCGGACTGGATTAGGCGATGGTTCGATACTACCGAGCAGCAGCCTGGGATGTCTTCGGACAACTCTCGGCAAGTAAAAGGCCCGCTCCGGGGCTCGCATTTCGGAGCGGGCCAGTCTGGGCGCGGCAAGTACGGCCGCGGCGGGACCCTAGCCTGACATGCTGACACCACCCTGACGAACATCGAAAAAGCGAGGCGGCTGAACGCCGCCTCTCGCGATGATCGTTCAGTGAACGCTTCGCGGCCGGCTCACCATTTGTAGCCGAGGCTTGCGGTGAAGCGGCGGCGATCGCCATAGTAGCAGGAAGAGATTACCGCGCAGCTCGCGACATAGATCTTGTCGGTCACATTGACGATGTTGAGTGCCGCGCGCCAGTTGTTGCCCCATTCGTAATGCACGGCGAGGTCGCCGAGCACGAAGGAGGGAACGCGCGCGGTGTTCAGATTGTCTGCGAACGAGGAGCCGACATAGCGCACGCCGCCGCCGAAGCCGAAGCCAGCCAGCGGGCCTTCGCGGAAGGTGTAGTCGGTCCACACCGAGGCGAAGTCACGCGGCGTGTTGGTTGGAACGGTGCCGATCAGCGCCGGATTGAGATCCTTGCTGACGAACAGCTCGTAGTTGGTGTAGCTCGCGACCAGTTTGAAATTGCGCGTGATGTTGGCGACCGCTTCGAGCTCGACGCCGCGCGAGGTGACCTCGCCGTTCTGGGTCTGGAACATCGAGTTGTTCGGATCCGTCGTCAGCGCGTTCTTCCGCTTCAGGTCGAAATAGGCGACGCTGAACCGGGCATTGAGCCCGACCGGCTCGTACTTCACGCCGACCTCGGTCTGCTCCGATGTCTCGGGCAACAGCAATTGGCTCTGCGCATTGAGGCCGATGATCGGATTGTAGCCGGTCATGTAGGAGACGTAGGGCGCGACGCCATTGTCGAAATTGTAGATCGCGCCGACACGGCCGGAAAACTTGCTGTCCTCGCGGCTCTGATCGGGCCCCATCCGGTTCTGGTTGACGAGATCGACCCAGTCCTGTCGGCCCGACAGTACCACGGTCAGGCGGTCGAGCTTGACCTGGTCTTGCAGGTAGAGCCCGGCCATGCCCTGGCTGAGATAGGCGTTCTGATACAACGGACCGCTGTAGGGCGCGTTGGTGCCGTACACCGGGTTGAGCAGATTGAGATTGGTGCCCACGCCAAAGCCCTGGCGGTCGTCGATGCCGTAGTGCTTGAGATCGAGGCCGAGCAGGGCGGTGTGTTGCAAGATGCCGGTGTTGAAGCGGTACTCGAGCTGGTTGTCGAGGTTGAACTGCAACGCGTTGCCGCGGGCGTAGAAATTGCCGCGCGCGAGATCGGCGGCAGCCGGCGTCGTGGCGTAGCCGAGCCCGTAGAGGCCGGTGTAGTAGACGTCGACATGCGCGGCGCGCGCGTTCTGGCGGAAGTCGAGGCTGTCGGTCAGGCTCTTCTCGACCTTGTAGCCGACGGTCTCCTGCTCGCGGCGGAACTGGTCGGCGCTGGGATCGCCCGTGAACAGGCTGGTCGGAATCTTACCGAACGGCGCGTTGGTGACGGTGCCGACATAGGGCAGGAAGTTCTCCGCCCTGGTGTTGTTATGTGCAGCCGTGGCGTACACCGTGACGCTGGTGTCGGCATCACGCCAGGTCACTGACGGTGCGAAGAAGAAGTTGTTGTCGTAGGTGTAATCGGTCTGCGTGCCGCCGCCCTGGGCCTGGCCCACGAAGCGGTACAGCACCTGACTGTTGCCTGACTGCGGCACCGCGCCGCCGATATCGAACGCAGTGTAGCCGTTGCCGAAATTGTTGACGCCGGCCTCGATGTAGCGAATGGGCTCGGCCGACGGCATCTTGCTCACGGCGTTGACGAGGCCGCCCGGCGCCGAGCCGCCGTACAGGATGCCGGAGGGACCGCGCAGCACCTCGACGCGTTCGAGGTTGAAGGGTTGCAGCTTCCAGCTGCCATAGGACGTGTAGAACAGTTGCAGGCCGTCGAGGAACAGCGATTCGTTCTGCGCCGGGAAGCCGCGGATCAGGAACCAGTCGTTGCGGAAATCGGAGCCGTAAGTGCCGCCGATGACGCCTGGCGAGTAGCGCAGCACCTCGTCGAACTTGCTGACGATCTTCTGGTCGCGGATCTGCTCGGCGCCGATGACCGTCACCGATTGCGGGGTCTGGATGATCGGCGTGCTGGTCTTGGTTCCGCTCGAGCTCTGCCGCGCCAGATAGCCGGTGACCGGGCCGTTGGCGCGCTCGTGCCCGCCGCCTGCGCTTGCGGCCTGCTGTGCGCTCTGCGGCTGTGCGCCCACCGGCGCGACCGTCGCGCGGCGCGCACCGCTCCGCGCGCGTGTGGTCCGTTGTGAGGGCTGCTGCTGCGATCGCGCCGATTGCCGGTGCGGCGCGTCGACCGAGACCGGCGGCAATTGCGTCTGCGCGAAGGCATCGTCCACGCCAGCAACCGAAAGCACAACCAAAGCCGAAGCAGCGATCCGCTGCGGCCGCATCCATCCGTCCGACATTCAACGCCCCAAAGAAAAGGTTTCTTCGGCCGTCGTTATCACGGCGATTTTCGGGAACAGCCCGCGCACGGTTAGAAGCTATCGAAGCTGTGCGCAAAGCGTGCGGGTGTGACCGGGAGACAACGGCGTATGATGCGCAATTGCACGCCTTGCGCGAGAATTTTGAATCGATCCAGTATTGAACGATTCAAGATTGAACGGTTCAAAGTCATCTGCTGACTGGCATCGGCTCCGGCGAACTGCCCGCCGTGCTGTTCGCTTTCGGGTCATCAACCTCGGGTGGTGGTCAATCGGGAAGGGCGTCACGTCGCTCTGGCCGGTCGCCGCAGCCACACCGTAGGATGGGTCGGGACCGGGCCTTACGGGGCCGCTCCGGCCGGCTGGCAATCCCCGCCATCCCCACCATATCTGGCATAATTGAACGCCGGGGACCGCAACCGCTTGGCCATTTTGGGGCGATGTGATAACGCTCTGCGGCCAGCTTCGATCGCCACTCGTGACCGTCCGTATCCTCCGTAAAGGCTTGCGGCGGTGGAGATATTTCGCCGATGACCTCCTCGACCAAGACTGCTTCCGCGCCTGATTCCTTCTTCACGGCTGGTCTCGCCGAGGCCGATCCCGAGATCGCCGCCGCGATCAAGGGCGAGCTTGGTCGGCAGCGCCATGAGATCGAGCTGATCGCCTCCGAAAACATCGTCAGCCGCGCCGTGCTGGAGGCGCAGGGCTCGGTGATGACCAACAAATATGCGGAAGGCTATCCGGGCGCGCGCTACTACGGCGGTTGCGAGTGGGTCGATGTCGCCGAGAACCTGGCGATCGATCGCGCCAAGAAGCTGTTCGGCGCAAACTTTGCCAACGTGCAGCCCAATTCCGGCAGCCAGATGAACCAGGCGGTGTTCCTGGCGCTGCTGCAGCCCGGCGACACCTTCATGGGTCTCGACCTCGCCGCCGGCGGCCATCTCACCCATGGCTCGCCGGTCAACATGTCCGGCAAGTGGTTCAAGGCTTCGCACTACACCGTGCGCCGCGACGATCATCTGATCGACATGGACGAAGTCCAGAAGCAGGCCGAGCAGGTCAAGCCGAAGCTGATCATCGCCGGCGGCTCGGCCTATTCGCGCGCCTGGGACTTCAAGCGCTTCCGCGAGATCGCCGACTCGGTCGGTGCGTATCTGCTGGTCGACATGGCGCATTTCGCAGGCCTCGTCGCCGGCGGCGTGCATGCCTCGCCGGTGCCGCATGCTCACGTCACCACGACCACGACACACAAGTCGCTGCGCGGTCCGCGCGGCGGCCTGATCCTCACCAATGACGAGACGCTGCACAAGAAACTGAACTCGGCGATCTTCCCGGGCCTGCAGGGCGGCCCGCTGATGCATGTGATCGCTGCCAAGGCGGTGGCGTTCGCGGAAGCGCTGCGGCCGGACTTCAAGATCTACGCCAGGAACGTGGTCGAGAACGCCAAGGCGCTGGCGGAAACGCTGCGCGGCCACGGCCTCGACATCGTCTCCGGCGGCACCGACAACCACTTGATGCTGGTCGACCTGCGTCCGAAGGGATTGAAGGGCAACATCTCCGAGAAGGCGCTCGTGCGTGCCGCCATCACCTGCAACAAGAATGGCATCCCGTTCGATCCCGAGAAGCCGTTCGTCACCTCGGGTCTTCGCCTGGGCACGCCGGCTGCGACCACCCGCGGCTTCGGCGTCGCCGAGTTCAAGCAGGTCGGCGGCATGATCGCCGAGGTGCTGAACGCGCTGGCGCAGTCGCCGGATGGCAAGGCCCCGCTGGTCGAGGCCGCGATCAAGGAGCGCGTCAAGGCGCTGACCGATCGTTTCCCGATCTATCAATAAGTCGTTCGCCGCTAGAGGTCCCGTCGGATGCGCTGTCCGAGCTGCAATTCTCTCGATACGCAGGTCAAGGACTCGCGTCCGACCGAGGACTCCGCTGTCATCCGCAGGCGGCGCGTCTGCATGGCCTGCAATTTCCGCTTCACGACCTTCGAGCGGGTGCAACTGCGCGAGCTGACCGTGATCAAGCGCAACGGCCGCCGCGTGCCGTTCGATCGCGACAAGCTGGTGCGCTCGCTGCAGATCAGTTTGCGCAAGCGCCCGGTGGAGTCCGAGCGGGTCGAGAAGATGGTGTCGACGATCGTGCGCGAGCTCGAAAGCGGCGGCGAGGCGGAGGTGTCCTCGGAGGCGATCGGCGAGATCGTGATGGAGCATCTGCGCCAGCTCGACGACGTCGCCTATGTGCGGTTCGCGTCGGTCTATCGCAATTTCCGTGAGGCCAAGGACTTCGAGGCGGTGCTCGACGAGCTGACCGGCGAAGAGGATCCGCGGCTCGCGACGTTGCGCAAATGATCTTCCGTATCCTGGAAGACCAGTTCGCGCAGAAATCCAAAGAGGCCAAAGCCGCCGATCTGCGCTTCATGCAGTTGGCGCTCGCGCTGGGACGGCGCGGGCTCGGGCGCACCTGGCCCAATCCGGCGGTCGGCGCCGTCATCGTCAAGGACGGCGTCATCGTCGGCCGCGGCTGGACCCAGCCGGGCGGCCGGCCGCATGCCGAGGTCGAGGCGTTGCGGCGCGCCGGCGACGCTGCCCGTGGCGCGACGCTCTATGTCACGCTCGAACCATGCTCGCATTTCGGCCGTTCGCCGCCTTGCGCGGACGCCGTGGTCGCCGCCGGGCTCGCCCGTGTGGTCTCGGCGATCGAAGACCCCAATCCGGACGTCGGCGGCAAGGGGCATGCGAAATTGCGTGCTGCCGGCATCGCAGTCGATGTCGGGCTGTGCGCGACGGAGGCGGCGCGCGACCATGCCGGACACTTCCTTCGCATCACCGACAAGCGGCCGCATGTCATTCTCAAGCTCGCGGTGTCTGCCGACGACAAGATCGCGGCTCGTGGCCACAAGCCCGTTGCGATCACCGGCGAGGCGGCGCGGACCCGCGTGCATCTGCTGCGCGCACAGAACGATGCGATCCTGGTCGGGATCGGCACGGTGCAGGCCGACGATCCGCTGCTGACCTGCCGGTTGCCCGGCATGGCGGCGCGTTCGCCGGTACGCGTGGTGCTGGATCGCGCGCTGCGGCTCTCGGGCGATAGCCGGCTGGTGCATTCCGCGCGCGAGACACCGCTCTGGGTGATGACGTCGGATCTCGCCGAGGCACCCGCTGCCGTGAAGCTCGGTGCCGCCGGCGCGCAGGTGATCCGCGTTGCGTCGACCGCGTCGCCGGGACTCGATCTGTTGCCCGTGCTGCATGCGCTGGGGGAGAAGGGCATCACGCGGCTGATGGTCGAGGGTGGCGCGCGCGTGGCAAGATCTTTCGTCGCGGCGGGTCTGGTCGATGAGATCTGGCTGTTGCGCGGACCGGATGCGATCGGCGCCGACGGCGTTCCCGCGCTGGACGCATTGCCGCTCGACGCAATCACGCAGTCGCCCGCTTTCCGGCTTCGTGCTAGCGAAACCCTCGGCAAAGACAATCTCAATATCTACGAGCGTACGTAATGTTTACCGGAATTGTCACCGATATCGGCGAGATCGTTAGCTTGAAGCCCGTGGCGCAGGGGCAGCTGCACCGGCTGCGGATTGCCTGCGACTACGACCAGTCCACGATTGCCGACGGCGCCTCGATCGCCTGCAACGGCGTCTGCCTCACCGTGGTCGCCTCCGGCATCGCCGACGGCAAGACCTGGTTCGATGTCGATGCCGCGGCCGAAACGCTCGGCATGACCACCGCAAGGCACTGGGCGCAGGGCGGTCGGCTCAACCTCGAGCGCGCGCTCAAGATCGGCGATGAACTCGGCGGTCACATCGTGGCCGGGCATGCCGACGGGATCGCCACCATCGTCAAGCGCGACGATCTGCCCGACATGGCGCGCTTCGAGCTTCGAACCACCCGCGAGCTCGCGCGTTTCATTGCAGCGAAGGGATCGATCACACTGGACGGCGTCTCGCTGACCGTGAACACGGTCGACGACGTCACGTTCTCGGTGCTGATCATCCCGCACACGCTTTCCGTCACGACCCTGAACGGCTGGAAGGCCGGCAGCGAGGTCAATATCGAGGTCGATCTGATGGCGCGCTACGCCGCGCGGCTGTCGGAGATGAAATAATCGGGGCAATCGCATGAGCGGGCAGGCGGCCACACCGATCGCTCCGAACCCGCTTTCCCCACGCGAGGCCTTGACGGTCGCCCGCATCGTCAAGGTCAATCATGCCGGCGAGTTCGGCGCGATCAGGATCTATTCGGCGCAATTGCTGGTTTCGAGCTGGTTCTGGCCGGATTGCATCCCTTCACTGGCACAAATGCTCGGGGATGAGCGCAATCACTGCGCGATCTTCCGGGCAGCGATGCCGTCGCGGCAGGCGCGGCCGTGTCGTGTGATGCAGTTCTGGAGCTATGGCGGCTGGCTGCTCGGATTTGTCACCGCGTGCCTGGGCAGGCCGGGCATCTGGGCCTGCACCGCGGCGGTCGAGGCCACGGTTCACCGCCATCTCGACGATCAGCTTCATTTCGTCAAAGACCGTGATCGCGAACTGTACCGGATCATCCTGTCGATCCGGGAGGAGGAACTGGCGCACCTCCAGCACGCGGAGGAGCAGCAGCCTTCGCCCGGCCTGTTGCTGCGAATTTTGCGCCGGGCCATTGCGGCCGCCACGGATGGGCTTATCTGGCTGTCGACCTGGGGCGACTCCAGCCGGATGGCCCATGCGCTGCGGGCGACGCCGACCTGAAAAATCAGGCCAATCGCGGCGCTTTCCGGGCTAGCATGGCCCTTGGCTTTGGCGCGCGCTGCGCCTAAAACGCAGCTCAACTCATCCCCTTTAAAGTTTGATTGGTATTGCAATGGCTGACGCGCGGCGCGCACCTCTGAAGGACCAGACCGACATCACAGGCGCACGCGTGCTGATCGTCGAGGCCCGGTTTTACGACGACATCCAGGATGCGCTGCTGGAAGGCGCCCTGGCCGAGCTGAAGCTCGCCGGCGCGAGCCATGAGGTGATCACGGTGCCGGGCGCACTGGAGATCCCGGCCGCGATCGCGATTGCGATCGATGCGGCTGAAGCCAACGGCAAGCCCTATGACGCGGCAATCGCGCTCGGCTGCGTGGTGCGCGGCGACACCATTCATTTCGAGATCGTCTCGCAGGAGTCCTCGCGCGGATTGATGGATCTGGCCGTCAGCCGGAAATTCCCGCTCGGCAATGGCATCCTCACCGTCAACACCGAGGCGCAGGCCTGGGCGCGGGCGCGCGCCAGCGAGTTGAACAAAGGCGGCGACGCGGCGCGCGCGGCAATTGCGATGCTGCGGATCAAACGCCGCCTGGCAAAGGCCTGACCATGGCTGAGAGCAACAAACCCGGCAAAGCCCCGGAGAGAAAAGCCAACCGGCGCGGCGCGGCACGGCTCGCCGCCGTGCAGGCGCTCTACCAGATGGACATCGGCGGTGCCGGGATCAACGACATCTTCGCCGAGTTCGAGAGCCACTGGCTTGGCAACGAGGTCGAGGGCGACAAATATCTGCCGGCAGAAGCGGCGTTCTTCCGTGACGTGGTTTCCGGCGTGGTACGCGACCAGGCCAAGCTCGATCCCCTGATCGACGAGGCGCTGTCGAAGGGCTGGCCGCTGAAGCGGATCGACGCGATCCTGCGCGCGGTGCTGCGGGCAGGGTCCTACGAACTCGAGCATCGCAAGGACGTGCCCGGCCGGGTGGTCGTTTCCGAATATGTCGACGTCGCCCATGCCTTTGTCGAGAAGGACGAGACCGGCATGGTCAACGCCGTGCTCGACCAGATCGCACGCCAGTTCCGCGGCGACGAGTTTGTGCGGGGCTGAACCGCTTGTTCCGCCGTCATCACCCGCGAATGCGGGTGATCCAGTACGCCGCGGCGGTTATTTTCAACAACAGCTTCCGCGGCGTACTGGATCGCCCGGTCAAGCCGGGCGATGACAGCCGAGGGGTAGGCGCACAATATGGCAGAGCGTCACGATAATCCCTCCGGCGAAGACTCCCTGATCGCGCGCTATTTCAAGCCGCTTGCGACCGATCCGGGCGCGTTCGGTCTCGACGATGACGCCGCTGCGCTACAGGCGGCCGGCGAGGACATCGTGGTCACCACGGATGCCATCGTCGAGGGCGTGCATTTCCTCAGCGCTGATCCGCCCGGCACGCTGGCGCGCAAGGCGTTGCGGGTGAACCTCTCCGATATCGCCGCCAAGGGCGCCACGCCGGCCGGCTTCGTGCTGACGCTGGCACTGCGCAAGGTCGAGGAGACCTGGCTGAAGCCGTTCGCCGAAGCGCTCGGCGAGGACGCCGCTCATTACGGCTGCCCGCTGCTCGGCGGCGATACGGTCTCGACGCCGGGACCGCTGATGATCTCGATCACCGCGTTTGGCCAGGTGCCGCAGGGCAAGATGGTGCATCGTGCGGGCGCCAGGGCAGGGGACCTGGTGTTCGTCACCGGGACGATCGGCGATGCCGCGCTCGGCCTCGACGTGCTCCGGGGCGGCCCGGCCGCGCTGGCCTTGGCGGACGATGCGGCGGCGCGGGAGGTCCTGGCTAGCCGCTACCGCGTGCCGCAACCGCGCAATGCGCTGGCGCGTGCCGTACGCGACCACGCCAGCGCCGCGATGGATGTGTCAGACGGATTGGCCGGCGATCTCACCAAGCTGTGCGCGGCCTCGGGGGTGTCGGCCGACATCGAACTGTCACGTATCCCGCACTCGCCCGCGGCGACCGCGCTGCTGTCGCGCGGCGCGATCGGCGTCGAGGCATTGATTGCGGGCGGTGACGACTACGAGATCCTCTGCACGGTGGGCGAGGATCATGCCGCCGATTTCGTGCAGGCGGCGCAGGCTGCGGGCGTGGCGGTTGCCGAGATCGGCCGGATTGTTGCTGGTGATGCCAGCCTTCGTTTCCTCGACCGGCAGGGCAGGGAACTGGTGCTGAAGCGGCTGTCCTACAGTCATTTTTAGACGTCCTCCACCAGACGGCGCCGATTTTCTTCCAATAGCTGCCGATATCGGCGTTTTCGGCCACAGGTGGCGTTGCGCAGCGGTAACGATTTTGGCAAGGTCGCGCCCGATTTGAGGCAATCCGTTCTTGGGGAGGATTGACCTCGAAAAATAAGCGCCTGCCGCCCCCAGCGGCACAATGAAGGCGCGGGGGTTACATCAAGGATCTGAGGCAACATTCAATGACAGCATTATGGGTGATTGTGCTCTGCGGGGCGCTTTCAATCGTCTACGCGATCTGGGCGACGCAATCGGTTCTGAGTGCGGATGCGGGCAATGCGCGCATGCAGGAAATCGCAGGGGCCGTGGCCGAAGGCGCGCAGGCCTATCTGCGACGCCAGTACACCACGATCGGCATCGTCGGTATCGTGATCTTCGTGCTGCTGGCCTACTTCCTGGGGATGCTGGTCGCGGTCGGGTTCGCGATCGGTGCGATCCTGTCGGGCGCGGCCGGCTTCATCGGCATGAACGTCTCGGTACGGGCCAACGTCCGCACCGCGCAGGCGGCGACCACCTCGCTTGCCGGCGGCCTCGAGCTTGCCTTCAAGGCGGGCGCGATCACCGGCCTGCTGGTCGCGGGTCTCGCGCTGCTCGGCGTCACCATCTACTTCATGGTGCTGGTCAACTTCCTGGGCCTGCCGGCCGATAGCCGTACCGTGATCGACGCCATGGTGGCGCTCGGCTTCGGCGCCTCGCTGATCTCGATCTTTGCCCGTCTCGGCGGCGGCATCTTCACCAAGGGGGCGGATGTCGGCGGCGACCTCGTCGGCAAGGTCGAGGCTGGTATCCCTGAGGATGATCCGCGCAACCCGGCCACCATCGCCGACAATGTCGGCGACAATGTCGGCGACTGCGCGGGTATGGCGGCGGACCTGTTCGAAACCTATGCGGTGACCGCGGTGGCCACCATGGTGCTCGCCGCGATCTTCTTCGCCAAGACCCCGATCCTGGTGAACATGATGACACTGCCGCTCGCGATCGGCGGCATCTGCATCATCACCTCGATCATCGGCACCTTCTTCGTCAAGCTCGGCGCCAGCCAGTCGATCATGGGAGCCCTCTACAAGGGCCTGATCGCGACCGGCATCCTGTCGCTGATCGGCGTTGCCGCTGCCATCAACTGGCTGATCGGCTTCGGCAAGCTCGACGGCGTCGATTACACCGGCATGTCGCTGTTCTGGTGCGGCGTGGTTGGTCTGGCCGTCACCGGCCTGATCATCTGGATCACCGAATACTACACCGGCACCGACTACCGTCCGGTGAAGTCGATCGCGGCCGCGTCCGTCACCGGTCACGGCACCAACGTGATCCAGGGCCTCGCGGTCTCGATGGAAGCGACCGCGCTGCCCGCGATCGTGATCATCGCCGGTATCCTGGTCACCTACAGCCTGGCCGGCCTGTTCGGCATCGCGATCGCGACCGCCACCATGCTGGCGCTGGCTGGCATGATCGTCGCGCTCGACGCCTTCGGCCCGGTCACCGACAATGCCGGCGGCATCGCCGAGATGGCGGGGCTGCCCAAGGAGGTGCGCAAGTCGACCGACGCGCTCGACGCGGTTGGCAACACCACCAAGGCGGTGACCAAGGGTTACGCGATCGGCTCCGCCGGTCTCGGCGCGCTGGTGCTGTTTGCGGCCTATAATCAAGACCTCAAATTCTTCATCAGCGATTCCAACGCCCACACCTACTTCAAGGGCGTCAATCCGGACTTCTCGCTCAACAACCCCTACGTCGTGGTCGGCCTGCTGTTCGGCGGCCTGCTGCCGTATCTGTTCGGCGCGATGGGCATGACCGCGGTCGGCCGTGCCGCCGGTGCGATCGTCGAGGAAGTCCGACGTCAGTTCCGCGAAAAGCCCGGCATCATGCAGGGTACCGACAAGCCTGACTACGGCAAGGCGGTCGACCTGCTGACGCGGGCGGCGATCAAGGAGATGATCATCCCGTCGCTGCTGCCGGTGCTGTCGCCGATCGTGGTCTACTTCCTGATCTACTTCATCGCGGGCGGCGGTGCGGCCGGCAAGTCGGCGGCGTTCTCCGCCGTCGGCGCCATGCTGCTCGGCGTGATCGTCACCGGTCTCTTTGTGGCGATCTCGATGACCTCGGGCGGCGGCGCATGGGACAACGCCAAGAAGTACATCGAGGACGGCCATTACGGCGGCAAGGGCTCCGACGCCCACAAGTCCGCGGTGACCGGCGACACCGTCGGCGATCCCTACAAGGACACGGCCGGCCCGGCGGTGAACCCGATGATCAAGATCACCAACATCGTGGCGTTGCTGCTGCTGGCAATCCTGGCGCACTAAGCGCGCGACACCAATGAATGCAAAGCCCCGCGGTGAAAGCCGCGGGGTTTTTGTTGAAAGAACCAGAAGCGAACAACACGGAGATCAATCGATGTCGCTGTCATCCGCACGAAACTTCGCGCTTCGCGCCGCCAAGTCGCAGGATCAGAAGGAGGCCATCGAGCTGCTCTCGCAGGCGATCATGGAACTGGCGATGTCGATCGAAGCCACCGACGCCAAGGTCAAGAAGATCAACAAGTCCTCGTAGCCGTGACGGCGGCCGTCACTTGACCTCCATCTGCAAGCCTTCCTTCTCGATGATGGCGGCAAACTTCTTCGTCTCGACATCGACGAAATCGGAGAATTGCTGCGGCGTGCCGTAGTCGGCGCGCGCGCCCATGCCCGCGATGTTCTTCTTGACGTCGTCGCGCGCCAGCATCGCCTTGATCTGGCGGTTCAGCTCGTCGACGACGGGCGCCGGCGCGGTCTTGGGCAGGAACACGCCGAACCAGGACGCGACGTCGAACTTGGCAAGCTCCGGCGCGCCCTCGCGCATGACCGGCAGGTTCGGCGCGGACTCGCTGCGCTCGGTCGTGGTGACGCAGAGCCCGTTGAGCTTGCCGTCCAGCACCTGCGGCAGCGAGGGATAGAGATTGTCGAACAGGATCTGGATGTCGCCGGCAAGCGCGGCCTGCAACGCGGGGCCGGCGCCGCGGAACGGGACGTGCGTCATCTTCAGCCCGGTCAGTTGCAGGAACCAGGCGCCGGTGAGGTGAGGGCTCTGTCCGGTGCCGGACGAGCCGTAAGTCAGCTTGTCCGGGTTCTGCTTCAGATAGGCGATCAGTTCCGGGATCGACTTGATGCCGGTCGATGGATGCGCCGAGACGATGTTCGGGATCCGGATCATGTTGGAGACCGCCTGCAACTGGTCGGCCCTGTAGCTCAGGTTGCGGAAGATGCTGAAGGCGATCGCGTTGGGGCCGGGATTGCCGATCAGGATGGTGTGGCCGTCGCCCTTGCTGCGCGCGACCTCCGCGGTCCCGATGGTGCCGCCGGCGCCGGAGCGATTCTCCACCACCACCGACTGGCCCCAGAGCGGTTGCAGATGCGCCGCCAGTAGCCGCCCCATCACGTCGGTTGAGCCGCCGGCGGCGGCCGGCACGATGATCCGAACCGTCTCCGATGGTCGCCAGTCGCCGGCGCCGAGACTGGCGCGCGGCAGGATCGACGCGGCGGACAATGCGGCCGCGCCCGACAATATCGTACGACGGGAGATTCTCCTGGTTCTCACGCGCTTACCCCCTGCCCGGATTTCTTGTTTGCGCGAGCGTAGGGGAGTGCTTGCCCGTCGGGCAAGCGCGTCAACTTGGCGCAGGAGCTTGAGCATTATCCGTTGAGCATGATCTCGCCGGAAAACCGCTTCGCACTTTTCCGGATCAGGCTCTAGTTGAAGCTCAGCAGCTTGAAGAGCGGTGTCAGGTAGGACATTTCCTGGCCCGACGTCGGCGTGGTGCGGCTGACGAAGTCGAAGATCTTGCCGTCCTTCAGGCCGTAATTGGCAAGCCGGCGGACCTGGCGGTTCTTGTCGAAATAGACCGCGATCACGCGCTGGTCGACCACGCGCTGGTTCATGAAGGCAACCGGACGCGAGGTCCGCTGCGAGATGTAGTAGAACACCTCGCCATCCAGCGTTGCGACCGTCGAGGGCGTGCCGAGCACGATCAGCACCTGATCCTGGCTGGCGCCGATCGGAATCTGCTCGAGCGCGCCATCGGGCAGGATGTAGCCCTTCTGGAATTGCTCGCCGGTGCAGCCGCCGAGCGCGGCGGTGCAAACCAGGCCAACGACCGCGAAGGCGCGGAAGCGCGAAAGGAAGGTGCGCGCGGAAGCCACGCGAGACTGTCGTGGAAGAGTGTGGTTCATCGGCGGAACTGATCCGTCCCCTTGCATCGGCCGTGGCGTTGACGTACCGGGCAGCTCAATGGATTGCAATCATGCCGGGCTCCAACGGACGAACTCTCAACAGGCGTCCCTTGGGTGGCCGGCAGCCGGAACCCGTCATGCTTTGGCCGTTCAATCACTTCAGAAGACCCCGGGTGCCCGCGCGGAGCACCATTGAGACCATCTATGGCATGATCGTGACGCAGGCGCGAGAACCGTTATTTTACCGTGACTTGGGCGTTCCTGACACGGTTAACGGCCGTTTTGACCTGCTTCTGATGCATCTGTGGCTGGTGCTGCGGCGCCTCAAATCCGTCGAGGCCGGCGCGGACCTGTCGCAGGCCCTGTTCGACCATTTCTGCATCGACATGGACGACAACCTCCGGGAAATGGGCGTCGGCGACCTTACGGTGCCGAAGCGGATGCAGGCGTTCGGCGAGGCCTTTTACGGCCGCACCGCAGCCTACGATCTGGCGCTGACCGACGGCGACGAGGCCCTGGCCCAGTCGTTCTGCAAGAACATCCTCAATGGCCAGAACATCGACAAGGCCCGCGAACTGGTTGCCTATGCCAGGCAGGCCATGGCGGAGCTGGCGCGCGCCGACCTCGCGGCGCTGACCAAGGGCGCCTGGCGCTTTCCGGTCCCCCAGGTTGCGGGGACGGCGGCATGAGTGGCGGTGGCACGGGACGGCCCGAAACGCCGCGCGACCGCGATCCCTGGCGCGTGCTGATCAACGTCGCGCAAATCCCGGAGACCGGCCTGCATCGCGAGATCGTGGCCGACGAGACCGCGCGCAAGGCGATGGCCGAGGTCGCGGAGTTGCGCGAGGTGATCTCCGCCCATGCGGAGTTCGACCTGCAGCCGAAGCGCGACGGCAGCTACCACGTCACCGGCCAGGTGCAGGCCAGGATCGGTCAGACTTGCGTGGTGACGCTCGATCCGATCGAGAATGAGATCATCGAGCCGATCGACGTGGTGTTCGCGCCGCCGGAGCAGATTCCGGAGATGTCCGACCTGGTCGACGACGCCGAGGAAGGCGACGAGGAAACGCCCGATCCTCCGGAGCCGATCACGGGCGGCTTCATCGACATTGGCCGGCTCGCCACCGACGCGCTGTTTCTCGGCATCGACCCATATCCGCGCAAAGCGGATGCGGTGTTTGAACAGCAGGTTGAAGCGCCTGATCCGGAAAATCATCCGTTTGCCGCACTGAAGGCGCTGCAGCCGAAGCAGGATGGCAAGAAGCCCAAGAGCTAATCGAGCGGAGGCCAGAGTGGTCGCTGCGACATTTGCGGGGGATTGCTTGCCTGCAAGCCTGCGCGCGAGGTATCCTTCGTTACTTCAAAAAAGTGTCACAATGCATTGAAATGAAATGTATTTCTGGTGTATTTTGGCGTGCCGCTTGGCGGTTCGGCGAATTCTGTTGCGACTTTGGTCATGTGTTGGTCAAGAGGTTGTGTCGGACCGAAGACACGCTATTGTCGCGGCCCGGCCGGGACGCGAGTTGGTGTTTCGCCGCGCGCCGTTGACAGCGGTGACTTCAAGCTCGCTGCCTTGGACTGAAGGCTGTGGGAGAGCAGGTTTCCGGGACGTTCATGCCTCAAAAGGTTCGAATCGCGCTTGACGCCATGGGGGCGATGTCGGCGCTTCCGTCGTCATTCCCGGCGCCGCGATCTCGCTGAGTCGTCATCCCGGCAGCGAATTCCTGCTGGTCGGAGACCGCGCCCTGATCGAGCCAGAACTTGCCAAACATCCTGCGCTCCAGGCGGTGTCGAAGGTGATCCATACCGACGTCGCCGTGAAGAATGACGAGAAGCCGAGCCAGGCGCTGCGGCGGACCCGCAGGGCGTCGTCGATGTGGCTGGCGATCGATGCCGTGAAGCACGGCGAGGCCGACGTCGCGGTCTCCGCCGGCAATACCGGCGCGCTGATGGCGATGGGCGGGCTCAATCTGCGGACGTTGCCCGGCGTCGACCGCCCGGCGCTTGCCGCGGTATGGCCGACGCTGCGCGGCGATTCGGTGGTGCTCGATCTCGGAGCCTCGATCGGGGGTGACGCGCGCCATCTGGCGACGCTGGCCGTAATGGGCAGCGCCATGGCGAGCGTGCTGTTCAACCTCGAACGGCCGACCGTCGGCCTGCTCAACATCGGGTCCGAGGAGATCAAGGGCCATGGCGAGATCCGCGAGGCGGCCGAAATGCTGCGCGCGATGAACTCGAGCCAGTTCGACTATATCGGCTTCGTCGAGGGCGATGCGATCGGCAAGGGGCTCGCCGACGTGATCGTGTCGGAAGGTTTCAGCGGCAATATCGCGCTCAAGGCCGCCGAGGGAACCGCGCGCCAGATGTTCACGTTATTGCGCGAGGCCATGTCGTCGAGCTGGCTGGCGCGGATCGGTTATCTGTTTGCTCGCGGCGCGTTCCAGAAGCTGCGCGACAAGCTCGATCCCAACAAGTCGAATGGCGGCCTGCTGCTCGGCCTCAACGGCGTGGTGGTCAAGAGCCATGGCGGCATCAACGCGGAAGGCTTTGCCTATGCGGTGGATGTTGGCTATGAGATGGCCCACTACGATCTCCTCACCAAGATCAATCAGATGCTTAATCGCGACGGCGGCGCCCTGATACGGGCGCAGACCGTGCAGGAGGCTGTCTCGTGACTGCGATACGTTCGGTCGTACTCGGCTGCGGCTCATACTTGCCGGAGCGGGTTTTGACCAATGCCGAACTGGCTCAGCGAATCGACACGTCTGACGACTGGATCGTGCAGCGTACCGGCATCAGCGAGCGTCACATCGCGGCCGATGACGAATTCACCTCGCATCTTGCGATCAAGGCGGCGCAGGCCGCGCTCGCCGATGCCGGGATCGACGCCCAGTCGATCGACCTGATCGTGCTGGCGACCTCGACGCCGGACAATACCTTTCCCGCTACCGCGGTCGCGGTCCAGCACGGGCTCGGCATCAACCATGGCGTCGCGTTTGATTTGCAGGCGGTGTGCTCCGGCTTTGTCTTCGCGCTGACGACAGCCGACAATTTCCTGCGCGCCGGCGCCCACAAACGGGCGCTGGTGATCGGCGCCGAAACCTTCTCGCGCATCCTCGACTGGAACGACCGCGGCACTTGCGTCTTGTTCGGCGATGGCGCCGGCGCCGTCGTGCTGGAGGCGCAGCAGCATTCCGGCACCACCGACGATCCGGGCGTGCTGACGACGCATCTGCGCTCGGACGGGCGCCACAAGTCGAAACTGTTCGTCGATGGCGGTCCCGGTTCGACCAAGACGGTCGGCTATCTCCGGATGGAGGGCCGCGAGGTGTTCAAGCACGCCGTCGGCATGATCACCGACGTGATCGTCGATGCGTTCAACGCCACCGGCTTCACCGCCGAGGACATCAACTGGTTCATTCCGCACCAGGCCAACAAGCGAATCATCGATGCATCGGCGCACAAGCTGCATATTGCGCCGCAGAAGGTGGTGCTGACGGTCGACAAGCACGGCAACACCTCGGCGGCCTCGATCCCGCTGGCGCTGTCGGTCGCCGTGAGGGACGGGCGAGTCAAGAAGGGCGATCTGGTGCTGTTCGAGGCGATGGGCGGCGGCTTCACCTGGGGTTCGGCGCTCGTGCGCTGGTAGCGCGGCGGCAAAGAGTATCGACAGGTTGCCGGCATCTTTCCTCCGCCAGGGTGCTGGTCGCTGTTGACCATTGCGCGCTAAGCTTTTAATTTCAGTCAAGAAATTGTTCGCCGAGAGTGCGGGGCAGGCGATGACCACAGGAACCGGAAAAACAGTTACGCGCGTCGATTTGTGTGAGGCGGTCTACCAAAAGGTCGGCCTGTCGCGCACGGAATCGTCGGCGTTTGTCGAGTTGGTGCTGAAGGAGATCACCGATTGCCTGGAAAAGGGCGAGACGGTGAAGCTGTCCTCGTTCGGCTCCTTCATGGTGCGGAAGAAGGGCCAGCGTATCGGGCGTAATCCAAAGACCGGCACCGAGGTGCCGATCTCGCCGCGGCGTGTGATGGTGTTCAAGCCGTCGGCGATCCTGAAGCAGCGGATCAATGGCCATGCCGTCACCAATGGCGACGGCAGCAAGGCCGATTAACAGGCTTTCAAGCCTAGAGGAGCGGGCATTTGGACAAGGCGCCGGATGCGTTCCGTACCATCAGCGAGGTCGCTGACGAGCTCGATATCCCTCAGCATGTGCTGAGGTTCTGGGAGACCCGCTTCGCGCAGATCAAGCCGATGAAGCGCAGCGGCGGCCGCCGCTATTATCGCCCCGACGACGTCGACCTGCTCAAGGGCATCCGCCGGCTGCTGTACGGCGAGGGCTACACCATCCGCGGCGTGCAGCGGATCCTGAAAGAACATGGCATCAAGTCGGTGCAGGGCATCGCCGACCAGACCGCCGCCGTGTCGTTCGGCGCGGTCGAGGAGGCGGTCGGCAACAGCATGGCCGAGCCGGACGACCTCGAGAGCAGCGATGGCCTCGATTTCGACGGCGAGGAGGGCGACGGCGACGAGAAGGGTATCGACTACCGATTCGTTGATCCCGACGAGGATCCGATCCTCTCGACCTACAAGGCGCACGCCCATCCAGGCAAGGCGACCGCCGCGGCGCCACCGCCACGCCCCGCTGTGCCGTCAGCCGATCGTGAGCGGCTCGAGCGCGTGTTGCAGGAGCTGGTCGCCTGCCGGCAGCTGATCGACGCGGCGATGAAGGACGGCTGATCCGGGAACGGGCCAGGCACACCTCCGCGCGCACCAGGGTCGGTCAGAACCACCATAATGATTGAGGAAAAATGGTCGGAGCGAGAGGATTTGAACCTCCGACCCCTAGTCTCCCAGACTAGTGCGCTAACCGGGCTGCGCCACGCTCCGATGCCGTTCCATTAGCTGCGATCCCGCCTTCGCGCAAGGCAAAGCAGGCCCTCAAACGCCGCAATCGGGTGCTTTGGCCGTGGGAACAATCCGGTTTGCCTGCTCGCCAAAACTGGATATCGTCAGGCTGCGATAACTGAGCCGACCGTAAGTCGCATAGTTCGGATCCTCGCCCTTTCCGTCAGTCGCCAAACAACGACATGTTTTGCAGGAAGGGCGTAATCCATGCACCAGCTCATATTTCGTATCGCGATCGTTCCAGGTTTGATCATTCCGGGTCTGGCCGTTTCCCTCGCAACATCGGCGCAGGCACAGACGGTCTCGACCTCCGTCTCGGTGACGGGCAACGTCAACAGCCCGACTGTTCTGAATTCGTCCGGCCTGCAAGCGCTGCCGCAGGCGACGCAAACCGACAGCTATACGGCCGCAGGAAAGCCGGTCACCGATACCTTCACCGGCCCGACATTGTGGAACGTCCTGCAGAGCGCGGGCGGAATCAAGACCAATCCGGCCGTCAAGAACGACGTGCTGAACAACTACATCATCGCAACCGGGACCGACGGCTACAAGGCCGTGATCTCGGCCGGCGAGATCGCACCGAATTTTGGCAACAAGGCGGATCTGGTCGCCATCCAGGACACCTCAGGTGGGCTTCCCGGTTCCAACGGCCTCGCGCGGGTGACGGCTCCGGGCGACAATGCGGGCGGCCGCTATGTCAGCAATCTGACCAACCTGACCGTCGCGAGCGCGATCCGACAGTCCTCGACCGGCGGCGGCCTCACCAGCAGCTTCAAGGTGGACGGCGCCGTGAACACCAGCATGACGTTCAACCTGGCCGCGCTGCAGGCGTTGCCGGCCTATACCGAGACCGTCACCTACAAGAGCGGATCGACCTCGGTGACCGACACCTATACCGGCGCGCTGCTGTGGAACGTGCTTGGGCTGGCCGGCATCCAGCTCGACTCCTCGATCAAGAACGACATTCTTCGCAAGGTGATCACGGTCACCGGTTCGGACGGCTATCAGGTGGCATTCTCGGCGGGCGAACTCAGCCCGATGTTCGGCAATGAGCCGATCCTGGTCGCCTATGCCGATACGGACGGACAACTTGGCGCCGGCGGAGCCGACGGTTTCGCGCGGCTCGTGGTGCCGGGCGACATCGCGGGCGGCCGCTATGTGTCCAACATCGCCGATCTCTATGTGTTCGACGGGGTCTCGGCCGTGCCCGAGCCGTCGACCTGGGCGATGCTGCTGCTTGGCTTCGCCGGAGTAGGCTTCGTGGCCTTCCGACGCAAGCCGCAGGCCCCCCCCGCGATGGTCCGTGGATAGACACCGCGTTCCGCGCTTGCGGGATATCGCAAGCCGGGAATCAATGATCCTCCGGCACGTGCGGCCGGAGGAGCCGATCCTCTCGTTTCGACCCGGCGCAGCCGTCGGTTCAGGCCTCGATGTCCATCGCCACGATCAGACATGCCTTTTCGAGGCGGTTGGTGAGCATCGACAACTTGGCCGTGAATTCGGCGAGCTCGGGCTCGCTGAACTCCTCGAACACGGTCTTCTTGAACGCCTTGTGCTGCTCGGCGAGGCCCGCCAGATGCTTCCGCGTCTTGTCGGTCAGCGACAGCCGGACCACGCGCGCGTCGGCCGGGGAGGGCGCGCGACGCAGCAGTTCCTTCTGCTCGAGCAGCTTCGACTGTGTGGTCACGAAAGACGGATCGACATGCAATAGCTTCGACACCACGTTGATCGGCACGCCGTCATCCTTGTCGAGATCCGAGATCGCGATCAGGATCATCCATTGCGGACCGCTGACGCCAAGCGCCTTGCCCCATAACTGACGAACGCGTTCGAGATGTGAGTTGATGGACGAAATCTCGAGGGTGAAGCGCTTGATGATGTCGAGATGTTCGATGGCGCGCTGGCGCGTCGTATCCTTCCTTGTCACTGACACAGCTTTCCTCTTCCCTAGGTGCCGACTCAGCTTTGCGCTGATTTATTCTTCTTGAGTCCCGCTTGGCGGGCGATTTCTCTCGTATGAAGCTCACGAACGCAAGTGAACGTAAAGTAATTATGATACCCATGTGACGATTAGACTAATTGGGGTGTGACAAACTTTCTCAATCGGTCGAGGCGCTTACGGGGGCGTTGCTGGCGGGCCACAGTGTGGCCGCATTCGCATTCCTGACTTTATAAACTATTTTGATTGGCGAACTCGCCCATGCATATTGAACCCGGCGGTAGGGGAATCTCGATCGTCCCGTTGCGGTGATCGTTCAAGTCCGTCGCACCCTCACATTGAGGGGGCGGGGTTTGGGGAAAGCGGTCTTGGACAATGCGGGAGGATCACGGGGCGTTCGCGGCCCGGACTCTCCGCATATGAGCAACTTGGAGGTTTAATATGAATTCGGTGAAGAGCCTTATCCTGGGCTCGGCGGCTGCGCTGGTCGCGGTCGGCGGAGCGCAGGCGGCCGATCTTCCTGTCAAGGCCAAAGCGGTCGAGTATGTGAAGGTCTGCTCCCTTTATGGTCCGGGCTTCTACTATATCCCGGGTACCGACACCTGTATCAAGCTGGGCGGCTATCTGCGCGCTGACGTTGTCGTCAACGGCAACAGCGTGTACGGCCCGAACGTCAACGGCGCGAGCGGTGCAAACAACCGCTTCACCAACGGCTACACCTGGCGTTCGCGTGAAGACCTGAACATCGATACGCGCACCGCGACCGAGTACGGCGTGGTCCGCACCTATTTCGATGCGGTGTTCACCTGGACGTCGGACAGCTACGCGGCAAACGGCGCCGGCGGAACCGTCTACTCGGCGCTCGGCTCGGGTACGGCCGCTGTCAGCGCGCCGAACAACGCCAACGCTGGTGCGGTTGCGGCTGGTGCGGTCGGCGTCTATTACGCCTTCATCCAGTTCGCCGGCTTCACCATCGGTAAGGCGGTGTCGCAGTTCGCTGCTCCCTGGAACGGTTATCCGGGCAACAACTACGACGCGCTCGTCGGTGGCGTGAGCACCACCAACGGCATCAACCAGTTCACCTACACTGCGCAGTTCGGCAACGGCGTGTCGCTTGCCCTGTCGGCGCAGGACCAGACTGCCTACATGCAGGCTGGCGTGAACAACCTGGGAGCGGGTGGCGCTTACGGCTCCAGCGACTATGCTGGCACGATCGCGCCGGACTTCGTCGCTGCTCTCAAGGTCGACCAGGCTTGGGGTATCTTCCAGGCGTCGATCGCCGCGCATGACAACCACGCGGCCTACTACGGCGGCACCGAAGTCACCGGTCACCCGGATGACAAGTGGGGCTGGGCTGGTGCACTGGCCCTGTCGATCAAGAACATCCCGACCGGACCTGGCGACACCATCAACATCCAGGGCGTCTATACGGACGGTGCGACCCGTTACAACATCCAGGAACTGGCCAGCGCCTTCAGCTCGGTTGCGATCTATGGCGGTTCGAGCCTCCCGGGTGCTTACGGCAGCGTCGGCTTCGGCACGGCACCGGATACGGTGTTCGGCCCCGGTGGCCAGCAGCAGAGCATCAAGACCTGGGGCTTCCGCGGCGCGTACACCCACAACTGGGATCCCTACTGGAACACCAGCTTGTACGGTGCTTACGCTGCGGTCATGTACAACGACACGGCTAAGTCGCTCATCTGCGGCGTTGGCGGCGTCGGTGGCACGTTCCGCACTGCCTTCGGTGGCGGCGCTGGCGTGACCAACTGCAACCCCGACTACAACATCGGGCAGATCGGCCTGATCACCCGTTGGACCCCGGTCAAGAACCTGACCTTCTCGGCCGACGTGACCTACGTCCATCTCGATCAGAAGTATGCTGGCACGATCACCACGTCGTCCGGTTCGATCGGCAAGCCGAGCGCAACCTACGAGCTGAAGGATCAGGACACTGTCCAGATGCTCTTCCGCGCTCAGCGCAACTGGTAATACCCGGTTGATCTGATCACGATCCAATAGAACCCCGGCAGGCGACTGCCGGGGTTTTTCTTTGCGACGGATCGATCGCGGAAGAAGGCGGTGCCTTTGCGCGAGCTGAATTCGCGTAAAGAAGGCATTAACCAGAATTCGGCGCCTCGATTTAGCCGAAACGGAAATCGCTCAGGCTGCGTCATTTCGCTCCACGCGGACCACGAAGACGAGCCATGCAATTCATTGGCCGCAAACTTATTTACTTACCTGATCTACTAAACTATATAACCCGCAGCCAACACATTGAATGATGGCTCTTAGCTTGCTGCTAAGCCTCCCAAACCTCCGGCAATGCCCTGCCGGAGGTTTTTGATTCATGGGCGGCCGGTCGTGACGATCGCGGTCCGCTACCAACCGCATAGGCCGCAAGCAGGGTCACGTGGTCTTGCCGATTCGACGTCGTCAAGATTTGACGGAATCGATCCGCAGTGCATTCTCGCCATCCATGGGACGCTTCAAGAACAGCCGTCTGGCTCGGATGAGCAGCGGCCATTACTGCTTGATACGGGATCTCGGGCTGGTGAAGGGCGGCAAGGGATTGCGGCACCATGAAGTGTTGATCGACTTCTCCTGGCGTGGCCTGCTCAAGCTGGTGTTGAGCGCCGGGACTTCCGTCCTGCGGCGACGCGCGCCGGTGCACATCGAGACCGCCGAATAGCGCGCGGTCACTGCTCAAGATCATCTTTGCGACCTGCGCCCGATCGAGTGCGATCGTCGCCACGTCGATGTATTCGGCGAACAAGACGTTCGCGTCGATCGTCGCCTCCACACCGGATTGTTCGCGACGTGGAATGATCTCGCCGCGATGCGGGCTGCCTCGATCCGCTGCGTGTAACGTGGTTGCGCGCAAGAGGCGGGCGCCGTTGCCCGGCGATGAATCGGTGATGTAGAGTGCTGTTGCCAAGCGTTGGGACAGCGATCCGCGTTCCAATAGAAACAAAGAAGAAGCAGGGAAGGAACGGATCTCAGATGAAGGATTTCGCCGGAAAGATTGCCGTCATCACCGGTGGCGGCACGGGCATGGGGCGCGAGCTCGCGCGGCAGCTCGTCGCCGAGGGATGCAATGTCGCGATGTGCGACGTCTCGATGGAAGCGATGGCCGAGACCAAGCGGCTCTGCGAGGTCGAGAAGCTGCCGCAGGGCCTGCGCATCACCACCCATGTCGCCGACGTCTCGATCGAGGACCACTACAAGCGCTTTCGCGACGAGCTGATCGAGCAGCAGGCGACCGACAAGATCCATCTGCTGTTCAACAATGCCGGCATCGGTGGCGGCGGCAGCTTGTTCACCAACACCCGCGAGCAGTGGGAGCGCACGTTCAACATCTGCTGGGGCGGCGTCTATCTCGGCGTCCGCACCTTCCTGCCGCTGCTGGTGAAGGCCGACGAGGCGCACATCGTCAACACGTCGAGCGTCAACGGCTTCTGGGCCTCGGTCGGCCTCGGCGTGTCGCACACCGCCTACAGCGCCGCGAAATTCGCCGTGAAGGGATTCACCGAGGCGATGATCAACGATCTCCGCCTCAATGCACCGCATGTCAAATGCTCGGTCGTGATGCCCGGTCACATCGGCACCTCGATCGTGTCGAACTCGCGCAAGGTGCAAAACGGTTCCGATCAACTCAATCCCGACGAGCTCAAACAAGTGCGTCAGCGGCTGCAAGGGCAGGGCATCGACGTCGCCAAGATGTCGGATGCCGACATCCAGCAGCTCGCGCTCGACCGCGCCCGCATCTTCCACGACGAGGCACCGACCACGGCGGCGGCCGCCGCCAAGATCATCCTCGACGGCGTCAAGGCCGATCGCTGGCGTATCCTGGTCGGCGACGACGCGCATATGCTCGACGAGCGCGTACGCAAGACGCCGGAGCAGGCCTATACGCCGGAGTTTTATCAAGACCTGGTGGCGGCGACCGGCTGGAAGGTCGGCTGATCAATGCATCGGTTCCGACAGAGGTCAGAACCGATGCGCGTCCTGCCCGAGGCCCTACCCGCGCATTGCGCGCTGGCGCGATCCGGACTGATAAGCGAGGCGGTAATGCCCGGAGCAATAGGGCATGCCGCCGAGCGGCGTGTTGCCGCAAAAGCAGAAATCGTCGGCGCCCGGGGTGCTGATCGGCCAGCGGCAGCGCTGCTCGCTCAGCTCGAACAGCGAGCAGCTGTTGGCACTGACGACAGGCGCATCCTCGGGTTCCTGTTCGTAGACTGCCTGGAGTAGCTGGAGCTGCTGCTTCGCGGTCGCCCGTTGCGCGGCGTGCGCTGCGGATTTCTTTCGCCTTGCCCGGCGCTCGTCCGGTGTGGTGCGCGTCAGGTTGAGCCGCGACAGCTTGCCGATGACCGCATTGCGGCTGACGCCGATGCTGTTGGCGATGTCGCGGCAGGAGAGCCCGGCCTCGAAGTAGATCTTGAGCTGGTCGATGCGCTCGGGCGTCCAGGTTGGTTGGAGAGTCGGTTCGTTGGCAATCATCTGACGGTTCCACGTTCTGTGTTTTGAACCGCCGCGCCGGCATACCCTGTCTCAGGGCGTGCGGCCGTTGTCGCGGATTGCAAGCAACCCGTCCTTGATGGCGAGTCGAATGCCTTCCTCGATCAGTGTCCGTGCAACGCCCGGGACGCTCGTGCCGTGGGTGCCCTGTCTCACCAGCTTCTCGAGATATCCGATGGTCGAGAGCGCCAATGTGACCGGGACGCGGTCGGTTTCGGCCTTTTCCGTAGCCATGAGGAAACGCTTAACCCTGAACGCTTGTACTGAAAAGTATCTATTTAGAGTCTATTTAGGAGTAAGGCGGTTCGTCAAGTCGCCGACCGCAAAATGCGAACGCCGCGCCAGAGGTTAATTTCGGCGCGGCGTGACGTTGATATTTTCTAATTATATGAATGAGTTACGTGCGTAATTCGACCTTGACCGGGAACTTCTTGAGAAGTCGCTCAGCAGTTTCCGCCTTGTCCGGAGGTGCACTCACACTCAGGTACAGCCCGCGGGACGGGTCGGTGATGGCGTCGACGCTGACGTCACCCGATAGCCCTTCCAGTGCCAACAGCTCGCGCGCGGCCTCGCCGGCGGCGATCTCGCGCAGCTTGGGCTTGAAGATCTTGCCGACTGGCGTGACCGGCATTTCCGCAATCACCGATACCACACGCGGCCGCGCCGGCGGCTCGAGGATATTGTCCTGCACGAAGGCGGCGAGGGCCTGCGGATCGATATGCGCGCCGGGCTGTGCCGAGACGAACAGCATCGGCACTTCGCCCGCATAGCTGTCGGGACGTCCGACCGCCGCAGCCAGCGCCACGCCCGGGAACGCGAGCGCGGCATCCTCGATCGCGCGCGGGTCGATGTTGTGCCCGCCGCGGATGATGACATCCTTGGCGCGGCCCATGATGTAGACGAAGCCGTCGGCGTCGATCCGGCAGATATCGCCGGTGCGCAGCCAGCCGTCGCGGAAAGCTTCTTCGGTCTGCTTCTTGTCGACATAGCCGGCGAACACTTGCGGCCCTCTGGTCAGGAGTTCGCCGACCGGCGAGGGCCATGGCCCGGTGTGCAGTCTGCCGCCGTCCAGGATCGCGAGCTCGACCAGCGGATTGCGGGTGCCGACGCTCTCGGCGCGCGGTTTCACGCCGTGCACGTCGTGGGTGATGGCGCCGGCGAGCTCGGTCATGCCGTAGAGCTGCTGGATGCAGGGACCGCCCCAGGTCGCAAGATAGCGCCGCTCGATCTCCGGTGGGCAGATCGAAGCCCCGGTGGCGGTGACGCGCAGGGTCGAGATGTCGCTGTCTCCGACCGGAATATCGGCCAGCGCCCCGAGGATGGTCGGCACGTTGCCGGCGATGTTGATGCGGTATTGCTCGATGATCTGCCAGAAGTTCCGGACCAGCGCCGGATCGCGTGCGCCGGCGGGACCGGGGATCACCATCGTGGTGCCGGCGGACAGACAATTGGCCGAGGTGCAGAACAGGCCGCCGACGTGGAACAGCGGCATCGTGATCATTGCGCGCTCGCCGCGATGGAAGTCGAGCGCCATCCGCGAGGACACGGTGGAAGCGACCATCGCGCGGTTGGTGAGCCGCGCCACCTTGGGATGGCCGGTGGTGCCGCCGGTCGGCAGCATTACCGCGACGCGGTCAGCCTCGCTCATGTCCGTGGACTTGCCGTAGTCGTCGCGCCACGCCGGATCGGGCCGCAGCACCTCGCCGTCGAACGACATCGTGCCGTCGAGCGGCACGATCACGATGCGCTTGAGCGACGGCACCTCGCGCTGCAAGCCTTCGATCCTCTCATAGAGCCCGCCCGGCATGCCCGGCGGCGGCGCCAGCAGCAGTTTTGCTTTGATGGCATTGAGCTGGGCGACGATCGCTTCGCGCGTGAACAGCAGATTGAGCGGCTCGGCAACGCCGCAGGCAGCCGCGCCGAAGATCGCAACGATGCTTGCGGGACAGGCCGGCACCAGGATCGCGACCGCATCGTCCTTGCCGATGCCCTGGCTGCGGAAGTAGTTTTCGGCCGCCTTGACATAGCCCATCAGCTGATCGTTCGAGATCACGACCGGGCTGGGATCGAGCGGCGAGCGCAGATAGATCGCGGCTTCAGCCTCCGGCGCGCCCTGCGGGCCGCGGGCGATGAGATCGAGGATGCGCGGGCAGGCGGCAAGCGTCGCCTGCATCTCCTTGTCGCGCGCGGCCTCGTCGGCCGGTGAGAGCCTGTCCTTCAGCATATCCATCCCCGTCCATTTTTGTTCGTTGGGAGGGGGATTGTATCGAGCCGCGCGCGCGGAGCACAAGTGCGGCTATCGACCGCGTTTCAGCCGTGGACGACCGATTTGGCGATCATGCAGTGGATGCCCTTGGAGCCGTTGACCGTCTGCGTCACCCGCAGGTCGGCGGCCAGGCTGCACAGCGTGTAGGCGTCCTCGCGGGACAGATTGCGCTTCTCGCCGAGCAGCACGATCATGTCGCGCAGCGCCCGCACCACACACTGGTCGAGATCGGGATCCATCGCCATCGTCATGTAATGGTCGGCGGTCTCGGCGCGCGGGTAGGCGAGCTTGAGATCCTTGCGCAAGGTGAGGCGGAAGCGGCCGGTCAGCGCGGTCTCGATCGCGGTGACGCAGACTTCGCCGTCGCCCTGTACGCCATGGCCATCGCCGCAGGAGAACAGCGCGCCCGGCACGAACACCGGCAGATAGAGCTTGGCGCCGGCGCCGAGTTCCTTGTTGTCGAGATTGCCGCCCATCGCGCGCGGGACCAGCGAGGAGATGCGGCCCCAGGCCGGCGGCGGCGAGACGCCCATTACGCCGAAGAACGGCTTCAGCGGCAGATCGAGTCCCCAGGGCATGCGGCCGACCATGCGCGCGCGATCGAGCGGGATGTTGAGGATGCGGGTCTCGTGGAAATCGTCGGGCAGCGTGCCGGACAGCGGCTTGATCAGATTGTAGCCCCAGTCCTGGCGAAGCTGGACGTCGAGGATGTCGACCTCGAGCACGTCGCCGGGCTCGGCGCCGTCAACTGCGATCGGGCCGGTCAGGATGTGCCCCGGCACCATCCGCTCGCTCTCGGCATGGATGTCGTCGAGCTCGGGCGGGACGTGGAATTTGCTTCGATCGGGTACCACATCGGCGCCGCCGCTGACGGTCTCGATCGTGACCTCGTCGCCGCTCGCGACCGTGAGCACCGGCTTCAGCTTGGCTTCGAAAAAGCCCCAATGGCAGGTATCGGGACTGGATTTCAGGTGATGATGGGTCATGTGACGGCTTTTGATTGGTTTCCCAGCAGCGTATGACGCTGTAGCAGAACTTCGCAGAGGCTTCCCTTGTTTTTTGTGCTCTCCAAGACGCTCGGCATCATGCTGCTGCCGATCAATTTCCTGATCGGGATCGGTGTGATCGGCGCCGTGCTGCTGCTGACACGGTTTGCGCGGCTCGGCCGCGGGCTGATGGTCGCCGCGGCGCTGCTGCTCGCGATCTGCGGCTTCTCGCCGCTCGGCAATGTGCTGGTCTCGACGCTCGAGCAGCGCTTCCCGCCATGGGATGCGGCGCGCGGCGCACCCGACGGCATCATCGTGCTCGGCGGCTCGATCGATGCCGATCTGTCGGTTGCACACGGCACGCCCGTGGTGCGCAGCGCGGCTGATCGCGTCATCGCGGCGGCGGTGCTGGCGCGCAAATACCCGAACGCGCGCCTCGTGTTCACCGGCGGCAGCTCCAATTTGATCTCGAACGACGCACGCGAAGCCGACTACGCCGCCGAGATGTTCGAGAGCCTCGGGATTCCCAAATCGCGATTGACCATCGAGCGCCGCTCGCGCAACACGGTGGAGAACGCCGAGTTCTCCAGGGCGCTGGTCGATCCCAAGCCGGGCGAGCGCTGGCTGCTCGTCACCTCGGCCTTTCACATGCCGCGCTCGGTCGGGCTGTTCCGCAAGGCGGGATTCAATGTCGAGGCCTATCCGGTCGATTGGCGTGTCGGCAACGTCTTCAGTTTCGCGACGCTTGCGATCGAGGGCCTGTCGCGGACTGATCTCGGCGCGCGGGAATGGATCGGACTGGTGGCCTATCATCTGGCGGGCAAGACCGATGATCTGCTGCCGGGACCGGTGGCACGGTAGGCGCAAGGCACTTGTCGCGTCCGCCCGCCAATCCGGCTAACATCCACTCAACAGGCGGCGCCAAGCCGCCGATCACGGGAGCTTACGCATGCAGCAACAGACACCGCCGGAACAGTTCGATCTCGCCGCCATCGTCGCGGATCTGAACAGCCTGCTGCGGCTGAAGACCACGGTCATCGGCATCAAGATGTTCGCGCGCGTCGAGGAGATGGAGGCGATCCCGAAAATCCGTCGCCCGTCGGCGGTCCACACCACGGACCAGATCGTGAGCATGGCCTCGCGGCTCGGCTGGACCGTCGGCATCACCGGCGACGATCTGGTCGGCGCGCAATGCCGCGCGGTGATCGGGCTCGCGCCGCAGGACGAGAAGTGGCTCGCCGGCGAGAATTATGTGGGCGTCTGGCACGGCACCGCCGAAGACGCGCGCAAGCGCCAGGAGGCGCTCGATGTGGTGCCCTACGGCCAGTACCAGGCGATGGCGGTGAGCCCGCTGACCAGCGGCCGTCTCGATCCGCCGGACATCTGCCTCGTCTACGCGACGCCGGGCCAGATGATCATCCTGATCAATGGACTTCAGTACACCGGATACAAGAAGTTCGAGTGGGGCGTGGTCGGCGAAACCGCTTGCGCCGACTCGTGGGGGCGGGCGCTGAAAACCGGTGAGCCGAGCCTGTCGCTGCCGTGCTTCGCGGAACGCCGCTATGGCGGCGTGCCCGACGAAGAGATGCTGATGGCGCTGCCGCCGGCCTATCTGGTGAAGGCGATCGCGGGCATGAAGCAGCTCGCCAAGAACGGCCTGCGCTACCCGATCGCGCCCTATGGAATCCAGGCCGATGTGCGCGCCGGCATGGGGGTGTCCTACAAGAAATAGCGGCTGGCGTCATTGCGAGGAGCTCGCGACAAGAATTGCAAGGCAATTTTGCGCTGAAGCGACGAAGCAATCCATCGTTCCGCACACGCGGTGAAATGGATTGCTTCGCTTCGCTCGCAATGACAAAACGGGGCAATTTCGCTGTCTGGGAAACCTGATCCATGTCCTCGTCGAAACTCGATATCGTCGTCTACGGTGCGACCGGCTTCACAGGCCAGCTCGTCGCCGAATATCTCGCCGCGCATTATCGCGACGGCAGCCTGAAATGGGCGATGGCGGGGCGCAGCAAGGACAAGCTCGCCGCGGTTCGTGACGCGATCGGTGCGCCCGCCGACACGCCGCTGATCGTCGCCGATGCCGGTGACGCGGCGTCGCTGAAGGCGATGCTGGCGCAGACCAAGTCGGTCATCTCGACGGTTGGCCCGTATCAGCTCTATGGCAATGAGCTGATCACCGCCTGCGTCGACAGCGGCACCGACTATTTCGATCTCTGCGGCGAGCCGGTCTGGATGCGGCAGATGATCGACAAGCACGAGGCCGCGGCCAAGGCCAGCGGCGCGCGGATCGTGTTCTCCTGCGGTTTCGACTCGGTGCCGTTCGAGCTCGGCACGTTCTTCGTGCAGGAGGAGGCCAAGCGCGTGTTCGGCGCGCCGGCCGCGCGCGTCAAGGGACGCGTGCGCGACATGCGCGGCACGCTGTCGGGCGGCACGGCGGCGAGCGCGAAGGCAACCTTCGACGCCGTCGCCAAGGACCTCAGCCTGGTCGCGATCCTCAACAATCCGTTTGCCCTGACGCCGGGCTTCGAGGGGCCCAAGCAGCCGCGCGGCAGCAAGCCGGCCTATGAGGAGGATCTGCATTCATGGACGGCGCCGTTCATGATGGCGCTGATCAACACGCGCAACGTCCACCGCTCCAACATGCTGATGGGCTTCCCTTACGGACGCGACTTCGTCTACGACGAGATGGTCCTGACCGGTCCGGGCGAGAAGGGCGAGGCCAATGCGAAGAAGGTGATGGCGCTGAATTCGGAGAAGACCGGTCCGAGCGCGCCGAAGCCGGGCGAGGGGCCGTCAAAGGAAGAGCGCGAGAACGGCCGCTACGATCTGCTCTACCTCGCGGTCGCGCCGGACGGCCGCATGGTCCGCGCCGGCATCAAGGGCGATCGCGATCCCGGCTATGGCTCGACCTCGAAGATGATCTCGGAATGCGCGATCTGCCTGTTGCGCGACACGCCTGACGTCGCGCCCGGCTTCTGGACGCCGGGAGCGGCGATGCAGGGCAAGCTCATCAAGCGCCTGGTCGACCACGCCGGGTTGACGTTTGAGGTCGAGAAGTAGCGGCGAGCACGAGCACGGCGTGAATGGTGGGCACGGCGCTAGCGCGCCGTTGCCCACCCTACGCATTGTGCACTACGCCGCCGCCCGCGGATCATACGCGTACATGAAATCCATGCCCTTGGACGACACCGGCAGCAGCAGCTTTATCATGTGATCGCGCAGCCAGGCGCCGGTCGGGCTGAACTCGCGCTTGTTGTTGCCGTTGCGGCGGGCGATCGCCACGATCTTCTCGGCGCGCGGTCGCCGCTCGTGCTCGAAGGCCTGGAACGTGAGGCCGAGCTCCTGGCCGTCGCGCATCAGGATGCCGAGCCGCAACGCGTCCTCCAGCGCCAGCGATGCACCCTGGCCGGCATGCGGGCTGGTGGCGTGCGCGGCGTCGCCGATCAGCAGCGTGCGCTTGCGCGACCAGGTCGGCAGCGTCGCGACGTCGAGCGTATCCGTCATGATGATATTCTCGGCGGCTGCGATGATCTCGGGGATCGGCGCGTGCCAGCCGGCGTGGAAGTCGCGCAGATGCTGTCTGATCGCATCCTGGCTCTGCAACCGGTAGGCCGCCGCGGTCATGCCGCGCGAGGGCTGCGTGCTCCACCACATCGCACCCGCGTCCGGATCGGGGCTGCATAACCCGTAGCCGAAGAAGCCGCTTTGTCCGAATGTCGTCTCCACCTTCCGGCCGATCGGCAGGTGCTCGATCACCTTGCGCGGCACGAAGCCGCCGAAGCCGATCAGCCCGGTGTCGAACGGCGTCGGGCCGTCAGGGATCACATGCCGCCGCACCACAGAGTGCACGCCGTCGGCGCCGATCACGAAATCGCCCTCGGCAGTGCTGCCGTCGGCAAAATAGGCGATCACCGGCTGGTCGCCGCGGTCCTCGATCTTGACCAGCCGCTTCTCGAAGAACACCGAGACGTTGGAGGCCCAGGCCTTGTCGATCAGCGTCTCGTTCAGGGTCGCGCGGCACATGTTCACGGCGGGCTGGCCGAAGCGCTGCTGCATGTTCTGGTTGAGCGAGCCGAGCTTCTTGCCGCTCTGCGAATAGAAATCGAACGACTCGGCGATCGAGCCGTTGCGGATCAGCTCGTCGGCGAGGCCGAGCTCGGCCAGCACATGCATGCCGTTCGGTGCGATCTGCAATCCGCCGCCGATCCCGGTGGAATAG
Source organism: Bradyrhizobium sp. SK17 (assembly GCF_002831585.1). Lineage (GTDB taxonomy): Bacteria > Pseudomonadota > Alphaproteobacteria > Rhizobiales > Xanthobacteraceae > Bradyrhizobium. The sequence continues at coordinate 5,728,325 of NZ_CP025113.1, read as the reverse complement.
GGCCAGGCTTCATAGAGCTCGGCCTCGATGCCGGCGCGGGTCAGGAACATAGCGGTCACCGGACCGGCGATGCCGGCACCGATGATCAGAGCTTCACGGGGACGAGAGGTCATGCCTTGCTCCATGCAGCCGTGTGAGATAGGAAAGATCAGTAGCTGATTATCTTAGTTAATAAGATAGTTGGCAAGTAAGATATGGGAGCTGCTTTGTCAACTGCGAAATCGCGCGACGCGCTGGTGCAGGAACTCGAGGAGGCGATGCGCCGGTCATCCGCGCAGGGCGTGATGTTCGGCCAAGCCGTTGCAAACATGGCCGGAATTTCCAATTCCGACATGGAATGCATGGACATTCTTCAGCTCGAAGGGCGGGTGACCGCGGGGCGTCTCGCCGAAGTGACCGGACTGACCACCGGCGCGATCACCGGCGTGGTCGATCGCCTGGAAAAGGCGGGTTACGTGCGCCGCGAGCGCGACGAGAGCGACCGCCGCAAGGTCTTCATCTCGGTGGTGGAGGAAAAGGCGGTGGAGATCGGCAAGTTCTACGTGCCGATGCAGCAGGCGATGCTCAAGGTGTGGAGCAGATACACCGACGACGAACTGCGTTTGCTGCTGCGCTTTGCCAATGATGGCTACAAGGGCGTCCTGGAAGCGACCGAGGCATTGAAGGCGGTGATCGACACGCCGCCCGAGCAGCGCGCCAATCTCAAGCTGCCGCCGAAGTCTCGTCGCTGATCTCGGCCGACCTCGCGCGATAGCGCTCGGCCGCCGCATACATGCCCCACATCGTGCCCAGCATCATCCAGAAGTGCCGCCAATGGTCGGTGTCGATGATGAAGCTCTCGCCGACGAAGCCAAGGAATGCCGAGAACACCGCGAGATAGCCGCGCTGCCACGGCACCCGCGTGTACACGAAGCGGAACCCGATGATCGCGGTGACGAACACCAGCGCCGGATAGCAGACCCCCGAGATCCAGCCGCCCGACATGAAGGCGTTGAGGTAGGAGTTGTGGGTGTCCTCGGGGAAGTAGGTGTGGAATTGCAGCGGCCCGATGCCGAACGGCAATTCCAGCGCCATCTGGGCGCCGAGGATGTGGCGGCCGAAGCGGCCGAAGCGGCCTTCGTCGTAGCTCTGGTCGAAGCTCGCGCGCTGCTTGAACATGTCGGCGACCGAGCCGATCGAGAGCAGCACCGCGATCAGCGCAACCGCCAGGATCGCGGCGATCAGCGTCATCACGATGATGCGCGAGCGCTGCGCCTGCGAGCGGCTTGTGAACACCATCAGCGCCAGCATGAAGGCCGCGGTGATCAAGAGGCCACCCCAGGCGGCCCGGGAGAACGACAGCAGGATCGCCAGCGAGATGATGCCGAAGGCAATGGCGTTGCGGAACGCCTTGCCGAACCGGTCGGAGACGACGCTCTGCAACGTGAACAGCGCCGGCAGGATCAGGAACGCACCGAGCACGTTCGGATCCTTGAAGGTGCCGCGGGCGCGATCATACAACGTCAGCAGATCGTAGCCGCCCGGCACCAGATGGAAGTAGCCGGCGATGCCCGCGAGCGAGGCGATCATCGCACCGACGATCAGGCCGCGGCGCAGCATGTCCAGGCGTGCTTCGGTATCCTCCGACATCACCATCGCGAACAGGATGACGGTGACGGCCATGTACCAGGAGGTGAGAACCCAGTTCACCACTTCCGGCTTGTCGAGGAACGGTACCGCGCCGATGCTGTAGCCGACATTGAGCACGGTCAGCGTGAACAGCAGCGGCATGAATACCAGCTGCATGCGCAGGCCGGTGGCGAAGAACAGCACGCAGGCGGTCAGCGTGACCAGCTCGTACGGGCTCGGCTCGATGAAGACGATGGCCATCGACGCCCCGGCCAGCCACACCAGCGCCCGTTGCAGCGCCAGTACGCCTGACGGCGCCGTGGTGGGCAAATGGGACGTTCCGGCTGTCGCCGCATAGGCCATCGGATACTCACGCAACGCGGTACAAACACTGGCTCCGTCGCCCCGTCATTGCGAGGAGCGAAACGACGCAGCAATCCACCTATCCTCGAGCTGCGACATCGATTGCCTCGCTACGCTCGCACTGAAGGCAGTCAGTCTCGAATCTCAGTACGCGTTCTCGTTCTTGGTCAGCAGCGAGAACGGCGTCTTGAGCAGAATGTAGAAGTCGAACAGCACCGACCAATTCTCGATGTAGTACAGATCGTATTCGACGCGCTTCTGGATCTTCTCGTCGGTGTCGACCTCGCCGCGCCAGCCGTTGATCTGCGCCCAGCCGGTGATGCCGGGCTTGACGCGGTGGCGCGCGAAGTAGCCGTCGACCGCCTCGTCGAACAGTTGATTTTGCAGCTTGCTCTGCACGGCGTGCGGACGCGGGCCGACGAGGGACAGGTTGCCCTTCAGTACGACATTGAGCAACTGCGGCAACTCGTCGAGCGAGGTTTTGCGGATGAAGCGGCCGACGCGGGTGACGCGCGGATCGTTCTTGGTCACGACCTTGGCGGCCGTGGGATCGGCTTGATGATGGTACAGCGAGCGAAACTTGTAGACGTCGATCCGCTCATTGTTGAAGCCGAAACGCTTCTGCCGAAACAGCACCGGGCCCGGGCTGTCGAGCTTCACCGCGAGCGCCACCAGCCCCATCACCGGCAGCGCGGCGATCAGCGCCAGGCCGCCGACCACGCGGTCGAACAGCCATTTCAACACCAGGTCCCAGTCGGTGATCGGCGCCTCGAAGACGTCGAGGGTCGGGACGCTGCCGATATAGGAGTAGGAGCGGGGGCGGAAGCGCAGCTTGTTGGTATGCGCCGACAACCGGATGTCGACCGGCAGCACCCAGAGCTTCTTCAGCATTTCCAGGATGCGGGTCTCCGCCGAGATCGGCAGCGCGAACAGCACGAGGTCGATGCGGGTGCGGCGGGCAAACTCGATGATGTCGTCGACCTTGCCGAGCTTCGGCGATCCGGCGCAGGTGTCCATGGCGCGGCTGTCATTGCGGTCGTCGAACACGCCGAGTACGTGGATGTCGGAATCATCCTCGGCGTTCAGTGCCTCGATGAGCTGCTCGCCGTTCTGGTCGGCGCCGACGATGATGGTGCGGCGGTCGAGCCGGCCGTCATGCGCCCAGGCGCGCACCATCGATCGCAGCAGCAGCCGCTCGATGATCAGGACGGCGAGGCCGACGCAGAAGAACGACGACAGCCAGACGCGCGACACCTCGCCGCCGAGTTTGGCCAGGAAGGAAGCGCCGATGAACAGCAGGAACACGAATGTCCAGGACGAGATCATCCGCGTCATCTGGCGGAGCTGGCCGCGGAACACCTGCACCTGGTAGATGTCGGCCGCCTGGAAGCAGACCACGGCCGCGGCCGACATGCCGAGGATCGAGACGATGTATCCCCAGTGGATGCCGGTGAGCGGGTGGACATAGGCAAAGTAAAGTCCGACGCCGACGAGGCTGAGCAGCACGAAATCGGCCAGGCGGACCACGCCGGCGATCACGACCGGCGAATAGGCGCTGCGAACCTTCTGGTTGGCGACGGCGAGCGCGGCGGGCGACAGGCGCCGGCGCCGTTCGACCTGCGGCTGGGCGGCCGTTGCAGACGCAGCGGCATCCAGCATCGAGCGTGCGTTAAACGGTTCCACGTTTCCACGTCCATTCCTGCGCTTGCAGATGGGCATCCGCGCGCAGCAGTGAAATTCCCCTGGACGTGACTTAAGGGAACAAATCAGAAGAAACGGTTACGAGAGCAAGGAATGGTTAACGTTTGGCAAACGCGTCGCGATAGCCCGCCAGCACGCCCTCGACCATCGCGCTCTGTGAGAAATGTTCGGATATCCGCTCGCGCAATCTCGCTGCGCGCGCCGCGGTCGCGGCGGGGTTGTCGAGCGCTGTCTTGATCGCGTCGGCCATGGCGGCGACATTGCTGGGCGCGAACAGGGCGTCGGTGTGGGTGTCGAAGATTTCCGGGATGCCGCCGACATTGGCGGCGATCATCGGAACGCCGGCGGCAGCCGCCTCGATCACCACGTAAGGCATCGAATCGCCGCGCGAGGGAACGACCAGCAGGCTGCCCTTGGAGAAGCCGTAGCGTGCCTTGACGTGACCGATGAAGCGCACGGCGTCGCCGAGCGACAGCCGCTTCACCTGTTCCTTGAGCCGCTCGAATTCCTCGCCGTCGCCGCCGAGCGTCAGCGTCACAGGTTTGCCGTCGGCGTGCAGCCTCGCAACCGCATCGATCAGGAGGTCGGCGCCCTTGATGCGCCGGAACTCGCCGACATAAACCACGTCGGTGGCATCGTCCGCCCTGGTGATCGGCTCGAATTCCTCCGACGTGACGCCGTTGAAGACGCAGCGCACGAGGCCCGCGGGCTTGCCCACGGTGCGCTGATAGGTGTCGCGCGCGAACGCGCTCTCGAACAGGAACAGGTCGGTGCTGTTCATCAGCGTGCGCTCGAGCTGGCTGTAGAAGCGCCCCTTCAGAGTGTCGAGCGGATAGTGCAGCGAGCCGCCATGCGGGGTGTAGACCCGGATCACCTTGTTCGACCGCCGGCGCAGCCGGACATAGGCGCCGGCCTTGGCGCCATGGCCGTGCACGACGTCGGGTTTCAGTTGCCGGATCAGGCCGGCGATCTGAGCCCAGACCGCGAAGTCGGCAAAGCGCGGCTCGCGGCGGATCGCCACGCGGCGGACGCCGAGCTTCAGGCGCGGCTCGATCTCGGCCAGCACCGCATCGGCACGCGCACCGCCGGTCAGGCTGTCAGCGACGATGCCGACATGATGGCCGCGTTCGATCTGGCCGTTGGCGACATCGAGGATGTGACGAATGATGCCGCCGACCGGGGCGCGGACGACATGCAGGATGCGCAGCGGCTGGTCCTGATTTTGATCCTGCGCCATCGATCAGAACCAGCGCTCGCCGACGAATACGGTGTCACCGGGCCCGATCGGCGTGCCGAGCGGCGCGACAAAGCGGCCTGCGCCCGACGCGTCGGTGTGGGTGACCGTGACGGCATCGCGCCTGGCGCGCGGCGAGAAGCCGCCGGCGATCGCCACGGCGCTCTCGACCGTCATGTTGGGCACGTAGGGATACTGGCCGGGAGCCTGCACTTCGCCAAGGATGAAGAAGGGACGGTAGGATTCGATCTCGACGGCAACCGAAGGCTCGCGGATGAAGCCTTTTCGTAGGCGTGCTGAGATCTCGGCGGCGAGCCCGGCCGGGGTGCGGCCGCGTGCCGGCACCGAACCGATCAGTGGCATGGTGATCGTGCCGGCGGCGTCGATCGCATAGGAGTTGGTCAGGCCTTCCTGGCCATAGACCACGACGCGGAGCTTGTCGCCGGGGCCGAGATTGTAGGCCTCGCGCGGCGGCGCCGGCTCGGCATAGGCCACCGGCACGGCAAAGGGCTGGCCAAACGAGTCGGGACCTGGGTCGCCGGCGACCGGCGAGGTCCGGCCCATGCAGCCCGACAGCGCGAGCGCAGCAATCAGACAAACAATGGGAGCGCGCAGGTCGCGCATGTCAGGAATCCCGAGACAATATCGGCTCCGATTAACGACACTCATGGTTAATAAAGGATGAGGGGCAGGTGGTTGCGGCGCTATCCGTCAACCGGGCCGATTAACCCGGCAGCAACCTTAATGGACTGTAATCGCCCGCATTGAGGTGGAATCGCGGCGTCCGCGGGAGTTCGTTATGCGTTTTGAATTCTGGCGTCGAGGCAAGGAAAAGGCTGTCGTGCAGCGGGCGCTGCCGAAGTCCGCGCCCGCTGCCGACCCGGCTGTTGTGCAGCCGGCATTGCCGATATCGATGCCCGACCGGCCGGCGCGCCCATCCGAGGCGGCCGATCTCGACTTGCACGTGCTCGGCCGCGCGCTGGCGCGCAAGCGCGGCTGGATCATCGTGCCGACCGTGCTCGTGTTCGCGTTGTCGCTTGCCGCCGTCAATGTCGTGACGCCGCGCTACAAGTCCGAAGCGCGAATCCTGATCGATAATCGCGAGAACGCCTTCCTTCGCCCGAACGGCGAGCGCGACCTCGAGCGCACCTCGCTCGATGCCGAGGCTGTCACCAGCCAGGTGCAACTGGTGATGTCCCGTGATCTCGCGCGCGACATCATCAAGAAGAACAAGCTCGCCGAGCGTCCGGAGTTCGATCCGGTGCTGCGCGGCTTCTCGCCGCTGAAATCGCTGCTGGCGCTGTTCGGCATCGGCCGCGATCCGTTCAGCCTGACGCCGGAAGAGCGCGTGCTCGATGCCTATTACGAGCGCTTCCAGGCCTATGCCGTCGACAAGTCGCGCGTCATCGTGGTGGAATTCCAGTCGCAAGATCCCGAGCTCGCCGCGCGTGTCGCCAACTCGATCGCCGACGGCTATCTGGTTTTGCAGCAGGCCGCGCGGCAGGACCAGGCCAAGTCCGCCAGCACCTGGCTGCTCGGCGAGATCGACAAGCTGCGTACAAAGGTCGCGGACGCCGATTCGCGGGTCGAGGAATTCCGCTCGAAGTCGAGCCTGTTCGTCGGCACCAACAACATTCCGTTGTCGAACCAGCAAATGGGTGAGTTGAATACGCAGCTCAACAACGCTCGTGCGCTGAAAGCCGACGCCGAGACCAAGGCGCGGCTGATCCGCGAGATGCTTCAGAGCGGCAAGCCGATCGAGGCTTCGGAAGTGCTCAACTCCGAGCTGATCCGCCGCATGGCCGAGCAGCGCGGCACGTTGCGTGCGCAGCTCGCCGAGCAGTCGTCGACGCTGCTCGACAACCATCCGCGCATCAAGGAATTGAAGGCGCAGATCGCCGACCTCGACCGGCAATTGCGCGAAGAGGCCGGCAAGATCTCGCGCTCGCTCGACAATGATGCAAGGGTCGCCGATGGTCGCGTCCAGGCACTGCAGGCGAGCCTCGACCAGTCGAAGAAGCAGGCCTCGTCGAGTAACAGCCAGGACGTGCAACTGCGCGGGCTGGAGCGAGAGGCCAAGGCGCAGCGTGACCTGCTCGAAGCCTATCTGGCGAAGTACCGCGAAGCGACTGCGCGCGAGAACATCGAAGCCGCGCCGACCGATGGCCGCATCATCTCGCGCGCCACGGTGTCGAACACGCCGGCCTATCCGAAGAAGCTGCCGATCGTGCTGATCGCGACGCTCGCAACGCTGCTGCTGTCAGCCGGCATCATCATCACCGGCGAACTGTTGCGCATCTCGGCGCCCGGCGCGGTGGGCCGTGCCTTCGCGCCGGCGACTGCCGTGATCAGGCGCCGCGAGCCGGTCATGGAGGCCGCAACCGTGGAGGCGCCGGCGCTGGCGCCGACACTGCCGCCTGAACCCGAGTTCGCATCATCGGTCGCGTCGGCACTGCCGCCGGAGCCCGAGTTGCCGCTGGAGCCGGCGTTCGCACCTGAGCCAGTCATGAACGAGCCGGAGCCCGTGCTGGCCCGGACCGTCGACGAGATCGATGTGCTCGCCGAGCGCCTCGTCGCAGCGGGTCCCGCCGCCCACAAGGTCACGGTGCTCGGTCCGGCTGCGGCCGAGAGCGTGACGCTGACCACGCTGACGCTGGCGCGTCTGATGGCGCGGCAGGCCAAGGTCGTGGTGGTCGATCTGGTCGCGTCCTCGCCGGTGCTGACCTCGGCCACGGTTGATCCGGCCGCGCCGGGCCTTGCCGAATTGATGCAGGGCGAGGCGACGTTCGCGCAGATCATCACCAAGGACCGGCAGTCGCGGGTTCAGATCGTCAGCGCCGGGCGCCCGGGCTTCGATCGCTCCCACCTGCAATCGCCGCGGCTGGTCCTTGCGATCGACGCGCTGCTGCGGGTCTATGACCACGTGCTGCTCGACGCCGGCTCGGCCGTCGACCTGCCGGCCGAACTGCTGACCACGAAGGCGCAGGCCGTCGTCGTGCCGGATGCCGCCATGGCGCAGGACGCGCGCCATCAGATGGTCGATCAGCTCAGGGCCGTCGGCTTCTCCGAGGTGACGATGCTGAGCAAGCCCTGCGCGCCGTCTGAAATGGCCGCGCCGGGCCCGCGGGTCGTGGCCGCCTGAGTTGCTCTCTCAAGCCGTATCTCTTCGGAAAGCCGCTTCACAGTTTTCCGGATCATGCCTCAGTGCGCCAGCATCGGCTGGCGCATCGATCGCTCGAGCACCGGATCGATCCGCAGTTTGATCGTCACCAGCGCGCCGATCAGTCCGACGACGGCGAGCAGCAGCAGCCCCGCGGTGAAACCACCGGTCAGGTCCTTCAGATAGCCCATCGCGAACGGACCGGCGAAGCCGGAGAGATTGCCGAGCGAGTTGATCGCGGCAATGCCGGCCGCCGCCGAAGCACCGCTCAGGATGCTGGCCGGCATCGGCCAGAACATCGGCGGCACCGCCGAGACACCGATCTGCGCGATGCACAGCAGGCCGACGATCAGCACCGGGCTCGACACGAGGCCGGCAAGGCCGATGCCGACGGCGGCGAGCACCAGCGCGCCTGCAACATGGTAGCGCCGTTCGCCGGTCTTGTCGGAATGGCGACCGAGTAGCACCATGCCGATCGCGCCGAATACGAAGGGCAGGGCCGCGATCAGGCCGGTCTGGGTGTCGGTGACGCCGAACGCCTTGATGATGGTCGGCAGGAAGAAGGCAACGCCGTAGCTTGCCGCGTTCAGGCAGAAATACACCAGCGCGCAGGCGAGCACCCGCGAGTCGGTCAGTGATTGCAGCACCGAGATGTGCTCAACGGATTCCTTTCGCTCCCGCTCGAACTCGAGGGTGTTCTGAACCCACTTGATCTCGTCGGGCTCGAGCCAGGTCGCCTGGCGCGGGAAGTCCGGCAGGAAGACCAGGACCGCAAATCCGACCAGCACCGACGGCAGCGCCTCGCAGATGAACAGCCATTGCCATCCGGTCAGGCCGGCGCCGGACAGATTGAGCAGCAGGCCCGAGATCGGCGCCCCGATGATGCTCGAGATCGGGATCGCGAGCATGAACAGGCTGATGACGCGGGCGCGGTAGATCGTCGGGAACCAGAGCGTCAGATAGAAGATGATGCCGGGGAAGAAACCGGCCTCGCAGGCGCCGAGCAGCAGGCGCAGGAAGTAGAAGATCCATTCGCTCGAGAAGCCGGTTGCCGCCGACATCTGCGGGATGAAGGCGAACGCGGCCGAGACGATGCCCCAACTGATCATGATGCGGGCGATCCAGCGCCGCGCGCCGAACCGTTCCAGCAGAATGTTGGAGGGCACTTCGAAGAAGAAGTAGCCGACGAAGAACAGCCCGGCGCCGAGCCCATAGGCGGCCTCGCTGAGGCCGAGCGCCGTGTTCATGTGAAGCTTGGCGAAGCCGACATTGACGCGATCGAGATAGGCGACGAAGTAACACAGGATGAGGAACGGAATCAGCCGCCGCATCATCTTTCCGATCGCGCGCTTCTCGACATCGTCGCTCATCGTTCCCATCCTTCCTGGTTTTTCGATTTTGCTGACGGTTGTCGCGCCATCCGGGGTGGCATCTGGTACACCCGCAACGGTCCGTCGCTTGCCCTTGCAAGCCTGCTTGCAAGTCTTGCACTCATTGTCGTGTAATGAACGGCCGCGTGACTAATGGCATTTGGGAATGGAGCCACGGCGAAACTGTCATGATGCAGTGCGGTATGAGCGCGGGAACCCAGGTGATGGTCGGCCGTGATCAATAATCTGAAATTGCGCCAGTTGCGTCTGCTGGTGGCCCTCGACAGCGAGCGCAAGCTGCAACTGGCAGCCGAGCGCCTGAACATCACCCAGTCGGCGGCGTCGAAGATGCTGGCCGAGATCGAAGCCGTGGCGCGGGTTCCGCTGTTTGAACGGACGGCGCGCGGCGTCGAGCCGACGGCCTATGGCACCATCCTGATCCGTGGCGGCAGGAGCGTGCTCGCGGACCTCGACCGGGTCACCAATGAATTCGCCGGCTACAGGTCCGGTGAGCTTGGAACAGTTTCGGTCGGAACGGTCGCAAAGCCCAGCATCGATCTTGTCGTCGACGTCATGCAGTATCTCGGCGAGAAGCTGCACCGGGTGAACATTTCACTCGATGTCAGCACCAGTCCGCCGTTGATCACGCGCCTTCTCGCGCTCGAACTCGATTTCGTCGTCGCGCGAATTCCGGTCGGCGTCGATCCCGCGCAGTTTGACTATCACGAGATCGGGGCCGAGCAGGCCGGCCTGCTGGTTCGCGCCGAGCATCCGTTGGCGAATCTCGAGAACGTCAATCTGGAGGACACGGTGGACCTGCAATGGATTTCGCAGCCGCGGGAATCCTTCATGCGCCAGGCGCTCGAGCGGCTGTTCTACAGCCGGGGCATCGCGCCGCCGCAGCGCATGATCAACACCGAGTCCTTCTCCGCCTCGATCGGGATTGCGGCGGGGATCGATGCGATCGTGCCGGTACCGTTGCTGATTGTCGACCTGCTCGATCCGCAGCGCTTCAAGATGCTCCGCATCCGCGATCAGCTGATGCTCGAGAGCTACGGGCTGATCAAGCTGCGCAAGCGCGCATTGTCGCCGGCCGCGAAGCTGGTGTTCGATGCGATGATGCGGTTCGGCGTGACGAGCAGCCGGCCGCCCGCCGAAAGCGAAACGGCGTAGCGTCGCGCGCAGCCGGTCTCAGCGGAACATGGCGCGCAGGTTCTGGGCAATCTCGAGCAACGCGGGATTGTGCTTCACGGCGCGCTTGGCGCGACTGATGGCCGACAGTGCACCGGCCGCCGCCTTGCCGCGCAGGCTGAGCGGAATGAAGCTGTCGACGATCACCTCATCGTCCTTGCAGAACAGCCGCTTGTACTCGTCCGAGCCGATGCCGAGATCGAAGGCGCGGTAGTCCTGGCCGGCATGATGATCGATGATGTCGCGCATCAGGATCAGGCCCGGGCTGTATTTGGAATTGGCCGACATCGTGTAGGTGTTGAACATCATCGAGAAGCGATGACCGTCGGAGACGCCGGCGAAGATCGCGATCACTTCCTCGTCGCACTCCAGCGCGTGGATGTCGATCGCATAGCCCTTGCCGTCGGCGCGCGGCGCGAGGCAGGCGCTGCGGATGAACTGCTCGACTCCCGGCTCGGCGAACACATTGGGCAGCTTCTGCTCGGCCATGCGCTGCGGCTTGACGCGGAAGAACCAGTCGAGCAGGCGGCAGACGTCGGCGCTCTCGCGCGCGACGTGATAGCGGTAGCCGGACAGCGGTTGCAGCTTGCGCTCCTTGCCCTTGAGGCGGCGGCGGAACGAATTGCTGATCAGCGCCGCGGGGGCCGCGTCGGGCTCGATCACCAGCAGCGGGCAGTCGTTGACCGAAGGCTGGTGCGGCAGCAGGGCGAGCGGATTGGGCAGGTCCTGCCAGCGCAGCGGCTGCTGGCACAGCACCAGCGCATCGACGCGCGAGCGCTCGGCGATCGAGCGGGTCAGGGCCGCGATGTCGGCTTCGGTCGCGTTGGCGGCGAAATCCTTCTCGCACAGCGCCATGTTGAAGGTCGCATGCTTGCCTCCCATGAAGCTCGCGCAATTGGCGCCGAGGCGGGATTCGACGGCGAGCGGCAACAGCAACAGCGGCCGGCGTTCGCTGTCATGGGCCACCACGATGAGCGGCCGCACGCCCTCGCGCTCGCCGACCTGACGCTGCCAACTCGCAAGGAAATCGAAGCGCTGATAGGGGGTGAAGCTGTGTTGCGCGGTCTCGAAACCGCGCCAGGTCGTCTCGGCTGCGGCGAGATCATGAAAGATGTCGACGCCGGCAACGCGGACTGCGTTCGGCCACGTTCGCGTCCCGGCCGTTTGGCCCTCAACTGCCGCCGCCATGATCATCTCGGAACCCAAAATAACTTAAGGTATTAATTTACAGTTCTTGACTGCGGTCGACCTTCGCAGGGAAATGTCAACAAAGAGTAATAACAATGGCCTGGCGGGATGCTTGGCGGCGTGTGGGAACCGCCGCACGAGGGCGGGATCTAGGTGCCGGACAACGGGATTTGGCGACGGGCCAAGGCAGAGCTCGCGTATTTCAGCGGCGCCTTCAGGCTGCGGGAGGGTAAGGCCGGGGGCGCCGGGGCGATCCTGCGCTTCGCGCGCGTGCGTCCGCCGCAACGGACGCGCTTTCAGCCGCTCAGGTCGCAGGAGATCACGCCGGAATTCCTGGATCGCACGATCCGCGCGCTGAAGCGCTGGCGCTACGACATCGTTGGGATCGACGAGGCCTGCCGCCGCGCAGTGACCTTGCCGGAGCATCGGCGTTTTGCCTGCCTGACCTTCGACGGCGCCAGCAAGGATATCGTCACGCATGCCTATCCGGTGCTCGCGAGGCACGGCGTCCCCTTCACACTCTACCTGCCGACGGCCTTCCCGGACGGCGTGGGCGTAGCCTGGTGGCTGGCGCTCGAGGACATCATCGCGCGCGAAGACCGCATCAGCATGATGATCGAGGGTCGCGAGCGGCACTTCGCGATCTCCAGTCTGTCGGACAAATACGAGCTGTTCGATTTCCTGTCCGGCTGGCTGCGCAAGTTGCCGCCGCCGGAGCTGGCTTATGCGGTGAACGATCTCGGCACACGCTATGCAGCCGATGCCGCGCAACTGTCTCGCGTCGCATCGCTTGACTGGGCTGATCTGGTGCAGCTCGCGGCGGATCCGAACGTGACGTTCGGCAGCGCCACCGTGGATTATTTCGTGCTGTCCAATCTCGGGGATACCGACGCGCAGCGTGAGATGGCGATGGGAAAAGCTGTGGCCGAAAGCGCGCTTCGACGCGAGGTCAGGCATTTCGCGTATCCCTTCGGGGACCGCGACGCATTCCGTCGCTCACACGTCGTGATGGCCGAGGAAACGGGCATTGCCAGCGCGGTGTCGACCATCTCCGGTGTGGTCGGAGCGCAGGGCGGCACCAACCTCCATGCATTGCCGCGCATCGCATGGGACGGCCGCGTGGGGTCGCTACGGATGATGCGGGTGCTGCTCTCAGGCGTGATGTTCGCGCCGGTTCGGCCGACGCGGAGCGCGCATGACACCACCGCCTAAACTGGAACGGCAGTTCGGCCGGCAAGCGTTCGGCGCGGATCCGGAAGGCTATGATGCGGCGCGGCCCGACTATCCGGACTGGGTGTTCGATACGCTCTGCTCGCGATGCGGACTGGGGGAAAAGACCGCGACGTTCGAGATCGGCGCAGGAACCGGCAAGGCGACCCGCCGCCTGCTTGAACGCGGCGCTGATCCACTGACCGCCATCGAGCCGGACCCGCGGCTGGCTGATTTCCTGCGCAAGACCAATGTGGGCAAGCCGTTGCGGGTCGTGGTCGCTCCGTTCGAGGATGCGCCGCTGGACGAGGGCGCCTTCGACCTCGGCGTCAGCGCCACCTCGTTTCACTGGCTCGATGAGGAGACTGCGCTAGCCAGGATCACGCGTCTGCTTCGCCCGGGCGGCTGGTGGTCCGCGGTCTGGAACGTGTTCGGCGACGACAGCCGGCCCGATCCTTTCCACGAGGCGACCAGTCGATTGGCGCATGGCCCGACAAGCCCTTCACAGGGCGAAGGAGGCATACCTTTTGCCCTCGACAGCGCGGCGCGCCTGGCTGCGCTGCGGACTGCCGGCGCCTTCGACATGATCGACTACAACGTCAGCCGATGGCCACTCGTTCTCGATGCCGAGCAGACGGTGGCGTTATACTCGACCTATTCGAACATCACGGCGCACCCTGATCGCGACAATGTCCTGGCCGAGATCGGCCGCATCGCCCGCGATGAGTTCGGCGGACGGGTTGTCCGGAACATGACGACCAGTCTCTACGTCGCGCGCCGGTCGCGATGATCAGCGGCCATGCCTTAAGCGCGATCGGGGCGCAACATCCAGGACACGATCGGCATCGCCGGCAGCACCCAGCCGAGACCCGCGACGACGTAGAAGACCGCCTGCAGCAGCCCGGAATTGGCCAGCCATGGCGTCTGCGCGACCGTCATGCCAAGCAGCGACCACACCACCACCAGGATGAGCAGGAAGATGGTTCCGAGCAGTTTGCGGGTGCGTATGGCCATGGCGGATATGTGCAACTCGTGATCCAGAGCGTTGTCGGCGGCGCTTGCGCCGGGGGCGCGGCGGACTATAAGGGGCCCGAAAATCCAATCAAGTCAGGGCGAAATGGCCGGTATTTCCGCAAGAACATCGCAGCTCCGCGCCGTAAAGGTATGGCTATTGGTGGTCGCTGCCCTGATTGCGCTGATGGTGCTGGTCGGCGGCGCCACGCGGCTGACCGAGTCCGGGCTGTCGATCGTCGAATGGAAGCCGGTGACCGGTGCGCTGCCGCCGCTGACCGAGGCGCAATGGACCAAGGCCTTCGAGGGCTACCAGAAGATTCCGCAATATCGCGAGCTCAATGCCGGGATGACGCTCGAGCAGTTCAAGACGATCTTCTGGTGGGAGTGGAGCCACCGGCTGCTCGGCCGGGTGATCGGCGCCGCTTATCTGCTGCCGTTCCTGTATTTCCTGTGGCGCGGCACGGTGAGCGGTGAGCTCGGCCGGCGGCTGTGGGTGATCTTCGGCCTCGGCGCGCTGCAAGGCGGCGTCGGCTGGTGGATGGTGGCCTCCGGCCTCTCGGAACGCGTCGAGGTGTCGCAGTATCGGCTGGCGACGCATCTGGTGCTGGCGCTGCTGATCTTCGCGGCGATCGTCTGGACGCTGCGCCGGCTTTCGGACCGCCCGTCCGTGATCGCGCCCGCCAGGCTGAAGATCACGAGCGCGATGCTGCTCGTGATCACCTTCGTGCAGCTCTATTTCGGCGCGCTGGTCGCCGGCCTGCGCGCCGGCAGGGTCTATAACACCTGGCCCGAGATCGACGGCGGCCTGATCCCGTCGGCCGACCGGCTGTGGTTCGAGACGCCGTGGTGGCGCAATCTGTTCGACAACACGCTGACGGTGCAGTTCGAGCATCGCATGACCGCATATCTGCTGTTCGCCCTGGCGATCGCGCATGCGATCGATGCCGTGCGGTCGCGCGCTGGCGGCGGCGTGATCGCCGGCGCGTGGTGGCTGGTCGCAGCGATCACGTTGCAGGCGACGCTCGGCATTCTGACGCTGCTGCATCAGGTGCCGATTGATCTCGCGCTGACCCACCAGGCGGTCGCGATCGTCGTGCTGACCCTTGCGGTATTGCAGGCCGAGCGCTTCGCAGCGCGCCGCACCGAGAGGGACCAGCCGACCTTGGTTGCGGTCGGCCAGTCCCTTTGATCGGTCAGGTGAGATAGTCGAGCCCGATATCGAGTGCGGCCGAGCTGTGGGTGATCCAGCCAGCCGAGATCAGGTCGACGCCGGTGGCGGCGATCGCCGCGGCGGTCGCCGCCGTGATGCGGCCGGAGGCTTCGGTGATCGCCTTGCCGCGGGCCATCTCCACCGCGCGCGCGAGCTGCTCGGTCGTCATGTTGTCGAGCAGCACCGCGTCGACGTCGAGCGCGAGCGCCTCCTCGAGCTGCGACAGCGTGTCGACCTCGACCTCGATCTTGACCATATGCCCGGCATTGGCCTTGGCGCGCTCGATCGCGGTGCGGATGCCGCCGGCGAGCGCGATGTGGTTGTCCTTGATCAGCATCGCATCGTCGAGCCCGAAACGGTGATTGCCGCCGCCGCCGGCGCGCACCGCATACTTCTCCAGCGCCCGCAGCCCCGGCGTGGTCTTGCGGATGTCGACGATTTGCGCGCGCGTGCCCGTGACGGCTTTGACGAGCGTGGCGGTCGCGGTCGCGACGCCGCTCAGATGGCAGAGGAAGTTGAGTGCGGTCCGCTCCGCGGTGAGCAGGCCGCGCGCCGGGCCGTCGATGATCGCGATGACTTCGTCGGGTTCGACCGCGCTGCCGTCGGGCCGCTCGGCGCGCAACTCGATCGATGGCGAAACCATCTGGAACACGGTGCGTGCGACGTCGAGGCCTGCGATCACGCCAGGCTGCCGTGCCCGCATCACCAGCCGGGCCTGCTGGCCGGCCGGTACGATCGCGTCCGCCGTGATATCGCCGGCGCGGCCGAGATCCTCGCGCAAGGCGGCTTGCACGATCGGTTCATAGAGCAGCGGCAACAGGGGATTGAGGGTGGTCATGAGCGGGCACTCCTTGCTGAGATCCTGGTTTCGACGATATTGCGCGCGGCGGCGAGCGCCTCGGCACGGGTGAGGGAAGACGGTGCTGCCGACAAGGCGGTGTGCGGGAAATCGGTGCGGAAATGACCGCCGCGGCTTTCCTCGCGCCTGATCGCGGCAACCGCGATCATCAGGCCGACCAACGCTGCGTCGGACGCCGCACTCTGGCCGGATGCGAACGGATAGAGGCTCCGGATCGCACGCGCGATCCCGTCATGGTCGCGCAGCACGCCGAGCCCCTGGGTGAGGATCGGCCGCACCACGGAGGGATCGGTGGCTGGCGGCATGGCATCGTCGCGCAGCATCGCCCGCGGACCGGCGCTCATGCTTTCGACGCTCTCGGCAACCCAGCGCGCGCAGACGACCGCCTCCATCAGCGAGTTGCTGGCGAGCCGGTTGGCGCCGTGCAGGCCGGTGCGCGCGGCTTCGCCGCAGGCCCACAGGCCCTGCACCGAGCTGCGGCCAAAACCGTCAACCGCGATGCCACCCATGTGATAGTGGACCGCGGGACGGATCGGGATCGGATCACGGGCGGGGTCGATGCCTGCCATCTTGCAGAAGGCGCTGATCACTGGATAGCGCTGCGCGAAATCTGCGCCGGGATTCTTGCGCGCGTCGAGCAAGGTGCGGTGTCCCGCGGCGCGGTGGCGCCAGACCGCGCGCGCGACGATGTCGCGCGGCGCAAGCTCGGCGCCTGGTTGATCGAGCATGAAACGCTGTCCGCTCTCGTCGATCAGCACGGCGCCGTCGCCGCGGATCGCTTCGGTGAGCAGCGGCATCGGCCGCGACGGCCCGTCGAAGGCGGTCGGATGAAACTGGACGAATTCGATGTCCGACAAGGTTGCGCCGGCATGTGCCGCGAGCGCGAGGCCCTGGCCGAAACATCCACCGGGATTGGTGCTGTCGGCGAACAATCCGCCGATGCCGCCAGTCGCGATCACCACGCGGTTGGTCGCGATCGTCAGCGGTCCGCGCTGACCGGTCACAAGCACGCCCCTGACCGCATTGTCATCGACGATCAGGCGACGCGCCTCGACGCCTTCCAGCAACGTGATCGACGGCGTCTGACGGACGGCGGCGATCAGGGCGCGCATGATCTCGCGGCCGGTGCCGTCGCCCGTGGCGTGTACGATACGGTTGCGGCCGTGCGCGGCCTCGAGCCCGAGGCGCCAGGTGCCGTCGGCACGACGGTCGAAGGCGACGCCGAGTTCGGCCAGATGCTCGACGGCGGCAGGCGCCGCATGAACGATCCGGGATGCTGCCGCCGCGTCGCAAAGGCCGGCACCAGCCGCGAGCGTGTCGGCGAGATGCAGGGCAGGCGTGTCATCCGCGCCGACCGGTGCGGCGAGGCCGCCCTGTGCCCACATGCTGGAGGCTTCCGCGCCGAGCGGCGATTTCGACACCAGCACGACGGGCTCGGGCGCGAGCTGAAGCGCGGTCATCAGCCCCGCCGCGCCGCCGCCGATGATGACCGGGCGGCCGTTCAGATCAGAGAGATCGGCACTCATATTGCCAGCATCCTTTCGACGCTCTTGCGCGCACGATCGGCGATTTCGGGGTCGATCGTGACTTCGTGCTGATTGGTCTCCAGCGCGTGGCGGATGTTCTTCAGGGTGATCCGCTTCATGTGCGGGCAGAGATTGCAGGGGCGGACGAAGTCGACATCCGGATTGCGTGCCGCGATGTTGTCGCTCATCGAGCATTCCGTCAGCAGCACGACGCGGGGCGGGCGCTTGGTCTCGACGAATGTCTGCATCGCGGCCGTCGAGCCTGAGAAGTCGGCTTCCGCGACGACGTCAGGCGGGCATTCCGGATGCGCCAGGACGGTGACATCAGGATGGTTCTCGCGCAGCTGGCGCACGTCATCGGCGGTGAACAACTCGTGCACCTCGCAATGGCCCTTCCAGGCGATGATCTTCTTGCTGGTCTGCTTGGCGATGTTCTGCGCCAGATATTCATCGGGCAGCATGATGACGCGCTCGGTGTCGAGCGATTCCACGATATTCAGCGCATTGCCCGATGTGCAGCAGATGTCGGACTCCGCCTTCACCGCGGTCGACGTGTTGACATAGGCGACGACGGGCGCGTCCGGATAGCGCGCGCGCATCAGCCGCACGTCCTCGGCCGTGATGGAATCCGCCAGTGAGCAGCCGGCCTTGAGGTCGGGGATCAGCACGGTCTTGGCCGGATTGAGCAACTTCGCGGTTTCGGCCATGAAGTGCACGCCCGCGAGCACGATGACGTCGGCGTCGACCTTGGTCGCTTCGCGCGCGAGCAGGAGGCTGTCGCCGACGATATCGGCGACGCCGTGGAAGATCTCCGGGGTCTGGTAGTTGTGCGCCAGCACCACCGCGTTGCGGCGGCGTTTCAGCGCGAGGATCGCATCGACGTCCTCGGCGAAGGTCGCCCATTCGAATGGCGGGATGACGCGTTTGACACGCTCATAGAGCGGTGCGGTACGGGTAAGAAGGTCGGTATCGAGCAGAGCCATTTATACTCTCCATGAGTATAAGATAGCTTATACTTATCCTGAGCATAAGGCGTGTCAAGTACGAGAAAGCGGGAGCTTGGTGCCGGCGACGGCCCGTTCGGCCAGAACGGCATGGCGGAAGCGGAACAGCTTGGCCGGCCGCCCGACGGTATCGGCGGCCATTGCGCCAGTTTCTTCAACGAGTTCCTGCTGCTCAATCAGCCGGCGGAAGTTCTGTTTGTGGACCAGCCGGCCTGCGAGCGCCTCAACACTGCGTTGCAATTGCAGCAGGGTGAATTCGGCCGGCATCAACTCGAATACCACCGGACGGTATTTGATCTTGGCGCGCAGCCGCGCGATTCCGGTCGCGAGAATGCGGCGATGATCCGCCGTCATCGGCTTTCCCGGAACGACTGTTGCCTCGCGGCCGCGCGCGCGATCGGCTTCCGGGATCAGCGACGCCTCCCAGAGCAGTTCGTAACGCTGCAATACCAGTTCTTCGTTCCAGTCGCGCTCGTCGAGACCGAAGGTGATGGCGCAGCGCTGCCAGCGCTCGCGCTGCAATGTCGGTGAGGAGGCTTCCTTCGCCCATGCCTTCAGTTTCGGGGCGATCGTCTTGGCGATGAAGGCCGGTGCGCCGTCGCGATGATCCTCCCAGGGAAAGTAGTCGTACCAGCCGGACCAGTGCGCCTCGAAACCTTCGCCGACCCGGTCCTCGCGGGTCAGGCCGAGATAGCTGATCGAGACGCTATGCGGGCCCTTGGCGTCGCCGGACCGGCCGCGGTCGGCAAAGGTGTAGAGCTGCTCGACATAGCCGAGCGGGTGGCCGGTCTGCGCCTCGACCCAGGCCCGCAACGCGGTTTGCAGCGAGCGGTGGGTAAACTCGAACGGGCCGCTCGGCAGCGCCGAGCCGCCGGCGATGGTCATGATGTCAGGCGTGCCGTCGGTGACGGCGACCAGCACCGCGACGAGGTCGGCGGTGACGGCGTTTCCCGAAGCCGGTGCTTTGGATTTTTGCGGCGATCTGGCCACGCGATCGTTCCGCGCTAGCAGTAGCCGTAGACGCCGCAGGCGTAGGGCAGGCGGTCCCAGTAGTCGACATAGGCGCCGCCATAGTACGGGCCGAGATAGCTGTAGGAGCGCGAATTGCCGTAATAGCCCGGCAGCGATGACGATCCGGGCAGCAGCGGCTCGCCGCGCACGACCGGGATATACGGCTCCGAATTGAGCGGGATCACCTTGGGCTCGACGACCACGAGCTGGCGGCCGCGCCGCACATAGGTCGGCCCTGTGATGGTGGTGCGGTAGGCGTAGGGCCGGCGCGGCAAGCCGGGCGGCAGCTGGCGCGCGGCCTTCACGGTGGCGTTTTTCGGGGGAACGAGGCTGTCGGCAGCCTCAGCGGGCGGAATCGCAGATAGCGCGATCGCAAGCGGCAATATCCAGCGCAGCATTAATGGTCTCCCGAATCATCCGGAGCCTATCACTGCCACTTTAAGCCGGATTGAACGTTAACGAGAGGCCCGTCGGCATTAAGCGTTAATCGAGGGGGCCGCCGGGAGTATCCGGAGCGATGCGGGCACCGCTCCGGAACCGCTCCGGGATCAGGAGCGCAGGGCCTGGTCGAGGTCCGCGATCAGGTCTTCCTTGTCCTCGATGCCGATCGAGAGCCGCACCACCTCCGGTGCCGCGCCGGACTTCACCTTGGCGGCGTCATCGAGCTGGCTGTGGGTGGTGGAGGCCGGGTGGATCACCAGCGAGCGGGTGTCGCCGACATTGGCGAGATGCGAGAACAGCTTCAGGTTCGACACCAGATTGACGCCCGCGTCATAGCCGCCCTTGAGGCTGAAGGTGAACACCGCGCCGGCGCCCTTCGGCGCGTATTTGCGTTGCAGCGCGTTGTACCTGTCGCCGGGCAGGCCGGCATAGTTCACCGCCGACACGGCCGGGTGGGTGGAGAGGAATTCCGCCACCGCCTTGGCGTTGTCGCAGTGCTTCTGCATGCGCAGCGGCAGCGTCTCGATGCCGGTCAGGATCATGAAGGCGTTGAACGGCGACAGTGCCGGACCGAGGTCGCGCAGGCCGAGCACGCGGCAAGCGATCGCGAAGGCGAAATTGCCGAACGTCTCCTGGATCCGGATGCCGTGATATTCCGGGCGCGGCTCACTCAGCATCGGGTACTTGTTGTCCTTCGACCAGTCGAAGGTGCCGGCGTCGACGATGATGCCGCCGAGCGAGTTGCCGTGACCGCCGAGGAACTTGGTCAAGGAGTGCACGACGATGTCGGCGCCGTGGTCGATCGGCTTGATCAGGTAGGGCGAGGCCAACGTGTTGTCGACGATCAGCGGCACGCCGGCCTTGCGCGCGACGGCGGCGATCGCCTCGATATCGGTGATGCTGCCCGCGGGGTTGGCGATCGACTCGATGAAGATCGCCTTGGTGTGCGGCGTCACCGCCTGCTCGAAGCTTGCAATGTCGTCCGGATCGGCCCAGGCCACGTTCCAGCCGAACGCCTTGAAGGCGTGGGTGAACTGGTTGATCGAGCCGCCATAGAGCTTGCGTGCCGCAATGATCTCGTCGCCGGGCTTCAGCAGTTGCTGCAGCACGACGAGTTGCGCGGCATGGCCGGAGGCGACCGCAAGCGCCGCGGTACCGCCTTCGAGCGCTGCGACACGTTCCTCGAGCACGGCATTGGTCGGGTTGCCGATGCGGGTATAGATGTTGCCGAACGCCTGCAGGCCGAACAGCGAAGCGGCATGGTCGGCATCGTTGAAGACGAATGACGTGGTCTGGTAGATCGGCGTCGCCCGCGCGCCGGTGGTGGGATCAGGCTGCGCGCCGGCGTGCACGGCGAGGGTGGAAAATCCCGGGAGGCGATCGGTCATTCTTGGTGTCCTGTTGTGGCCTGGTCGAAATGCGCGGCATGCTGATGGTGGCCGCGCCCGCCGTCAAGCGAGTTGGGCACGCCGCCGTCCCTGGAATGGCATTCTATGCCGTACCGCGTGAGCGGCAGGATTATTCCGCTTGGACGTTAGGTCGTCTCGGTCTTGTTCTTCGCGGCGCGGTCGGATGCCGCGGTCTGGCCGCCGCCAAAACTGGTGCGGTTGAGCGACAGCCGCATGCCCTGGGTCGGAATTGGCGCTCGCTTTGAACTCAGCGTGCGCGAGTTGACGCCCATCCAGGAGATCTCCGATGACAGCCGGCCATATTCGATCTTCGGGCAGCGGTTCATCACCACCTTGAGGCCGGCGGACTCGGCCTTCTCGGCGGCGGCATCGTCGCGTGCGCCGAGTTGCATCCAGATCACCTTCGGCAGCGGCGACAATTTCAGCGCCTCTTCGACCACGGGCATGATGTGGCTGGAATTGCGGAAGATGTCGATCATGTCGATCGGCCGATCGATGTCCGCAAGCGAGGCGACGAACGGCTTGCCCATCAGCGTCTTGCCGACATGGCCGGGATTGACCGGGATCATGTCGTAGCCGCGCTGCGCCAGATATTTGAAGGCGAAGTAGCTCGGCCGCACGTTGACCGGCGAGGCGCCGACCATCGCGATCGATTTGACGTTGTTGAGGATGCTGCGGATGTAGTTGTCGTCGTAGGCGTCGTGATTCATCGGAATGCTACTTGTCCTGCCATTTCGGCTCGCGCTTCTCGATGAAGGCGCCGATGCCTTCCTCGGCGTCGCGCGCCATCATGTTCTCGGTCATCACTTCGGCCGCGAAGCGATAGGCGTCAGCAAGGCTCATCTCGGCCTGACGATAGAACGCCTCCTTGCCGAGCTTGACCGTGTAGGCCGATTTCAGCGCGACCCTTTCGGCCAGCGCGATCGCGGCGTCGCGCTCGGTGCCAGCGGGCACCACGCGGTTGACGAGGCCGATCTCTTTTGCAGTTGCGGCCGAAATCGGCTCGCCGGTGAGCAGCATCTCCATCGCCTGCTTGCGCGGCACGTTGCGCGACAGCGCCACCATCGGCGTCGAGCAGAACAGCCCGATGTCGACGCCCGGCGTCGCAAACGCCGCCGCCTCGGAGGCGATTGCCAGATCACAGCTGGCGACGAGTTGACAACCGGCCGCGGTGGCAATGCCTTGGACGGACGCGACCACCGGCTTCGGCAGGTGTACGATCGCCTGCATCATCGCGCTGCATGCGTTCATGATCTGCGCAAAATAGGCCCGGCCGCGATCAGCGTCGCTGCGGCGCGCGGTGAGCTCCTTCATGTCGTGGCCCGCAGAAAAGGCCGAGCCGTTCGCCGCAATCACGACGGCGCGGATGCTCGTGTCGTCGCCGATGTCGTTCAGCGCGGCGTGCAGTTCGCCGATCATGCCCTCGGACAGGCTATTGCGCGCGGCGGGACGATTGAGCGTCAGTACCGCGATACTGCCGACGGTCTCGCGCAGCAGGATCGGCTGGTGTCGTGGCGCTTCTGCGCGGGCGGCTTGGGCGGTCATGGCGAGATTCCACTATCGTGTCTGTGACAATTTAATGTAACAGGCTGACTGAAGCGAGGGCAGGGACGGCATGGCGATTGCGAAAATGAGCGTAGCTGATCTGGAGGAGTTCCTGCGCAAGGAATTTCCGCAGGCCTTCACCTACGACGATATCAGGATCGAAAGTGCCGACGGCGAGACGGCCCTGCTGCGCCAGCGCTTCAGCGAGCGCATGCTGCGCCCTGGCGGCACGGTGTCAGGGCCGACGCTGATGGGGCTGGCGGATTTCGCGATGTATGTGGTGCTGCTGTCGGCGATCGGGCCGATCGGTCTTGCGGTCACCACCAACCTCAACATCAACTTCCTGCGCAAGGGCCAGCCGGGGCAGGACGTTCTCGCGGTTGCCAAGCTGCTCAAGCTCGGCAAGCGGCTGGCGGTTGGCGAGGTGAACCTGCTGTCCGGCACCTCACCCGATCCGATCGCCCATGTCACGGCGACCTATTCCATTCCAAATCAATAGCCTTTTCTACGGTATCATTGCACCATATTTATAATTCATTGTTTTTGCTGAAGTAATTTGCGCATCTGGGCGTTGACGCACGCCCGCGGCTTCTCTAGAAAGCCGCCCAGTTTCGGCGCACACGGCGCCGATTTCTTTTTCACGGATTTCACACATGAGCACGTTCTCGGCCAAGCCTGCCGAAGTGACGAAGAAGTGGGTCGTGATCGACGCCAAGGGTCTGGTCGTCGGCCGTCTCGCCACCCTCGTTGCGATGCG
Source organism: Bradyrhizobium sp. SK17 (assembly GCF_002831585.1). Classification (GTDB taxonomy): domain Bacteria; phylum Pseudomonadota; class Alphaproteobacteria; order Rhizobiales; family Xanthobacteraceae; genus Bradyrhizobium. The sequence continues at coordinate 5,704,525 of NZ_CP025113.1, read as the reverse complement.
CCTGCGCGGCAAACACCTGCCGACCTACACCCCGCACGTCGATTGCGGCGACAATGTCATCATCGTCAATGCCGCGCATGTGGTGCTGACCGGCCGCAAGCGCGCCCAGAAGACCTACTACAAGCACACCGGCTTCATCGGCGGTATCAAGGAGCGCACCGCGAAGCAGATCCTCGAGGGTCGCTTCCCCGAGCGCGTCGTCGAGAAGGCGATCGAGCGCATGATCCCGCGCGGTCCGCTCGGCCGCATGCAGATGGGCAATCTGCGCGTCTATCCGGGTGCCGATCATCCGCATGAAGCGCAGAGCCCCGAGAAGGTCGATATCGCTTCCCTGAACCGCAAGAACACGAGGGCCGCATAATGTCCGATACGTTGCAGTCCCTCGACCAGCTCTCGCAGGTCAAGCCGGCCGCGCCCGACGCGCCGAAGTACGTCAAGAAGGTCGACAAGTTCAACCGCGCCTACGCCACCGGCAAGCGCAAGGACGCGGTCGCCCGCGTCTGGGTCAAGCCCGGCTCGGGCAAGATCTCGGTCAACACCCGCGAGTTCGAAGTCTACTTCGCCCGCCCGGTGCTGCGCATGATGATCCAGCAGCCGCTGGTCGCTGCCGCCCGCAACGGCCAGTACGACGTGATCTGCACGGTCGCCGGCGGCGGTCTGTCCGGCCAGGCCGGTGCTGTCCGTCACGGCATCTCGAAGGCGCTGACCAATTTCGAGCCGGAGCTGCGCAGCGTCCTCAAGAAGGGCGGCTTCCTGACCCGCGACAGCCGTACCGTCGAGCGCAAGAAGTACGGCAAGGCGAAGGCCCGCAAGTCCTTCCAGTTCTCGAAGCGCTAATTCGAGTACTAAAATTCGCGGCAATTGCCGCGAGCATCGAGTTGCAAAGGGCGCCGCGAGGCGCCCTTTTTGCTGCGCCTGCTTCGCCGCGAATTAGCGCAGTTTTTCAAGAAAACTTGCGTGTGCGTGCAAACGAAATTGGAACTCGGGGCCTCTAGCCTGCAAACTCGCACTGGCGCTGCATCACCACAATCAATCGCGCCTGCGAACGTTGCGTCACACCGGGCTGGGGTGAGTCCATGTCGTTCGATCCGTCGACACTCTATCTGTTCGCCACCATGGTCGCGGGCATGCTCGGCGCCATGCTGTGGTTGTTCGGCAGGCAGGAGAATATCCCCGCGCTGAAATGGTGGGGCACCGCTTATCTGCTCGGTGCGGCCTCGGTCGCGCTCTGGACGGTCGGCAGCTCGACGCTCGATCCCTTCGTCCTGCTCGGCCTCAATGCAATCGGCTTCGCCGCCTGCGGCATGGTGTGGAATGCCTCGCGCATTTTCCACGGCCGCAAGGCCAACCTGCCGGGCCTCGTGCTGGGCCCGATCGCCTGGATCGGCGCGGTGACGATGCTCGAGGATCCGGCGACGCGCCTGACGATCGGCGCCGGGATCGTCGCGGTCTATGCCGCGCTGACTGCCTCAGAACTCTGGAGCGAGCGCCGCCGTGCGATGCAGCGGCGCTGGATCGCAATCGTGATCCCGGTCGCCCATGGCTGCGTCCTGATGCTGCCGATCCTGGTCGGCGACCTGCTGCGCCTGAACGGGCAGAATGTTGTCGTCTCCAGCTTCTGGGTCACGTTGTTCTCGATCGAGCTCGTGCTGTATGCGATCGGCACGGTGTTCGTGATCTTCATGATGGTGTCGGACCGCGCGGTCGCCGTGCACAAGACGGCGGCGTCGATCGATCCGCTGAGCGGCATGCTCAACCGCCGCGGCTTCTCCGAAGCGTGCGCGCGGGTGATCGAACGCGAGGCCACGGCCGGCCGGCCGGTCACGGTGATGATTTTCGACATCGACCACTTCAAGTCGATCAACGACCGTTTCGGCCACCCCGCCGGCGACGAGATCCTGAAACTGTTCTCCGCGGTCGTGGTCAACAATCTCAGGATCAGCGACTTGTCGGGCCGGATCGGCGGCGAGGAATTCGCCGCGCTGCTGCCGTGTCCGCTGGAGGAGGGCGTGCTGGTCGCCGAGCGCGTGCGCGAGGCGTTCGAGAACAGCGATATCGTCTGCGAGGAAGGTCCGGTCGATACCACGGTCAGCATCGGCGTGGCCGGCGGCCCGGCCGGGACCGAGCTCGAGGTGCTGCTGGCCTCGGCCGACACCGCGCTCTACCAGGCCAAGCGCGGCGGCCGCAACCGCGTCGAGGCGGCGGCGGAATTGCCGCTGTCGCTTGAGAACTGGCGGCGCAAGACCGCGGGCCTGCCCGCATCGGCGCGGCACAAGGCGTCACCTGCCCAGGCATGAGCGAGGTAACGCCTGGTTAACCATTCGATCCCATGCTTTCGGGCATGGAGTCGATCCGCACCCGCAATCCGCAGTCCGTCCTGATGTCGCTCGAAGCCGACGCTGCTGCGGCAGGCAGCGGCTTCGCCTGTCTGTTCTCGGACTCGGACGAGTATGAGAGCGCGCTGGTCGCCCAACGGCGGGCGCAAGGCCGCTACCAGCAACCGACGAGCCGCTGGCCGGTCGTGATGATGGTCGGCGTGCTGCTGATGGTCGTGGGGACGGTGCTGCTGTTCTCCTAAGGCGGTTCAGGCGGCCTTCGCAGCCGCCGGATCCTCTGCCTTGAAATGGTCGATCATCACCTTGGCGATCGCCATCAGCGGCAGCGCCAGCGCCAGCCCCCAGATGCCGAACACGACGCCGAGCAGGATCTGGAACGCGAACAACGTTGCCGGCGGGATGTCGAGCGCCTGGCGCTGGATGATCGGCGTCAGCACGTAGCTCTCCAGCGCGTGGACGCCGAGGAACAGGATGAAGGCGGACAGCGCCGCGATCCATCCGGTCGCGAGGCTCGCCAACACCACGATCAGCCCGCCGAGGATCGCCCCGACGGTCGGGATGAACGCGAGCAGGCCGGCCTGGATGCCGAGGATGAACGAACTCGGGATGCCGATGATGGCAAGCCCGATCCAGGTGACCAGGAACACCGCGGTCATGGTGATCATCTGTGCGATCAGCCAGCGTTCCAGCGTCTCGCCGATGCGGTCGACGATGGCGGTCGCCTCGCCACGGTATTTGGCCGGCGCGATGAACAGCAGTCCTGCACGGTAGATGCTTGGCTGGGCCGCGAAGGCGAGCCCGAGGAACAGCACGATGAAGAAGTTGCCGACGACGCTGACGGTGCCGAGCAGCACTTTCAGCGTCTGACTGATGATGGCGCCGCCGCTGGAGGCCAGCGCGCCGGCCCCGGGGATGCCGTGGGGCTGCGACGACGTTGCAGGTGCCGTGGGCGTCGTCGCCGTGGCGGTACCTTCCGGCTTCGTCTCGCCGGCGGCATTGGCGAAGTCGAGATAGCTGGTATCGACACCACGCTGCTCGAGGAACTCCTTGACGCTGCCGAGCTGCGACTTGATCGTGTTGCTCAGCACCGTGGCCTGCTGCGCGATGGTGGTACCGCCGAGGAACACGATTCCGGACAGCAGTCCAGCCAAGGCGAGGCAGACGATCGCGAGCCGCAGCGCATGCGGCAGCCCGGTCAGCCGCCCGAGCAGGGTGGTCATCGCGTTCAGGCCGACGCCGAGCAGCATGCCTGAGAACAGCAGGAAGAGGGTCGCGGCGAATTGCCAGGCGAACATCAGCAGGGCTGCAAACAGCACTATCCCGATGCCGCCGACGGCGATCGCCCACGCCATGTCGTTACGGGCCCGCAGGCGATTGTCAGCCGAGTCTGTCACGGGTGATTCCTTCTTCGCGACGGTGTGTCCAGGGCAGTCTTTGGCGAAAATTGTGCCGGGATCAAGCTGCGAGCGATGCGCCGCTCTGCCGTCGACCGGCGGTTGTGGGGGAGAGGCCGCCGGGTGAGGCATTTCGGGGCTCCGGGCAGCCTTTTGGGTCCGGTTGGACCCGCCTGTGCAGGGCTGCAAGCCCACCTGTGCAGAGATAGACAGTTGATCCGGCGGGAACTCGAAGGCATGATCGTCTCCGCAACGTCGCAAACTTAGAAGAATCATTGCGCGAGACTTGAATAATGAGACGGCCCGTGGTCGGCGTGATCGGAAACGCCCATCGCATTGAAAATCGTTTCACAGTCCAGATGGTCGGAGAGCGCAACCTTCGCGCGGTTGCCGAAGTCTCGGGTGCCGTCCCGCTGATGTTCGCGGGAACCCCTGACATCACCGATGTCGGTTCCTTGCTCGACGTGGTCGACGGCGTCGTCCTGACCGGGGCTCGCGCCAATGTCCATCCGACCCGCTTCAACACCGAACCTTGCGCCGCGCATGAGCCCTATGACATCCCCCGCGACGATGTCGCGCTGGCGTTGTCGGAAGCCTGTGTCGCGCGCGGCGTGCCGATCTTCGGCATCTGCCGCGGCTTGCAGGAAATGAACGTCGCCTTCGGCGGCTCGCTGCATCCGGAGATCCGCGAGATTCCGGGCCGGATGAACCACCGGATGCCGCGGCTCGAGAACGGCGAGATCCATCCCGATCCCACCGTGGTGTTCGCCGACCGCCACGACGTTGCGCTCACGCCAGGCGGCGCATTCGCCAAGATCCTTGGTCGTGAGACCATCCGGGTCAATTCGCTGCACGGCCAGGGTATCCTCGAGCCCGGCCAACGCGTCGTGATCGAGGGCGTTGCCGAGGACGGCACCATCGAGGCGATCCGCATCGCGGATGCCACCGGCTTTGCGCTCGGCGTGCAGTGGCACGCCGAGTACGACCCGCAGCGCAATCCGATCAATCGCGCTCTGTTCGAGGCGTTCGGCGACGCGTTGCGCGAACGGCGACGCGCGGCGTAAGGGACGAGGGACGACGCCGAGTTTGCCTCTTTTTCGGTTTGCTTCGTCGGCAAATCAGTGCTCGGGGCGGTGCATCCGTTCGTCATTCCGGGGTAGCCCGAAGGGCTGAGCCCGGAATCCATTCATCCAATGGGTTATGCGGCTCAAGGGATTCCGGGCTCGACGCCGCGCGTCGCCCCGGAATGACGCCAAGCTCAGTCAGACCAAATGGAATCCGCTGCCGGCATCCACCGGCGGATATGGCGTGCCGGCGGGCAAGCCGAGATAGAGGTATTCGAGGCCGTAGGAGGCGGCGAAGCTGGCGGCATTGGCGTCGAGCACGATATTGCCGCCTGCACCGAGATGCAGTTCGGGGCGGGTCAGGCCGGCGTCCGTGAAGGCCGGTGCATCGTTGATAGACAGGCCATTGAAGCTCGTATTCACGTTCGAGAGGTTGGCAGCGTTGCCGGCGAGGTCGGTGATGGCAGCGCCGTTGAGATTGGCGCCGGTCACGGCGAGCGTCGCGGTCGGGTTGTCGCCGCCGGAGACGAGATAGTCGAAGGCGAGCTTGGTCGGGTCGTGCAGCGCTGCGGTCGCGGCCGCGTCGTAAATTGCGCCGCCGCCATTGTTGAGCGCAAGCGTCGGCGCGCCGCCCGACACCGTGACGGCTTCGTTGAAGCCGAGGGTCAGCGCGATGCTGGCGCCTGCGGTCTCGATGCCGGTCGTCGGCGCCGCGGTGACACCTGATACCTCCGGTGCGGTGGTGTCGATTTGCAGGACGCCGCCGGGATTGGTGACCGCACCAACGAGGCTCGCATGGTGGCCGTAGCTGTCGGTTATCGACGCGCCGTGCAGCGTGACGCTGGATATCGCGAGGTCGGCGGTGTTGTCACCGGCCGCGACCGTGTAGCTGAAGGTCAGCGCGTCGCTGCCGCTGCCGCCGGCATAGGTCGCGACGCCGCCGTCGTTGAGCAGCAAGGTCGGTACGCCATGCGTGGTGTCGACGGCGACGGCATCGTTCATGTTGAGGGTGAAGGTCACGTTGTGGCCTGCGTCGAGATCGCCGTTGCCGTTGGCGATGCCTGTGCCACTCGTCGTCACCGACAGCACCGACTGCAGCAGGTAGATCGCGGTGCCGCCATAGCCGTCGCCGCCGACGCCAAAGCTCTGGCCGGCGAAATTGTCGTTCGGATCGAGCTGGAAATCGAATGTCTTGTCGTGCTCGGCGAGTTCGAGCACATTGCCGGGCAACAGCGTCACCGTGGCGTTGCTACCGATGTTGACGCCATAGAAGTCAATGGTGTCGCCGATCGCAAACCCGCTGATGATGTTGGCGGGCGCCGCGTGTCCGTCGATCTCGAGCGTGCCGCCAGTACCCTCGAACACGATCGGGGTGATGCCGGTCGAGGCGCTGTCGTTGAAATCCGCAAGCCCTCCCGCGATGATCAAGCCGTCGGCGGTGGCGCCGGCGTCGACGGTCAGCGTGGCGCCGGGTTCGACCGTGATGCCGTGAATGACGCCGCCACTGTAGATTTCGGCATTGCCGTGCAGGATTGCGCTGTCGGCGATCCCTGAGACATCGAGCGTGCCGCCTGTCTGAACAACGAGGTTGGTCGCGGTCTGGCCGGAGGCGACATAGTAAATCTCGCCGTTGATCACGAAGTTGTCCGGAAGCGACGGATCCCAGCCCAGGACATGCATTAACGTCAGGTCAGTCTGGGTGATCCCATTGATGACGCCGTAATCGCTCTCATTGTTGAAGGCGTCGTTGCCGGACGGGCCCGGTCCACCGCCGGAGCCGTACCCGGAATCCCAATCGCCGAGATCGCCCTTGGCGATGTGGTTGTTCCAGCTGCCGAGGCTGGTCGCGCCATCGTCGATCGAGAAATAGCCGGTGGAGTGGACCGGGCCGGCCGCCAGTTCCCGAACACCGGGCGCGGAAAAGCGGAACAGGTCGGGGACACCCCAGCCGTTGGAATAGTGCTCGCCCTTGACCCCGAGCAGGGAGTCGCGGCCCATCACCTCGGTGATCTCGTGCTCGATCGAGCCGACGATGTAGTACTGGTTGGCCCCGGGAACAGCGGTGGGATTGAACGACCAGTCCGTTTCGGCACTGGTGCTGAAGCCGACCCAGCCGTCGACGGCAGTATCGTTGGCGCCGATCAGGCCCAGCGCCTTGGCTTCGGCGCGGCCGATGTCGAACACGCCGCCATTGGTCGGATCCGATGTCGGCAGCGTCGCAAAGGCGGCGAGTTGGTCGGCCGCGGTGCCGTTAGCGATCAACGCGTCGCGGATCGTCGCATAGTCGTAGCGCGGCGCCTCGGCTTCCTCGCTTTCGCCGAGATCATTGGAAGTGATCGGCGAGCCGTTGACCTCGCCCCAGCCGACATGGATGTTGAGGGTGACGTTGTTGGTGAAGGCTGCGTCGAGCAGGTTCACGACATAAGCGACCGCGGTCTTGAAGGCGGCCGGAGCGCTGTTCGCGCTGCTGTCGTAGACGATGTTGATCTGCAACGATGCCTCCCCGGCATGCGGCGTCGGCATCAGGATAGGCCAGCCACTCACCTGAGGCTTGGACTATCCGGCGCCCGATCCGGATCGATCGGCGCCGGGGAACGCAATATTCTCCGTATTTATACGTATACAAAAGTGGCGGATCGCCGGACCGGACTCGGCTAAGCAACAAGGCGCGAGCCCCCGATATTGCCCCGGCCGACAATCCTTTCCGATATTGTTTTCCTTATCGGTTTTCTGGTGCAACTGCTCAGGATGAGTTGGTCGGGATGAATTTGTCGGGCCGTCTGGCGATCGGGATGCTGTTTCCCGTGGTCCTGCTCCTGTTAGCCCTGGGATTTGTCCATGGCGTCAGCTGGCCGGGCATTCTGCTTGCAGGCGGCGCCGTTGCGATGGTGTTGATGACTGCGGAGACGATTGCGAGACTGCTGTCGAAGCCGGCCCAGTTGATGCGGGTGGCCGACGGCCTGGCGCGCGGCGAGCAGGTGCCGATCGGCCGGGGCAGCAGCGGCAACGACGAGGCCACGCGGCTCGCCGCGGCGCTCGCCGAGTTGTCAGCGCAATTGGGCAGCCGGCAGAACCTGCTGGAGAACACCGTCGAGAGCATCCGCGATCCCGTCGTGGTCGCCGACGAGCACGGCACGGTCGTCATCGCCAACGTCGCGGCGCGGCGGCTGCTCGGGGTCGAAATTGGCTTCAACAGCGTAACCGACGTGCGGGCTTTCACATGCTATTACGCCGACGGCGTGACGATCATGCCGATTTCGAAATCGCCATTGGTGTGCGCGCTGTACGGCGAGAGCGTCGATGATTTCGAACTGAACGTCAGGCCCCAACCGCCGGCCGAGGATGTCTGCTTCATCGTCAACGCCCGCCCGCTGCGCGATGAGGCAGGCCATCTCCGCGGCGCCGTTACGGTGCTGCATGACGTCACCGCGCAGCGGCGCGCGCATCAGGCGCTGGTCGAGAGCGAGCAGATGGCGCAGGCCATCGTCAGGACCGCGCTCGATGCTTTCGTCCAGACCGACCAGGACGGCATCGTGCTGGACTGGAGTCCGCAGGCCGAGGCGCTGACCGGCTGGACCCGCTCCGAGGCGATCGGTCAGCGGGTGGTGGAACTGGTGTTCCCGGAGGAGCTTCGCCTTGCGCACCGCCAGAGGGTCGCCCGCTTCCTTCAGGAGACCGCGGCCGGCGGTATGGGCATGCGCTATGAAACCGAATCGGTGCATCGCGACGGCCACAGGTTCTTCGCCGAGGTTTCGCTGAACGCGCTGCGCCGCGGCGACGGTTACGTCATCAATGCGTTCGTCCGGGACGTCACCCAGCGGCGGATCGCCGAAGAACAGCTGATCCAGGCGCAGAAGACGGAATCGCTGGGGCGCCTGACCGGCGGCATCGCGCACGACTTCAACAACATGCTGACGGTGATCACCGGGACCATCGAAATCCTCGCCGACGGCGTCAAGGACAACCCGCAGCTTGCCGGGATCGCCAAGCTGATCAGCGATGCCGCCGATCGCGGCGCGCAGCTCACCTCGAGCCTGCTGGCATTCGCGCGCAAGCAGCCGTTGCAGCCCGGCGGGACCGATGTCAACGACCTGATCGGTGAGGTGGTGCGGCTGCTGTCGCAGACGCTGGGCTCGCAGACCGAGATCCGGACGGAACTCGGCCGCGACGCCTGGCTCGCGTTCGTCGACCGCAGCCAGCTTGGTGCCGCGCTGGTCAATCTCGCCATCAATGCGCGCGATGCCATGCCGGACGGCGGGACGCTGACCTTTGCGACCCGCAACGTCCAACTCGGGATTCCCGAGGCGGTGGCGCGTGGCGTCGAACGGGCCGGCGACCATCTGGTGATCGAGGTGACCGATACCGGGACCGGAATCTCGCCGTCGCATCTGGAGAAGATCTTCGATCCGTTCTTCTCCACCAAGGAGGTCGGGCAAGGCACCGGGCTCGGGCTCAGCATGGTGTTCGGCTTCGTCAAGCAGAGCGGCGGCGGGATCGAGGTCAAGAGCGAGCAGGGGCGCGGCTCCGTGTTCAGGATCTATCTTCCCAAGGCGGACGGCACCGCGCCAGGCGCAGCCGAGGAGGATGATCAGCCGGTCCGGGGCGGCAACGAGACCATCCTGTGCGTCGAGGACGACGCCACGATCCGTGACTATGTCACCGGCCAGCTCGAAAGCCTCGGCTACAAGGTGTTGGTGGCGGCGAACGCCGATGCCGCCCTTGCGATCGTCAATGGTGGTGCCGCGTTTGACCTTCTGTTCACCGACATCGTGATGCCGGGCAGCATGAATGGCCGGCAGTTGGCCGAGACGCTGATGGCCGGGCACCCGGCGCTGCGGGTGCTGTTCACCTCAGGCTACAGCGATGGCGTCCTGCCGGTGCAGCAGGGGCGTGCCGGTCATGGCATTCCGCTGCTGACCAAGCCCTATCGGCGCAGCGAGCTGGCGCGGATGCTGCGGCGCTGCCTTGATCTTCAGGTCGACTTCCAGGGCGACCCGGTTCCGCAGCCTTACTCCGTGCAGCCCGATCTCGAACGTTTTCTGCGCGAGAATCCGCCGGAAAAAAGCTAGCATCGGGACTCACTGACAAGCGCAGGCGGCGATCATCCCGACCGCGGCCGTTGTGGCGCAGCCAATGAGTTCGCCGGGGAGGCCAATCATGACCATCACCATCACCGCCTTTGAGCGGTCGCCGGATGGCGGCAAGGGATTGGCGCGGGATACGCGGGTGCGGTGGGCACTTGAAGAACTCGGCCTGCCTTACGAGGTGCGTCTCGTATCGTTTGCCGCGATGAAGGAGCCCGCGCATCTGGCGATTCATCCGTTCGGCCAGATCCCCACCTATCAAGAGGACGACCTCGCGCTGTTCGAGACGGGGGCGATCGTGCTCCATCTCGCCGAGCGCCACAAAGGCTTGCTCCCTGACGATGCGAATGCCCGGGCACGCGCGATCGCATGGATGTTTGCCGCGCTCAACACGGTGGAGCCGCCGATCCTCGAATTCTCGACCGCGTGGCTGTTCGAGCGCGACAAGTCGTGGCACGAGGCGCGCCTGCTGCTGGTCAAGGATCGCGTCCGGCAGCGGTTGGACCAGCTTTCGGAGCGTCTCGGCGATGCCGATTGGCTCGATGGTGCGTTCAGCGCCAGCGACCTGATGATGGCGTCGGTGCTGCTGCGGCTGAAGCCTTCGGGCATGCTCAACGGGCATCCGAAGCTCGCTGCCTATGTCGGCCGTGGCGAAGCGCGGCCCGCCTACCAGCGGGCATTCGCGGCGCAATTGGCGGTCAACACCGCGAAATCAGACTGAGGGCGGTGCTTACAGGCTGTGTAGGATGGGTAGAGCGCAGCGAAACCCATCAAATCTTTCTGTGGTGAAAATGATCGGTTTCGCTGTGCTCTACCCGTGCTACTGGCTGCGATAAGAGAACGACGTGATGCAGGAAAGCAGCAAAGTCGCGATCTTCGACGGGCACAATGACGCGGCCCAGCACCTCGTTGAATACCGCGAGGGCGGCCGCGATTTTCTCGTGCGCTCCGAGGAGGGCCATCTCGATCTGCCGCGCGCCCGGGAAGGCGGCATGGTCGGTGGCCTGTTCGCGATGTACGCCAAGGCAGAACATCCGCGACAAGGCGACTTCTCGCAAACTGCCGATGGATACGAGGTGCGACTTGCCGAGCCGCTCGACGCGGCCTACGCCCGCCGCACCATCGATGCCCAGTTGAGCGCGCTGGAACGCCTGGTTGGACGCGCCAACGGACGGATTCGCTTTGCGACGACCGTGGACGAGATCGAGGCGGCGCGGCGCGATGCGGCGTTTGCAATCGTGCTGCATCTCGAGGGCGCCGAGGCGATCGACGCCGATCTGGACGGGCTGGCGCGGCTCCATTCGCGCGGCCTGCGTTCGCTCGGTCCGGTGTGGAGCCGGCCCAACATCTTCGGTCACGGCGTGCCGTTCGCCTATCCGCGGTCGCCGGACACCGGCCCCGGCCTGACCGATGCCGGGAAGGCGCTGGTGAAGGCCTGCAACGAACTCGGGATCATGGTGGACGCAGCCCACCTCAACGAACGCGGCTTCTGGGATCTGGTGGCGATCAGCACCGCGCCCATCGTGGCCACTCACGCCTGCGCGCATGCGATCTGCCCCGCGACCCGCAACCTGACCGACCGGCAGCTCGATGCCGTCAAGGCATCGGGTGGCGTCGTCGGCTTCAATTTCAGCGTGTCCGAGGTGCGCCCGGACGGACACCGCGATCCGGACATTCCGATCGAGACGGTCGTCGCGCATCTCGGCTATCTGGTCGAACGGATGGGTGACGATCACGTCGCGCTGGGATCGGACTTCGATGGCGCGACGATGCCGCACCCGCTCAGGGATGCAAGCCAGCTCCAGAACCTGATCCAGGCGTTGCGCGCGCACGGCTTCGATGAGGCCACGTTGCGCAAGATCGCCTTCGACAACTGGATGCGAATGCTGCGCCAAAGCTGGCGGTGATTGGTCGCAGTCCGTTGGCTCGGTCGATCCTGCGCGCTATGCTGGCGCAACAATGGCGCGGCCGGTCAACGGCCCGATGGCAGGGAGTTTTGAATGCAGGACCGCAAATGGTCGCGACGCGACTGGCTCAAGGTGACGGCCGCGACCGCAGCCGGCATGGTATTTGCCGAACCGCTGCGCGCCGCGGCGCCGCCCGCCGAAGCCGTGACGCCGGAGCTGATCGCGGCCGCCAAGAAGGAAGGCAAGATCTCGTTCTACAGCGCGCTGGAGCTGAATACGGCCGAGCGTCTGGCGCGTGACTTCGAGCAGAAATATCCGGGCATCAGCGTTCGCGTCGAGCGCTCCGGCGCCGAACGGATTTTCCAGCGCATCGCGCAGGAGCAGGGTAGTGGCATCAACGCCGTCGACGTCGCCAACTCGACCGATCCGGCGCATTATCTCGACTGGAAGAAGAACGACTGGCTCGCGGCCTACCTGCCCGAAGAGGTTGCGAAGCATTTTCCCGCCGACCAGATCGATCCCGACGGCATGTCGGCGACATCCTGCGCCTGGTTCGAGGTGATCGGCTACAACACCGAGCAGGTGAAGCGCGAGGAGGCGCCGAGGAGCTACGCCGACCTGCTCGATCCGAAATGGCGTGGCAAGATCGTCAAGGGTCATCCGGGCTATTCCGGCGCGATCATGACCGCGACCTTCGTGCTGGCGCGCGATCTCGGCTGGCCGTACCTGGAAAAGCTGTCGCAGCAGCGGGTGATGCAGGTGCAGTCGGCCGCCGATCCACCGAAGAAGATCCTGCTCGGCGAGCGGGCCGTCATGGCCGATGGCAACGACTACAACCTCATACTGGCCAGGGACCAGGGCAAGCCGGTCGAGGTGGTGTATCCGGCAGAGGGCGCGCCGCTGATCATCGTGCCGAGCGGCGTCTTCAAGAACGCGCCGAACCCGAACGCGGCGCGGCTGTTCCAGAGCTTCTTCTTCAGTGCCGAGACCCAGCAGATGCTGGCCGACGAGTTCGCGCACCGCTCGTTCCACGCCAAGGTGAAGGAGAAAGCCGGCCACGTGCCGCTCGACAAGCTGAAAATGCTGAAGGCCGATCCGGCCCAGGTGCAGGCGCAGAGCGAGGAGATCAAGGCGAAGTACGCGAAGCTGTTTCGGGTGTAGTGCTGAACTGCAGGATGGGTAGAGCGCAGCGAAACCCATCAACCAGGCATCGCGAAGCGAAGACGATGGGTTTCGCTGCGCTCACCCATCCTACGCGATCCTCATCTCGCGCCCTCACGCCGCGCGCATTGATCGCTGCGCGCGGTAGGCTTGCGGCGATGTCAGCGTGAGCTTGCGAAAGGCCTTGCGAAAGCTGCTCTCGTCCTCGTAGCCGGTGGCGCGGGCGATCGTCTTGATCGGCTGCGTCGTCGTCTCCAGCAGCGTGCGGGCGTGCTCGACGCGGCGGCGCGTGATGAAGGCCTGCGGCGGCTCGTGGGTCAATTCGCGGAAGCGGCGGTTCAGCGTGCGTTCGCTGAGGCCCAGCGCCTGCGCGAGGCTACGCACCGTGATCGGCGCCTTGCCGGTGCGGCGCACCAGCATGTCCGCCTTGATCAGCAGCGGGTCCTGCGCGAGCATGTAACCGAGTGGCATGAAGATCGCCTGGGTGCGCTGCGCGGTGTCGATCACGGCATAGTCGGCGCAGACCTTCGCGACCTCGGGGCCTTCGACCAGCTCGATCAGCCGCAGCAGCAGATCGACCCACGACATCGGGCCGGCGGCGCAGACCAGGCGGTCGGCCTGGGTGATGACGGCGTCGCTGGCGAGATCGATCCTCGGGTGGCGGCGGCGCAGTTCGCTTTGCAGCCACCAGGTGATGGTGGCGCGGCGGCCGTCGAGCAGCCCGGCATTGGCGAGCAGCAGCACGCCGCTACAGAACGCGCCGATCAGCCGGCCGCTGGCGTGCTGCTGGCGCAGCCAGGCGCCGGCGCGGTCATATTGCGGTTGCAGGCGCTCGGCGGTGAGGTGATCGACCAGGCTGCCCGGCACGATGATCGCGTCGAAGCTCGTCCGCCTGCTGATGGCGCCATCGACGGCGACGAGCTTGCCGCCGCCCGCGCGCACCGCCTTGCCGTCAAGCGAGAGCGTCTGCCAGCTGAAGCGTGCCTTGCCGCCGCGCAGCGCCATCACATGGTTGCCGAGGGTGAGGATGTCGGCGATGCCGGCGACTGCCGATTGCATGCAGCCTTCCAGCGCGAGGATCGCAAGCTTCATGGGACCTCCTGATGTTGCCGTCATCCTACCCGATCGGCGCGATCAGGCCATGGCGGATATTGCCCGATCTCTGTCTGATCGGCCACTGCCTGATCGCCCCGCGCTGGTCCATCTTCGCTGCGTTGTCACCACCTCAGCAATGGAGAGAGACCATGCCTTACATCACCATTTCCACCGTCCGCGGCATCTTCGACGTGGCACAGAAGAAGAAACTGCTCGAACGCGTCACCGATCTCATGGTCGAGGTCGAGGGCCAGGGGGACCCGGACTTCCGCCGCAACGTCTGGGTCAAGATCGAGGAAGGCGAGCCGGCGAGCTGGTCGCTCGGCGGCATGATGCCGACGCCGGACATGATTGCGGGCAAATTCGGTGCACTCGACGCCGGCGGCCGACGGGTCGCGAAGGCCAAGGTGTAGCCGCGACGGTCGCAGAGGAAGACCTTCGTAGGATGGGTAGAGCGCAGCGAAACCCATCGCCCAGTGCAAGGTCAGAGATGATGGGTTTCGCTGCGCTCTACCCATCCTACAGATATCCCAGCACAAAAACGAAAGGCGCTTCCGGTGGAAGCGCCTTTCGCATTCGTGAGTGCCGTTGAGCTTACAGCGAGTAGTACATCTCGAACTCGACCGGGTGCGGGGTCATTTCGAAACGGGCGACCTCGGTCATCTTCAGCTCGATATAGGCGTCGATGAAGTCGTCATCGAACACGCCGCCGTTCTTGAGGAAGGCACGGTCCTTGTCGAGGCTCTCGAGCGCCTCACGCAGCGAACCACAGACGGTCGGGATCTGCTTCAGCTCTTCCTTCGGCAGGTCGTAGAGATCCTTGTCCATCGCCGGACCCGGATCGATCTTGTTCTTGATGCCGTCGAGGCCGGCCATCAGCATCGCGGCGAAGCCGAGATAGGGATTGGCCATCGGGTCGGGGAAACGCACCTCGACGCGCTTGGCCTTCGGGTTCGCGGTGTAGGGGATGCGGCAGGAGGCCGAACGGTTGCGCGCGGAGTAGGCGAGCAGCACCGGCGCCTCGTAGCCCGGGACCAGACGCTTGTAGGAGTTGGTCGACGGGTTGGTGAAGGCGTTGATCGCCTTGGCGTGCTTGATGATGCCGCCGATGTAGTGCAGGCAGGTCTCCGACAGGTCGGCATACTTGTTGCCGGCGAAGGTCGGTTTGCCGTCCTTCCAGATCGACTGGTGCACGTGCATGCCCGAGCCGTTATCGCCATAGACCGGCTTCGGCATGAAGGTGGCGGTCTTGCCGTAGATGTGGGCGACCTGGTGGATGCAGTATTTGTAGACCTGCATCTGGTCGGCCATCAGCGTCAGCGTGTCGAACTTCATGCCGAGCTCGTGCTGGGCGGATGCCACTTCGTGGTGGTGCTTCTCGACCTTGACGCCCATCTTGGCCATCGCGCCGAGCATCTCGGAGCGCATGTCCTGCACGCTGTCCTGCGGCGGCACCGGGAAGTAGCCGGCCTTGGTGCGGATGCGGTGGCCGAGATTGCCGCCTTCATACTCGGTCGAGGAGTTGATCGGCAGCTCGGAGGAGTCGAGGCGAAAGCCGGTGTTGTAGGGGTCGGCCGAATAGCGCACGTCGTCGAACACGAAGAACTCGGCCTCGGGGCCGACGAACACGGTGTCGCCCACGCCCATCGACTTCACCATCGCCTCGGCCTTCTTGGCGATGCCGCGGGGATCGCGGTTGTAGGGCTCGCCGGTGGTCGGCTCGAGCACGTCGCAGGTGATGACCATGGTGGTCTCGGCGAAGAACGGGTCGATCGTCGCGGTGACCGGGTCGGGCATCAGGCACATGTCGGATTCATTGATCGCCTTCCAGCCGGCGATCGACGAGCCGTCGAACATCGTGCCCTCGGCGAAGATCTCGTCGTCGATCATGCTGACGTCGAAGGTGACGTGCTGCCACTTGCCGCGCGGATCGGTGAAGCGCAGGTCGACGTATTTGACGTCGTTGTCCTTGATCGATTTCAGGACGTCTTTGGCGGTCTTCATGAATACCCCTTATGGATGTGCGGGTCGGTTTCCGGCGGTGGGCGACGTTATTCCCGCTTTTGGCGGGTTCGTGTGACTACTCAAACGAAATCAGGCTGCCGAAGCAGCCTTTTTTCTCTTTTGCCGTCAGAAAATCCGGATAGCACCGCCCTCAAATAGCGTCCAGCCCGGATTCTCCGGTCCGGATGCGGATGGCTTCCTCGATGTTGGAGACGAAGATCTTGCCGTCGCCGATCCGTCCGGTCTGGGCGGCGCGGCGGATCGCGTCGATCGCCTTCTCGACCAGGTCGTCGCCGATCACGATCTCGATCTTCACCTTGGGCAGGAAGTCGACGATGTATTCTGCACCGCGATAGAGTTCGGCGTGGCCCTTCTGGCGGCCGAACCCCTTGGCCTCGGTCACGGTGATGCCTTGCAGTCCGACTTCCTGGAGCGCTTCTTTGACCTCGTCGAGCTTGAAGGGCTTGATGATGGCTTCAATCTTCTTCACTGAGCGCCTCCCGGGCATTGCAGTTTGCAGGGTCGAATTCGATGCGCGTGGGGCGCAGTCTGGTTTGGTCGTAAGCCTTCCGGCGACGGGCCGGACACACGCGCAACGGTCGAATGGAGGTCGTTGTGCGCGGCTTCCTCAAAAGCAGGGTCTATGCCAAGTTGTTAAGGTCCCCGATTTTGGAATGTTATCAGCCTTTTAACAGGCAGTCGGCTGATATCGAACCAGATAGGCTATGATATCCACGCCTAACAAATAGGCAAATAGATCAATCCGTATGCAGTCGGCCAGTACAAACTCTGCGAACGTCGCAGGAATTGCCTCTCGAAAAGGCGAAGCGATTGAGGATTCGGCATGGACGTTCTGACCACCACCGAGATGGAGCGTGCCGACCGGCTGACCATCGCAGCCGGCACGCCGGGCTTCGCATTGATGATGAGCGCGGGTCAGGCGGTCGCTGAAGCCGCGATGGACCTGGTCGAGGAGGGGCCGATCGTCGTGGTCGCCGGCCGCGGCAACAATGGCGGTGACGGTTTTGTCGCTGCCGCCGAACTCGCCGCACGCGGTCGGGAGGTCTCGGTGATCCTGCTCTGCGAGCGCGACAGCCTACAGGGCGATGCGGCGCTCGCGGCGAAGGGCTGGAAATATCCGGTGCTGCCGTTCAACCCGCAGGCGCTCGGCAAGCCGGCGCTGATCATCGACGCGCTGTTCGGTGCCGGCCTCAATCGTCCGGTGAAGGGCGATCCGCTGGAGATGATCGCGGCCATCAACACCAACGGTACGCCGGTGCTGGCGGTCGACCTGCCGAGCGGCGTCAACGGCACGTCAGGTGCTGTCATGGGCGCGGCCGTGCAGGCGACCGAAACCGTCACCTTCTTCCGCAAGAAGCCCGCGCATCTGCTGCTGCCGGGCCGGATCTATTGCGGCCGGGTGCGCGTCGCCGATATCGGCATCGATCCGCAGGTGCTCGACGAGATCAAGCCCCTGACCACGGAGAACCTGCCGCAGGCCTGGCGCTGGTCGTTCCCGGTGCCGCGGATCGATGGCCACAAATATGCAAGGGGTCACGCTGTCGTGGTGTCCGGCGATCTCGCCTCGACCGGGGCGGCCCGGCTCGCGGCGCGGGCGGCGCTGCGCGCCGGCGCAGGTCTCGTGACGCTGGTCTCGCCGCGCGATGCGCTTGCGGTCAACGCGGCGGCGCTGACCGCGGTGATGGTGCGCCCGGTCGACAACCCGATCCAATTTGCCGAGCTACTCGACGACAAGCGCCTCAATGCCTGCGTGATCGGCCCCGGTGCCGGCGTCAGCGCGCGCACCCGCGACTTCGTCCACACCGCGCTCACGGCGCAGCGACATCTGGTGCTCGACGCCGATGCGCTGACGAGCTTTGCCGGCTCGCCGGACCGGCTGTTCGAGGCGATCAAGGCATCCGACGGTCTCGGGGTGGTGCTCACCCCGCATGAGGGCGAGTTTCCGCGGCTGTTCAGCGATATCTCCAACAAATATCCCGGCCGCTCCAAGCTCGAGCGCGTGCGCGCGGCGGCGGAGCGTTCCGGCGCGGTGGTGCTGCTGAAGGGCGCCGATACGGTGATCGCCTCGCCCGACGGCCGCGCCGCCATCGCCGCCAATGCACCGCCCTGGCTCGCCACCGCCGGCGCCGGCGACGTGCTGTCAGGCATCATCGCGGGCTTCCTGGCGCAGGGCGTCGCGGCGTTCGAGGCGGCCAGCATCGGCGTCTGGCTCCATGGCGAGGGCGCCAGCGAGGCCGGGCCCGGTCTGATCGCCGAGGACCTCACCGAGGTGCTGCCGGCCGTGTTCCGCCGGCTCTATGACGAGTTCGGCATTGAGTATTAGGCGGCTCGCGCTGGCCGACATGGACGTCGATGCAAGGGTGCATCGCGCCGCATTCGATCATGCGCTGCCCTGGCTCGCGGACCGGCGGCAACTCTGGACCTTCCAGCGTAACGCACGGGCGCGCCGCTTCTACGAGGCGCGCGGCTTTGTCGCGGTGAGCAGACCGATGGCAGTCGCAACGAGGAGAAGGAGTCGGACGCGCGCTATCTCTGGACCCGGGTGGCCGCGAGCTAACGTCGAGACGCGGCGGTACGCCTGCCATGACGGACCGCCGCGTCGACCGATGCTACTCAGGCAATGTCGGTGGAAAGCGAAACGCTCTTCCACGCAGCGAATTCGGCTTGCAACAGTTTCATCTTGTCTTCAACCAGCCGAACAGCATCGCTGCCGAGCAGCAGGTGCGCGGGCGGATCGGCCGACAGTGCGAGTTTCAGCATGGCCTGCGCGGCCTTCGTGGGATCGCCAAGCTGCCGGCCACTCATTTCCATGCGGCGTTTGCGGATCGGTTCGATGAGGGGGTCATAGTCTGTAATCGATCGTTCTGCCCGTACCATCGATCGTCCGGCCCAGTCGGTGCGGAAGCTGCCGGGCTCGACCGCCGTGACCTTGATGCCGAGGTCATTGACTTCCTTGCCAAGGGTTTCGGAGATTCCCTCCAGCGCGAATTTGCTGCCGTGATAGTAGCTAAGGCCGGGCATCGTGATGATCCCGCCCATCGATGTGATGTTGAGGACATGCCCGGCGCGTCGCTTGCGCATGTGAGGCAGCACCGCCTGAATCATCGCCACCGCGCCGAAGACGTTGACCTCGAACTGGCGTCGCAGGTCGTCGATTGACGATTCTTCCAGAATGCCCTCGTGACCATAGCCGGCATTGTTGACGAGAACGTCGATCGCGCCGACCGTATTCTCGACCTCGGCGACGGCGGGCGCGATCGCCGCGAAGTTGGTGACATCGAGAACGATCGCGTGCGCGCCTTCGCCGAGCGCTTCGAAGCTCCGCCTGTCGCTCTCGTTGCGCACGGTGCCCGCGACGGCGTGGCCGTCACGCAACGCGGCTTCGGCCAACGCGCGGCCGAAGCCGGACGAGACGCCCGTGATGAGGAAAGTCTTTGCCATAGGAGATGTCCTTCAGATCCAAGTTGGCGATCCAGATCGCGGGCTCGATATAGTCCGCTTGATTGGTGCAATAATCGGCATAAAATGGCATGACCTGATGCAGATAATCGCACAATGCAACATGCTGGCCTTTTCGAGTTGAACGCCGTCGTCGCGATCGCGACGCATCGCAGCTTTCGCGCCGCGGCGACTGAGCTTGGCATCTCACCCTCGGCGTTGAGCCACGCCATTGCCGGGCTGGAAAAGCGGCTTGGCGTGCGTCTCATCAATCGGACGACGCGCAGCGTCGCGTTGTCGGAAGCGGGGGAGCGTTTCCTCGCCAGGGTTAGTCCCGCGCTGCGCGAGATTGCCGGCGCGATGGAGGATGTGAACGAATTTCGCGACACGCCGGCAGGAACGCTGCGCATCAACCTGAAGGAGCGCGCAGCGCACCAGATCCTCCGCCCGGTTGTTGCGAAATTCATGCGGCGCTATCCCGACATGAATGTCGAGTTGACGATGGAAGGACGCCCCATCGATATTGTCGCGGAAGGGTTCGATGCCGGCATCCGGCTCGCCGAAGCCGTGCCGCAGGATATGGTCGCGATTCCCTGCGGTCCGGACACGCGCTTCATCGTCGTCGGCGCGCCCGGCTATTTCGCGCGCTCGTCGGTGCCGCGGTCTCCGCTCGATCTGCTCGCCCACGAATGCATTCGCAGACGAATGCCGAGCGGCAAGCTCTATCACTGGGAGTTCGAGAAGCGCGGCGGCGAGCAGATGGCGCTGGATGTGCCGGGCAGGCTGACCCTCGACAATGACAGCCTGATGGTGGAAGCCGCCCTCGAGGGCGTGGGGCTTGCGTTCGTCAGCGACTTCTGGGTGACCGGGCATCTCGCCGCCGGAACGTTGCGAGCGGTGCTGGACGCCTGGACGCCGCCATTTCCCGGCCTGCGTCTGTACTATCCGCGGCATCGCCACATGACGGCCGGGCTTCGTGCCTTTGTCGACATGATCCGGGAGGAGACGAAACTGGCTACCCGGGCAAGCGGCGTGCGGCAACGATCGCAAAAGACGTGACGTCGAAAATCAAGGATATCCTCACTTCGGTCCGCTACAGCTTCGGCACCACTTCGACGCTGGCCTTGAGCACTGCTGAAGCCGGTGAACCATTCATCAGTTCGTAGGAAAATCGCGTCTCAAAATAGTCGTCACCGAGGAAGCCCTTGTTCGGGGTGTAAGCGGTGCTGGTTTCGTTGTCCGCCCGATACTTCCCATGCTTGGCGCTGACCAGAATTGTTTGCGGGCGCATCGGGCCCAGCGAACCATAATTGATCCGGCATTCGTGATCCTGCAACACGACGATCTTGGCCGTGATCGTACAGCCCGGACAGAGACTGATCCTGGGCACGTGGCAATTGGGGTTGAAGCCTCCTCGCGCTATGGCCGGACCGGTGGCCCATGCCGACAGCGTGAGCAGCGAGAGACAGAACGTGATGATTGGGGTTCGAGACATTCGAAAGCTCTTCCTTGCCGTATCGTCAGCCGATCGCGGCAGTTTGGAGCACTTCGGACCAGTCGGCACGTTACGTTTTATTGCCGCAGGCTGTTCTATTCCGCGGCCGAGCTCAGCGCGGTCTGGTTCACGCGAGTCTCGCCCGCCAAGTTATCGACGGTGACATAGGTGTCGTACCAGGTCAGCCGCGGCGGGGCTCCGAACCGTTCGGTGAGCTCGGCCATCTTGGCGTCGCTGAACCATGCCTCGGCTGCCGCGCGGCTCTCCCAGAGATAGACACCTCCGGTGCCGGCCTCTCCGTTGAGGTAGTCCTTGCGGATCAGGCCCTTTGTCGCGAGATTTCGATAGGTCGGGGCGGTCGCCATGCCGCCCTTGATGGCCTGTTCTTCGGTTCGCTTCGGAAGATCGAATTGAACGATCACGATGCACTGCGCCATCCCGGTTCTCCGCTCTGAGTCACATGGTGTCAGGTTGGTTCGGCCGCATGCCGATCAGCTCCGACAATACATCACCCGTTGCGCTTGTCTCGCACTGACGGGCCTCGCATCGCGATTTCGATGCGCATCTGGGTCGAGCAGGCGAAGGATGCGACGAGGACCCGGCCAGTTGACCTGCCGCCACGTTTTCACGAGACTGTTGCTGGACGCCCGGTGACCCGTCGGGCTACGGCCCGCGATATTCTTTCGCTCCTTCAAAAGCTTTCTCGTGAGTGGCAAGCAGAACAATTTCTTCGCTCAGGCGCTGCAACAGGGCGTGTCGGCATTGCGGGCGCGGCAGTTCGCGCAGGCGGAGCAGATCGCAGCCGGCATCCTGAAATCGAACCGCACCGACCGGAACGCCGCGCTGCTGCTGGCGCATGCCCTGATGGGGCAGGGTCGGGGAAGCGAGGCGATTGCGCCGCTGGAAAAGATCGCACGCCGCGGCGATGACGGCGAGGTCGAGACCCTGCTCGGCGCGTTGCTGTGCGGTGCCGAGCGCGTCGCCGACGGCATCGCGCAGCTTCGCCGCACTGCCGCGCGTCGTCCGCCTTACTTTCCCGCCTTTCACGAACTGGCGGGGCAATTGGCCAAGGCCGGCCAGCGCGAGGAAGCGATCACGATCATCGAGGCCGGTCTTGCGCTGGCCCCCGGCGACGTCGATCTCAAGCTCAGCCTCGGCCGCCTGTTGCATGGGAACGGCGACATCGCAAAGGCGCTGGTCGCGCTGACCAGCGCGCGTGACGGCGCACCGAATCGTCCCGACGTGCTCAATGAGCTCGGCCGCATCCTGATCCTTCACGGGATTACGCCGCGGCCTCGGACGCGTTCCGCAAGGTGCTCGCGCAGTATCCGGACGATCGCTCGGTCCGCGCCCAACTCGCCACCAGCCTTCTCGAGCAGGGAGAGCGTGATGCCGGTGAGGCCGCGCTGCGCGCGGTCGCACGCGGCCAACCTCAACTGCTGGGCCGCGCCGCGGTCGTGATGGCCGCATCGTCGCATGGCCGCTTCTTCTTCGACCAGAATGCGGCGGCGAAATTCTTCGGCGTGGAATCCGGATGAGCGGGGGCAGGCTGATGCAGGTGCGCCCGTGATCAGCCCGCGTGGTCAGGCCCGGAAATTTCTCCGGTAGAGACTGGGCTGCCGTTTCAGCTCGGCGCGGAATTCATCGACGCGTTTGGCCTCTTCCGCCGTGAAGGGCGATGCCTGCGCGATCCAGCCCTCGCGCTTGACCGGAAAGCATTGTGCGATCGGCGTCCCCCTGGGAAGCACGCCGTTGAAATTCCTGTCGTGCCAGTATGCGGGGAAGTGCACCCAGTTCTCGGAATAAAGGTCGGAATTGACCAGGCCGGTGAGCGTGGTGAAGGGCAGGTCGAAGCGGTTGATCGGATGTGTGAAGTAGATCGCGTAGCCTTCCGGGGCTTCGACGGTCCACAAATTGTGGAATTTGAGAAAGAAGCGGCCGGCCTCAAACAGCGGCGTGCCGCTGACCTGACCCGGATCGTGAAAGCCGATCGGTGAACGCGGAAACTCGGGCGTGCCTCCCGGCGGCAGGTCCTGGTCCCAGGTGATCTCGCCATTCTCGATTCTCAGATCGCATACCAGCGGCAGCAAGAACCCGCAGGTCATCGCATCGACGAAGGGGGGCAGCGCTTGATGGTGTCGTCGTCGTGCTGGTTAATCGAGCTGAAGGACGTCGCCGGCATCGTCTTGAGCCAGTCGGGGACGCCCTGGGCCGCCGGCACCGGCGGCGGAAGCAGGCCCTCAAGCTCCGCCGGACAGCGAAATTTGAGGGTCAGTTTGTTGCTGTTGGACATTGCGCGCTCCGATGTCCCGACGACTACATGAACGCGTCGCAAAGGTGAAGCGCGCTAGCTCACCAGGTATTTCGCGATCGCAGGCTCGTTCCAGGTGATGCCGAGGCCGGGACCGCGGGCGGTCACCGCGCCGTCTTTGATCTCTGCGGGCTGCGCCAGGATCGCGCCGGCGAAGTCGAGGAATTCGAGCCAATGCGCGGTCGGCGTCACCGCGAGCAGATGCGCGCTGACCTCCGCGAACAAATGGCTCGACATCGGGATCGATGCGGCGTCGGCCTGTCCGGCGACCTGCATCCAGCCGGTGACGCCGCCGACCTTCATGACGTCGGGCATGATGAAGTCGGACGCGCCCGCCGCGATGGCTTCGGCGAAGCCGCGCGGGAACCACCAGTTCTCGCCGGCCTGGATCGGCGTCGGCGAGGTCTCGCGGACCTTGGCGTGTCCGGACAGGCTCTCCTGCGGCACCGGCTCTTCGATCCAGTGCAGGTCGTAAGGCGCAAGCCGCGCGATGCGGCGGGTCGCTTCCGCCGGATCGAGCGATTGGTTGAAGTCGATCATCAGCGCGATGTCGGGGCCGAGCAGGGCGCGTACGCCCTTCACGACGCGCTCGTCATTGGCGGCGTCGCCGTCGCCGCCCTTGATCTTGATGCCGCGAAAGCCCTGGTCGAGCGAACGGCGCAGCGCGCGCTCATCGGTGGCAGGGTCGACCACGCCGTAGCTGTCATAGGCCTTGATCGGCTTCGCCGAGCCGCCGAGCAATTCGACCAGCGGACGGCCGGCGAACTGGCCGAGCACGTCCCAATAGGCCATGTCGAGACCTGAGACCGCCATGCCGACCAGGCCCTGCCAGCCGAGCAGGCGGAATTTGGCATCCATCGCCTTCATCAGATCGAACGGCGCGACCGGCTTGCCGACCAGTTCGCGGCCGATCTCCTCGATCAGATACGCCAGTGGCTTAAGTGTGAGCTTGCTGTAGGCGAAGATGTAGCTATGGCCGGTAACGCCTTGATCGGTCTCGACATCGATCAGGATCAGCGGGCCGGAATCGATTACGCCGAAGGCGTTCTTCACGGGGCGCTTGAGCGGCACGACGACGCTTCGCGCACGGACTTCGCGGATCGCTGCAACTGTCTGGCTCATGGCGTTTCCTCGTCTTGTTATTGGACATTGTACCATCGGAGGAGCCGCGGTGCCGCCCAGTCGGCCGCGACCTGCTCGATCAGATAGCGGCCAGGATATTCGGCGAGGAAGGCGATCCGCTGGGTCTGGCCCGGTTCGACCGCGAGTGTGTCGAGCCAGTATGGTTTCCAGCCGTCGTCGAGCCGGTCGAGCAGGCGGAAGTGATGGCCATGCAGGTGAAACACGCTGGCCATTGCGCCGCGGTTGGTCAGGGCCAGCACCACCGCCCGGCCGGCCTTGGCCTGAAACGCCGGGGCGACGGATGGCTTGAAATCGGCTGTGCGGAACCATTCGGCCGGTGCGCCGAGTGCCAGATCGAATCGCGTGGCATTTTTCAGATCGATCTGGGCGGGCATGTCGTTGCCCGGAAGCGGCGGCGCCGGCGGGAACGCCGCCGCCCGGAGCGGCGGCTCGTTCGAGACGACGAGTTTGCCGACCGGGTGGGCCTGCTTGCCGTCGTGCAACAGGATCGCAAAGGTCGTTCCCGCCGGCCCCACGGCGTCGACAAAGACGTCGGTGCGGCTTCCCGGCGCCAGTATCAGCGCACCATTGCGGGCGGGGAACGGTTCGGCCGGCTGGCCGTCGATGGCCATCACGCGGACCTCGAGATTCTCCAGTTTGACCGCCAGCACGCTGCGTTGGCTGCCATTGATAAAGCGGAGTCTGAGGCGGGCGTTGCCCGGTGCCGAGATATCGTATGAGGTTTTGCCGTTAATTGTATGAATCGGCGTCGAATCTTTCGGATCGTTTCCGGGCGGGATCGCGGTTACGTCCGACCGCAGGCGCCACTCCTCGATCAGCAGGACCTCGTCCCGGTCGATCGCGACCGGCGACGTACCGGTAACGATCAGCGGCCGCGGGCGGGTTGGCGCCGAAGCATCGTCGCTGACCAGCGGTGCGCACAGGAAGGTACCGGCATGCCGGAGCGGGAGCTGGAAGCTGTCCGTTGCCCCGGTCGCGAGCGGCGCCCGGGACGTCAGCGGCTCGGCGGCGGGGACGCCATCGAGCCCACGGCAATCCAGCGTGGCCGCGACCGGCAATTCGTTGCCAAAGGTCACGTCCAGAACCTCGCCGCGCTTGAAGCGGAGCTCGCCATTTCCGAGCGACCAGACCGGGGTTTCCGGTCCGCTGCCAGGGCGAAGCGAGATGCCATCGGTCCTGGCCTTGAGCGCGACCGCGGTCCGGCCCTGCGCCAGGGCCGTGGCGGGCCAGGCGGGGCAAAGCGCCGCGGCGCCGAAGGCGGCCATCAGATCGCGCCGGGTGAGGGAAAATTCGGGACGTGCTACGGGGCTTGTCATCGGGCCGATGCGGACCATTTTCGAGTGCACCTGTCCAGTCGCGATCGGTCGCGGGATGAGGTCGCCAGCGGCCATTTTTTTGCTGCGAACCGGTGGGCGCATGTTATAAGCCCGGCCGCCCGCGGCATCGCGGCCGGACTGGATGCTTTTCGCGCGGGCGTGGCGGAACTGGTAGACGCGCTGGATTTAGGTTCCAGTGACGAAAGTTGTGGGGGTTCGAGTCCCTCCGCCCGCACCAAGCGCTTACAGCGTTTGCATGACGAATTCTTGGAGAGCCTTTGCCCCGCAGGGGATGACGGTTCGCCGAACCCACAGACGTCAGGCCGCAAGGCTCAAGCGTCGCACAGATTGAACACTGCCACGGCCGCTCGGGCCGCGGCAAAAGCGGAAGAAGATTGATACCATGCAGGTCACCGAGACCCTCAACGAGGGACTGAAGCACGAATTCAAGATCAGCGTTCCGGCATCCGATCTCGATGCCAAGGCGGGCGCCAAGCTGGTCGACCTCAAGGACAAGGTCCGTCTCAACGGCTTCCGTCCCGGCAAGGTGCCGGTGGCTCATCTGAAGAAGATCTATGGCCGCTCGGTCATGGCCGAGACCATCGACCAGACCATCAGCGACACCAACCGGCAGTTGTTCGAAGACCGCGGCTTCCGCCTTGCCGGCGAGCCGAAGATCACGATGCCGACCGAGAAGGACCAGGTCGAGGAGCTGCTGTCGGGCAAGACCGACCTGACCTACACCGTCGCCATCGAAGTGGTGCCGCCGATCCAACTCGCCGATTTCAAGTCGTTCTCGGTCGAGAAGCCGGTGGTCGATGTCGCCGACGCCGACGTCGACGATGCCATCAAGCGAGTTGCCGAAGGCAGCCGTCCCTACATTGCCAAGGCCGAAGGCGCCAAGGCGGAGAAGGGCGATCGCGTCACCATCAGCTTCAAGGGCACCATCAACGGTGAGGCCTTCGAGGGCGGCACCGGCGAGGGCATCCAGGTCGTGATCGGCGCCGGCCAGTTCATCCCGGGCTTCGAGGAGCAGCTGACCGGCATCGGCTCTGGCGAGACCCGAACGCTGAAGGTTCCGTTCCCGAAGAACTACCTCAATGAGAAGCTCGCTGGTCAGCCGGCCGAGTTCGAGACCACCGCGACGCTGATCGAGGCGCCCGGCGAGATCACGGTCGACGACGAGTTCGCAAAGACCCTCGGCCTCGAGTCGCTCGACAAGCTCAAGGAGTTGATGCGCGAGCGCCTGACCGCCGAATTCGCCGGCGCGACCCGCCAGAAGGTCAAGCGCGCGCTGCTCGACCGCCTCGACGAGAGCCACAAATTCGAGGCACCGCCGTCGCTTGTCGCCGAAGAGTTCAACCTGATGTGGAACTCGATCAAGGCCGAAATGGACTCGTCCGGCAAGACCTTTGCCGACGAGAACACCACCGAGGATGCGGCCAAGGAAGAGTACCAGAAGATCGCCGACCGTCGCGTCCGCCTCGGCCTCGTGCTGTCGGAGATCGGCGAGAAGAACAAGATCACCGTGACCGACGACGAAGTGTCGCGCGCCGTCATCGAGCGCGCGCGCCAGGCGCCTGGCCGCGAGAAGGAAGTCTGGGACTACTACCGCAGCAACGCCCAGGCGCTGGCCCAGCTCCGCGCCCCGATCTACGAGGACAAGGTCGTCGACTTCGTGCTCGAGCTCGCCAATGTGACCGAGAAGAAGGTCACCAAGGACGAGCTGTTCAAGGATGAAGACGCCGAGAAGACTGCCGCCTAATTCCGGCACCTCGCGTTAATGATGAACCGCGAAAGCGCGCTTGGCGAGGGTCCCCTCGCTAGGCGCGTCGCGGCGAATCGGCTTCAACGTCTGCGACCCTGCCCAGTTGGCTAGTGTCGGTCTTGTCGGCCGGAAATTGGCCCATATCTGGGTTAAGCCTTGAGCCGACCGGCCTTAGCCAAGTAGCCTTTGAGCCGAGTTGCCCTGAGCCAAGTTCTGCATCACCCCTAACCCTTGGGTTCTTTCATGCGCGATCCCGTTGAAACCTACATGAACCTCGTGCCGATGGTCGTCGAGCAGACCAATCGCGGCGAACGCGCCTACGACATTTTCTCGCGCTTGCTGAAAGAGCGCATCATCTTCGTCACCGGTGGGGTGGAAGACGGCATGTCGACGCTGATCGTCGCGCAATTGCTGTTCCTCGAGGCCGAGAATCCGAAGAAGGAAATCTCGATGTACATCAACTCGCCGGGCGGCGTGGTGACGTCGGGCCTTGCGATCTACGACACGATGCAGTTCATCCGTCCGCCGGTGTCGACGCTGTGCACGGGGCAGGCGGCCTCGATGGGTTCGCTGCTGCTGGCAGCCGGCGAGAAGGACATGCGCTTCACGCTGCCGAATTCCCGCATCATGGTGCACCAGCCCTCGGGCGGCTTCCAGGGCCAGGCCACCGACATCATGCTGCACGCGCAGGAGATCCTGAATCTCAAGAAGCGCCTCAACGAGATCTACGTGAAGCACACCGGCCAGACCTACAAGGCGATCGAGGACGCGCTGGAGCGCGACAAGTTCCTCACCGCCGAGGATGCCAAGGCGTTCGGCCTCGTCGACAAGGTCATCGACAAGCGCCCCGAGGATCCGGCGAGCGCCAAGGCCGCCTGAGACGGCCGCCTGATCCGACACGACATCTGGAGGCGTCGGTGTGATCTCCACATTGACGCCTCACATACCCGGCAATGCAGGGCGGCGGCCCCCGCCGGTAACTGCGTGCGCACGACAGAAAGTTCCGCTTTCGTGCTCATCGGCCGCCGTGGTAATCCCGCAACGTTCCGTGGATTTCGACGCGCATTCCGCGTGCGATCGTGGAAAATCACGGTATTGTCACGGTCTTGAGCCGGCCCCCGATTAGCGAATTCTTGATAGTCGGGTGCCAGCATGGTTGGCTGTGATGCATCGGCTAAGATCGCGGAGATTCGAATAAACCGTGATTCGCACGGTCAGTATTGCGTAGGGTCTTTTTTGGTACGGAATTTGCTCTATCTACCCAAGACGCCGGTTGTGTGCCGGATTGGGTCGATCTGGCAAACGAGATCGAACGGCGGACGGAGATAATGAATGAGTAAGGTCGGCACGAGCGACGCCAAGAACACGCTATATTGCTCGTTCTGCGGCAAGAGCCAGCATGAAGTTCGCAAGCTGATTGCCGGACCGACTGTCTTCATTTGCGACGAGTGTGTCGAACTCTGCATGGACATCATCCGTGAGGAGAACAAGTCCTCGCTGGTGAAGTCGCGCGACGGCATCCCGACGCCGAAGGAAATCTGCAAGGTCCTGGACGACTACGTGATCGGCCAGAGCCATGCCAAGAAGGTGCTGTCGGTCGCCGTCCACAATCACTACAAGCGGCTCAACCATCAGACCAAGCACAACGACGTCGAACTGGCGAAGTCGAACATCCTGCTGATCGGTCCGACCGGTTCGGGCAAGACGCTGCTCGCGCAGACGCTGGCCCGCATCCTTGACGTTCCGTTCACCATGGCCGATGCGACGACGCTGACCGAAGCCGGCTATGTCGGCGAGGACGTCGAGAACATCATCCTGAAGCTGTTGCAGGCGGCCGACTACAATGTCGAGCGCGCGCAGCGCGGCATCGTCTACATCGACGAAATCGACAAGATCAGCCGCAAGTCGGACAATCCCTCGATCACCCGCGACGTGTCGGGCGAGGGCGTCCAGCAGGCGCTGCTGAAGATCATGGAAGGCACGGTGGCCTCGGTCCCGCCGCAGGGCGGCCGCAAGCATCCGCAGCAGGAGTTCCTGCAAGTGGATACCACCAACATCCTGTTCATCTGCGGTGGTGCGTTCTCGGGCCTCGAGAAGATCATCTCGGCGCGCGGCCGCTCCACCTCGATCGGCTTCGCGGCGCAGGTGCTCGCGCCGGAGGACCGCCGTACCGGTGAGATCTTCCGTCACGTCGAGCCGGAAGACCTGCTCAAGTATGGCCTGATCCCGGAATTCGTCGGCCGTCTGCCTGTCGTCGCGACGCTGGAAGACCTCGACGAGGCCTCGCTGAAGAAGATCCTGACCGATCCGAAGAACGCGCTGGTGAAGCAGTACCAGCGGCTGTTCGAGATGGAGAACATCGAGCTGACTTTCGCCGACGAGGCGCTTGGCGCGGTCGCCCGCAAGGCGATCGAGCGCAAGACCGGTGCCCGCGGCCTGCGGTCGATCCTGGAGAGCATCCTGCTCGAAACCATGTTCGACCTCCCGGGCCTGGAAGGCGTCGAGGAAGTCGTGATCTCGCGCGAGGTCGTCGAGGGAACGGCGCGTCCGCTCTACATCTACGCGGATCGTTCCGACCGCGCGGTCGAGAGCAGCGCAAGCGCGTAAACGCGCGCGTCACGACCACCAAAATTGCACGGCTGCCGGACGATCCGGCGGCCGCAATGGCGCAGCAATCGCTGCCATTTTGGCGTTGCAGTAAATGCCTGTTTAGCCTGCATTTCCGGGCACTTCTCAGACTTGACACCCCCCGGCCTGATAGCCACCTAATGCTATCGGCGAGGGATCTCATGCGTTGAGATTCGTCGCTTTACGATGCGGAATAAGCGGCTGCTGACGGCAATCTTTTTCCGGATCACCAAGGCACCTTGTGGCGGTCGCGCAAGCAGGCGGACTGCGAGCAAGGGGGCAAAACAAAAGGATAAGGCCATGACGACCTCAAAACCCCGGCCAACGATCGTCCACGGCGAAAGCCATTCCTATCCGGTGCTGCCGCTCCGCGACATCGTCGTGTTCCCGCACATGATCGTGCCTCTCTTCGTCGGCCGCGAGAAATCGATCCGCGCGCTCGAAGAGGTGATGAAGAACGACGCGCTGATCATGCTCGCGACGCAGAAGAACGCGTCCGATGACGATCCGGCACCCGATTCAATTTACGAGACCGGTACGCTCGCCAGCGTCCTGCAACTGCTGAAACTGCCCGACGGCACCGTGAAGGTGCTGGTCGAGGGCCTCGAGCGCGCGCGCGTCGAGAAGTATTCCGACCGCAGCGAGTATTACGAGGCGACCGCGGTCGCGCTCGCCGACACTGACGCCAACTCGGTTGAAGCCGAGGCGCTGGCGCGGTCGGTCGTGTCCGACTTCGAAAGCTATGTGAAGCTGAACAAGAAGATCTCCGCCGAAGTCGTCGGCGTGGTCCAGGCGATCACCGATTTCGCCAAGCTCGGCGATACCGTTGCGTCGCATCTCGCGGTCAAGATTGCCGATCGGCAGGCGATCCTGGAGACGTTGTCCGTCACGCAGCGCCTGGAGAAGGTGCTCGGCCTGATGGAGAGCGAGATCTCGGTGTTGCAGGTCGAGAAGCGCATCCGTTCGCGCGTCAAGCGCCAGATGGAGAAGACCCAGCGCGAGTATTACCTGAACGAGCAGATGAAGGCGATCCAGAAGGAACTCGGCGACGACGAAGGTCGTGACGAGTTGGCCGATCTGGAGGAGAAGATCTCCAAGACCAAGCTCTCCAAGGAAGCCCGCGAGAAGGCGCAGCACGAGCTGAAGAAGCTACGCCAGATGTCGCCGATGTCCGCGGAAGCGACCGTCGTGCGCAACTATCTGGATTGGCTGCTGTCGATTCCGTGGGGCAAGAAGTCCAAGGTCAAGAAGGACCTCGAGGCCGCCCAGGCGGTGCTGGACTCCGATCACTACGGGCTCGAGAAGGTCAAGGACCGCATCGTCGAGTATCTCGCGGTGCAGTCGCGCGCCAACAAGCTGACTGGACCGATCCTGTGCCTGGTCGGGCCTCCCGGCGTCGGCAAGACCTCGCTCGGCAAGTCGATCGCGAAAGCGACCGGCCGTGAGTTCGTGCGCGTGTCGCTCGGCGGCGTGCGTGACGAGGCCGAGATCCGCGGTCACCGCCGCACCTATATCGGCTCGATGCCCGGCAAGATCATCCAGTCGATGCGGAAGGCGAAGACCTCGAATCCGCTGTTCCTGCTGGACGAGATCGACAAGATGGGCGCCGATTTCCGCGGCGATCCGTCGTCGGCGCTGCTCGAGGTGCTTGATCCTGAGCAGAACTCGACCTTCAACGACCACTACCTTGAGGTCGACTACGACCTGTCCAACGTGATGTTCATCACGACCGCGAATACGCTGAATATTCCGGGCCCGCTGATGGACCGCATGGAGATCATCCGGATCGCCGGCTACACCGAGAATGAGAAGGTCGAGATCGCGCGCAAGCATCTGATCCCGAGCGCGCTCTCCAAGCACGGTCTGGACTCCAAGGAATGGTCGATCGACGACGCGGCCCTGCTGCTGATGATCCGCCGCTACACCCGCGAAGCGGGCGTGCGTAACCTGGAGCGTGAGCTCTCCACACTGGCCCGCAAGGCGGTGAAGGAGCTGATGATCTCCAAGAAGAAGTCGGTGAAGGTCACCGAGGCGAACATCGAGGAGTTCCTCGGCGTGCCGAAGTATCGCTTCGGGGAGATCGACAGCGAGGATCAGGTCGGTATCGTCACCGGTCTGGCCTGGACCGATGTCGGCGGCGAGCTGCTCACCATCGAAGGCGTCATGATGCCCGGCAAGGGCAAGATGACGGTGACGGGCAACCTGCGCGATGTGATGAAGGAGTCGATCTCGGCTGCGGCGTCCTACGTGCGCTCGCGGGCGATCAACTACGGCATCGAGCCGCCGTTGTTCGACCGCCGCGACATCCACGTTCACGTGCCGGAGGGTGCGACCCCGAAGGACGGTCCGTCCGCCGGTGTCGCGATGGCCACCGCGATCATCTCGGTCATGACCGGCATCCCGGTCCGCCACGATGTCGCGATGACCGGCGAGATCACGCTGCGCGGCCGGGTGCTGCCGATCGGCGGTCTGAAGGAGAAGCTCCTGGCTGCCGCGCGCGGTGGCATCAAGACGGTGCTGATCCCGGAGGACAACGCCAAGGATCTCACGGAGATCTCCGATGCGATCAAGGGCGGCATGGATATCATCCCGGTCTCGCGGCTGGATGAGGTCATCGCTAAGGCGCTGGTCCGCGTGCCGGCGCCGATCGCCTGGGAAGAGGAGGCCAGCAAGGTCGACGTCAAGCCCGACGCTTCGGATGAAGCCTCCGGCGGCCTGACGGCGCACTGAGCCAACCTCCGATCTGAAAAATCAAACGGCGCCTTCGGGCGCCGTTTTGTTTTGGCAAATGAAGCCGCCTGGCTGGTCAGAATCGCCATGGCGCGGACGAATTCGCTTGCTTCATTGAGGACTTCGACACCGAGCGTTTCTGAAGCCGATCCCAGATCAGAAGGAAGCGATCAGATGACCACCCAATCCGGAGTGCCGCTGCCCCCTGACGATATCAGCCGGAAACTTACGCTATCCCACTCGGACGATCCGATGCTCCGCCATGTCTCGATCGTCGGCGGCACCTACACCATCCTCGTGTCCGGCGAGCAGACTGGTGGGCGCTACTGCCTCATCGACATGCTGATCCCGCCCGGAGGCGGACCGCCGCCGCACCGTCACGACTTCGAGGAGATGTTCACCGTCATCGACGGCGAAATCGAGTTGATGTTCCGTGGGCAACCATATCGGGCTGCCGCGGGCTCGACGGTGAACATACCCGCGAACGCGCCGCACGCGTTCAGGAACGACTCCAACAGGCCGGCGCGTATGCTCTGCATGTGCACGCCGGCAGGCCAGGAAGAATTGTTTTTGGCGGTCGGCGATCTCGTCGCAAGTCGTACCGCGCCGCCGCCCAGCCTAAGTCAGGCTGAGCAGGCCGAGCGCATGGCAAGAGCAAAGGCGCTGTCCGCCAAATACCGGACCGAACTATTGGCGTGAAGAGCGCTTGGTCTCCCTGCTGCCGGCCATGCGACCAGGCCAACGAAGATCAAGCCAACGAGGTGCCCCGCCCCGACGGAGCGCGATCCGGTTGGCGTGTGCTTTGGCGACGGGGGCGGGCCGACCCGGTCGTGCCTCAGTCCTTCACCAGGAGCGCCCGTGTCCGGGTGAATTCGCGACAGCGGGCGAGGCCGGGCCAGACCACCAGCGAGGCCTTCTTGTGGGCTCCGAAGCCGGGCGCCAGCGCCAGCACTTCGGCATGCAGGCCGGGATAGGGGCCGGGACCCGGGCGGAGCAGCGCATCGAGACGGCCGGCGAGAAGATCGGCGACGTCGTCGGTCGCCACCGCCCGCACATAATCGGGCGGCCGCTTCGTGCCGGCGAGATCGGCGAGCAGTCGGTCGGGCTTGTCGCTCAGGGCCGGCGAGATGCCAAGGCGAAGCGGCTTCGTCTTCAGCGCCTTCGCGACCGTGTCGCCGGCCTCCGACAGGCGTTTGAAGGCGTCCGCTACTTGCGGCAGCAGCGCCTCGCCCTGCGCGGTGAGGAGCAGGCTGCGGTGCAGCCGCTGGAACAGCGGCACGCCGAGGGCCTGTTCCAGGTGCTTCACCTGCTGGCTGACGGCACCGGGCGTGACCGCGAGTTCGGTCGCGGCCGTCTTGAAGCTGAGGTGGCGGCCGGCGGCCTCGAAGGCGCGTAGTCCGTTCAGGGGAGGCAAGCGATAGCTCATGGGCGCGGGTCCAGGTGTGAAGGTGACGGCTTCAGAATAGAAAAACTCTTCCAGGCAGTCAGAAACAATCGGTTGAGCGGAGCGCGTGCACGCGGGACAAGACGTGCACCGATCGCGCCTTCGGCAAGATCGTCGTGTCGCAGGGTAACATGGCTGAGATCATCCATCCCTTCTACGAGAAGCATCGAGGTGCGATGGAGGCCGCCATGCGCCATCGCCTCGACCTTGCCGAAACGATGTTACGCGACCGCACGCATCTGTCCGATCTCGACGCGATCAGGCAGCAGGTGATGGATGAATTCGAGATCGTGCTGACCCAAATGCCCTATGTCGGCGGCGCGGCAAGTCGCATGAGCGATTTCTTCATGCGTCTGATCGGCTTCATGGCGATAAGCCGTGTGCTGCGGCGGCACGGCGTCTCGCTGTCCGTGATCGGCGAGATCGAACGGGAAACCTACAAGGCGCAATTGCTCATCGAGCCCGCAGCCGAACGGCTCGCCGCGGGGCGTCAGTTCATGTCGTCGGAGAACCAGGCCTTGCTGCGCGAGCAGGCTGCCAGAAGCCTTCAGAACGAGTACCCCGAGGATTTCGTCTACGATTTCGTCGAGCCGGGCCCGGGTGATAGCTTTGAATTCGGCATCGA
Source organism: Bradyrhizobium sp. SK17 (assembly GCF_002831585.1). Taxonomy (GTDB): domain Bacteria; phylum Pseudomonadota; class Alphaproteobacteria; order Rhizobiales; family Xanthobacteraceae; genus Bradyrhizobium. The sequence continues at coordinate 5,669,561 of NZ_CP025113.1, read as the reverse complement.
CTACAAGGCTTGCGGATTCTGCAAATTCGCGGCTCGCCATGGCGACAAGGAAATCCTGCCGAACATCTGCGGGCTTGATTTCGACGCCTATGCAACGCGCGGCATCCAACTGGAGAGGACGCAAACATTGGCCGGTGGCGCGAGCCACTGCAACTTCCGTTTCTCGCGATTGCCGCCGGACTAGTTCTTCTTCTCGACCATGAAATTGCCGAGCGCGCCGAGCGCCATCAGCACGCTGGTGCCGAGGAACACCGCGCGCATGCCGATATGGCCGCCGATGAATCCGCCGGCGAGCGGGCCGATCACCTGGCCGGCATATTGCGCCGAGATCGAGTAGCCCAGCATGCTGCCGGTGACCGCGTCGGGCACGTTGTGCCGGATCACGCTCGCGATGCAGGGCAGCAGGCCGCCGAGCGCGAGCCCCATCAGGAAACGCAGCAGGATCAGCTGCCAGCCGCTGACCACGAAGGCCTGCGGAATCAGCAGCACCGCCGAGGCCGCAAGGCAGACGATGATGATCCGCCAGTGGCCGACGCGATCGGCGAGCTTGCCGAGATGCGACGACGACAGCAGGCTGCCGAAGGCCGCCGCCGACATCACGAGGCCGGCCACGAACGTCACCTGCGGCGCCTCGACCAATTGCGCGACGTAGACCGTGATGATCGGCTCGATCGACATGTTGGCGATCATCAGCAGCAGGCCGGTGCCCCACATCGCGATGACCGGCCGCTTGTCCGGAACCAGCGACCAGCCGCCACGCGACTTGCCGCCTGCCACGGTCTTCGGACGCGCGTCCTCGCGGATCAGGAAGGTGGTGCCGAGGAAGGTGATGAAGATGACGCCGCCGATCAGGAAGAAGGTCTTGCGGATGCCGATCAGGCCCGGCAGCACACCGCCGATCAAGGGACCGACCAGGCTGCCGGCCATGATGCCGGCGGACAGCACGCCGATCGCCCAGCCGGACCGCGCTTTCGGCGTCTGCGCTGCGACCAGCACGGTCGAACCCGACGCGTAACCGCCGAGCAAGCCGGTCAACAGCCGCAGGCCGACCAGCTCATAGACGTTGTGCGCCATGCCGATCAGCGACATCGCGACCGCCATGCCGAGGCTGGCGCGGATCAGCATCAGTTTGCGGCCATAACGGTCCGCCAGCCGTCCCCACAGCGGCGCCGTCAGCGCCGCGCTCAGGAAGGCGGCGCCATAGGCCACGCCCGACCATTGCACGATGGCGGCATGATCGCTCACGCCGAGCTGCTCGACATAGAGCGGCAGGAACGGCAGCAGCAGCGTCATCCCCACGATGGTCGTGAAGGAGCCGAACACGCAGACGATGAGGTTGCGCTTCCAGGGGCCGGCGTCCAGGACTGCTTCGTGATCGACGTCCACGTTCATGTCAGCGCAACCCGATCACGGCGAAGCCGCGCGCCCGCAGGCCACGCCGGTCCTCGTTGAGCGAGCGCAGCAGGCGGTCGCGGGTGTCGGTGATGTGGTCGGCGGCCTCGCGCGCGGCCGCCTCCGGATCGTTGGCCTTGATGAAGCCGAGGATGCGGCGGTGCTCGCGCCAGGCCTGCTCGCGCGAGGGTTCTGTCCACACTTCAAGCCAGCGCGCCCGCGACAGCCGGGTCATGGCGCCCTTGATTGCCTTGACGACGAACGGGTTGCCGGAGAGGCGCGCGATCTCGACATGGAAATCGGTGCCGACGCGGTGCCATTCCTCGCGCGGCGCGCCGGACTGGCAGGCATCCAGCATCTCCTCGACGCCGGCGACGTCGGCTTCGTTCGCCCGCGCGCAGGCGAGGCGGACGGCGGTCGTCTCCAGCGGAATCCGGAACTCGGCCAGCGCCTCCAGTTCGCCGAGGTCGATCGGCGCGACGATCCAGTTGCGGCCGTCGCGGCGCACCAGCTCTTCGCCTTCGAGCCGCACCAGCGCGGCGCGGATCGGAGTACGCGACCCCTCGAACCGGCTCTCCAGCCAGCGCTCGGTCAGCCGCTCGCCCGGCCCGAGATCGAGCGACAGGATCATTTCCCTGAGTTGGTCATGGATCTGAAGCATCTGCGACATGGCTGTCTCTGGGCTGCGTCCCGGCGGGAAGAAAGTTTGGGCTTGGATCGACGCCGTATCCCGATTTGGTATCCCAAACAAGACAATTTCGGGATACCGGGGTTGCGCCGTTGCAGCGCCGCGCGCACGAGCGCGTTACAATGGCTCCGAGCGGTGTGCTCGAGCGGCGTGGGCGGGTGCGCTCTGTTCGACGGGAGAACCCAGGATGCGGATCGACGGGCAGTGCCATTGCGGGGCGGTGACGTACCAGGCCGAGATCGATCCCGAGAGGGTATCGATCTGTCACTGCACCGACTGTCAGGCGCTCACGGGCTCGCCCTACCGAGTTACGGTGATCTGCACCGCCGAGCAGGTCCAACTGACCGGAGGCGCGCCGAGGGTTTACGGCAAGAGGGGCGACAACGGCCGGATCCGCTTCCAGCACTTTTGCGGCGACTGCGGTTCCCCCTTGTTCACGGCCGGCGAGGACGGCGGCCCCGACGACTGGGGCATCCGCTGGGGCAGCATCCGCCAGCGCGGCCAATTGACCCCGCGGCGTCAGGTCTGGTGTCGCTCGGCCGCGCCGTGGATCAATGATCTCGCGGCATTGCCGGCGCGGCCCATGGAGTGAAGACGATCGATTGAGGGTTTGCGACCTTGCGCCTCGGGGGCAGGCGAGGCTAAAGAGGCGCGCAGGTAAGGGCGGCTAGCTCAGCTGGTTAGAGCATCTCGTTTACACCGAGAGGGTCGGGAGTTCGAATCTCTCGCCGCCTACCAGCCTTCGCGGTTCACGGCTACGGACGCAGTGGTTCTCGCTGCGCATCGATAGCGGCAGCGCGAACCGCGAAATTGCTGCCAAATTCAGTCCGGTGTCAGGCTCCCTGACTAGCATCGATCGACGGTTGCGCGCCCGAGATGCGCGCGGCAACGGGACCATCGATGCGCCGGGTTTTGAACGCCATAGCGGTGACCGCCACCTTGCTCGCCGGATCGGCGCACGCTGCACGGCTGACCGGTGACAATGCGGCGTTCGTGGCCAAATTGGCCGGAGGGCTCTACGCGACGATCTATTGCGGTGACACCTATGAGATGGACAGCAATGGTCTGGTCGAATGGGCTGACGGGCGGGGCGTCGATGTCGTCTACCTCCTGCCGAAGTTCGTCGCCGGCGCCAGCGCCTTTGTCGGCAGGCCGTACGATCGCAAGGACATCAATCCGAAAGTTACGCGGCTGATCCGGAAAGTCTTCGACAACCTCGATGATCTGTCACGGCGCAACGGAAAGGACGAAAGCTGCCGCTCGCTGCTTGGCGAGGAAATGTTCGAGCACTTCATCAGGAAGAAGGGAAGCGCGCTCTGAGACCCGATGCTCGCTGAAGCATTGGACGCCACCCGAGCGGGGCTAGCTTGTCGACCGGGATTGCTCCAGGCGTACCTTTCGGAATCTCGCTTCGATCGCAGCCTGGCTCCGCCCCAGCAGCAGTGAAATCTCGCGCGGGGTCTTTCCCGTGTCCCTCAGGAGGAGGATTTTTCGCTCCTCGTCGGCGGTCCACGGTTTCATTCGATAGCCAATGGTTCGGGTATCCGTGTCGTCCATCGTCAGACCGTGCGAACGGGAGAGGTCTTGGAGAGCTAGCCTCCAGTTCTCGCTCCCGTTCAACGCGCGAAATGACGCGGGGCAGCCGGAGCTCCAGCCTTGGGCGGCAGTGACGGACGCGGCGTGCGCGGCGGCGCCATGACCGGGTTGGTCATCGCGTTGGGGCCGCCGATCTGCTCCGTTCGCTTGCCAGGGCCACCCACACTGGTTTGGGCCGCTGCGACACCGGCCGACAGCACCACGGCAAGTCCAGCCAAGATCACCAATTTCATCGGTAACGCCTCCACACCGCGCAGGAGAGCGGATTAAACGGATCAGTTTCGCCTGCCAAGGCTATCGTGGGGCAAAACGGATAGCGCTGTTTGGTGTCCGCGGGCCAGCGTAAGGCTGGTCATGGCGCATGGCGAAGCCAAAGCATGCGCGATTACCAAAACATGAGCAATTTCAGATGTTAGGGTCTTGATCTTGTCGTTTTGCACCGAGACGATCAGACGCTAGATTATCTCGTCTCGGTGATGGCTGTTGCCTGCGCTCAATTGGCACCGACATCGCCGCAATCAGATGGTATTGTTCGCCGCATAACCGGGAACTCGATTCATGCGCATCATCGCTGCCGCTCTTCTTCTGACGGCCTTCATTGCCGGACCTGCATTCGCGCAGGCGGACCACGTTCCGAAATACCGTGAGGAGGTCGAGAAGTCGCCGGCGGATGAAGCCAACGAGCAGAGGCAGCAGCGCGCCTATCAGCGTGCGCTCAACGCCGTGCCGAACCAGAAGCCGGTCGACCCATGGGGCATGGCACGCCCCAATGACGGGCAGGGCACACCGAAGGCGAATGCCGCGAAGACGAAGCCGGCCAAGCCGACGAGCGCGGCCGCCAAATAATCCCGAGCGCGGACCAGGTCGATGACGTACTACCTCTGCAAGCTGACCGGTCCACGCCCGACTCTTCCGCAAGACACGCCGCCGCAGGAAGCCGCGATCATGCAGGCGCACGTCGCCTATTGCGGCGAATGGTTTTGATCACATGGACGCAGGTCACCCGCAAAACGCCGATCAGATTGCCTACTGGAACGGGCCGGGCGGCCAGCGCTGGGCCACACGGCAGGCCGCGCAGGACGTCGTGCTGCGGCCGGTGCTCGACCTCCTGATCGATCGCGCCGCGCCGAAGGCCGGCGAGCGCGTTGTCGATGTCGGCTGTGGCAGCGGCGCCTCGACGTTTGCGCTGGCGGCGAAGGTCGCGCCTGATGGCCGGGTGCTCGGTGTCGACGTCTCAGAACCGATGCTGACACAGGCGCGGCAGAGCGCCCCGCAGGGCCTGCCGGTCGAGTTCGCACTTGCCGACGCAACCGTCTATCCGTTCGCCCCCGAGAGCTTCGACCTGCTGGCCTCGCGCTTCGGCGTGATGTTCTTCGCCGATCCCGCGCTGTCGTTCGCCAATCTGCGCAAGGCGATGCGCAACAGCGGACGGCTGGCCTTCGCCTGCTGGCAGGAGCCGCGCGAAAATCCGTTCTTCATGGCGCCGCTGCAGGCCGTCTACAAGCACGTGCCGAAGCTGCCGCCGCTCGGCCCCGAGGATCCCGGCCCGTTCGCGTTCGCCTCCGAAGCGCGGGTGAAGCGGATTCTGGGCGAGGCCGGCTTCTCCGGCATTGCCATGGAGCCGTGCAAGGTCGAGCTCGATATCGCGACCGGGCGCGGCATCGATGCGGCGATCCAGAGCGCGCTCGAGATCGGGCCCGCCAGCCGCGCGCTGGAAGGCCATCCGGATCAGGTGCGCGCCGCCGCCATCGCGTCGATGCGCGAGGCGCTGGCGCCGTTCGCGAAGGGGGATTCCGTGCCGCTGCCTGGCGCGATCTGGATCGTGACCGCGCGGGCTTCCTAAAGCATGATCCGGAAAAGTGCCAAGCGGCTTTCCGAAAAGATCATGCTTGGACAACAAGCCAAAGCGCGATGATGATTCAATCCAATTTCATCGCGCTTGAGCAAGGGAAGGCTGGGTCGGCTAGTTGAATTGAGCGCGGCACGCCGGGCTGAGGTGGCGCTTGTTCCGCTCCATGCACGCCGTGATATTCTTGACGTTCGGCACGAATTCACGGCAGAGCTTCATGGCGTCCGCCCGGCAGGCCCTGCGTTGTTCCGCAGTGCCTGAATTCGCCTGCGCTCCGCCAGCGACAGCCGCAAGGGCGAGCGTTGCGAGCAGCGTGATCGCGGCGCCTCTGGGCCGACGGATTGCTTGGTTCGTCTCGCAGGTACGTTGCATGACTGTCGTATCCTCTGTTGTCGCCTCGCCGAAGGCTCTTGATCGCGCTTGATGCGCCGTGCCGGGGGCCGCAGGATCTACGCCCGCTCTTCCCAGATCATGGCCAGATGCACGATGGTCTGCACGGCCTTTTCCATGTCCTGCCGGCTGACCCATTCGAGTCGCGAATGGAAGGCGTGCTCGCCGGCGAAAATGTTCGGGCAGGGCAGCCCCATGAAGGACAGCCGCGAGCCGTCGGTGCCGCCGCGGATCGAGGTCCTCACCGGCGTCAGTCCAGCGCGCTCGATCGCCTCGATCGCGTAGGCGACGATCTGGGGGTGGCGATCGATCACCTCTTTCATGTTGCGGTACTGCTGCTTGACCTCGATGCGGTAGGTCGAGCGTGGATAGCCGGTCATGACGTCCTTCACGATCCCTTCCAGCAGCGCTTCCTTCTGCTTCAGACCCGGCTCGGTGAAGTCGCGCACGATGAAGTCGATCCGCGCATTCTCCAGCGCGCCGGAGATCGCCACCGGGTGCAGGAAGCCTTCCTTGCCTTCAGTGGTCTCGGGCGAGCAGGTGTCCTTGGGCAGCCGGTCGACGATCGCGGCGGCGATCTTGATCGCGTGCTCCATCTTGCCCTTGGCGAAGCCCGGATGGGTCGCGACGCCTTCGATGATGACGCTGGCGCCGTCGGCCGAGAAGGTCTCGTCCTCGATGTGACCTGCGGTCTCGCCGTCCATGGTGTAGCCGAAATCGGCGCCGAGCTTCTTGATGTCGACCTTGTCGACGCCGCGGCCGATCTCCTCGTCCGGCGTGAACAGGATCTTGATCGTGCCGTGCTTGACCTGTGGATTGCTGACCAGGAAATGCGCCGCATCCATGATCTCGGCGAGCCCGGCCTTGTTGTCGGCGCCGAGCAGGGTGGTGCCGTCGGTGGTGATGATGTCGTTGCCGATCTGGTCGGCGAGTGCCTCGTGCTCGGCGGCGCGGATCACCTGCGAGGCGTCGGCCGGGAGCACGATGTCGCCGCCGCGATAATTCTTCACGATCTGCGGCCTGACGTTCCTGCCGGTGCAGTCGGGCGAGGTGTCCATGTGCGAGCAGAAGCAGATCACCGGCACCGTCTTGTCGGTGTTGGACGGGATCGTCGCGTAGACATAGCCGCAGGAATCGAGATGCGCGTCTGAGATGCCCATCGCCTGCAGTTCGGCGACCAGGAGGCGGCCGAGATTCTTCTGCTTCTCGGTGGAGGGCGTGGTGGGTGAATCCGGATCGGACTGGGTGTCGATCACGGCATAGCGCAGGAAACGCTCGGTGACGGTGTGCTTGAAGTCGAGGGCCGGTGCCAGCATGAAGACCACGCAGAGGTACGGGACAGGGATAAGGCGCTCAGGCGAAATTGGTTCGCGCAAGCAAAGCGCATCAGGCGCCAGCTCTACAACAGAAAAGCGCCATTCCGGGGCCGCGTCACGAGCCGGAATGGCGCCTGATATCGACCGGGAGAGTTGGAAGCACTAGACGGCTTCCTTGAGCTCCTTGGCGGCGCGGAAGGCGACCTTCTTGCTTGCCTTGATCTGGATCTGCTCGCCGGTCGCCGGGTTGCGGCCCATGCGGGCGGCGCGCTTGCGAACCTGGAGGATGCCGAGGCCGACGATGCGGACGCGCTCGCCCTTCTTGAGGTGCTTGGTGATCCGGCTAACCATGTCGGTCAGGATCGTCTCGGCCTGCTTCTTGGACAGCTCCTGCTCTTCGGCGATGGCCGCTGCCAGGTGCTTCAGCGTGATTGTCGCCGGGGTCGCTGCTTTCTTCGCCATGTGTGGCCCTCCTCGTTGCTGAATGGCTGGATTGCTGCTTTCACGCGAATGGTAAAGCCGTTCGCGTCGGGAAAAGTGTCCGGAAAGGTCCTGAAACGGCCGGTCTGGGAAACGGGCAGCGCCGGGCCGGCCACAGGAACCCAGACCTATCAGGCCTTATTTGATTCGGGGCTTTGCTGACTACGCCGTTTCCCCGAAAACAGCCGGCAACCCGCGTCCACGGCGCAGGGGACAGCCTGCGTTGCGGTTGACGCTCGCAACACCCTCGAAATCCGGAACTGGTGGTAAGTGTTTGATAAGACTGGCGCGAGAGACGGGACTCGAACCCGCGGCCTCCGCCGTGACAGGGCGGCGCTCTAACCAACTGAGCTACTCCCGCGGATGCTGATCATCGGATTGATCCGCGCAGGACCGAGGGCATAAAGGCCCGCATCCCGTTAGTCAAGGACGTTACGGACCCCTGCACAAGCGATGTGCCCGGCCGCATTTTCAGCCGGCGCGAGGTGCTTTGCCCCTGATCGTTCGCACTCGGTTCAATGCGGGCGCCTGCCGACCTCGCTCATGAACCGGCCATGTCGCATCGTGGCCGGTAAAGGTCAGGCCGCGGCACCGACAGCATTGATGGGCTGCGCTGACGGCTGGGAGCTGCGTGAGGTTTCCTCCCGCTGCTCGGGGGTCAGCCACCACAGCAGGAACAGCAGCGCGATGCCGTTCGACACCAGGGCTGTCGTCAACGGCACGTTCATGATCGCTTGAACGGCGATGCCGGATGAGACTGCGATGAAGCGCGGCGAGAGATGGCGCGAGACCATCGATCCCAGTGACAGGATCAGGCCGCAGGCGAACGCCGAAACCGGGGTGAGCGCAAGGCCGACCGATGCAATCCCCTCGGTGGCGAGGAAGGAGGCGTTGAAATTGCCGTCGCGATAGATGGCTCCGAGCGCCGGGCCGAGTTCGCCGTAGGGACAGGCAATCAGCTGGCGCAGGACAGATACCTGGCAGAAGCGGGTCAGTTCACGATGTGCAAAGAAGTCGGCGTAGTGATCGAGCGCGAGGGAGGGGATCGCGACGAAGCGCAGATTGATGGCGCTGAAGATCACGTAGTCCTTGTCCGCGACGAGGACGAAGAACGCGGCCAGACCGACGATCATCGGGACGACATAGGCCAGCACCGTGGCGAGCCGCGGGTCGAACCGGCCGAACAGGAAGAACAGAAATGGCAGCCAGAGCGGCAGCAGCAGAATCGTCTTGTTGTTGACGACCGGGTAGAAGCAGAGTGCGAACAGCAACGTGCCGGCGGCCGGCATCCATTCCCGGCGCGATGCGAAATGCGCGAACAGATAGGGCAGAATCGCGCCGATGATGATTCCGGTGAGATAGTTCAGCAGCGCCGGCCGCGCGACGGCGTTGCGGGCCGTACCATAGGGGTTGCCAAGGCTGGCGCCGAAATACACGTCGGCAATCAGCACGGCGAACGACGCCCCGAGCAGCAGGAACGCGACGCGCTTGATGGCTGTCTCCGACAGGCTGGGTCGCCAAAGCGGGATATTCTGGAACATCAGCGGGATGATCGCCGCGGCCAGCGCGGCGATCATGGCCCAGCGGGCGATGGTGTGCGGATAATCGAACGCGCTGAAGAAGCTCAGCCAGACGAAGCCGAACACGGCTGACAGCAGCGAGAAGCCGACCAGATAGCCGAAGCTGAATCGGCTCACGATGAACGCCGGGATGAAGACCGCCATGATGGCGGTGCCGAGGATCGCGTGCGCGCTGACGTCCGATCGCCAGAAATGCATGGCGGGGAATGCATGCCCGCAGGCGATCATCGAGCCGATGCTGAGGATGAAGAATCCGAAGATCGAGACCCCGACAAACAGGTCATCGCGCGTCAATTTCATCGGCCGGCCCGAATCTGAAAGCTGCTTCACAGCTAGCCGGTCGGCCTCGGACAGCGCAAGTCAAGCTAAGTTAACCGAGGCGGGCGATCCGCGTCGTCATGTTTCCACTCTGCGACTTGTCACAGTGACGCCATATTGAATCGGCCGCGGCAAGACGCCGACGCGATCACGCGAAGAATGCGGCGACCGCGACCAGATCGGCTTGTCCTGGCGCCTCGCCGCGCAGATTGGCGTCGATGACGCGGCGGCAAGCCTCGACGGTATGGGTATCGCCCAATTCATTGGCGGCCTCGAGGATCGACCAGACCGTATCCATCGGAACGTCGCTTTGCGCGGTGGTTTTCGGGTCTGATAGCATCGGGTGGGGCCGGGCTAGAATTCGAACAGGTCGCGGCCGCGCCGCGCCAGGATGTGCAGGTCTGCCACAGTGCCGCGCACGGCGTTGCAGCGCCGGCATTCGATGACGGTGTCGCCGGACGCGTGCGCCGGATCGGCGACCTTGATTGCGAGGCTCCCGCAATCCGTGCAGATGATCTTGAAGCCGGTTGTAATGACTTGCTGTTGTAAATGCATTGTGGGCCTGCGCCTCTGTTGACACCTACCGTACGGAACAATTTTTAAGACTGGGGTCGCGGAGCAGATCGCAATCGAACGACCGTGTTAGGAGCAGCTTAAGATTTCGCCGCCGCCACGCGGCCCGGCCGATGCTTGGCGGAAGCAATAATTGGCGGAAGCAATAAAAAGGCCGCCGGGCGGCGGCCGTTCTCCCGGTGAAGCGCTCGATGGCCTCAGCGAACGGTCGACGTCTCCGACGACGTGATCGCAACGGGCTTGCCGGCCTTGATCACCTGATTGGTCTGGGCGGTCTGGGTGAAATCCGCGTTGTGCCGCGCCGAAATGCCGAACGCCGCAACCCCGATGGCCGCAACAAGAGCAACCACCACAATCTTGAGGTGGGTCGCGCGGTCAGCTGAATGGATCGAGTGGTTCATGGTCGCCTCCGGGCGTCTATGCGCCGTCTATGGCAGCTACTGGTAAGCCCGATCTGTTTCCGGATCGTTTCGTGAGTTCCGCGAAATGGTTTCGTGCCACGAAGCGATTGGTTTCACCGTGTCTTGCGTCACACAGGCGGAGAGCTGAAACTGGCGCCAGGCGCGTGAATGCGCCTGGGAGAAAAACAATAATGAAAACAAAGATCATGACCCGCAGAAGCGTGCTCGGAGCTGGCTCCGGCGCGGTCGCCGCCACGATGTTTGGCAAACGAGCTATTGCCGCGGCCGAGTTCGACTTTAAGCTTGGCGTTGACACCCCGGAAACCCATCCGCTGACGATCCGTCTCGCCGAAGCGGCCAAGGCGGTCGCGGAGCGTTCGTCCGGCCGGCTCAACATCACGGTGTTTCCGAACAGCCAGCTCGGCGGCGATCCCGAGATGCTGTCGCAGGTCCGGGCCGGCGGGATCGAGCTGATGGCCGCGCCGAGCTTGACCCTGTCGATCCTGGTGCCCTTGTCGGGCTTGCCCAGCATCGGCTTTGCCTTCCAGTCCTACGACCAGGTCTGGGCCGCGATGGACGGCGGCGTCGGCGATCTCGTGCGCGAAGCGATCACCAGGAGCGGCGTGGTGCCGCTCCGGAAGGTCTGGGACAATGGCTTCCGCCAGATCACCTCGTCGTCGAGCCGGCAACTCAATGGCGTCGACGATCTCAAGGGTTTCAAGATCCGCGTGCCGGTGACCGCGCTTCTGACCTCGCTGTTCTCCGGTCTCGGCGCGTTGCCGTCGAGCATCTCCTACAGCGAGCTCTATTCGGCGCTGCAAACCCATATCGTCGAAGGGCAGGAAAACCCGCTGGCGCAGGTCTCGACCGGCAAGCTCTACGAGGTGCAGAAGTACTGCGCGCTGTCGAACCATTGCTGGAGCGGCTACTGGATCATCGGCAACCGCCGCGCGATGGCGGGCCTGCCGCCTGATCTCGTCGAGGTCATCAATGCCGCGTTCGATGCGGCAGCAGTGAAGGAGCGCACCGACCTGGTCGAGATGGACCGCTCGTTGCAGGCTGAACTGACTGGGAAGGGCATGACCTTCAACAAGCCAGATCATGTACAGTTCAGGGCCGCGCTGGTGAAGGCCGGGTTCTACACGCAGTGGCAGAAGACCTATGGCGCGGATGCGTGGGCGGCGCTGGAGAAATACACCGGCAAGCTGACGTGACGAGATCGACGCGACCCGAACCAATCACCCGCGGATCCGGGTGCCCCGGCGCGAGGAGGCCTTTCGGTCGTCTTTCGCGGGCCGTGCCGCCGGTAGCGACAGAAATTCTCCGACGCTGGCTTGGCAGAAATCGAGATAGGCACGGACGATGCTGGAGGGATGGCGATGCGACGGATAGAGCAGGCTGACTTCCTGCTCCGGCATCGGGTGATCTGCGAGCACCGCGCAAAGCTTGCCGCTTTGGAGGTGCGCGGTCGCGAGAAAGGGGGGCAGTTCGGTCAATACCTCGCCTGCCAGAGCCCGGTTGCGTAGATGCAGGTACGAGTTCGTGGACAGAATCGCTTGCGGCCGGACGACGTGCTCGCCGAGGCGCCAGGAAGCGCCACTGTTGGTGTCTCGACACCAGACCGCGCAGGGGCGGTGGGTTATCTGATCCGGTGTGTCCGGGGTGCCAAACCGCTTCATGAATTGCGGGCTGGCAACGAGGACGTGTCGATAGACCAGGAGCCTTCGCGCCACCATGGCTTCGTGGACGAGAACGCCGACGCGGAGTGCAACGTCAATTCCCTCTTCCACGAGATCAACTCGGCGATCGGTGGTGTAGGCACTGACCTGGACGTCGGGATAGCGTCGCTGGAATGCGCCGATGAGCTCCCACCACGGCTCAAATTCCGTCGGCAGTGAAATCCGCAGACGCCCCCGCAAACGCGCCTGATCGCTCTTCGCGGCCTCTTCCGCTTCGGCCAGCGCGTCAATTCCGAGGGTAGCGCGGTCGTAGAGCCGGGTGCCGATGTCGGTCAGCTTCGTGCCGCGCGCCGATCGCTCCAGCAGGGCGACCTTGAGCTCCTTCTCAAGCTCGCGGATTCGCCGGCTCAATGTCGGCAGCGGGATCCCCATCCGCAGCGCGGCGGCCGACAGGCTCCCCGCCTGGACGACGCTGACGAACATCTTGACGGCGTTGAGATCCATTCGGAAAGCCTATCATAAATGAGAGGCTAGTTGCCAGATCAATCAGTACCGGATCGATTTTGAGTAGCCTAGGTATCGACCGTCGCGCTTGCGATGCCACATCGAACCCAAGGAATCTGTGCGATGCCAATCGAAAACCTCCTCAAGACCTACGAAGCCGCTCTCAACGCAGGTGATGTCGACGCAATCATGAAGCTCTATGGGCGGGAGCCCGCTTTCATGCCGCAGCATTCTCCTGCGCTGATGGGGCGAGAAGCTGTCCGGGCTGGCTACGAGCAGGTGTTCAGGACGATCAAACTCGACGTCAAATTCCATATCCACGAAGTCGAGACGTTCGGGGATTGGCAATGGGTGCGCACGAGCTCGACCGGCCGTACCAGGATTCTGGCGGCGGGGCTCGAGATCGACGAGGGCAACAACGAACTGTTCATCTTCCGACGTGAGGACAGCGTGTGGAAGATCCATCGTTATCTCTTCGCAACTACGCAGCCACGGGCTTAACTTGGCGGCTCAGATCGGCGGTGGCGCTTCTTGCGGAAGCGTCGCCCGAGCGACCGCATTGGTGAAGGCGCAGCGAAGGGGTCTCCGGTCGCAGCGCCACCTTCACTGATGTGTCGTGAGCCGCGTAAATCCGTCGTCGCTCCAGTCGTTGCTGCCCACGCCGTGCCGCACGAAGAACACGCCCGCCGGATCGTACTTCTGCTTGATCTGCAGGAGCCGCGGATAGTTCGCGCCCCAATAGGCTCGCTGCCAGTCCCGCTCGAAGAAACTGCTTTCCGCGAGATAGGCGCCGCCATCCGGCGCGACCTTTCTGAGTTCGCCCACCGCGTTGGCAATGGCTGCGGCATGCTTGCGCGCGTCAGCCAGGTCCGGCTCGTGACCTCTCAAGGCCGGATAGGCCGGCGGGCCCTCGCTCGCGATGATGGCGAGCGCGAAGGCATCGATCACGGCCGGGTTCGTCGCAGTCTGCTTCGCGGTGGCGATCGCGGTCTCCGATCCGCCGGCCAGCCCTTTCTGGAAATGCAATTCGACCGTTGAGTGCTGCGCCGCCGCGAGCAGGGCATCGACGAGCCGCTCGCGATCCGCGCCGTCCAGCAGCGAAGCTGCCAGCCACAGCGATTCGAAGCCATGAATGAAATGTCCAGCCTCGCTCAGATTTGCGGTCCAGAACGCGTTGTCCGCCGGAGCGCCGGGACGATCGTCGAACTGGATCGCCTGCGGCGCACGTTGCCTGATATAGTCGAGGTCCCAGCGCCGCGCCGCCGGACCGGTGCGGATCGACGGCGCGCGAACGAAGGTGAATTCGTCGCGCGCCTCGGTGACGAAACCAATGAAGGGCTGCCACAGCTCGTCGGCCTGCGGCTTGGCAAGGCCCTGAAACGAGAGCTGGATGTCGAGCACGTTGCCCGGCTTGACGTTGACGATCTCGCCCCAATGCGGATTGTGCAGGCGCGCAGCGTAGAGATCGATGAACGCCCCGATCAGCTTGCGGAATGACGCGCTTGACGCGGCGCGGACCGTCATGTTGGCGAAGCCGAAGAGGTCGGGAAGTGAATGGGTCCGCAAAGTCATGCGGGCGACGACACCAAAAGTGCCTCCGCCGCCGCCACGCAAGGCCCAGAACAAATCGGCATTGTTGCGGGCATTTGCGATCCGCGCGACGCCGTCCGCTGTCACGATTTCGGCTTCCAGCAGGCTCGCTGCGGCGATGCCGTAGTTCTTCGAGTAGCTGCCGAACCCGCCGCCCTGCACCAGACCCGCGACGCCGACCGTGCCGCAGCCACCGCCTTGCACGTAGCGGCCACCTTTGGTGGTCACCTCGTTGTAGACGTGCATCCAGATCGCGCCGGCGCCCACGGTGACGGCCGGCTGTGGCGGATCCTCGCAGCCCCGCGCGATGAAGCCGTCATGCAGCGTGATGTCGTTCATCGCGCGCGTCCAGATCATCAGCGAATCCGGTGCGCTCGATGTGCCGAGATAGCTGTGGCCGCCGCCCCTGACGACCAGCCGGAGATTGTTGTCACGGGCAAAATTGACGGCAGCGACGATGTCGGCGGTGTCTCGCGCCGCGACAGCATAGACGCTCGGCTCCGACGTCCAGGCGTCGAGATAGCCCGTGGTCTGGGTCAGGGCCGGGTCGTCGCCGATGGAGTAGGGATTCTTCAGCTCCCTGAATGCGTCGCGGCAGGCCGGACCGGAAGGATTGTCGCGACATGCCTCCAGCGGCGATCTCACGGCGATGAGGCGCCCCTTCGTCTGCTCGTTGAGTCTGTTCCAGCTGGCGGCCGACGGCCATTCGGGATCCGAAGGACGTGCTCGCCGGAGTGGGCGCGAGGCGGACCCGCCTGCGCTTTCCGCAGCCGGCGCGGGCCTCGGTCCGATCCATCGCGCCAGCGGGGCGAGGGCGGCGCAAGTCAGCAGGTCGCGACGATTCATGGGCTGATCGCCTGTCCGTGGACGAGAACGCGCGGCAGAATAGCAGCGCCATGCATGACTACAATCCCAACCGCGCGATCGCCGCGACCTTCAGGCGCTGCCCGGCACCAGCTTCATCGCCAACGGCGCCGCGCAGGCCAGCGACTCCGCGCTGACCACGGCATCGCTCGCGATGAACTGGCGCAATGGCTGGGCGGCATCGGCGACGTTCGAGGGCGAGTTCTCCAACGTCATCTCGAGCTACGCCGGCAAGGGCGTGGTGCGGTATCACTGGTGAGGCACGCCGATTACCTCAGGCGTAATCGCGCGCGCGACGTCTCCTTGCGATGATCGGTTGATGGCTGGCGACAAAGTCGCCACACGATCCGCAAGGGAGTTCTATCATGGCTAGCCGACCGCTTTTCGCGACCGCCAGGGATGGCACATCGCTGTTCGTGCAGGATTGGGGCACGGGCAAGCCGGTGCTCCTGCTCGCCGCCTGGACCTTCAACTCCAGCGTCTGGGGCAGCCAGATCGTGGCGTTGAACGCGAAGGGCTATCGCTGTGTCGCGCCGGACCGGCGCGGCCACGGCCGCTCCGACCTGCCGGCGACCGGATATGATCTCGACACGCTGACCAATGACGTCGCCGCCGTGATCGAGCAGCGCGATCTGCGCGACCTCACCGTCGTCGCGCATTCGATGGGATCGATCGAGGCCGTGAACTATCTGGCGCGTCATGGCTCCGAGCGCGTCGCACGGCTGGTGCTGGTGGCGCCGACCACGCCGTTCATCGTCCAGTCCGAGGACAACCCGGACGCGGTGCCGCGCGCGATGGTCGACGCGCAGAACGCTGCGATCGCGCAGGACTTCCCGAAATGGATGGGCGAGAACGAGGCGCCGTTCTTCATGTCCGACACGCCGGAGGCGACGCGGGCCTGGATCAGGGAGATGATGCTGAGCGTGCCGCTGCCGGTGGCGCTGGCCTGCCGCAAGACCATCTCGTCGGCCGACCTGCGCGCCGCAGCGAGGGCGATCGATCGTCAGACCCTGATCGTGCACGGCGACAGGGATGCCAGCGCGCCGCTGGAATTGACCGGCGCCAAGACAGCAAGGCTGATCAAGGGCAGCAGGCTCGCCGTCTATCAAGGCGCGCCTCACGCACTGCCGCTGACGCACAACGCGCGCTTGATGGCCGACCTGCTGGCCTTCATGGATAGCTAGATCATGATGCGATGCGCATCATGATCTCTTCGGAAAACCGGCTCCCACTTTTCCGGATCATGCTCTAACTGGCGCGCGCGATATCGGCACGGATCCAGCGCGCTGCCCAGACGAACAGCAGCGCGCCGAGCGTCGTCGTCACCGCCGCCGACAGCAGCGAGTAGCGGACTGCATCGACGCCATAGATCCCCTTCAGGGCGTCGTTGATCATGCCGACGGCGAGCGGGCCGACACCCTGGCCGAAGCAGGTGGCGGTGAGCAGCACGAGCGCGGAGGCCAGCGCGCGCATGCTGGGTTTAGCCACCGTCTGAGCGATCGCAAAGATCGGGCCGAGATGGAAGCCGACCATGAACGAGGTCAGCGCCAGCGTTGCGACCATCAGCGTGAAGCTTGGCGTCAGCATGCACAGCGCGAACACCGGGCCGGCGAGGCCGGACATGATCGCCGGCGCCCATAGCTTCCAGCGGTCGTCGCGACGGCCGATCTGCGCCACCACGAGGCCGCCGATCAGCGTGCCCGCCATGCCGGCGAGCCCTTTGAAGGTGCCGGCATAGGTGCCGATCTCGGCGCTCGTGAGATGATGGATGCGCGCCAGGAACGGCGGGATCCACACCGCCGTTGCGTAGTTGGTGTAGGTCGTCAGGCAAAACCCGACCAGCACGATCACGAAGCTCGGCTGCGAGATCAGGAAGCGCAATGTCGGCCCGATCGGCTCGGCCTTGAAGGTCTCGGCCATCGCGCCGCGTTTCGGTTCTGATATCGTCAGCCACAGCACGGCGGCAAGCGCGATGCCGGGCAGGCCGGCGGTGAAGAAGGCCATCCGCCAGCCATAGTGCTGGTTGACGTAGCCGCCGATGAAATAGCCGAGGAAGACGCCGAGATAGGTGCCGATCGCGTAGATGCCGAGCGCGCGCGGCCGCTCGTTCTTGTCGAACAGATCGGCGATCATCGATTGCGACGCCGGCGTGCCCGCGGATTCCCCGATGCCGACGCCGATCCGCGCCAGCGCCAGCGTCGTGACGCTGGAGGCGAGGCCGCAGAGATAGGTCATCGCACTCCAGAACGCGAAGGCGAGGGCCACGATGTTGCGGCGGTTGAGGCGGTCGGCCATCCGCGCGATGGGAATGCCGAGCAGCGAGTAGAACAGCACGAAGCCGAACCCGGCGAGCAGGCCCATCGTGGTGTCGCTGAGTGCGAACTCCTTCTTGATCGGCTCGATCAGCACGTTGAAGATGGTGCGGTCGAGGAAATTGAGGGCGTAGATGATGGTGAGCAGCGCGAGCACGTAGTAGCGGCGCGTGGAAGGCGTTGCCGCGGCTTGCGTTGGTGCCGCCGCCTGCGGTGCGACATCGACCATGACTTCCTCCCCCGGATTTGTCTTTTCTTGCCGGCCCGCGTGCGAGCGCCTTACGCCTCGCGGATGTAATTCCCCGCTTCGAATTCGACCTGGCCGGCATCGGCATCGAACGACACGCCGATCGGGTCGCGGCCGGCAGCCATGGCCTCGAGCTGGTCGGCGAGCATCCGGCGGATCATCAGGATGCCGCGGTCGCTCTGGCCGAAATGCTCCTCGGAATGAACAGTCACCGGACCCTGGCCGACCTGGGCCTCATAGTCGCCGGGGAATTGCTGGTGCTCTTGCTCGGTCATGTCCCACCAGAACTTGCCGTTGAACTTCGAGCGCATGCGGCCGATGTCGCCAGCATTCTTGACCCGGCCGGCGACATAGATGCGGAACGAGGTGTCGTCGATCGGGAGGGTCCAACCGATCGATTCGACGCGGGCGAACTGCGCGACCCGCGGATTGGGCACGACGCGGAGTGTGGGCAGGGCGGCCTCGGTGACGCGGTAGAACACCTTGCCGTCGTCCTGCCGGCGGATCGAGCGCACCGCGACGCCGCGCGGCGTCATCTCGAACTTCACCTCGGGCATCGAGGCCATCATGTTGGTGAATTGCGGGCCGGAGAACGAGCCGTGCAGCACCGGCACGTGATAGGGGTCGGCGACGTTCTCGAAATGCTGTAGCCAGTTGCAGGGGATCACGGCCGGACCGCCACCGCCGATCGAGGAATCGTCGGCCTCGACGAACTCGCCGTCGTCCATCGTCTCCAGGCACTCGTAGCGGGGGAGCACCGGCTTTCTATCGGCCGGACCCATATAGGCGAAGATCAGGCCGTAGCGTTCCTGCACCGGATACCAGGGCTGGCGCACCTTGTCCTTGAACAGTCCGCCTTCGGGCTCGCAGGGTTGCTCGAGGCAGCGGCCTTCGGTGTCGAACTTCCAGCCGTGGTAGCAGCAGCGGATGCCGTCCTCCTCGACCTTGCCGTAATAGAGTGTGGTGCCGCGATGGCAGCACCGGGCGTGCAGCAGGCCGATCCGGCCGTGCCGGTCGCGAAAGAGGATCAGGTCTTCGCCGAGCGCGCGGACTTTTCTGGGGATATCGGTGGCGTCGCCGGCGAGCCCGACCGGGTGCCAATAGCGCCGCAACAGCTCGCCCATCGGCGTGCCGCGGACCACCGAGGTGAGCTCTGTCCGGGTGGTGGACGGCTTCATCGCATAGGCCGTGCCGAGATCGCGGTCCCGCTGGGTGATCGTCATGTATCTCCTCCGGCCGCCGGTCAGTCGCCCGCGGCTGCGTTGTCGTTGACCAAGTCAACGATAGATCGATGACACTGTCAACGATCTCGATTAGCTTGGCAGCGGCAGGCTTTGTTGGCAGAGGTTGGCAATGACCGAGAAGCTCAGGACCGAGAGGGTGCTGCCGCCGGAGGCGGTGGTCGATGCCGAACTCGCGCCGATCACCGCGATGATGTCCTCGCGGCTGATGGTGCTGGCGAATCTGCTCAGGCGAGGGGCGCTGCTGCGCTACAAGCGGCTGACCGGCCTGTCTTCCGTCGAGTTCGGCCTGGTCGCCTCGCTCGGCCGCCGGCCGCCGATGAGCGTGGTGCGGCTGGCCGAAGCCGTCGGCATGGACAAGGGGCAGATCAGCCGGGCGCTCGCCGAGCTGGTGGCGCGCAAGCTGGTAGCGAAGGCGGCCAATCCGCGTGACAATCGGGAAACACTTGTCTCCCTCACCAAGGCCGGGCTCGCCGCCCATGACGCCATTGTGGCCGGCGCGCAGGAGCGAAACCGGCGTCTGCTGGAACAGCTCGGTCCACAGGATCTCGAACTGCTGCTTGGACATATTGACCGCCTCACCCTGACCGCGGCCGAGATGCTCGCTGCCGAGCGGGAGCTGGGCTGATATGGGGAGAGCGCAGGGCACCGGATGGCCGCCGCTGCGTTGGCCATTGAGGCACGTGCATCCGCCCGACGAGGCCAAGAGCCGCGGGAAGGGACCGTAAAAGCGTCAAAATAGCTTGTCTTGCGCCCCCTGTTGCGCTGCGCTAAAGCCTCAAGAACAATTCCAATCAACGAATCTGCGGCACGTCCGAAACCGCAGCAAGAAGGCCTCGCCGATGACCGGCATCCTGCAGAATTACCTCCCACTTGTGGTCTTTATCGGAGTGGCGAGCCTGATCGGGCTGGCGCTCCTGATCGCGCCGTTCCTGGTCGCGTTCCAATCGCCGGACCCGGAAAAGCTGTCCGCCTATGAATGCGGATTCAACGCTTTTGACGACGCCCGCATGAAGTTCGACGTCCGCTTCTATCTGGTGGCGATCCTCTTCATCATCTTCGATCTCGAAGTGGCGTTCCTGTTCCCGTGGGCCGTGGCGTTCGGCAAGCTCGGCGCCACCGGCTTCTGGTCGATGATGGTTTTCCTGGCCGTGCTGACGGTCGGATTCGCATATGAATGGAAGAAAGGCGCGCTCGAATGGGATTGAGCCCCACCGCCGCAACCTCGCAGCCGGCGATCGCCAAACCTGATATCGCGATGGCTCCGAAGGGCATTCTCGATCCGTCAACCGGCAGGCCGGTCGGCGCCAATGATCCGTTTTTCCTCGAGGTCAATCACGAGCTGTCCGACAAGGGCTTCTTCGTCGCCGCGGCCGATGACCTGATCACCTGGGCGCGCACCGGCTCGCTGATGTGGATGACCTTCGGTCTCGCCTGCTGTGCGGTCGAGATGATGCAGGTCTCGATGCCGCGCTACGACGTCGAGCGCTTCGGCTTCGCGCCACGTGCCTCGCCGCGGCAGTCCGACGTGATGATCGTCGCGGGCACGCTGACCAACAAGATGGCGCCGGCGCTGCGCAAGGTCTACGACCAGATGCCGGAGCCGCGCTACGTCATCTCGATGGGCTCCTGCGCCAACGGCGGCGGCTACTACCACTACTCCTACTCGGTGGTGCGTGGCTGCGACCGCATCGTGCCGATCGACATCTACGTGCCGGGCTGCCCGCCCACGGCGGAAGCGCTGCTTTACGGCGTGCTGCTGTTGCAGAAGAAGATCCGCCGTATCGGCACCATCGAACGCTAAGGTTTCAGGCATGGACGACGGCAAGCTCGACGCCCTTGGGCAGACGATCGTGAGCGCGCTTCCGGGCGCGGCCACTTCGCACTCGGTCGCGTTCAATCAACTCACTATCGATGTCGAGATTGGCAGAATCGTGGACGTCGTGACGTTTTTGCGTGACGATCCCAATTGCCGCTTCGTCAACTTCACCGATGCGACCGCGGTCGATCACCCGAGCCGCGAGAAGCGCTTCGACGTCGTCTACCACCTGCTGTCGCCGACACTGAACGCGCGCATCCGGCTGCGCGGACAGGCCGACGAGACCACGCAGGTGCCGTCGATCATCGGCGTGTTCCCGGGTGCCGACTGGTTCGAACGCGAGACCTACGATCTCTACGGCGTGATCTTCACCGGCCATCCCGACATGCGCCGCCTGCTGACGGATTACGGCTTCGACGGCCATCCGCTGCGCAAGGATTTCCCGCTGACCGGCTTCGTCGAGGTTCGCTACGACGACCAGGAGAAGCGGGTGCTGTACGAGCCGGTCCGGCTCAACCAGGAATTCCGCAAGTTCGATTTCCTTTCGCCCTGGGAAGGCGCGGACTATCCGCTTCCCGGTGACGAGAAGGCCAAGGCGGAGCCGAAGCCATGAATGAACAGCCGCAAAATCTGCGCAACTTCACGATCAATTTCGGTCCGCAGCATCCGGCCGCGCACGGCGTGCTGCGTTTGGTGCTCGAATTGGACGGCGAAGTCGTCGAGCGCGTCGATCCGCATATCGGCCTGCTGCACCGCGGCACCGAGAAGCTGATCGAGCACAAGACCTATCTCCAGGCGATTCCCTATTTCGACCGGCTCGACTACGTCGCGCCGATGAACCAGGAGCATGCATTCTGCCTCGCGGCGGAAAAGCTGCTCGGCATCACGGTGCCGCGCCGCGGCCAGTTGATCCGCGTACTGTATTGCGAGATCGGCCGCATCCTCTCCCATCTGCTCAACGTCACCACGCAGGCGATGGACGTCGGCGCGCTGACCCCGCCGCTGTGGGGCTTCGAAGAGCGCGAGAAGCTGATGGTGTTCTACGAGCGCGCCTCGGGCTCGCGCATGCACGCGGCGTTCTTCCGCGTCGGCGGCGTGCACCAGGACCTGCCGCCGAAGCTGATCGACGACATCGAGGCGTGGTGCGATCCGTTCCTCAAGGTGGTCGACGACCTCGATCGGCTGCTGACCGGCAACCGCATCTTCAAGCAGCGCAACGTCGATATCGGCATCGTGCCGTTGAAGGAGGCCTGGGAATGGGGCTTCTCCGGCGTGATGGTGCGCGGCTCCGGCGCGGCCTGGGACCTGCGCAAGTCGCAGCCCTATGAGTGCTACGCCGAGATGGATTTCGACATTCCGATCGGCAAGAACGGCGACTGTTACGACCGCTATCTGATCCGCATGGAAGAGATGCGCCAGTCGGTGCGCATCATGAAGCAGTGCGTGCAGAAACTCAAAGCAGCCGACGGGCAGGGCCCGGTCGTGGTCGAGGACAACAAGATCGCGCCGCCGCGCCGCGGCGAGATGAAGCGCTCGATGGAAGCGCTGATCCATCACTTCAAGCTCTACACCGAAGGCGTCCACGTGCCGGCCGGCGAGGTCTATGCCGCGGTCGAGGCGCCGAAGGGCGAGTTCGGCGTCTATCTGGTCGCCGACGGCACCAACAAGCCCTACAAGTGCAAGATCCGCGCGCCGGGCTTCGCCCATCTCCAGGCGATGGATCACATCTGCAAGGGCCATCTCTTGGCCGACGTTTCCGCCATCCTTGGCTCGCTGGACATCGTGTTCGGCGAGGTCGACCGGTGATGATGTCCGCATCCGCACCGCGCGCTAATTGAGAGTTTGAACGATGTCCGTCCGCCGCCTTGCCCCGAAGGAATTGCAGCCCGCGAGCTTCACGTTCACGGACGAGAACCTGGCCTGGGCCAAGAAGCAGATCGAGAAGTACCCGCCGGGCCGCCAGGCTTCGGCGGCGATCGCGATCCTGTGGCGCGTGCAGGAGCAACATGACGGCTGGGTGTCGGAAGCCGCGATCCGCGCCGTCGCCGACCTGCTCGAGATGCCGCATATCCGGATGCTGGAGATCGCGACCTTCTACACCATGTTCCAGCTCTCGCCGGTCGGCAAGAAGGCCCACGTCCAGGTTTGCGGCACCACGCCGTGCCGGCTGCGCGGCGCCGCCGACCTGATCGAGGTCTGCCAGCATCGCATCCATCACGATCCCTTCCAGTTGTCGAAGGACGGCAACTTCTCCTGGGAAGAGGTCGAGTGTCTCGGCGCCTGCGTGAATGCGCCGATGGTGCTGATCTGGAAGGACACCTATGAGGACCTGACCAAGGAAAGCTTCGGCAAGGTGCTCGACGGCTTTGCCGCCGGCAATCCGCCGAAGCCGGGTCCGCAGATCGACCGTCAGTTCTCGGCGCCCGCGGGCGGGCCGACGACGCTGAAGGAAACCACCTGATGGGGTGCTTTCAGGTGCAGGCAATGGGGATCGGGAGGGCGGCTTCGATGATGGCCTGGCGCAAGATCGCGCTGCATACCGCTGTCGCGGCCGGCTTCATGTTCCTGCTGCAACGTTACGGCCTCAGCGCCACGCTGGAATCCAGCCTGTTGTGGGCCATCGTGTTCGGCGGCTGCGCCGCCGGGCTCGCTTACTCACAAGCCAATCGGTGATGTTCGGAAAGTTTTTGTTATGCTCGACGACAAGGACCGCATCTTCAAGAACCTCTACGGCCTGCATGATTGGGGCCTCGAGGGCGCGCGCCGCCGCGGCGCCTGGGACGGCACCAAGGGGATCATCGACAAGGGCCGCGACTGGATCATCAACGAGATGAAGGCGTCGGGCCTGCGCGGCCGCGGCGGCGCGGGTTTCCCGACCGGCATGAAGTGGTCCTTCATGCCGAAGGAATCCAAGGACGGCCGTCCGAGCTATCTCGTCGTCAACGCCGACGAGTCCGAGCCCGGCACCTGCAAGGACCGCGAGATCATGCGGCACGACCCGCATCTCCTGGTCGAGGGCTGCCTGCTCGCGAGCTTCGCGATGGGCGCGCATGCCTGCTACGTCTATATCCGCGGCGAGTTCATCCGCGAGCGCGAGCGGTTGCAGGCGGCGATCGACCAGGCCTATGAGGCCAAGCTGGTCGGCAAGGACAACATCAACGGCTGGCCGTTCGACATCTATGTCGCCCACGGCGCCGGCGCCTATATCTGCGGCGAGGAAACCGCGCTGCTCGAGAGCCTCGAGGGCAAGAAGGGCCAGCCGCGGCTGAAGCCGCCGTTCCCGGCCAATGTCGGCCTCTATGGCTGCCCGACCACCGTCAACAACGTCGAGTCGATCGCGGTCGCGCCCGACATCCTGCGTCGCGGCGCCGCCTGGTTCGCCGGCATTGGCCGGCCGAACAATGTCGGCACCAAGCTGTTCTGCATCTCCGGTCACGTCGAGCGGCCCTGCAACGTCGAAGAGGCGATGGGCATTCCGTTCCGCGAACTGATCGAGAAGCATTGCGGCGGCATCCGCGGCGGCTGGGACAATCTGAAGGCCGTGATCCCCGGCGGCTCGTCGGTGCGCATGGTGCCGGCCGAGCAGATCATCGACACGCCGATGGATTTCGACTCACTGAGCAAGTTGCGCTCGGGCCTCGGCACCGCGGCCGTGATCGTGATGGACAAGTCGACCGACCTGATCCGGGCGATCGCGCGCATCTCCTATTTCTACAAGCATGAGAGCTGCGGCCAGTGCACGCCGTGCCGCGAGGGCACCGGCTGGATGTGGCGCGTCTTGACCCGCATGGCCGACGGCCGCGCCCACAAGCGCGAGATCGACATGCTGCTCGAGGTCACCAAGCAGGTCGAAGGCCACACCATCTGCGCGCTCGGCGACGCCGCGGCGTGGCCGATCCAGGGTCTGATCGCGCATTTCCGTCACGAGATCGAAGAACGCATCGATCAGTATTCGCACAAGGCGGACCTCGACGATCAAGGCGTTCGTGATCCCGTGCGCATGGTGGCCGCGGAGTAATGACTGCGATGATGCAACAGGCCGCATGGTGGCAGAAGTACGGGACGCTTGCGCAGATGGCGCAGGCGCTCGTGGCGCTGCTCGGCTTTGTTGCCATCCTGGTGCAGATCAACGAAATCCGCTCGACGAACCGCGCCTCCGCGGCGCGCACCGCGTTTCTGGGTTACACCGAGCTCGCATTCAACAATCCGAAATTCGCGCAGCCGGACTATGATGCGATCCAGGCCGGCAGCCGCGAGGAGCGGGTGCAGTATGAGAGTTTCGTGGCCTATTTCCTCTATGCTTGCGAGGAGGCGATCTCCGCCTTCGAGAACAAGCAGGAATGGCAGGCCTCGTGCGACTACGACCTGAAGCCGCATCTGCCGTTCCTGTGCGCCAAGAGCCGGGCCGAGCCGGGCTATCTCTCGACCTACAGCACCGACACCCAGCAATGGGTGAAGACATCAATGAAAACCGCCAGCGTCGCGCCGCCCGACTGCAAGCTGGGAAAGACTTGAAGACATGAGCAAGATCATCGTCGATGGCAAAGAGATCGATGTGCCGCCGGAGTACACGCTGTTGCAGGCGTGCGAGGCGGCCGGCGCCGAGATTCCACGCTTCTGCTATCACGAGCGGTTGTCGATCGCCGGCAATTGCCGGATGTGCCTGGTCGAGGTGAAGGGCGGCCCGAAGCCGGTCGCGAGCTGCGCCTGGGCCGTGCGCGACTGCCGTCCCGGACCGAAGGGCGAGCCGCCGGAGATCTCGACCCGTTCGCCGATGGTCAAGAAGGCGCGCGAAGGCGTGATGGAGTTCCTGCTGATCAACCATCCGCTGGACTGCCCGATCTGCGACCAGGGCGGCGAGTGCGATTTGCAGGACCAGGCGATGGGCTACGGCGTCGACACCAGCCGGTTCGCCGAGAACAAGCGCGCGGTCGAGGACAAATATCTCGGCGCGCTGGTCAAGACCTCGATGAACCGCTGCATCCAGTGTACGCGCTGCGTCCGCTTCTCCGCCGAAGTCTGCGGCGCCCCGGAAATGGGTGCGACCGGCCGCGGCGAGGACATGGAGATCACCACCTATCTCGAGCACGCGCTGAGCTCGGAGTTGCAGGGCAACCTGGTCGACATCTGCCCGGTGGGCGCGCTGACCTCGAAGCCCTATGCGTTCGCGGCGCGGCCCTGGGAGCTCGGCAAGACCCAATCGGTCGACGTCATGGACGGCGTCGGCTCCGCGATCCGCGTCGACACCCGCGGCCGCGAGGTGATGCGCATCCTGCCGCGCATCAACGAGGCCGTGAACGAGGAGTGGATCTCCGACAAGACCCGCCACATCGTCGACGGCCTGCGCACCCAGCGGCTCGATCGTCCCTATGTGCGCGAGAACGGCCAGCTCCGGCCGGCGACCTGGCAGGAGGCTTTCGCCGCCATCGCCGCCAAGGCCGGCCGCACCGACGGCAAGCGGATCGGCGCGATCGCGGGCGATCTCGCCGCGGTCGATGAAATGTACGCGCTGAAGGAGCTGCTGGCTGCGTTCGGCTCGGTCAATCTGGCGGTGCAGGGCGGCGACGCATTCGACGCCAAGGCCGGCCGCGGCTCCTACATCTTCAACCCGACCATCGCCGGCATCGATCAGGCCGACGCCATCCTGATCATCGGCTCGCATCCGCGCAAGGAAGCCGCGGTGCTGAACGCGCGGATCCGCAAGCGCTGGCGCGCCGGCGGCCTCAAGGTCGGCATGATCGGCGCGAAGTCCGATTTCACCTACGACCACGACTATCTCGGCGCAGGCACCGACACGCTGGCTGATCTTGCGGCCGGCAAGCACTCGTTTGCCGACGTGCTGAAGAATGCGCAGCACCCGATCATCCTGGTCGGCCCCGGTGCCTACACCAGGCATGACGGCGCGGCGGTGCTGGCGCAGGCCGCCAAGCTCGCGGTCGATGTCGGCGCGCTGAAGGACGGCTGGAACGGCTTTGCCGTCTTGCAGGACACCGCCTCCCGTGCCGGCGCGCTCGATATCGGCTTTTCGCCTTCGGCCGGCGGCCTGACCACCGCGCAGATGACCACCTTCGGCACGCTCGACGTGCTGTTCCTGCTCGGCGCCGACGAGATCAAGGTGCCGGACGGTACCTTCGTCGTCTACGTCGGCACCCATGGCGACCAGGGCGCGCACCGCGCCGACGTCATCCTGCCGGGCGCGGCCTACACCGAGAAGTCCGGGATCTACGTCAACACCGAGGGCCGGGCGCAGATCGCCAACCGTGCCGCGTTCCCGCCGGGCGAGGCCCGCGAGGACTGGGCGATCATCCGCGCGCTGTCCGACGTGCTCGGCAAGAAGCTGCCGTTCGACTCGTTGCAGGCGCTGCGGCAGGCGATGTTCAAGACCTATCCGCATCTGATGCGGCTCGACCAGATCGAGGCCGGCACGGCCGACCAGGTCAAGGCGCTGGCCGGCAAGGGCGGCAGCGTCGACAAGGCGGCGTTCAAGCCGACCGTCGAGGACTTCTATCTGACCAACCCGATCGCGCGGGCCTCTGCCGTGATGGCAGAATGCTCGCGGCTGGCGTCGGGCCGAATGCTGACGGCAGCGGAGTGAGCGTGACCTGATGGCTGAATTCTTCGCAAGCTCGTTCTGGACCGGCTTCCTCTGGCCGCTGATCATCATGGTCGCGGAAAGCCTGTTGCTGCTCGTCGTGCTGCTGATCGCGATCGCCTACATCCTGCTCGCCGACCGCAAGATCTGGGCCGCAGTGCAGATCCGCCGCGGTCCCAACGTGGTCGGCCCGTTCGGATTGCTGCAATCCTTCGCCGACCTGCTGAAATTCGTGTTGAAGGAGCCGGTGATCCCGGCGGGCTCCAACAAGGGCGTGTTCTTGTTGGCGCCCTTGGTGTCGTGTATCCTGGCGCTGGCCGCCTGGGCCGTGATCCCGTTCGATCTCGGCTGGGTGATCTCCGACATCAATGTCGGCATTCTCTACATCTTCGCGATCTCGTCGCTGTCGATCTACGGCATCATCATGGCCGGCTGGTCGTCGAACTCGAAGTACCCGTTCCTGGCCGCGCTGCGCTCGGCGGCGCAGATGGTGTCCTATGAAGTCTCGATCGGCTTCGTGATCATCACGGTGCTGCTCTGCGTCGGTTCGCTGAACCTGTCGGCCGTGGTCGAGGCGCAGAACACCCGCGGTCTGGCGCATTTGATCGGCCTGCCGCAGCTCACCATCCTGAACTGGTATGTGTGGCCGCTGTTCCCGATGTTCGTGGTGTTCTACGTCTCGGCGCTGGCGGAAACCAACCGTCCGCCGTTCGACCTGGTGGAGGCCGAGTCCGAGCTGGTCGCCGGCTTCATGACCGAATACGGCTCGACCCCGTATCTGCTGTTCATGCTCGGCGAGTATGTCGCGATCACCACGATGTGCGCGCTGGCGTCGATCCTGTTCCTGGGCGGCTGGCTGCCGCCGGTCAACCTGCCGCCGTTCACCTGGATCCCGGGCATCGTCTGGTTCGCGCTCAAGGTGTTCTTCATGTTCTTCATGTTCGCGATGGCGAAGGCGATCGTGCCACGCTACCGCTACGATCAACTGATGCGGCTCGGCTGGAAGGTGTTCCTGCCGCTGTCGCTGGCGATGGTGGTGATCGTGGCCGGCGTGCTGCAATTCGCCGGCATCGCGCCGAAGTGAGGCCGTCATGAGTGTCAATGTCAACGCAACAGCCCGCTCGCTCCTGCTCTCGGAATTCGTCTCGGCGTTCTTCCTGGCGATGCGCTATTTCTTCCAGCCGAAGCCGACGCTGAACTACCCGTTCGAGAAGGGGCCGATCTCGCCGCGCTTCCGCGGCGAGCACGCGCTGCGCCGCTATCCGAACGGCGAAGAGCGCTGCATCGCGTGCAAGCTGTGCGAGGCGATCTGCCCGGCACAGGCGATCACCATCGAGGCCGGCCCGCGCCGCAACGACGGCACCCGCCGCACGGTGCGCTACGACATCGACATGGTGAAGTGCATCTATTGCGGCCTCTGCCAGGAGGCATGCCCGGTCGACGCCATCGTCGAGGGACCGAATTTCGAGTTCGCGACCGAGACCCGCGAGGAACTGTACTATGACAAGGCCAAGCTGCTCGCCAATGGCGACCGCTGGGAGCGCGAGATTGCGAAGTCGATCGCGCTCGACGCGCCGTACCGGTGAGGTGAGGGCATGATCCTTCCGGCGTTGTTCTTCTATCTGTTTGCCGCGGTTTGCGTGGCCTCGGCGGTCATGGTGATTGTCTCGCGCAATCCCGTGCACTCCGTGCTGTTCCTGATCCTGGCCTTCGTCAACGCGGCCGGGCTGTTCATCCTGATGGGCGCCGAGTTCCTCGGGATGATGCTGATCGTGGTCTATGTCGGCGCGGTCGCGGTGCTGTTCCTGTTCGTGATCATGATGCTCGACGTCGATTTCGTCGAGCTGCGCGAGGGCTTCATCCAGTATCTGCCGATCGGCATCGTGATCGGCGGCATCTTCCTGTTCGAGCTGCTGCTGGTGGTCGGCGCCTGGGTGATCAATCCGACGGTGACCAAGACCATCACCGCGGCGATCCCGACCAACGTCACCAACACCGAGGCGCTCGGTCTCGTGCTCTACACGAAGTACATCCATTACTTCCAGCTCGCCGGCATGGTGCTGCTGGTCGCGATGATCGGCGCCATCGTGCTGACGCTGCGCCACAAGGCCAACGTCAAGCGGCAGAGCATCAACGTGCAGAACGCGCGCACGCCCGAAATGGCGATGGCGATGCGCAAGGTGGCGTCGGGGCAGGGCCTGCAGGATGCCGACGCGGCGGAGTGGGTGAAATGACCATCGGGCTCGGACATTACCTCGCGGTCGCCGCGATCCTGTTCACGCTCGGGATCCTCGGCATCTTCCTCAACCGCAAGAACATCATCGTGATCCTGATGTCGATCGAGCTGATCCTGCTCTCGGTCAACATCAACCTGGTGGCGTTCTCGACCTTCCTCGGCGACATCGTCGGCCAGGTGTTCGCGCTGCTGGTGCTGACGGTGGCGGCCGCCGAGGCCGCGATCGGCCTCGCCGTGCTGGTGGTGTATTTCCGCAACCGCGGTTCGATCGCGGTTGAAGACGTCAATCTGATGAAGGGCTAGGCGCGCATGATCCGGAAAAGTGGGAGCCGGTTTTCCGGCGAGATCATGCGCAAGGGAATCGTGCGATGATACAGGCAATCGTCTTCCTGCCTCTGCTGGGAGCCATTCTCGCAGGCATCATTGCGCTGACGGGAGCGCACGCGCGCTGTCCGAGCGGCGACACCGTCGATCATCATGACGACGCGCATGGCGACGCCCATGCTGCCGACGCTCACTCCTCGGCGGCCCATGATGATCACGGCCATGACGACCATGGCCACGACGACCACCACGTCTCCGAGCCGCCGGCGGCGGGATCGCGGCTGGCTGAGCTGATCACCACCGGCCTGTTGTTCGTCTCGGCGGCGTTGTCCTGGATGACGCTGGTCGATGTCGGCTTCATGCACCATGACGCCCGCGTCGTGCTGCTGCCCTGGATCACCTCCGGCGACCTTCAGGTGGCCTGGACGCTGCGGGTCGACACCCTGACCGCCGTGATGCTGGTCGTGGTCAACACCGTGTCCGCGCTCGTCCACCTCTACTCCATCGGCTACATGGACGAGGATCCGAACCGGCCGCGCTTCTTCGGCTATCTCTCGCTGTTCACCTTCGCGATGCTGATGCTGGTGACCTCCGACAACCTCGTGCAGCTGTTCTTCGGCTGGGAGGGCGTCGGCCTCGCGAGCTATCTCTTGATCGGGTTCTGGTACCAGAAGCCGTCGGCCAATGCCGCCGCCATCAAGGCCTTCGTGGTCAACCGGGTCGGCGACTTCGGCTTCGCGCTCGGCATCTTCGCGATCTTCGCGCTGGTCGGCTCGACCGATTTCGAGACCATCTTCCACGCCGCGCCGGGCCTGACCGGCAAGACCATCAACTTCTTCGGCCATCAGGTCGACGCGCTGACCCTGACCTGCCTGTTCCTGTTCATGGGCGCGATGGGCAAGTCGGCCCAGTTCCTGCTGCACACCTGGTTGCCGGACGCGATGGAAGGCCCGACCCCGGTGTCGGCGCTGATCCATGCCGCGACCATGGTGACCGCGGGCGTCTTCATGGTGGCCCGGCTGTCGCCGCTGTTCGAACTGTCGCCGACCGCGCAGGCGGTGGTGATGTTCTTCGGCGCGACCACGGCGTTCTTCGCCGCCACGATCGGCCTGGTGCAGAACGACATCAAGCGCATCGTCGCCTATTCGACCTGTTCGCAGCTCGGCTACATGTTCGTGGCGATGGGAGCAGGGGCCTATTCGGTCGGCATGTTCCATCTGTTCACGCACGCTTTCTTCAAGGCGCTGCTGTTCTTGGGCTCCGGCTCGGTGATCTACGCGATGCACCACGAGCAGGACATCCGCAACATGGGCGGCCTGTGGCGCAAGATCCCGTACACCTTCGCGGTGATGTGCATCGGCACCCTGGCGCTGACCGGCTTCCCGCTGTTCGCCGGCTACTTCTCCAAGGACGCGATCATCGAGGCGGCCTATGCGTCGCATAACCCGTTCGCGGTCTACGCCTATCTGTTGACGATCGTGGCCGCCGGCCTGACCTCGTTCTACTCCTGGCGTCTGATCTTCAAGACCTTCTTCGGCGAGCCGCACGACCAGAAGCACTACGAGGCCGCGCATGAGAGCCCGGTCTGGATGCTGGTGCCGATCGGCATACTTGCCGCCGGCTCGATCCTCGCGGGTCTGCCGTTCAAGGAGCTGTTCGCCAGCCCGCACGGCGTGGAGGAGTTCTTCCGCGAATCCGTCAAGATGAACCCGCATATCCTCGAGGACATGGAGCATATCCCGAGCTGGCTCGCGCCGCTGCCCACCGTGATGATGGTGCTCGGCCTGTTCCTCTCCTACATGTTCTACATCCGCCGGCCGTATCTGCCGGTCGAACTCGCCGAGCAGCAGCCGATGCTGTACCAGTTCCTGCTCAACAAATGGTACTTCGACGAGCTGTACGACTGGATCTTCGTGCGTCCGGCGAAGTGGCTCGGCTATACGCTCTGGAAGAAGGGCGACGGCTTCATCATCGACGGCTTCGGTCCGGACGGCGTCTCGGCCCGCGTGCTCGACGTCACCCGCAATGTCGTGAAATTGCAGACCGGCTACCTCTATCACTACGCGTTCGCGATGCTGATCGGGGCGGCCGGATTGATCACCTGGTTCATGTTCGGCTTGGGAGGCCAGTAAATGACAACCTGGCCCATCCTTTCGGTCACGACCTTCCTGCCGGCGGTCGGTGCGATCCTGGTCTATCTGCTGGCGCGGGGCGGTGACGAGACCGCCAGCCGCACGGCGCGCTGGATTTCACTGTGGACCACGCTGATCACCTTCGCGGTGTCGCTGATCCTGGTGTCGCGCTTCGATCCCGCGCAGACCGACTTCCAGTTCGTCGAGAAGGCCTCCTGGCTCGCCACCGGCATCACCTACCATATGGGTGTCGACGGCATCTCGCTGCCCCTGATCATCCTGACCACCGCGATCATGCCGCTCTGCATCATCGCGAGCTGGAAGTCGGTGACGCAGCGCGTCGGCGAATACATGATGGCGTTCCTGATCCTGGAAACGCTGATGATCGGCACCTTCTCGGCGCTCGATCTCGTGCTGTTCTATTTGTTCTTCGAGGGCGGCCTGATCCCGATGTTCCTGATCATCGGCGTCTGGGGCGGCCCGCGCCGGGTCTATGCGTCGTTCAAGTTCTTCCTCTACACGTTCCTCGGCTCGGTGCTGATGCTGCTCGCCATCATGGCGCTGTACTGGAACGCCGGCACCACCGACATCCCGACCCTGATGCACACCGCGGTGCCGCGTTCGATGCAGACCTGGGCGTGGCTCGCCTTCTTCGCCTCGTTCGCGGTGAAGATGCCGATGTGGCCGGTGCACACCTGGTTGCCGGACGCGCACGTCGAGGCGCCCACGGCAGGCTCGGTGATCCTGGCCGCGATCCTCTTGAAGATGGGCGGCTACGGCTTCCTGCGCTTCTCGCTGCCGATGTTCCCGTTGGCCAGCCACGACTTCGCGCCGTTCGTGTTCGTGCTGTCGGTCATCGCCATCATCTACACCTCGCTGGTGGCGATGATGCAGGAGGACATGAAGAAGCTGATCGCCTACTCCTCGGTCGCGCATATGGGCTTCGTCACCATGGGC
This sequence comes from Bradyrhizobium sp. SK17, assembly GCF_002831585.1. Classification (GTDB taxonomy): domain Bacteria; phylum Pseudomonadota; class Alphaproteobacteria; order Rhizobiales; family Xanthobacteraceae; genus Bradyrhizobium. The sequence goes on along the minus strand of NZ_CP025113.1, from coordinate 5,636,481 downwards.
ATCTTCGCGGTGACCACGCAGGGCGTCGCCGGCGGCATGTTCCAGATGATCTCGCACGGCATCGTCTCGGGCGCGCTGTTCCTCTGCGTCGGCGTGGTCTACGACCGCATGCACACCCGCGAAATCGCGGCCTATGGCGGCCTCGTCAACCGGATGCCGCTCTACGCGCTGACCTTCATGGTGTTCACCATGGCCAATGTCGGTCTGCCCGGCACCTCGGGCTTCGTCGGCGAGTTCATGACCTTGCTCGGCACCTTCAAGATCTCGCTGCCGACGGCGTTCTTCGCCACCACCGGCGTCATCCTGTCGGCCTGCTACGCGCTCTGGCTCTATCGCAAGGTGGTGTTCGGCGCGCTGGTCAAGCCGTCCTTGATGTCGATCAAGGATCTCACCTTCCGCGAATGCGTGACGCTGTTCCCGCTGATCGCGCTGACCATCCTGTTCGGCGTCTATCCCAAGCCGGTGCTCGACATGTCGGCGGCCTCGGTACAGCAGCTCGTCAACAATTACCAAACCGCCGTGACTGCCGTGAAGGCAGCCGCGCTGACCGTCCAGTAAGGCCCTCGTCATGAGCTTTTCCAGTGCAGGTTATCAGTTGCAGCCGGTGCTGCCGGAGCTGGTGCTCGCGGTCGGCGCGATGGTGCTGTTGATGATCGGGGCCTATCGCGGGCAGGGGACGACGCGGCTGATCACCGCCCTCGCGGTGGTGCTGCTGGTCGTGACCGGCGCGCTGGAGCTCTGGCTGCCGGCCGGCAAGCTCGTGACCTTCGGCGGCAGCTTCATCGTCGACGACTTCGCCCGCTTCCTGAAGATCCTCGCGCTGATCGCCTCCGCGGCGACGCTGATCCTGTCGACTGAGTATCTGTCCCAGCCGTCGACCCGCACCTTCGAATTCTCGATCCTGGTGCTGCTGTCGACGCTCGGCATGATGGTGCTGATCTCGGCCGGCGACCTGATCGCGCTCTATCTCGGCCTCGAGCTGATGAGCCTTGCGCTCTATGTCGTCGCCGCCAGCGCGCGCGACAATGCCAAGTCGAGCGAAGCCGGCCTGAAGTATTTCGTGCTCGGCGCGCTGTCCTCGGGCATGCTGCTCTACGGCGCCTCGCTGATCTACGGCTTCACCGGCACGGTCTCGTTCGCCGGCATCGCGGCTGCCGCCACGACGGGCAGCATCGGCATCGTGTTCGGCCTGGTGTTCCTGCTCGCCGGCCTGTGCTTCAAGGTCTCGGCGGTGCCGTTCCACATGTGGACGCCCGACGTCTATGAGGGCGCGCCGACGCCGGTGACGGCGTTCTTCGCCTCCGCCCCGAAGGTCGCCGCGCTCGCGGTGTTCACCCGCGCGACGCTGACCGCATTCCCGGGCATCGTCACCCAGTGGCAGCAGATTCTGGTGTTCGTGGCGATCGCCTCGATGGCGCTGGGCTCGTTCGCGGCGATCGGCCAGACCAATATCAAGCGGCTGATGGCCTATTCCTCGATCGGCCATATGGGCTTCGCGCTGGTCGGGCTTGCTTCCGGTACGGTCGAGGGTGCCCAGGGCGTGCTGATCTATGCCGCGATCTATGTCGCGATGACGCTCGGCACCTTCTCGATCATCCTGGCGATGAAACGCAACGGCCAGGCGGTGGAAAAGATCAGCGATTTCGCCGGCCTGTCGCGCACCAACCCGCTGCTCGCCTTCATCTTCGCGATGCTGCTGTTCTCGCTGGCCGGCGTGCCGCCGCTCGCGGGCTTCTTCGCTAAATGGTACGTGTTCGTCGCCGCAATCAAGGCCAACCTGTTCACGCTCGCCGTGATCGGCGTGCTGACCTCGGTGGTGGGCGCGTTCTACTACCTGTCGATCGTCAAGGTGATGTATTTCGACCAGCCGATCGGCAAGCTCGATCCAATGCGGTTCGAGCTGCGCACCGTGCTCGCAGTCGCCGGCCTGTTCGTGATCTTCTTCTGGGCCTATCCCGGCCCACTGGTCAGCGCGGCCTCGGCGGCGGCCAAGTCATTGTTCTAAAGCGTATGATTCCGAAAACAGGACGCTGGCTTTCGGAACCGATCATGCGCATAAGTTCGACATGACCTTCACGCTCGGACCCCGAGCCATCACGGCGGGCTACAGGCTCGCCGCCTTCGACCAGATCGGCTCGACCAATGCCGAGGCGATGCTGCGCGCGCGCGCCGGCGAGCGTGGGCCGATGTGGTTCGTGACGTCGGAGCAGACGGCGGGGCGCGGGCGGCGGCAGCGGGTCTGGATCGCGCCGCGTGGCAACCTTGCCAGCAGCATTCTCGAATTGATGGACGTTCAGCCGGCGGTTGCCGCGACGCTCGGCTTCGTCGCCGGGCTGTCGGAGGAGGCCGCCCTCGCAGCCGTCAGCGTCGAGGCGGCGCTTCGCCTCGGTTCCGAGCGCCCGAGATACGCGCTGAAATGGCCGAACGACGTACTCGCAGGGGGCGCGAAGCTCGTCGGCATCAATATGGAGGCCGAAACCATCGGCGATCGTCTCGCGGTCGTTGTCGGCATCGGCACCAATGTCGTCGCGGCGCCGGAGGGCACACCGACACCGGCTGTATCGCTAGCCGACCTCGGCGTCCAGATCAGCGCGGAAGAGCTGTTCATGGCGCTGTCCGATGCCTGGGTCGAGTTCCGCGGCATCTGGGACAATGGCCGCGGTTTCGCCGAGATCCGCAGGCTCTGGCTCGAGCGCGCGGCCGGGCTTGGCGGCGAGGTCGCGATCAACACGGGAACGGCCACGATCGAGGGCATCTTCGAAACTATCGACGAGACCGGCTGTCTGATCGTGGGCACGGCCGAAGGCAGGCGTATTCCAGTCGCGGCGGGCGAGGTCTATTTCGGCAGCGCTGCCTCGAAGAGGGCTAACTGATGGCGCGCCCCGACGAACTCACCTTTGCCCCGCTCGGCGGTGTCGGCGAGATCGGCATGAACCTGTCGATCTACGGCCTCGGCAACCGCCACCAGCGCTCGTTCCTCGCGGTCGATCTCGGCGTCTCCTTCGGCGACGAAGAGCATCTGCCGGGCATCGACCTGATCATGCCGGACGTGCGTTTCCTGGAGAAGGAACGCCACAATCTGATGGGCCTCGTGCTGACGCACGCCCATGAGGATCATTTTGGCGCGATCATCGATCTCTGGCCGAGGCTCGGCTGCAAGATCTACGCGACGCAGTTCTCTGCGGCGCTGTTCGAGGCCAAATGCGCCGCCGAGCGCAATCCGCCGAAGATCCCGATCACCGTGATCCCGTCGGGCGGCCGGGTCGATATCGGTCCGTTCAATGTCGAGTTCATCCCGGTCGCGCATTCGATTCCGGAATCGCATGCGCTCGCGATCAAAACCGACGTCGGCACCGTGCTGCACACCGGCGACTGGAAGATCGATCCGACCCCGGTGATCGGCCTGCCGACCGACGAGCGGCGGCTGCGCGAGCTCGGCGACGAGGGGGTGCTGGCGCTGGTCGGCGATTCCACCAACGCGGTGCGCGACGGGCGCTCGCCGTCGGAGACCGAGGTCGCGGCCACCATCAAGAAGCTGGTCAAGGCGGCCAAGGGCCGGGTCGCGGTCACCACCTTTGCCTCCAACGTCGCCCGCGTGCGGGCGGTGGTCGACGCCGCCAACGCCGCCGATCGCGAGGTCGTGGTGGTCGGCCGCGCGATGGAGCGCGTGGTGCAGGTGGCGCGCGAGTGCGGCTATCTCGATGCCTCGCATAAGTTCCGCAGCCCCGACTATTACGGCCACTTCCCGGCCGACAAGGTGCTGGCGCTGTGCACCGGCAGCCAGGGCGAACCGCGCGCCGCGCTGGCGCGGATCGCCAACAACGATCATCCGCAGGTGACGCTGAACAAGGGCGACACCGTGATCTTCTCCTCGCGCACCATTCCGGGCAACGAGAAGGCGGTCGGCGGCATCATCAACGGGCTGGTGACGCAGGGCGTCGAAATCATCACCGATCGCGAGCATCTGGTGCATGTCTCCGGCCATCCGCGCCGCGACGAATTGCGCGACATGATCTCCTGGGTCCGGCCGCAGCTCCTGATCCCCGTCCATGGCGAGGCGCTGCACCTTGCCGAACACGCCAAGCTGGCGCGCGCCGCGGGCGTCCCCAAGGTCTTGACCTGCCGCAACGGCGACCTGATCAAGCTCGGGCCGGGCGACCCCGGCATCATCGGCGAAGTGCCCGCGGGCCGCCTCTACAAGGATGGAACCATCCTGGAGGATGCCAAGTCGCGTGCCGTGGTCGAGCGGCGGCGGATGGGCTTTGCCGGCTGCGCCTTCGTCGCCATCGCGATGACCGCGCAGGGCGAGATGGCCGACGATCCCGAGGTTGATCTCGTCGGCATGCCGGAGAACAATGCCGCGGGCGAGCTGCTCGACGACATTGTCTTCGATGTGGTGGTATCGACGATCGAGGGCCTGCCGAAGCCGCGGCGGCGCGATCCGGATGCGCTGGGTGAATCGGTGCGCCGCGCGGTCCGTTCCGCGCTGAGCGAGCAGTGGGGCAAGAAGCCGATCTGCGTCGTGCACGTTCTGACGGTCTGACGCGGAGCTGAGGCATGATCCGGAATAGCGCGAAGCGATTTTCCGGAAAGGTCATGCCCAATTAGAGGGAGAGAAGCATGCTGGGCCGGCTCAATCACGTCGCGATCGCGGTCAAGGACGCAAAGCAGGCCGCGAAGATCTACGGCACCGCCTTCAATGCCGAGATCTCCGATGCCGTGCCGCTGCCGGAACACGGCGTGATCACGGTGTTCGTGACGCTGCCGAACACCAAGATCGAATTCATCGAACCGCTCGGCGAGGCGTCGCCGATCGCCAAATTCGTCGAGCGCAATGCCGATGGCGGCATCCACCACGTCTGCTACGACGTGCCCGACATCATCGCGGCGCGCGACCGGATGATCGCCGAGGGGGCACGAGTGCTCGGCGACGGCCAGCCGAAGATCGGCGCGCATGGCAAGCCGGTGCTGTTCTTCCACCCCAAGGATTTTTCCGGCGCCTTGGTCGAGATCGAACAGGCTTGAGGTCATGGGCTTTCAGATCTCGGCGTACCAGATCTCCACGGGGTTCGCGATTTACTTCGTCCTGTGGTGGCTCGTGCTGTTCCTGACGCTGCCGTTCGGCATTCGCAGCCAGCACGAGGACAATGTCGGCGCGCCCGGCACCGATCCCGGTGCGCCGATCCTGGCGCGGATGGGCCGCAAGCTGCTGTGGACCACGGTGCTGTCGGCCGTATTCTTCACGATCGGGATGTGGGCCTATTATGCCGGCTATCTCTCGGTCGACCGGCTCTCGCGGCTGATGGGGATGCCGGAGTTTCACAACTGACGCAGAAGAGGCCGCAAAGGCCCGATAGCGGGAGCGGGGATCAACCTCGTCTCGCCAACCGCCGGAGGAGACGACGATGAACCTGCAGGCCCAACCAGGCTCCGGGCAGAGCGACTATCGAATCCTGCGCGAGGCCGATCTGCGGGACTATCTTGCGGGCCTTCCAGCCATCGTCGCCCAGCTTGGCGGCCGGCCTGCCGACTGGTCGATCAGCGAGGTCGGCGACGGCAACCTCAACCTCGTCTTCATCGTCAAGGGCAGCACCGGCGGCATCGCCGTCAAGCAGGCGCTGCCCTATGTGCGGCTGGTCGGCGAGAGCTGGCCGCTGCCGCTGTCGCGCGCGCATTACGAGCATCTGGCGCTGGTGCGGCAGGCGCGGCTGGTGCCCGAGCTCGTGCCGGCGGTGCTGCACCATGACGAGCCGCTCGCGCTCACCGCGATGCAGTTGCTCGAGCCGCACATCATCATGCGCAAGGGGCTGATCGGGGCGACGCGGTATCCGCGCTTCGTCGACGATATCTCGACCTTCCTGGCGCAGACGCTGTTCTTCTCGTCCGATCTTGCGCTGTCGGCCGCGCAGAAGAAGGACGGCATCGCGGCCTTCGCCGGCAACCATGCGCTCTGCAAGATCACCGAAGACCTGATCTTCACCGATCCCTACCGCGTCGCCGAGCAGAACCGCTGGACCGCGCCGTATCTCGATGCGACCGCGGCCGCGTTCCGCGACGACCTCGACCTGCATGTCGCGGTCTCCAGGCTCAAGCTGAAATTCATGGCGAGCCCCGAGGCGCTGCTGCATGGCGATCTGCATACCGGCTCGATCATGGTCACCGAAACCGAGACCAGGGTGATCGATCCCGAATTCGCCTTCTATGGCCCGATGGGCTTCGACATCGGCGCCGTGATCAGCAATCTCCTGATGGCCTATCTGGCCTCGGCCGGGCACGAACGGACGCCGGGCGAGCGAGCGTCGTTCGAGGCCTGGCTGCTGGAGACGATCGAGGGTGTCTGGAGCGAGTTCTCGCGAAAGTTTCTCGCGCTGTGGCGCAGCGAAGCCAAGGGCGACGGCTATCCGGTGTCGCTGTTCGCCGGCGAGGCGGGTGCTGCCCGGCTGGAGGCGGAGCGGCAGGCCTACATGGCGCGGCTGTTCCAGGACACGGTCGGCTTCGCCGCAGCCAAGACCATCCGGCGCATCCTCGGCCTCGCACACAATATCGATTTCGAGTGGATTGCCGACGAGAAGCAGCGCGCTGTCTGCGAGGCGAGGAGCCTCAAGCTCGCACGCAGGATGATGCTGGAGACCGGGGCGTTCACCACGATCGGCACGGTGACCTATGCCGCACGCGAGCTGCGCAATTGGCAGCCGGATTTCGCGAGGTGAATCTGCCTTGAGAGCGCGGAACGAAAGGTAAAGCCCGGACAGATCATGCCGCGGGAATGCGGATGTGTGACTCACAGACCGTCCAAGAATTTCAGTGTCGTCCCGGCGAAGGCCGGGACCCATTGCCACCAAAGCGAATTGTCGTGCGACGCTGGGGCCACAGCCTGCCCTTCAACTCGACTCTGTGGTTATGGGTCCCGGCCTTCGCCGGGACGACGAATGGGAAGCAGCGCGCTCATCTCACTCAATCTACTCCGCCGTCTGCTCCCGCAGCCGCTGCGCATAGACGTTGATGATCAGCGCGGCGAGCAGGATCAGGCCGCGGATCAGGATCTTCAGGAAGCTGTCGATGTTGACGTGGTCGAGGCCGTTGTTGAGCACGCCGAGCACGAACAGGCCGACGATGGTGTTACCGATGCCGCCGCGGCCGCCGAACAGGCTGGTGCCGCCGACCACCACGGCTGCGATCGAATCCAGCAGATAGGTGTCGAACTCGTTCTGCTGTGCGCTGCCGAAATGGGCGACACCGAGCATGCCGCCGATCCCCGAGCAAACCGCCGAGATCACCATCACGCTGCCGAGGATCAGCTTGACGTTGAGGCCGGCAAATTCCGCGGCCTCGCGATTGCCGCCGACCATGTAGACGTAGCGGCCGAACCGCGTGTAGGTCAGCACCAGATGACCGCCGAGCAGCATCACCGCGGCCACGATCACGATCCAGGGGATGCCGCCGATCGAGCCCGAGCCGAGCGTCGTGATCAGCGGCGGCACTTTGTAGGCGATCTGGCCGCGCACCAGCAGTGCCGAGACGCCGGCCGCGATCTGCATCATGGCGAGCGTCATGATGAAGGAGGGGATGCCGATCACGGTCAGCCCCAACGCGTTGACGAGGCCGAGCAGCGCGCACAGCGCCAGCGCCAGCAGGATCGCGGCAAAACCCGGCATCGGGACGTTGGCGATGTTGACGTAGGATTCCTGCAACGTGAAGTACGCCACCGCGATGCCGGTGACGTTGGCGATGCTGGCGATCGACAGGTCGATCTCGGCGCACAGGATCACGAAGGTCAGGCCGACCGCGATGATGCCGGTGACCGACACTTGCGTGAGGATATTGCCGAGATTGTCGATGGTCGCAAACGACGGGCTTGCGATCGCGAAGAAGGCGCTGAGGAAGATCAGCGTCAGGAACGGCGCGATGTTGCGCATCTGCGAGCGCAGGAAGGGCGCCAGTCCACGCGGCCGCTGGTGATCCGCTCGCGCCGTCGCGCCGTCACTGCTCGTCATCATAGATCTCCATTACGCGGCCTCCAGCAAGCGATCCTTGCTGACCGCTTCGCCGGCGAATTCGCGCACCACCGCGCCGCGCTTGAGCACCAGGATCCGGTCGGCCAGCGACAGCACCGTCTCCGGCTCGGTCGACAACACGATGATCGCCAGTCCCTTGGCGCGCAGGTCGCGCACGATGTTGATCACGTCGTTCTTGGCGCCGACATCCATGCCGCGGGTCGGCTCGCACAGCACCAGCAGGCGCGGCGGGTAGGTCAGCCATTTCGCCAGCGCCACCTTCTGCTGGTTGCCGCCGGAAAGCATGCCGAGATCGAGGCCGACCACCGGCGGCCTGATCTGCAATTGCTCGACCTGATGCTGGGCGATGGCGCGCTCGCGCACCGGCTTGAGCAGCAGGGACGAAATGCGATCGAGGATGCTGATCGAGATGTTCTTGAACACCGGCTCCTGGTGGAACAGCATGGCGCGGCGGCTCTCGGGTACCAGTGCAACGCCGGCGCGGCGCGCTGCCGCGGTGCTGCGGAATGTCTTGACGGCGCCGTCGACCGCGAGCGTGCCGCCATCCGGCTTGAGCTTGCCGAACAGGATCCGCGACAGCTCCAATTGCCCGCAGCCCATGAAGCCGTAGATGCCGAGCACTTCGCCGGAACGGGCTTCGAACGAGACGTCTTGCAGGCTGCGGCGGAGCGAGAGCTGATCGACCTTCAGCACTGCCGCGCCGCCGCCCGATTGCGGCAGCATCAGGTCGTCGGTGTAGCTGTGCTCCAGCGCCGCGCCGCCGCGGCCGATCATGGCCTCGATCAGCGCGCCCTTGGTGGTGTCCGCGGACGCCGTCTCGGCGATCTTCCGCCCGTTGCGGAACACGGTCACCACGTCGGAGACCCGCAGGATGTCTTCGATGAAATGCGAGATGAAGACGATGCTGGTGCCTTGGTCGCGCAGCTTGTGCAGCGTTGCGAACAGGCGTTCGACCTCGGGCGGGGAGAGCGCGGAGGTCGGCTCGTCGAGGATGATGATGCGTGCGCCCGAGAACAGCACGCGGGCGATCTCGATCAATTGCTGCAAGCCGATCGGCAGGTCGCCGAGCCGGGTCATCGGATCGACGTCGATGCCAAATCGCGATAGCTGCTCGCCGGCCTCGCGCGCCATCCGCCGCCATTGCACGAAGCCGAGGCGGTTGGTCGGCTGGTTGCCGAGAAAGACGTTCTCTGCGACGGTCAGGTCAGGCGCGACGCTGAGCTCCTGATGCACCATGCCGATGCCGGCGGCATGGGCGTCGCGGGTGGAGCGGAAGCGGGTCTCCTTGCCGTCGAGCATGAAGCGGCCGGAGAACTCCGGATGCACGCCGGCGATGATCTTCATCAGCGTGCTCTTGCCGGCGCCGTTCTCGCCGACGAGACCATGGATCTCGCCGGCGTGAAGCGCGAAGTCGACCCCACGAAGGGCTTCGACACCGCCGAAGGCCTTCGTGATCTGGTTCAACTCGAGGATCGGGGAGCGTCCCTGCGACATGCGGCCCGCTCAGATCAGGAAGTGATCCTCCATCCACTGCATGCCGGGGGCGTTGGTCTTGGTCACGACGGGACCGTCGGTCACGACGTTCTTCGGAATGCCCTGGCCGCTCTTCTCGCCGCCGACCACGGCAGCGACGCCCGCGACGATCGCGCCGCCATGGATGCGGCAGGACGGGTTGCGGACGGTTGCGAACATGCGGCCTTCGCTGACTGCCTGGATCGCCGGCGGCATGGCGTCGACGCCGCCGATCAGGATGTTGGTGCGGTTGCGTGCCTTCATGATGTTGTAGGCGGCGAGCGCCATGTCGTCATTGTGGAAGAACGCGGCGTCGATCTGCTGATATTTCGTCAGGTAGGTTTCCCAGAGCCGGGCGGTCTTGGAGACGTCCCAGTCGGCGGGCTGGGTGTCCAGCACCTCGATGTTCGGGAACTGCTTCACCACCGAGTTGAAACCCTTGGCGCGGCCCTGCGCGCCGGTGTGGCCGAGCGCGCCCTGGGTCATGATGACCTTGCCCTTGCCGCCGATCGCGTTGCACAGCGCCTGCGTCACCGATGCGCCCATGAACTCGTTGTCGGGCGCGAGGAACGAATGGACGTTGATCTGATCGAGCGGCGCGATCAGCGTGTCCATGTCGATGACGGGCGTGCCGGCGTCGATCATCTTCTGCACCGGCTGGGTCAGCGTACCGATGCCGAACGCCTGGATCGCGACGAAGTCCCATTTCTGCGAGGCCATGTTGTCGATCGCGGCGCGCTGCTTCACCGCATCGAGCTGGCCGTCGAACCAGGTGACCTCGACGTTGAACAGCTTGCCCCAGAACTCGGCGGCCTGTTTGCCCTGCGCGCACCACGTCGCCTGCAATCCGGCGTTGGAGAATGCGGCTTTCAGCGGCTTTTCCGAGCGTCCCATCTCGGCTGCGAGCGCGGACGTGGTCAGGCCCATTCCGCCGAGCAGGCCGGCTGCTGCTCCACCTGCCGCTGCCAATTGCAGAAGGTCGCGCCGCGTCGTCGACGCCTTGTCCATCCCCTTGTCGGTCCTTGGCATTGCTTGCTCCCTCATGTTTTTTCTGACCGTCGGCGTCAGTTGCACGCGCCGCGGATAAAGCGAGTGTGTCACAATCGGAACGGGGGCGCTACGCTCTCTTGTCCACGAGATGTGTCTGCTGCAGCACGACGGCGTCGATGTCGGCGAGCGCCTTGTGCCACGCAGCATCGATCTCCGCGGACCATTGCTCGCCGAGAATTTCGCGCAAGCTGTCCGCGATTACGGCGAAGAAGGCGAGAAAGAGTTCGCGCGACGTGCCGTAGGCATCGTGCGACGACACTTCGCACTCGATCAGGCGGAAACGTCCGCTGCGTTCGCCGACGAAATCGAGGATTGCCTCGATGGTCAGCGCGAGCATCGCGCCCTTCACCGGCTCACTGCCGTCGGTGCGAAACATCGCCTGCGCTTCGGGATGTTCGCGAAACAGGCGCCGATAGACGATCGGCGTCAGATCATCACAACGCGCGGCTGCGAGTTCGAAACTGTGCTCGATAGGATTCGATGATGAGGTCATTGCTCGATGCGATCATCACATAAAAGATCATCACATAAAAAAAGAGCAGGGCGCCAAGCCCTGCTCCAAAAATTGTGTCGACCCTATTTGCCCCAAGAATTAGATTTGATCTTGATTAATGGGGTGACGCTGCTTGTGCGCGTCGGGCTCCTCCCGAGACTTGGACCACCAGGACACACCTCGCGGCTGGCCTGAGCCCGAATTGGTAGACCATCTTTCCAAGCTTGTCATCATTTTCGGCAACGAATGTTCAAATTTCGAGCAGTTTGCGAAATGATTGGGATGGCGCCACCGTCGGTTGCGACGTCTGCTTCAAAACACGTGGCAGAGTAATGGGATACGGCCATTGGCAAAGCGCCGTGACGCAACTGCCACGCCGCGCCGATTCCGTCGGTGGGGAAGAAACCGGCAGCGTTGCCGATCTCGACTTCCGACGCCCATGGTGGTTAGTTCCCTCCCGGATGGGTTTTGCAATGCGCCGGCGGCTGAAGAATTTTCTGCCCATAGTCCTGGTTGCCCTGCTGGTGCAGATTTTCGCGCCGATCGGGGCCTGCTGGGCGGCGAGCCTTGCCATGTCGGATCCGCTCGCGGCCGCCACGATTTGCCATGGCAATGGCGGAGCCGGGCAGGACGACCAGACCGGTCATGGCGTTCATGACTGTTGCCCGACGTGCAGCGTGCTGCAAACCGGTGCGCCCGTCGATCATCCCGAAGTGGCGGCCCGCGCCATTGAACGTGTCCCGAGTCGCATCGCTTGGCTCGATTTCGCCAGCGAATTCGATGGTTCGCGGGCAGGTCTCGCCGCGCAAGCGCGCGCGCCGCCGACTTTTTCCTGACGAGTAGCCGCTGCCGGTGCGTGTCTCGCGCCGGCGAGTGCCCTTGAGCAGGCCGGCCGAAGGGGCCGGTGTCAGGATTCTTCCATGTTTCGGTTTCACCCACGGGGTGGGGCAAGCGCGCTGATGCTGGGCGCGGCCCTTTCCACGATTAATTGTTGGGCAAAGGCCCAGACCGCGCTGCCGTCAGTCACGGTCGAGGCACCGCAGCCGGCGGCGCGTGCCAAGCGCGTCGCGGCCGGGCCGCACGCGCGTACCGCATCGGTCCGGCGGCCGCCCAAGCCGCGAGCCGCGCCCGCGGTGGCTGCGGCCGGCGGCGCCAAGCCGGGGGAAACGGCCGGGGCGGCGCGGGATGGTTTGAACCGGGCGCCAGCCGGCCAGACCCAGACCACCATCGACCGCAGCCAGTTCGACAACCGACCGTCGTTTTCGGTCGCCGACGTGCTGCGCGACAGCCCGGGCATCTCGATCAAGCAGGGCAACGGCCCGCGTGACTTCGGGATCTCGATCCGCGGCTCGAACGCCCGCAACGGCTTCGGCATCCGCAACCTCGTCATCTTCGACGACGGGTTCCCGGTCACCCAGCCCGACGGCCTGTCGCGCAGCGACCTGATCGATCCGCATGCCTATGGCGCGATCGACGTGGTCCGCGGGCCATCGTCGGCGCTGTATGGCAATTACGCGACCGGCGGCGCCTTGAACTTCCGGACCCGGCCGGGCGGGACCATCGACGGCGTCGAATACGGCGTCGACGGCGGCAGCTTCGGCTATCTCAACAATTATCTGGCCGCCGGCAAGAAGGTCGGCAATTTCGAGGGCTCGCTGTTCGCCAGCGACGCGCGCGGCGATGGCTATATCGGCAACAGCTGGTTCAATACCCAGACTGTCAACTTCCTCGGCACCTTGCAGGCGACGCCGGACGACCGTTTCACGTTCAAGCTGATCAACAACGATCTGACGGCGCGCCTGCCGATCCGCTCGTCGCTCAACCAGTTCTACCAGAACCCGTTCCAGCAGGGCTGCGCGACCGGCGCCACGGCGGCACCTGGCTGCGGAACCGTCTCCCTGTTCAACAACGGCTTCAACGGAACCAAATCCACCGAGACTGCGGTGCAAGCCGGCCTCGGCCGCGATGACCGCCGGACGATCGTTGGCGGCCGCTGGGAGCACGATTTCGACAACACGACGACGTGGCGCAACCAGTTCGTGTTCGACGACAGGAACATCAATCAGCCGACGGGATCGACCAGCGCGCTGGGTGACTATCCTTCGTACAATTTCATGAGCGATTTGACCAAGCGCGGCGAATTGCTTGGGATGGATTCGACCACGATGGTCGGCGGTTGGTACAACACCCTCACGACGACCGGCACGACCTGGAACGTTTCGCCTGCGGGCAATGCGACACTCGGACTGCCACAGAGCAGCCTGTATCAATCGACAACCAATTATGGCGTCCGGGCGCGGGAAGAGATCAAGCTGATTCCGACGGTGACGGCGATCGCCGGGATCGGCTGGGAAACGACCACGCTGAACGGTGTCAACACCGCGCTGTCCTATCCGGTCATCAACAATCCCGCAATCGTGGGAGCCACCGTGACGAAAGCGGCGCCTGTGTTCACCAATACCGCGCCGGAGTTCGCGCTGATCTACAAGCCGGACAATGAATGGCAGCTACGCGCTCGCGTGGCGACCGGCTACGGTACGCCGCAAGTCAGCAATCTGTTCGTTCTGCCGAGTGGGTTATCGGGCAACAACACGTCGCTCAAGACCCAGACCAACCTCGGCTACGACCTCGGCGCGGACTGGTCCCCCAACAAGAGCGTGAAGGTCAGCGCCACCGCCTTCTACGAGTTCTTCAACAATGAGCTTGTTTCTCAGGCGACGCCGGTGGCGGGCGTTACATACACCTTCAATGCACCGCGCTCGGAGCATCGCGGCGTCGAACTTGCCGCCCAATGGGCCTTTTATCAGGGATGGCAGTTCACGGCGGCCTACACCTATCTGGACGAGGTATATACCGACTACACGGAAAGCATCAGCGGCTTCACATTCAATCGGGTCGGCAACAAGATTCCCGGCATTTCGCCAAATGAGCTGACGACGCGTTTGGGCTACGACCAAATGTCCGGGCCGTTCCAGGGACTCGGCGGGTTCGTCGAAGTCCAGTGGAAGGATGGCTTCTACATGGACAACGCCAATCTGCTGCGGGCGCCGGGTTACGAACTGGTCAATCTCAACGTTCACTACACGACAGGTCTGATCTCCGACTATTTCAAGTCGCTGAATCTGTATCTCGAGGTGCGGAATGTGTTCGACCGAACCTACATCGCCTCCGCGAACAATATCGCCAACTCGGTGACGGCGGCGGGCGTTCAAAATCCCGCGAGCATACTGGCGAACACCACCGGCTCGATCTATGCCGGATCGCCGCGGGCGTTTGTCGCGGGCATGAAGATCGCGTTCAAATGAGGGGCGCATCGATGACGTCTCGCAAACCTGCCGTTCGGATCGCGCTGGCGATGCTGCTGCTCGGGATCTCGCCCGATCCGGCCAGGGCGCAGATGAGTCACCAGCACGCCTCGGAAGCGGCGTGCGAGGAAACCGGACTGCGTTGCGCGAGCAAGGTCACTCCGGCGTTCGCGCCGGACGGGACGCTGTGGCTGGCCTGGATGGCCGGAGGTCAGATTTCCGTCGCCAGCTCGAAGGATCAGGGCAGGAGCTTTTCCGCGCCGGCGCAGGTGACGCGGGACCGGCTCAATTTGGATTGGGGCCCGGATGCGCGCCCGAAGCTTGCGATCGACGCCAGGGGAGACATCGCGCTGGCGTTCTCGATCTTTCGCGATCAGGCCTTCAACGGCCAGGTGCTGACCTCGCGCTCGACCGATGGCGGGCGAACTTTCGATCCGCCGAAGCCGATCACCGCAAACAATGAGAGCCAGCGCTTCGAGGCGATCGGCTTCGATCCCGCCGGCACGGTGTTCGCGGTCTGGCTCGACAAGCGCAACCGTGTGCCGGCGCAACAGCGGGGCGAGAAGTATGACGGTGCCGGATTGTTCTTCGCGTCGTCGAAGGACGATGGCGCGACCTATTCCGACGCGCGGCTGGCGGCCGACAATACCTGCGAGTGCTGCCGTCTCGCCCTGGCGTTCGATGGCGCAGGCCGTCCGGTGGTGGTGTTTCGAAATATCTTCGAAGGCGGTGTGCGCGACCATGCGATCGTGACGTTCACCGATCTGGCCACGCCCGGCGAACTGCATCGGGTGAGCCGCGACGACTGGCAGATCGCGGCCTGTCCGCATCATGGTCCCAGCCTGACCATTTCGCGTGAAGGCACCTATCATGTGACCTGGTACACCAACGGCAAGGCGCGCAAGGGATTGTTCTACGCGCGGTCGCGCGATGGCGGCAAAACCTTCTCCGATCCGCTTCCGATCGGGCAACCGAACCGGAGCCCGTCGCGGCCGCAGATCATCGCAGGCCCGCAGGGGCTGGTGATGGCGTGGAAGGAGTTCGACGGCCAGAAGACCTCGATCAATCTGATGATGTCGCACGACGACGGAGCGAGCTGGTCGAAACCCGCCGTCATTGCTGACACCAGCGACAGTTCCGATCATCCGCTGCTCGTGACCGATGGCCGGCAGACCTATTTGTCGTGGATGACGAAGGCGGACGGCTATCATTTTCAAGCGATCGAGGGCGAACCATGAAGCGCCGCTTCCTCGCGACCCTGATCCTGCTCGCAACGCTGTCGCCCGGGCTGGCGGTGGACGCGGGCGCACCCAAGCCGTTCGAACGCGGCAGCTGGCAGAAGCTGCTGCATGCGCATGCCGGGCATCCGACCCTGGTGCATTTCTGGGGCGTCACCTGCGGACCCTGCAAGGTCGAGCTGCCGCAGCTTGGCCAGTTCATGAAGGATCATCCCGGGATCGACGTCGTGACGATCAGCGCCGATCTGGTGCCGAACCTGCCGGAGGCGACCCGATCGATGCTGGCTAGTGCAGGGCTGGCATCAGCCGAGAACTGGATGTTCGGCGACGGCTTCGCCGAGCGGTTGCGCTTCGAGATCGATCCGGCCTGGCAAGGCGATATCCCGCGAACCATGCTGATTGCCCGTGATGGGACCATCACGACGATCGAAGGGTCGGCCGAAATGGCCGATCTGAACAAATGGTCTGAAGCCCAGGCCGCAGCAATCCGATGACACGACGACTTCAACCTGAAAGGACCCCGTCGCCATGAAGACGCTCTCCCGTATCCTTGCTTTCGCAGCGCTGGCCGCTGTCATGTCCACCTCCGCGCGTGCCGAGGACGTCAAGGCCGGTGACCTCGTGATCACGCAGGCCTGGACGCGCGCCACGCCGAACGGTGCCAAGATCGGCGGCGGCTATCTGACGATCGAGAACAAGGGCACGACACCGGATCGGCTGGTGTCAGGCTCCGCCGATGTCGCCGGCAAGGTCGAGGTCCACGAGATGTCGATGGACAATGGCGTGATGAAGATGCGCGCGCTCGACAAGGGCCTGACCATTGAGCCCGGCAAGACCGTGAAGCTCGCACCTGGCGGCTATCATCTGATGATGTTCGACCTGAAGAACCCGCTGAAGCAGGGCGACAAGGTGCCGGTGACGCTGGAGTTCGAGAAGGCCGGTAAGGTCTCGGTTTCGCTCGATGTGCAGGCGGTCGGCGCGCAGGCGCCGGGTGGCGATCATTCCGGCCATGGCGACCATTCCGGTCACATGGACATGAAGAAGATGTGAGGCGGCCATGCGGTCATCGACGCTCCTCATTGTCACGGCCGCGCTGTTCGCAGCGCAGCCGGCGATCGCCCATGTCACGCTCGAGGCAAAGCAGGCGACGGTCGGCTCGTACTACAAGGCGGTGTTCGCCGTGCCGCATGGCTGCGCAGGATCGGCGACGGTCAAGCTTCGCGTGCAGATTCCGGAGGGCGTGATCGGGGTGAAGCCGATGCCGAAGCCGGGCTGGACGCTCGATACCGTCACCGGCAAATACGCCACGCAGTACGACTATCACGGTGCCAAGCTCTCCGAGGGCGTGAAGGAAGTGGCCTGGAGCGGCGGCAAGCTCTCGGACCAGAACTACGATGAGTTCGTGATGCAGACGTTCTTCACCGATACGCTGAAGCCGAACACCGTGCTGTATTTTCCCGTGGTGCAGGAATGCGAACAGGGCGTGAGCCGCTGGATCGATATTCCGGCCGACGGGCAGGGCGGCGGCCACGACCATGGCAGCAAGACGCCGGCGCCCGGTGTCAAGCTGCTGCCGAAGTCCTGAAGCCGTGCGGCTGGTCGCAAGTCTTGTCAGAGCAAGTCTCGTCGCGTTGCTGCTGGCGCTGTGCCTTGCGACCTCGGCTCATGCCCATGCCGTCCTGATCGGCGCCGAGCCGGCGGACGGCAGCGTGCTGGCGGAAGCACCGAAAATGCTGGTGCTCCGCTTCAACGAAGCGGTGGCGCCGACGGCGGTCAGTCTGCTCGACGCCGTCGGCAAGCCGCGTGACGTCACGTTCCGCGCCCTCGATCAATCGGTGATGGTCACGCTGCCGTCGGACCTGCCGCAGGGGACGCAGGTGGTGAGCTATCGCGTCGTGTCGCAGGACGGCCATCCGGTAGCGGGTTCGCTGCTGTTCTCGATCGGGGTCGTCACCGGCTCGGCGGCGCCATCCGGCGACGGCGTACTCCACGCGCTGATCTGGCTGGCACGGCTCGGGCTCTATCTGGGCCTGTTCGCCGGCGTCGGCGGCGTGTTCTTTGCCGCGTGGATCGGGCAGGGGCCGGCCGGCGGACCGCTGATCATGTGGTCGCTGGCGATCGGCCTGGTCGGTGCGGTCAGTTCGCTTGGCCTGCAAGGTGTCGACCTGCTGAACCTGCCAATCACGGGGATTCTGACCTGGGCGGCATGGGCCAGTGCCGCCGGCACCAGCCTGTTTCCGGCCCTGCTGCTGGCAATCGGCGCGATGCTGATTGCGACACTCGCCTGGCGCAGCCCGTCATTCCGCGTGGCCCTTGTCGGCACCGCTGTCGCAGTGATCTGCGTCGGCTTGTCGCTTGCGGTCAGCGGCCATGCCGCGACGGCTTCGCCACAATGGTTGACCCGCACCGCGCTGTTCAGCCATGGCGTTGGCTTGGCGTTCTGGATGGGTGCGCTCGCGCCACTGGCGGTGCTGGCCTGGCAGCGCAAGGACTCGCTGTTGCCGGTGCTGACGCGCTTTTCGATGTTCGCGGTGCCGGTGGTGGCGTTGATCGGCCTGTCGGGCCTCGCGCTCGCCGTCGTCCAGCTCGAGAGTTTCGGCGCGCTGTTCGACACCGGCTATGGCAACGTCCTGCTGGCCAAGCTTGTGCTGGTGTCGCTGCTGCTGGCGCTCGCCGCGCTGAACCGGCTGGTGTTCACGCCCGCCATCGCGCGCGATTTGCATCGCACGCGACCGCTACAGCGCTCGATCGCGCTCGAATTCGTGCTGATGATCGGCATCCTTGGCCTCGTCGCATTGTGGCGCTTTACGCCGCCGCCGCGCGTGTTGGCGATGTCGACCGACGTTCCGCTCGCGGTCCACATCCACACCGATGCGGCGATGTTCCAGGTGCTGATCGCGCCGGGCAAGGTCGGGCAGAACGACTTCGTGCTGCAATTGATGAACGGTGATGCCAGCCCGTTCGCAGCCAAGGAGGCGACGTTGACGCTGAGCCTGCCGGATCGCGGCATCGAGCCGATGGAACGCAGTGCCGCGCTCGGCCCCGACGGCTATTGGCACGTGAAGAAGGTGCCGCTGCCGGTCCCCGGCCGCTGGCACATGCAGATCGATGCCCTGGTGACCGATTTCACGAAAGTGACACTGGAAGACGATTTCGAGGTCAGATGAGGCCGGTGTCCGCGCGCCGGGGACATCGGTGGGACGCAATTCGATCAAATGGCCGAAATTCGCCTGATTTGAAGGGTTTTTGACCTGAGGCGGCCTTGTGTTTTCACAGCCGATCCGGTTTCACTGCAACTCTTCCCACGCTTTCCTGATTCCCGAGTAATGCCATGCGATTATCGCGGTTTTTCCTGCCCATCCTGAAAGAAAATCCGAAAGAGGCGGAGATCGTCTCGCATCGGCTGATGCTGCGTGCGGGCATGATGCGGCAGGAGGCGGCCGGCATCTATGCCTGGCTGCCGCTCGGCTTCCGGGTGCTGAAGAAGATCGAGCAGATCGTCCGCGAGGAGCAGGACCGCGCCGGCGCGCTCGAACTGTTGATGCCGACGTTGCAGCTTGCCGATCTCTGGCGTGAAAGCGGCCGCTATGATGCCTATGGTCCGGAGATGCTGCGCATCCTCGATCGCCACAAGCGCGAGCTGCTGTACGGACCGACCAACGAGGAAATGATCACGGAGATCTTCCGCTCCTACATCAAGTCCTACAAGAACCTGCCGCTCAACCTCTACCACATCCAGTGGAAGTTCCGTGACGAGCAGCGTCCGCGCTTCGGCGTGATGCGCGGTCGCGAATTCCTGATGAAGGACGCCTATTCGTTCGACCTCGACGAGGCCGGCGCGCGGCGTTCCTACAACAAGATGTTCGTGGCTTACTTGCGCACCTTCGCGCGGATGGGCCTGAAGGCGATCCCGATGCGGGCCGAGACCGGGCCGATCGGCGGCGATCTCAGCCACGAATTCATCGTGCTCGCGGAGACCGGCGAGTCCGGCGTCTTCATCAACCGCGACGTGCTGGACCTGCCGGTGCCGGGCGAGGACGTCGATTACAACGGTGACCTCACGCCGATCATCAAGCAATGGACTTCGGTCTATGCTGCGACCGAGGACGTCCACGAGGCGGCGCGCTTCGAGCAGGAGGTGCCCGAGGCGAAGCGGCTCAACACCCGCGGCATCGAGGTCGGCCAGATCTTCTATTTCGGTACCAAATATTCCGACGTCATGAAGGCGATGGTGGCCGGTCCCGATGGCGTCGACGTGCCGATCCATGGCGGCTCCTACGGCGTCGGCGTGTCGCGTCTGGTCGGCGCGATCATCGAGGCCTGTCACGATGACGCCGGCATCAAATGGCCCGAGGCGGTCGCGCCGTTCCGCGCCGCGATCCTCAACCTCAAGCAAGGTGATGCCGCGGTCGACGGCGCCTGCGAACAGCTTTACCGCGATCTTCTCGCCAAGGGCGTCGACGTGCTCTACGACGACACCGATCAGCGTGCCGGCGCCAAGTTCGCCGCGGCCGATCTGATCGGCATCCCCTGGCAGATTCTGGTCGGGCCGAAGGGGCTCGCGGAGGGCAAGGTCGAGGTGAAGCGCCGCAGCGACGGTTCACGCGACAATATGAGCCCGGCCGACGTCGTCGCGAAGCTCGCGGGTTAAAGTTTATTCACGCCGCGCGGTCGGCGGGGTAATCCGGCCACATTTGGCCCGAATCATGGGATTATCGAGAGATGGATGAGACCATGAACGAGCCAGTCCGTACCCCGCCTTTTGCGCCATTCGAATGGCTGCTGTCCGGACGCTATTTGCGCGCGCGCCGCAAGGAAGGATTCATCTCGGTCATCGCCGGCTTTTCGTTCCTCGGCATCATGCTCGGCGTCGCCACGCTGATCGTGGTGATGGCGGTCATGAACGGCTTCCGCAAGGAACTGCTGGACAAGATCCTCGGCCTTAACGGGCACCTTCTGGTGCAGCCGCTGGAATCGCCGCTGACCGACTGGAAGGACGTCGCCGACCGCATCAGCCAGGTCCAGGGCATTCGGCTCGCGGCGCCGGTCGTGGACGGGCAGGGGCTCGGATCCTCGCCGTTCAACGCCGCCGGCGTCTTCATCCGCGGCATCCGGGCCGACGACCTCAACAACCTGACCTCGATCGCCAAGAACATCAAGCAGGGCACGCTCGAGGGGTTCGATGAGGGGCAGGGCGTGGCGATCGGCCGGCGTCTTGCCGATCAGCTCTCGCTGCATGCCGGTGACATGATCACGCTGGTCTCGCCGAAGGGCGCGGTGACGCCGATGGGTACCACGCCGCGCATCAAGCCCTACCGGATATCGGCGGTGTTCGAGATCGGCATGTCGGAATACGATTCGACCTTCGTGTTCATGCCGCTGGCCGAAGCGCAGGCCTATTTCAACCGCAACAACGATGTGTCCTCGATCGAGGTGTTCACCACCAATCCGGACAAGATCGACACCTATCGCAAGCTGGTGACGGAGGCGGCCGGGCGGCCGGTCTTCCTGGTCGACTGGCGACAGCGCAACTCGACCTTCTTCAACGCGCTGCAAGTCGAGCGCAATGTGATGTTCCTGATCCTGACCATGATCGTGCTGGTCGCGGCGCTCAACATCGTCTCGGGGCTGATCATGCTGGTGAAGGACAAGGGCCAGGACATCGCGATCCTGCGCACCATGGGCGCCTCGCAAGGCTCGATCATGCGGATATTCCTGATCACCGGCGCCTCGATCGGCGTGGTCGGAACGCTGACCGGCTTTGCGGTCGGCATGCTGATCTGCCTGAACATCGAATCGATCCGGCAATTCCTGTCATATCTGACCAACACCGAGCTGTTCTCGCCCGAGTTGTATTTCCTCTCGAAACTGCCGGCCGAGGTCGACTTCGGCGAGACGCTCGCCGTCTTGATCATGGCGCTGACGCTGTCCTTCCTGGCGACGCTCTACCCGTCGTGGCGTGCCGCGCGCCTCGATCCGGTCGATGCGCTCCGGTACGAGTGAGGCGCACGCATGGCTGAGGGGGCTGAAGACGTACCGGTCGTCTATCTTCATGATATCAAGCGGGAATACCGGCAGGGCGAAGCGACGCTGACGGTCCTCAACGGCGCCAAGCTGGCGCTGTGGCCGGGTCAGTCGGTGGCGCTGGTGGCGCCGTCGGGATCAGGCAAGTCGACATTGCTGCATATCGCGGGCCTGCTGGAGAGCCCCGACGACGGCGAGGTCTACGTCTCCGGCACGCCGACCTCGCAGATGTCCGACGTCGACCGCACGCAGATTCGCCGCTCCGATATTGGATTCGTCTATCAGTCGCACCGGCTGCTGCCGGAGTTCTCGGCGCTCGAGAACGTCATGCTGCCGCAGATGATTCGCGGGCTGAAGCGCTCCGAGACCGTGAAACGGTCGACCGAGATCCTGTCCTATCTCGGGCTCGCTGACCGCATCACCCATCGTCCGGCCGAGCTCTCGGGCGGCGAGCAGCAACGCGTGGCGATCGCGCGCGCGGTTGCCAACGCCCCAAGGGTGCTGCTCGCGGACGAGCCGACCGGGAATCTCGATCCCGGCACCGCCGACCACGTCTTCAACGCGTTGATGCAACTCGTCAAAGCGACCCGGGTCGCGATGCTGATCGCGACCCACAATCTCGATCTCGCCGCGCGGATGGATCGCCGGGTCTCGCTTGCGAACGGGCAGATCGTCGAGCTCGAATAGAGCGTTGTCGAGCGAAGCCGGCCCGGCTGCTCACAGCCTGGCCTCAATAGGCCCGGTGCGATCGCTTGCCGGATGCGTGCGGCCGCCGATCGAGCGGCGGCCCCGCGTAATAGGGATTGTTGATGCACACCGCGGACAGGCCGGATGCCGAGGCTTGGCACTGCGCCAGCGACGTGTAGCCGCAGTCGGTATCCTCACCGCCCCATCGATAGTTGGTTTTGCAGACCGGCGAGGTCGAATCGTATTTCTGCGCGGTTGCCGGCGTGCTTGCGACGGTGCCGACGGCGAGCAGGGCCAGAATCAGGAAGCGCATCGGAATCTCCGGTCAATCAGCCGTCCGCGAGGACGCGCCGACGCCGCGCCAGTAGGCGACGCAAGCGAATGTGCATCAACTCACATTCGCGTCGGCGTTGCCTGCAATTTGGTTGTCTGCAACTCGCTCTGTCAGTGGATGAACAGGTCGAAGAAGCTGTCGCCACGCTCCCGCGCCCGCGTGTGAAGATAGGAGCGCGGATCGTTGTCGCCGGCATAATACGGATTGGCGACGCAGGTCTGCCCGATGCCCGACGCGGTGGCCATACACGCCTGATAGGACGGGTACGAGCAGGTGCTGAGACCAGGGTAGCGGTCGCCCTGAATGCAGAACGGGTAGCGTACGCCGACTGCATGTGCGGGCGCTGCGCCGAGCCCGGCGAGTGCGGCGACAGACGCCGCAGCAAGAATCATCGTCCGCATGTGCATTCCTTTGGCTCGCGAAGTTTCAGTCCTGACGACGATCCAAATCGGACAAGCGGGTTCCGGTCAACTCGATCTTTCGCGCGCCTGTGCACGCAGATTTGAATTGTGAAAATTGTGCGGCGGCTATGTGGCAAAAGTTCCAAGAAGTGCCCGTAATACAGTATTAACTTCAAATTTGAGCGAAGTCGTTTGGGCCCTCCTGTTGCAGCGAAGTTACAGCAATTCCGATGCGGGCTGCTATGACGGTGTCTCGCGGCCTTGGGGCCTGTAGAAAAAGTTGGAACGGGAAAAATGAAGAAGATTTTGCTTGTCACCGCCAGCATGATTGCGCTCAGCGCGACGGCTGCTTCCGCGGCTGACCTCGCGGCTCGCCCTTACACCAAGGCTCCGCCGCCCATGGTTGCCGCTGTCTATGACTGGACCGGCTTCTACATCGGTATCAACGGTGGTTGGGGCCAGAGCCACGACAACCGCGGTATCGCCGGTGTCGGCGGCGTTGGCAACTACGACGCCAACGGTGGAACCGTCGGTGGTCAGGTTGGCTACCGCTGGCAGGCTGGCGGCTGGGTGTTCGGTCTGGAAGCTCAGGGCAACTGGGCTGACTTCTCGGGCAGCACCGGCAACATCGTTATCCCGGGCGGCACCGTTCGCTCGAAGACCGATGCGTTCGGCCTGTTCACCGGTCAGATCGGCTACGCCTGGAACAACGTCCTGCTGTACGCCAAGGGCGGTGCTGCGGTCACCGATCGCAACTACCAGTTCCTGGCGCCCGGTGGTGGTCTGGCTTCGCAGACCGGCTACGACACCCGTTGGAGCCCGACCGTTGGTGTTGGCCTCGAATTCGCATTCTCGCAGGGCTGGTCGCTCGGCGTCGAATACAACCACATCTTCGAGGACAGCCACGGTGCAACGTTCGTGACCCCGACCGGCGTCGCGGTTCCCGGCTTCTACACCGGTGGCGACACCGACATGGTCCTCGGCCGTCTGAACTACAAGTTCGGTGGCCCGATCATCGCGCGTTACTGATCGCTCGCTTAATTCAAGCGACATCGAAAACCCCGGGCTTCGGCCCGGGGTTTTTTGTTGCCGGCACGGATTGACCATCGTTCTCGATCGCTGCGGATCCAACGCGGCCCAGAGACCCCAACCAACTGCGGTGTTCTCGCTGCAATCCGGGAATGGGACCTCTGCCGGGCGCGCTGCCAACTCCTGCCACGATTAACCAAGGGAATCCTTTCGGGGACAGTTTCCAAACTGCTCCACCACCGTCGCTTGACTCCTAGAACAAAAAAGGAACAATGTTCTGCATACGTTCCAGTTCGGGGAGAGCGGCCATGTTGAAGATTTTCGTGCAGGAAGCTGCGGCGCTGGCATCGATCACGCTGTTCGTCGGGATGATCGCGGTATGGGCCCAGCTGATCACCCAGTTCTGAAATTTCCCCGCGAGGGTAGGGGCATGGCTGGCCCCTGGCGACCCTCGAATGCCCGCTGGGGAAAACCGGGACGACCTGCCACCACGCCGCGTTCGGCGTGGACTTGGCGGGGTCCAGGCGCCACGATGGGGCGCGAGTCGGGCCTGACGCTTTCGCGCTCCGGCTTTGGCACTCGCGCCATCCCTGCCTCAAGAGACCCCGTAAGCAGCCATGCCGAATGCCGGATTCGTTCATCTTCACGTCCATTCCGCCTATTCGCTGCTGAAGGGCTCGATCAAGATCGCCAAGCTCGGCGAGCTTGCGAAGGCCGACCGCCAACCGGCGCTGGCGCTGACCGACACCGACAACATGTTCGGGGCGCTGGAATTCTCCGACAAGATGGCCGGCTACGGCATCCAACCGATCGTCGGCTGTGAGGTTGCGGTCGATTTCGGCGACGTCGACCCCAACACGCGAAGCATCCTGGCGACCACCGGACCGACGCGAATCGTGCTGCTGGCGGCACGCGAGCGCGGCTACCAGAACCTGATGCGGCTGAACTCGCGGGCGTTCCTGGAGACGCCGGTGAACCAGACACCGCACATCAAGCTCGACTGGCTCACCGACGCCGCCGAGGATCTGATCGCGCTGACCGGCGGTCCGGACGGGCCGATCGCGCTGGCGCTGCGTGCCGAGCAGGCAGCGCTGGCGACCACCCGTTGCGAACGACTGGCCAGCCTGTTCGGCGACCGCCTCTATGTCGAATTGCAGCGCCATGGCATCGACAAGGAGCGCCGCACCGAGGGCGGGCTGATCGATCTCGCCTATGCGAAGGGCCTGCCGCTGGTGGCGACCAACGAGCCGTATTTCGCCAGCAGCGACGACTACGAATCGCATGACGCACTGCTGTGCATCGCCGGCGGCCATCTGATTGCCGAGACCAACCGCGAGCAATTGACCCCGGATCACCGCTTCAAGACCCGCGCCGAAATGGCGGTGCTGTTCGCCGACATCCCGGAGGCGTTGGCCTCGACGGTCGAGATCGCCGAACGTTGCTCGTTCCGGCCGAAGACCCGCAAGCCGATTCTGCCGTTCTTCACCGTCGGTGCCGCCGCCAGCGCAGATGCCGCCGCCGACGAGGCCGCCGAGCTGAAGCGCCAGGCCGAGGAGGGCCTCGTGAATCGCCTGCGGGTGCACGGTCTCTCGCCGGGCATGACCGAAGAGGACTACAGCAAGCGACTCGCCTTCGAGCTCGACGTCATCACCCGCATGAAATACGCGGGCTACTTCCTGATCGTGTCAGACTTCATCAAATGGGCCAAGGCGCAGGGCATCCCGGTCGGACCGGGCCGCGGCTCCGGCGCGGGCTCGCTGGTCGCCTGGGTGCTGACCATCACCGACCTCGATCCGATGCGGTTCGCGCTGCTGTTCGAGCGCTTCCTCAATCCCGAACGCGTCTCGATGCCGGACTTCGACATCGACTTCTGCCAGGACCGCCGTGGCGAGGTGATCCAGTACGTCCAGGACCGCTATGGCCGCGACCAGGTGGCGCAGATCATTACCTTCGGTACACTGCAGGCGCGCGGCGTGCTGCGCGACGTCGGGCGCGTGTTGCAGATGCCTTACGGGCAGGTCGACAAGCTGACCAAGCTGGTGCCGCAGAATCCCGCGGCTCCCGTGACCTTGGCGCAGGCGATCGAGGGCGAGCCCAAGCTGCAAGCGTTCCGCGACGAGGACCCGGTGGTGGCGCGCGCCTTCGACATCGCGCAGCGCCTCGAAGGTCTCACGCGGCACGCCTCGACCCACGCCGCGGGTATCGTGATCGGCGACCGGCCGCTGAGCGAGCTGGTGCCGATGTATCGCGATCCGAAATCCGACATGCCGGTCACCCAGTTCAACATGAAATGGGTCGAGCCCGCGGGTCTCGTGAAGTTCGACTTCCTTGGCCTCAAGACGCTGACGGTGCTCGACGTCGCGGTGAAGCTGCTCAAGCAGCGCGACGTTGATGTCGACCTCGCCACGCTGCCGATCGACGATGCGGCGAGTTACCAGATGCTGGCGCGGGGCGATGTGGTCGGCGTGTTCCAGGTGGAAAGCCAGGGCATGCGGCGCGCGCTGATCGACATGCGGCCGGACCGCTTCGAGGACATCATCGCGCTGGTGGCGCTGTATCGCCCGGGTCCGATGGCCAACATCCCGACCTATTGCGCGCGCAAGCACGGCGACGAGGAATCGGAATATCTGCATCCGATCCTGGAGCCGATCCTGAAGGAGACGTTCGGCGTCATCATCTATCAGGAACAGGTGATGCAGATCGCGCAGCAGATGGCAGGCTATTCGCTCGGCCAGGCCGACCTGCTGCGCCGCGCGATGGGCAAGAAGATCCGCGCCGAGATGGACAAGCAGCGCGACATCTTCGTCGCCGGCGCGATGAAGAACGGCGTGGCGAAGGGCCAGGCGGAGACGATCTTCGAACTGCTCGCCAAGTTCGCCGACTACGGCTTCAACAAGAGCCACGCGGCGGCCTATGCGCTGGTGTCGTACCACACCGCCTATATGAAGGCGCATTACCCGGTCGAATTCCTCGCGGCGTCGATGACGCTCGAACTCAACAACACCGACAAGTTGTCCGAATTCCGCTCCGAGGCGCAGCGGCTCGGCATCAAGGTCGAGGCGCCCAACATCAATCGTTCCGGCGCCACCTTCGAGGTCAGCGACAACACGATCTACTACGCGCTCGCGGCGCTGAAGGGCGTCGGCATCCAGGCCGTCGAGCAGATCATCGAGGAGCGCAACAAGAAGGGCGCCTTCACCTCGCTGGCCGACTTCGCTGCGCGGGTCAGCCCGCGTGCCGTCAACAAGCGGATCATCGAGAGTCTCGCGGCGGCTGGCGCGTTCGACACGCTCGATCCGAATCGCGCGCGCGTGTTCGCTGGCGCCGATTCGATCCTCGCGGCGTGCCAGCGCAGCCACGAGGCGGCCACGTCAGGCCAGAACGACATGTTCGGCAGCGCGCCGGATGCGCCCAGCATCATGTTGCCGCAGGTCGAGCCGTGGCTGCCCGCGGATCGCCTGCGGCGCGAATATGACGCGATCGGCTTCTTCCTGTCGGGCCATCCGCTCGACGACTACGCCACCGCGCTGAAGCGGCTGCGGGTGCAGTCCTGGGCGGAATTTTCGCGCGCGGTGAAGACCGGCGCGACCGCGGGCAAGGTCGCGGCAACCGTGGTGTCGCGCATGGAGCGGCGCACCAAGACCGGCAACAAGATGGGCATCATGGGCCTGTCCGACCCGACCGGCCATTTCGAGGCCGTATTGTTCTCCGAGGGGCTCGCGCAGTACCGCGACGTGCTCGAGCCGGGCGCCGCCGTGCTGCTGCAACTCGGCGCAGAATTGCAGGGCGAGGACGTGCGGGCGAGGGTGCTGCACGCCGAACCGCTGGATCACGCCGCCGCCAAGACCCAGAAGGGGCTGCGCATCTTCGTGCGCGACACCAAGCCGCTGGAGTCGATCGCCCGCCGGCTCAACATGCCGGATGCCGCACCCGCGCCGGGTGGCGCAAGGCCGCCGGCGGCCAAGCCCGCACCGGCAGCCGCGCCGCCGGCAGGTGCAGCCGACGGCGACGTCTCGCTGGTGATGATGCTCGACCTCGAGACCGAGGTGGAGATGAAGCTGCCCGGCCGCTACAAGGTCTCGCCGCAGATCGCCGGCGCAATCAAGGCGGTCGCGGGCGTGGTCGACGTGCAGACGCTGTAGGCTGCCAGCTCCTTTGCATGGGGTTGTTTTTCGATATTTTGGCCGCGCTCGCCCGCGCTAGCCCTTGGGCCGCCAAACAGGGCCGTTTCGGCTCGATTTGGGCCTATCCGGCCGGCGTAACCGGCCGTATTTCCTTGCTTCTGGCGCAAATCGCGCTATATACCGCGCCATCTCACACGGAAACATGGCTCAAAAGGCCGTCCGGTGGCAGCCGGGCCATAAGGCTCGTCTGCTCACACGTTTCCGGAGGAACCAACCGGAGAATTATCACTATGTCGCTGCCCGATTTTTCTATGCGTCAGTTGCTTGAAGCTGGCGTTCACTTTGGCCACCAGGCCCACCGCTGGAACCCGAAGATGCAGGATTATATCTTCGGCGCCCGCAACAACATTCACATCATCGACCTCGCGCAGACCGTGCCGATGCTGCACCGTGCCCTTCAGGCGGTCAGCGATACCGTCGCCAAGGGCGGCCGCATCCTGTTCGTCGGCACCAAGCGTTCGGCGCAGGACGGCGTTGCCGATGCGGCCAAGCGCTCGGCGCAGTACTTCGTCAATTCGCGCTGGCTCGGCGGCACGCTGACCAACTGGAAGACGATCTCGGCCTCGATCAAGCGCCTGCGTCACCTCGACGACGTGCTGTCGTCCGGCGAAGCCAACTCCTACACCAAGAAGGAGCGGCTGACGCTGCAACGCGAGCGCGACAAGCTCGACCGTTCGCTCGGTGGCATCAAGGACATGGGCGGTCTTCCCGACATGATCTTCGTGATCGACACCAACAAGGAAGACATCGCGATCCAGGAAGCCCAGCGGCTCAACATCCCGGTCGCCGCGATCGTCGACACCAATTCGGACCCGAAGGGCATCACCTATGTGGTGCCGGGCAATGACGACGCCGGCCGCGCGATCTCGCTGTATTGCGACCTCGTCGCGCGCGCCGCCATCGATGGCATCTCCCGCGCCCAGGGTGATTCCGGCATCGATATCGGTGCCTCGGCCGCGCCCGTGCAGGAAGACCTCCCGGCGGCCGCGCCGTCCGGCTTCCAGGGGCTCGCCGGTCCTCGTGGCACCGCCGACAACCTCAAGAAGCTCACCGGCGTGTCCGGTGCGATCGAGAAGAAGCTCAACGACCTCGGCGTCTTCCACTACTGGCAGCTCGCCGAGCTCGACCACGACACCGCGCACAAGATCGGCGAAGAAGTCGGTCTGCCGAGCCGTGCCGACGCCTGGGTCGCCCAGGCCAAGACGCTCGCCGAAGCGGAATAAAAGTTACGCGGCGCGGCCGGGTGTTTCCCGGCCGCCGCTTCTATTCCACGAACAACGATTTCCCTGTCGCCGACGGCGGCGCCATCGGGCGCCGCGCTTTCCGTACAGGCAAGAAGGACATTGAACGATGGCAACGATCTCCGCAGCGATGGTCAAGGAACTCCGCGAGTCGACCGGCGCGGGCATGATGGATTGCAAGGCGGCGCTGACCGAGACCGACGGCGACATGACCGCTGCGCAGGATTGGCTGCGCAAGAAGGGCCTCTCCAAGGCCGCCAAGAAGGCCGGCCGCGTCGCCGCCGAGGGCCTGATCGGCGCGCTGACCTCGGGCACCAAGGGCGTGCTGGTCGAGGTCAATTCCGAGACCGATTTCGTTGCGCGCAACGAGCAGTTCCAGGGCCTGGTCAAGATGATCGCGCAGGTCGCGCTGAAGCATGGCTCCGACGTCGAGGCCATCAAGGCCGCCAAGGTTGGCGACTTCACGGTGGAGCGGGCGATCTCGGACGCGATCGCCACCATCGGCGAGAACATGTCGCTGCGCCGCGCCGCGTCGCTCGAGGTGAGCAAGGGCGTGGTGTCGAGCTACGTCCACAACGCCGTCGTCGAGGGCGCCGGCAAGATCGGCGTAATCGTGGCGCTGGAGTCGGCCGGCAAGACCGACGAACTCGCAGTGCTTGGCCGCCAGCTCGCGATGCACGTTGCCGCCGCGAAGCCGCTGGCGCTCGACCCGGCCGGGCTCGATCCGGAGACCGTCAAGCGCGAGAAGGACGTGCTGGCCGACAAGTACCGCCAGCAGGGCAAGCCGGAGAACGTTATCGAGAAGATCGTCGATTCCGGCCTGAAGACCTACTACAAGGAGGTCTGCCTCCTCGATCAGGCCTTCATCCACGACAGCGGCAAGTCGGTTGCCCAGGCGGTGAAGGAAGCTGAGGGTAGGGTCGGCGGCCCGATCAAGATCGCCGGCTTTGTGAACTATGCTCTCGGTGAGGGAATCGAGAAGCAGGAAAGCGACTTCGCTGCCGAAGTCGCGGCCGCCAGCGGCAAGAAGTAACCGCTGACAGCGGGGCGTCCGGCGTGCGCGCCGGAGGCCTGCCTGCGCGGGATAAGAAAGCGATCGCATCATGGCCGAGCCGATCTATCGTCGCGTGGTGATCAAGCTGTCCGGCGAATATCTGGCCGGCTCTCACGGCTTCGGTATCGATCAGCCGACGGTCGATCGTGTTGCCGACGACCTGATCGCGGCGCGCAAGCTCGGCGTCGAGGTCGCGGTCGTGATCGGCGGCGGCAACATCGTCCGCGGCGTCGAGGTGTCCGCGCGCGGCGTGTCGCGGCCGACCGGCGACACCATGGGCATGCTTGCGACCATGATGAACTGCCTCGCGCTGGAGGCGGCGATCGAGCGCAAGGGGACGCCGGCGCGGACCTTGTCGGCATTCGTGATGCCGGAGATTTCCGAGCTGTTTACCCGTAGTGCGACGCACAAATACCTCGCCGAGGGACGCATCGTCCTGCTCGGCGGCGGAACCGGCAATCCGTTCTTCACCACCGATACCACTGCCGTGCTGCGCGCGGCCGAGATCGGCGCGCAGGCGGTGCTGAAAGCCACCAATGTCGACGGCGTCTACAGCGCCGATCCGAAGAAGGACCCCAAAGCCAAGCGCTTCGACCGACTGACCCATTCGCAGGCGATCGAGGGCGGCTACAAGGTCATGGACGCGACCGCTTTCGCGCTTGCTCGCGAGACGTCGCTGCCTATCATCGTGTTCTCGATCGCGGAGCCCGGTTCGATCGGTGCGATTCTGCGCGGATCCGGACACGGCACGGTCGTCGCCGGCTGATTGCTGCGCCTCCGGATCCAGACTTTGGACCCGAGGGCGTCGGCAGCCGGTTTCTAATGAAAGGGAGAACGTCATGGCCGCACCTGGTTTTGACATCAACGACGTGAAGCGCCGCATGCAGGGCGCCACACAATCGCTCAAGCACGAGCTCGGCGGTCTGCGTACCGGCCGCGCCGCGGCCTCCATGCTGGAGCCGGTCCAGGTCGAGGCCTACGGCTCGCATATGCCGCTCAACCAGGTTGCGACCATCAGCGTGCCCGAGCCGCGCCTGCTCTCGGTGCAGGTCTGGGACAAGACGATGGTGAAGGCGGTCGAAAAGGCGATCGTCGATTCCAACCTCGGCCTGTCGCCGGCGACCGAAGGCCAGGTGCTGCGCTTGCGGATTCCCGAGCTCAACGAGGAGCGCCGCAAGGAGCTCGTCAAGGTCGCGCATAAATACGCGGAAGCGGCGAAAGTCGCGGTCCGCCACGTGCGCCGCGATGGCCTCGACGTAATCAAGAAGCTCGAGAAGAATCACGAGATCTCCGAGGACGATCAGGAGCGCCTGTCGAACGAGGTGCAGAAGGCGACCGACGGCATGATCGTCGAAATCGATCAGCTGCTTGCCGCCAAGGAAAAGGAAATCCTGACGGTCTGAGAAGCACCCGGGAACAGCCGATGTCGAACGCCGCCGCCCCAGCAACTGACGGACCGGATCGCTCCGGCAGTCCGTTGCATGTGGCGATCATCATGGACGGCAACGGGCGCTGGGCCGCTTCGCGCGGCCTGCCGCGCGTCGAGGGCCATCGCCGCGGCGTCGAGGCGCTCCGCCGCGTGGTCCGTGCGGCCCATGAACTTGGCATCCTCTATCTCACGATCTTCTCGTTCAGCTCGGAAAACTGGTCGCGGCCGGCGAGCGAGATCGGCGATCTGTTCGGCCTGCTGCGGCGCTTCATCCGCAACGATCTGGCGACGCTGCATCGCGACGGCGTGCGCGTGCGCGTGATCGGCGCGCGCGACGGGCTCGATCCCGACATCTGCGCGCTGCTCAGCGAGGCCGAGGAGCTGACCCGCAACAACGTCAAGCTCAACCTCGTGGTCGCCTTCAACTACGGTTCGCGGGCGGAGATCGCCGCCGCGGCGCGGCGGCTTGCGCGCGAGGTCGCCGACGGCAAGCGTGACGCCAGCTCGATCGATGCCGACACGCTCGGACAATATCTCGACGCGCCCGACATTCCGGATCCGGATCTGATCATCCGCACCAGCGGCGAGCAGCGTCTGTCGAACTTCCTGATGTGGCAGGCTGCCTATAGCGAGCTGGTGTTCGTACCGATTCACTGGCCGGATTTCGACAAAGCGGCGCTCGAAGGCGCGATCGCGGAATACGGCAAGCGCGAGCGCCGGTTCGGCGGCCTCGCCGCGAAAACCGGCTCGTGAGCGAGGGCGAAGCCGCGCCGGCGGCAGCAAGCGAGCAGGGGTCGCGCAACCTCGTGATGCGCGTGGTCGCGGCGCTGGTGCTGGCGCCGCTCGCGATCGGGCTGGCCTATCTGGGTGGCGTCGCCTGGTCGCTCTTGGTGACGCTGGTGTCGGTCGGATTGTTCGCGGAATGGCTTGCGGTCACCGGACAAGGGCGCGAACTCCGCGCCATGGTGCCGGGTGTGCTCGCGCTGCTGCTCGCCGGTTTTTGCCTGATGGCCGGTCGACTGGACGCGGCCCTGGTCGTGATCGCCATCGGTGCGGTCGTGGTGGTGCTGACTTCGGGTGCACGGCGCAATTGGGCGGTTGCCGGATTGCTCTACGCCGCCGCTGCCGAGATCGCGTCCGTCTTGCTGCGGCTCGATATGGTGAAGGGCTTTGCCGCCCTGATGTTCGTGCTGCTGATCGTGTGGGTCACCGATATCGGCGGCTATTTCGCGGGTCGCAGCATTGGCGGTCCCAAGCTTTGGGTGCGGGTCAGCCCGAAGAAGACCTGGGCGGGCGCGATCGGTGGCTTCGTGGCGAGCCTGCTCGTCGCGGCCGGCTTTGCCGTCTTCGAGATCGGCACCACCGGGCCGCTGCTGCTGCTCGGTGCCGTGTTGTCGGTGGTGTCGCAGCTCGGCGACCTGTTCGAATCCGCCGTCAAGCGCCGGTTCGGCGTGAAGGATTCGAGCCACATCATTCCCGGCCATGGCGGCCTGCTGGACCGCCTGGACGGATTTGTCGCAGCCGTCATTGTGGCGGCGATTTTCGGCTTTCTCCGCGGTGGCGCCGATGGCGTTGGGCGCGGTCTTATGGTTTGGTGATGAGATGAGCGCAGTTCCATTGCGTAATAACAAGGCCGCGGTGGCGTCAGCCGCGCGGACCGTGACCGTCCTCGGTGCCACCGGCTCGATCGGCGACAGCACGATGGATCTGCTGCGTGGCGCGCGCGACCGCTACCAGGTCGAGGCGCTGACCGCGAACAGCAATGTCGAGGCAGTGGCCAAGCTTGCCAAGGAGTTCGGCGCGCGGTTCGCCGCCATTGCCGATGCCAGCAAACTTTCCGAGCTGAAGGACGCACTGGCTGGAACCCGGATCGAGTGCGGGGCCGGGGAGAGCGCCATCATCGAGGCGGCCGCACGTCCGGCCGATTGGGTCATGGCGGCGGTCAGCGGGGCGGCCGGGCTGAAGCCTGCGCTTGCCGCGGTCGATCGCGGCGCCACGGTGGCGCTCGCCAACAAGGAGTGCCTGGTCTGCGCCGGCGACATCTTCATGGAGCGGGCCAAGAAGGCAGGTGCCTGCATCCTGCCGGCGGATTCCGAGCACAATGCGCTGTTTCAGGCGCTGGGTTCGGGCAATCGGGAAGAGCTGGTGCGGGTGATCATCACCGCGTCCGGCGGACCGTTCCGCACCTGGGCGCCCGCCGACATCGAGCAGGCCACGCTGGAACAGGCGCTGAAGCATCCGAACTGGAGCATGGGCCAGAAGATCACCATCGATTCCGCATCGATGATGAACAAGGGCCTCGAGGTGATCGAGGCGTCCTATCTGTTCGCGCTGGCGCCCGACGAGATCGACGTGCTGGTGCATCCGCAGTCGATCATCCACGGCATGGTCGAGTTCTCCGACCGCTCGGTGATGGCCCAGCTCGGCACCCCGGACATGCGGATTCCAATCGCGCATTGCCTGGGCTGGCCCGAGCGTATCGTCGGCCCGTCAGCCAAGCTCGATCTTGCCAAGATCGGGCAGCTCACCTTCGAGGTCCCGGACTTCCAGCGCTTTCCGGGCCTGCGGCTCGCTTACGAGGCGTTGCGGCTCGGGCACGGCGCGACCACGGTTTACAATGCCGCGAACGAGATCGCGGTCGCAGCGTTCATCGCCGGCAAGATCAAGTTCGGCGCGATCGCGCGGCTGGTCGAGGCGACGATGAATGATTGGATCAGGTCGGGGAATCAGCCACCACTGCATTCGGCGGATGACGCGATTTCCGTTGACCATATCTCGCGAAATAAAGCTGCCGCCCTATTGCCTCAAATTGCCTTAAAGGCATCCTAGAGGGTTGGGGACGGAGCCTTTGGCTCTTGTCGAGGGGAAATCGGATGCCCGAGTTTTTTCTTCATAGTATCAATGCGTTGAGCCATGGGCTCCTCGGTTATATCGTTCCGTTTCTATTCGTCCTGACAATCGTTGTTTTCTTTCACGAGCTCGGCCACTTTCTGGTCGCGCGCTGGGCTGGCGTGAAGGTGCTGACATTCTCGCTCGGCTTCGGGCCGGAGCTCGCCGGCTTCAACGACCGGCATGGCACGCGCTGGAAGATCTCGGCCATCCCGCTTGGTGGCTACGTCAAGTTCTTCGGCGACGACAGCGAGGCATCGACGCCGTCGACCCAGACGCTGTCCACCATGACGGCGGAAGAGCGCGAGGGCAGCTTCCATCATAAGTCGGTTGGCAAGCGCACCGCCATCGTGGCCGCTGGCCCGATCGCGAACTTCATCCTCGGCGCGCTGATTTTCGCGGCGATGGCGCTGTATTACGGCAAACCGAGCACGATTGCCCGGGTCGACGGTCTGGTGGTCGAAGGTGTTGCCGCCAATGCCGGTTTCAAGGTCGGCGATGTCGTCACGGAGATCGACGGCAGTGCGATCCAGAGCTTTGCCGACATGCAGCGGATCGTAGCATCGAGCGCCGGTTCAGAGCTTGGGTTCAAGGTGAAGCGGGATGGCGCGATTGTCGCGCTCAAGGCGACGCCGGCGCTCAGGGAGGTCAAGGATCCGTTCGGCAACGCGCACAAGATCGGCGTGCTCGGGATCGAGCATAAGGCTCAGGTCGGTGAGGCGACCAGCGCGCCGGTCGGCGTCCTGGAAGCCCTGAAGATCGGGGTCGAGCAGGTCTGGTACATCATTTCCAGCACGTTCAAGTTCCTGGGGTCGTTGTTCGTCGGAACCGGTAATCCGGGAGAGGTGAGCGGCGTCATTGGAATCGCGAAGCTGTCCGGGCAGGCCGCGAGCGCGGGTTTTCAGTTCGTTGTCAATCTGTGTGCCATCCTGTCGGTCTCGATCGGGCTGCTGAACCTGTTCCCGATCCCGCTTTTGGACGGCGGCCACCTGCTGTTTTACAGCGCCGAAGCGCTGCGCGGCCGTCCGCTCTCGGAGCGGACGCAGGAAGTGGGTTTCCGAATCGGACTGGGTTTGGTTCTGATGCTGATGGTGTTCGCGACGTATAACGACATCCTTAGAATCGCTGGGTCCTGAATCAGGGCTTTTCTGTGGCGTTGCCAATGGGCAACGTCTTGGAACGAAAATGGAAATGTTCAGCTCTAGTAAGTTTGCCGCCTTGGCAAATTTGGTTACAAGCTGAGCGGTAGGTTGGGAATCTGTCGGGGCGTTGGGGAACGATCCGGCATCGGTAAGATAAGGGCGCGTCGCGCATGATGTTTGGAATGCGAGTGAGGGGGGGCTTGTTCGCCGCCTTGGTCATGTTCGCCGTGCCGGTGGTCGCCACCTTGGCGACCGTAACTGTGTCTGCGCCTGCGTTTGCGCAGTCGGTCGATTCGATCACGGTGGAGGGGAACCGCCGCGTCGAGCTGGAAACCATCCGTTCCTATTTCCATGGCGGGCCGGGCGGACGGCTGGGCCAGGCCCAGATCGACGACGGTCTGAAGGCGCTGATCGAGACCGGCCTGTTCCAGGACGTCCACATTGATCAACGGGGCGGACGCCTTGTCGTGGTCGTGGTCGAGAACCCGGTGATCGGTCGCGTCGCCTTCGAGGGCAACAAGAAGATCAAGGACGAGCAGCTCACCGCCGAAGTGCAGTCCAAGCCGCGCGGCACGTTCTCGCGCCCGATGGTGCAGTCGGACGCCCTGCGGATCGCCGAAATCTACCGCCGTTCCGGCCGTTATGACGTGCGGGTCAATCCGCAGGTCATCGAGCAGCCGAACAACCGCGTCGACCTGGTCTTCGAGATCAATGAAGGCGTGAAGACCGGTGTCCGGTCGATCGAATTCATCGGCAACAACGCCTATTCGGCATCCCGCCTGCGCGACGTCATCAAGACCCGCGAATCGAACCTGCTGAGCTTCCTCGGCGGCAACGACGTCTACGATCCTGACCGGGTCGAGGCCGACCGCGACCTGCTGCGCCGCTTCTACCTGAAGAACGGCTATGCCGACGTTCAGGTGGTGGCCGCGCTGACCGAATACGATCCCGACAAGAAGGGCTTCCTGGTTACCTTCAAGATCGAGGAGGGCCAGCAGTACCGCGTCGCCGCCGTCAACTTCTCGTCGTCGATCGCGACGCTCAATCCCGATGCGCTGCGCTCGTATTCGCGCGTCAATGTCGGCTCGCTCTACAACGCCGAGGCGCTGGAGAAGTCCGTCGAGGAGATGCAGATCGAGGCGTCTCGCCGCGGCTACGCCTTCGCGGTGGTCCGGCCGCGTGGCGACCGCAACTTCGACAACCACACGGTGTCAATCACCTTCGCGATCGACGAAGGCCCGCGCACCTATATCGAGCGCATCAACATCCGCGGCAACAGCCGCACCCGCGACTACGTGATCCGCCGCGAATTCGATATCTCGGAAGGCGACGCCTACAACCGTGCGCTGGTCGACCGCGCCGAGCGCCGGCTGAAGAACCTCGACTTCTTCAAGACGGTGAAGATCACCACCGAGCCAGGCTCCTCCAGCGATCGCGTCATCCTGATCGTCGATCTCGAGGAAAAGTCGACCGGCGACTTCTCGGTGTCGGGCGGCTATTCGACCACCGACGGCGCGCTGGCCGAAGTCAGCGTCTCCGAGCGCAATTTGCTCGGTCGTGGCCTGTTCGCGAAGGCGTCGGTGACCTACGGCCAGTACGCCCGCGGCTACTCGCTGTCGTTCGTCGAACCCTATCTGCTCGACTACCGCGTCGCGCTCGGCCTCGATCTCTATCAGCGCCAGCAACTGTCCAACAGCTACATCGCCTACGGCACCAAGACGCTGGGCTTCAGCCCGCGGCTCGGCTTCAGCCTGCGCGAAGATCTGTCGCTGCAACTGCGCTACTCGATCTATCAGCAGGAAATCACCCTGCCGTCGACGCTGAACAACTGTAACAACGTGCCGACGCTGCCGGATGGAACGCCGAATCCGGCGTTCAATCCGAGCCCGGCCTATGCAAACCTGAACGGCATCAGCCTAGTGTCGACCAATGGTCTCGGTTGCTTCTATGACGGCGAAGCCTCGCTGCCGGTCCGCAAGGAACTGGCGGGCGGCAAGACCCTGACGTCGGCGCTGGGCTATACGCTCAACTACAACACGCTCGACAACAACAAGAACCCGACCGACGGTCTGATCGTCGACTTCAAGCAGGATTTCGCCGGCGTCGGTGGCGACGTCAGCTACATCAAGAGCGCGATCGACGCGAAGTACTACACCCCGCTGGTTTCGGACATCGTCGGCGTGATTCACGCCCAGGGCGGTATCCTGAACAAGCTCGGCAGCCAGGATCTGCGCATGCTGGATCACTTCCAGATGGGCCCGAACCTGGTCCGCGGCTTCGCGCCGAACGGTATCGGTCCGCGTGACATCAATCCCTACGGCACCATGGACGCCATCGGCGGCACCAAGTATTGGGGCGTGTCGGCGGAATTGCAGATGCCGTTCTGGTTCCTGCCGAAGGAAGTCGGACTCAAGGGCGCGGTCTATGCCGACGCCGGCGGCCTGTACGACTACCAGGGCCCGACCTCGTGGGCGGCGACCGGCGAAGTCAACCAGCCCGGATGTATCAAGCCGACGAACAATCCGCCGTCGCCGGGCACCTGCCTTGGCCTGAGCTACGACGACAGCAAGATTGTCCGTACCTCGGTCGGTGTCGGTCTGATCTGGCAGTCGCCGTTTGGTCCGCTGCGCTTCGACTATGCGATCCCGCTGACCAAGGGCGCGTATGACCGCGTGCAAGAATTCCGGTTTGGCGGCGGTACGACTTTCTAAGTCCGCTAGCCGACCGGACTGCGACGGATGGAATGGCGCAGCCGATCTTCTTCAAGAGTCCTCCTTCGTCAACGCTGGCTGAAATCGCCGCGCTGACGAAGGCGCAACTGGTCGACCCCGAGAGGGGGGCGCTTCAGATCAGGGGGCTGGCCTCGCTCGACGAGGCCGGTCCGATGCATCTCGCCTTCTTCGATAATCTCAAATATGCCGACCAGCTCGCGGCCACCAAGGCCGGCGCCTGTCTGGTCAGCCCGCGCTTCGAGGCGCAGGTGCCCAAGGGCACCGCCGTGCTGCGGGCCGCGAAACCGTTCCAGGTGTTCGTCGAACTCGCCCGCCAATGGCACGCCGACGCGCTGCGGCCGCAATCCTGGTTCGGAACCGAAGGCATCGCGCCGTCGGCGATCATCGATCCCACCGCGCGCCTCGAGGACGGCGTCATCGTCGATCCGCTGGTCGTGATCGGCCCGCGGGTCGAGATCGGCTCGGGCACCATCATCGGGGCCGGCGCGGTGATCGGGGCCGACGTCAAGATCGGCCGCGACTGCAATGTCGGCGCCAAGACCACCATTCAGTTCGCGCTGATCGGCAACAACGTGCTGATCCACCCCGGCTGCAATATCGGCCAGGACGGCTACGGCTTCATCTTCTTCGGCCCGGCCGGGCATGTGAAGGTGCCGCAGACCGGCCGCGTGGTGATCCAGAACCATGTCGAGGTCGGCGCCGGCTCGACCATCGACCGCGGTTCCCTGCGCGACACCGTGATCGGCGAGGGCACCAAAGTCGACAACCAGGTCCAGATTGGCCACAATGTGATCATCGGCAGGCACTGCCTGCTCGCGGCCCAGATCGGGCTCGCAGGCAGCCTGACGATCGGCGACAATGTCGCGCTCGGCGCCAAGGTGGGCATCAACAACCACCTCAAGATCGGCGACGGTGCCCAGGTGACGGCGATGAGCGCGGTGAAGGACGACATCCCGGCCAACGGCCGTTGGGGCGGGCATTTTGCCAAGCCGACCAAGCAATGGTTCAGGGAAATCATCGCTGTCGAGCGCCTGGTGCGCGACAACGAAACAAAAGGCGAGGGTAAGGAGTGATGGAGGAGGCACCGGTCAGGTTCGAGCTGGTGGATATCAACGATATCCTGAAGACGCTCCCGCATCGCTTTCCGATGTTGCTGATCGATCGGGTCGTCAAGATCCGCACCGACTATAGCGGCATCGGCATCAAGAACGTCACCTTCAACGAGCCGCCGTTCCAGGGGCACTTCCCGGATCGGCCGGTCTATCCCGGCGTGATGATGATCGAGGCGATGGCGCAGACCGCCGGCGTGATCGGCATCAAGTCGGTCGACGGCACCGAGAAGCCGCGCGCGGTCTATTTCCTCACCATCGACAAGTGCAAGTTCAGGAAGCCGGTGATGCCCGGCGACACCATCGAATACCACATGCGCTCGCTCGGCCGCCGCAAGACCATGTGGTGGTTTCACGGCGACGCCAAGGTCAACGGCCAGGTCGTCGCCGAAGCCGATGTCGGGGCGATGCTGACCGATTAGAGCGTTTTCGACGCGCCGAGGTCACGACGTCCTGCACGCGTACCGGCCGTCGGCGCCCGCGATCCGCAGCACGCGGTTGAGATAGATGCCGATCGACGGTGCGCTCATCAGCGCGTCGAAGGTTGCGGCGGGCACGCCGCAATAGCGCTGGTAACTGCCCCTGACCGCGACCAGCAGCGCACGATCCGCCGTGCTGTAGCAGACCCGTTGCACGATCGTGCTGCGGTTGATGTCGCGGCATTCGAAGCTCGCGAGATCGACCGGCGCGCCGCGGCCGAGATCGATCGTCTCCGGGACGACCGGCGCGGAGAACAGGCTGAGGATGAGTGCGGCGGCCCGGACCATGGATCGGTTGCGACCTTCTCGTTTGCAACAGGCGGTCATGATACGTCACTGGACAGGGCAGGCAAAGTCGCGCTAACGACCGCCGAACCCGACAGCATAGCGCTTTGGCGCCACTCACGAATTCCGGACCGTACCTGCATGAGCATGATCGACCCCACTGCGCGGATTGCCGACGGCGCTGTGATCGGGGCCGGCACCGAGATCGGTCCGTACTGCATCATCGGCCCCGACGTCGTGCTCGGCGAAAACTGCAAGCTGATCGCCCATGTCACGATCAGCGGGCACACCAGGATCGGCGCCGGTTGCGTCATCTCGCCGTTTGCCGCGCTCGGCGGGCCGCCGCAGGATCTCAGCTATCGCGGCGAGCCGACCCGCCTTGAGGTCGGCGAAGCCTGCACGATCCGCGAGGGCGTGACGATGAACGTCGGCACGGTCAAGGGCGGTGGGCTCACCCGCGTCGGCGACCGCGGCTTCTTCATGAACAACAGCCATGTCGGCCATGACTGCATGGTCGGCAACAACGCGATCTTCGCGACCTCGGCGACGCTGGGCGGCCACTGCGAGATCGGCGACTTCGTCTACATCGGCGGCCTCTCGGCGGTGCACCAGTTCACCCGCGTCGGCTCACAGGTGATGATCGGCGGCGTCTGCGGCGTGCGCGGCGACATCATTCCGTTCGGACTTGCGAATGGCCAGTACGCGGTGCTCGAAGGCCTCAACATCATCGGCATGCGGCGGCGCCAGTTCACCAAGGCGCGGCTCGCAACCGTGCGTGCGTTCTATCAGAAGCTGTTCCACGGCCCCGGTATCTTCGCGGAGCGGCTCGCCGCGGTGCAGCCGCTGGCCGGCGAAGATCCCGCGATCGCGGAGATCCTCACCTTCATCGCGGGCGGCAAGCTGCGACCGCTCTGCCTTCCCGCCGACAGCAACTGAGCAGGGGATGGCCGCCAGCATGACGTCAGCGGCTCCCTCGCTTTCCTCGCCGGTTGGCGTGATCGCCGGCGGCGGCGCCATGCCGTTCGCGGTCGCCGAGCAGCTCGCCGCGCGCGGTATCACGCCGGTGCTGTTCGCGCTGCGTGGTGCCTGCGATCCGGCGCGCGCGCAGCGGTTTCGCCACCGCTGGATCTCGGTCGGCCAGCTCGGGCGTGCGACCCGGCTGTTCCGGGATGAAGGCTGCCGCGATCTGATTTTCATCGGGACCCTGGTGCGTCCCGCATTGTCGGAGATCCGGCTCGACTGGGGCACGCTGCGCCTGCTTGGCCATGTCGTGCGCGCGTTTCGCGGCGGCGACGATCATCTGCTGTCGAGCGTCGGCCGCATCCTCGAGCAGCAGGGATTCCGCATGGTCGGGATCAAGGACGTTGCGCCCGATCTCCTGATGCCGGAGGGCGCGGTGACGCGCACGACGCCGGACAGCACCGCGCTCGCCGACATCGCGCGCGGCCGCGGCGTGCTCGATGCGCTCGGTCCGTTCGACATCGGCCAGGCCGCGGTGGTGATCGACGGTCACGTGGTCGCGGTCGAGGACATCGAAGGCACCGACGGGCTCCTGGCGCGCGTGGCGCGGTTGCGCGCCGAGGGCCGAATCCGCGCCAAGGCCGGTCGCGGCGTGCTGGTGAAGGCGCCGAAGAGCAAGCAGGACCTGCGCTTCGATCTGCCGACGATCGGGCCGCGGACGGTCGAGGGCGCCGCGGCGGCGGGCATCGCCGGCATTGCCGTGATCGCCGGCAACACGCTTGCAGCCGAGCCGCAGGCGCTGATCGAGACTGCCGACGCCAAAGGGCTGTTCGTCATCGGACTGGCCGGCTGATGCAAGCGCAAAGCCTCAGCATCGGCCGCAAGATATTCCTGATCGCGACGGAAGAATCCGGCGACCGCCTTGGTGCGGCGCTGATGCAGGTGCTGCGCGAACGGCTTGGCGATGCCGTGCGATTCTCCGGTGTCGGCGGCCGGGCGATGACCGCCGAGGGCATCGTCCCGCTATTCCCGATCGAAGAGCTCTCGATCATGGGCTTCGCCGCCGTCGTGAAGCAATTGCCGAAGATCCTGCGGTTGATCAGCCGCACCGCCGACGCGGTGCTGGCCGACGCGCCGGATATGCTGGTCATCATCGACAGCCCGGACTTCACCCATCGCGTCGCCCGCCGTGTTCGCGCGCGCAATCCGGATATCCCGATCATCGACTACGTCTCGCCGTCGGTCTGGGCCTGGCGGCCAGGCAGGGCACGTGCGATGCGCGGTTACGTCGATCACGTGCTGGCGCTGCTGCCGTTCGAACCGGAGGAGTACCGCAAGCTGCACGGACCGCCTTGCAGTTACGTCGGTCATCCCCTGACCGAACAGCTCGCCTCGCTGCGGCCTAACGAGGACGAGCACAGGCGGCGTGATGCGCAGCCGCCGGTCCTGCTGGTCTTGCCTGGAAGCCGGCGCAGCGAGATCAGGCATCATCTGGCGCTGTTCGGCGCGGCGCTCGGGCAGCTCAACCAACAGGTCCCTTTCGAGCTCGTGCTTCCGACCATGCCGCATCTCGAGGCGATGGTGCGCGAAGGCGTCGCGTCGTGGCCGGTGGTGCCACGGCTCGCGGTCGGCGAGACCGAGAAGCGCGCCGCGTTCCGCGTGGCGCGCGCGGCGCTGGCAAAGTCGGGCACGGTGACGCTCGAGCTCGCGCTGTCGGGCATTCCGATGGTGACGGCCTATCGCGTCGGCGCTGCCGAGGCGTTCATCCTGCGCCGGGCCATCCGGGTGTCGTCGGTGATCCTCGCCAATCTCGTGATCGGCAGCGACAT
Organism: Bradyrhizobium sp. SK17; assembly: GCF_002831585.1. Lineage (GTDB taxonomy): Bacteria > Pseudomonadota > Alphaproteobacteria > Rhizobiales > Xanthobacteraceae > Bradyrhizobium. The sequence continues at coordinate 5,593,060 of NZ_CP025113.1, read as the reverse complement.
CATTCCCGAGTTCCTGCAAGAGGACTGCACGCCGGACAAGCTGGCCCAGGCGTTGGGCGAGGTGCTGGCGGATTCGCCCGAGCGGCTGCGGCAACTGGTGGCGTTCGCGACGATGGACGGGAAGATGTCGACCGGCGACCAGCCGCCAAGCGTCCGCGCCGCCGACATCGTGCTGGCTGAAATGGACCGGCGTTCGACCTAGCTACGGTTCATCATATTGGTCGCGGCGACATCCGGCCGCACAGGTTCCACTTGCCTCCAATAATTAGGCCGTACTAATATTAGTAATTGCTAATATTAGTACGGAGCTGCCCATGAGAATCGATCCTGTCGCTTATGTCGGCGCCGTCATTCGTGAGGTCACCGTCAGGGAACGCGATGGCAAGCCGGCGCGGGCGGTGATTGCGACGCGCAGCTACGACACCGACATCACCGATCTCTGGGACGCGCTGACCAATCCCGAGCGCATTCCGCGCTGGTTCCTGCCAATCTCAGGCGATCTGAAACTCGGCGGCCGTTACCAGTTCGAGGGACAGGCCGGCGGCCAGATCACGGCCTGCGAGCCGCCGCGTCGGCTTGCGGTGACCTGGGAGTTTGCGGACACGGTCAGTTGGGTGACCGTGACGTTGGCTGATGACGGCGCCAGGGGAACACGCCTGGAACTCGAGCATCTCTCGCTCATCGAAGGTGATTTCTGGGATCGCTACGGGCCTGGCGCGGTTGGCGTCGGCTGGGACCTCGCTCTGGTGGGGCTCGCCCTCTACTTCGCCACGCCGCCGGGACAGCCATTCGACCGCGCGGCCGCCGCGGCGTGGCCTGCGTCGGACGGCGGCAAGGATTTCATCCGCCGCAGCAGCGAGGACTGGTGTCGCGCTTCGATCAAGGCCGGCACCGACGAGGCGGCCGCGCGCAGGGCGCAAGCCAACACGACAGCGTTCTATCTGGGTGAACCCGAGCCGGGCAGCGGAGGCTAGCGCGTCGTGCACGCCTTCGACATCCTCGGCGATCCCGTCCGCCGGCGTATCCTGGAGTTGCTGGCGACCGGCGAGCACAGTTCGGGCGAAGTCGTCGCGGTCGTGCAGCGCGAGTTCGGCATCACCCAATCGGCGGTGTCGCAGCAGCTGAGGATCCTGCGCGACGCCGGTTTCGCGACGGTGCGTGCCGACGGCACGCGCCGCATCTATGCCGTCGAGCCGCGGCGGCTGCGCGAGGTCGATGATTGGCTCGACCGGTTCAGGGCGTTGTGGCTGCCACGCCTCGACGCGCTCGCCACCGAAGTCGCCCGAGGCAAAAGAAAACGGCGCCAGAAGGAATGATGGCGCCGTTTTGAACGTGTTAGCGACGATGCTTACTTGCGCTTGTCGATCGGCACATAGTCGCGCCGCGCGACGCCGGTGTAGAGCTGACGCGGACGGCCGATCTTCTGCTGCGGATCCTCGATCATCTCGCTCCACTGGCTGATCCAGCCGACGGTGCGGGCAACCGCGAACAGCACGGTGAACATCGACACCGGGAGGCCCATCGCCTTCAGCGTGATGCCCGAATAGAAGTCGACGTTCGGGTAGAGCTTGCGATCGATGAAGTAGGGATCGCTCAGCGCGATCTTCTCGAGCTCGAGCGCGACCTTGAGCATCGGATCGTCGCCGTGGCCGGTCTCCTTGAGCACCGCGTGACACATCTTCTGCATGATCTTGGCGCGCGGATCATAGTTCTTGTAGACGCGGTGGCCGAAGCCCATCAGGCGGACTTCGCTGTTCTTGTCCTTCACCTTGGCGATGAAGTCCGGAATGTTTTCCACCTTGCCGATACCGTAGAGCATGTTGAGCGCGGCTTCGTTGGCGCCGCCATGCGCCGGACCCCACAGGCAGGCGATGCCGGCCGCGATGCAGGCGAACGGGTTGGCGCCCGAGGAGCCGGCGATGCGCACGGTCGAGGTCGAGGCGTTCTGCTCGTGGTCGGCGTGCAGGATCAGGATCTTGTCCAGCGCGTCAGCGAGCACCGGATTGATCTTGTACTCCTCGCAGGGCACCGCGAAGCACATGTTGAGGAAGTTCTCGGCGAACGACAGCGAGTTCTTCGGATACACGAAGGGCTGGCCGACCGTGTACTTGTAGGCCATCGCCGCCAGCGTCGGGATCTTCGCGATCATGCGGATCGAGGCGATCTCGCGCTGCTTCGCGTCGTTGATGTCAGTGGAGTCGTGATAGAACGCAGCCAGCGCGCCGACGGCAGCGACCATGATCGCCATCGGATGGGCGTCGCGGCGGAAGCCCTGGAAGAAGCGGGCCATCTGCTCATGCACCATGGTGTGGTGCGTGACGGTGTAGTCGAACTCTTTCTTCTGCGCCGGGGTCGGCAACTCCCCGTAGAGCAGCAGGTAGCAGGTCTCAAGGAAGTCGCCGTGCTCGGCGAGTTGCTCGATCGGGTAGCCGCGGTATTCGAGGATACCGGCGTCGCCGTCGATATAGGTGATCTTCGACTGGCAGCTGCCGGTCGAGGTGAAGCCGGGGTCGTAGGTGAACACCCCGGCCTGGCCGTAGAGCTTGGCGATGTCGATGACATCAGGCCCAACCGTGCCGCTCAGGATCGGGAAATCATAGTTCTTGTTGCCGATGGTAAGTGTGGCTGTCTTGCTGGATTTTGCGTCCATCGTGATATCCCCGATGAATTCGTTGCGAAAACCGACCATGCCCAGTCGCTAAATTGCGGCCCATGGCCGGGCGGAACGGCTTGTGGAGAAAGCGTCCGGGGATGGGTAGCTCATTGCAATGTGCGCTGCAAGATGGACCCTGGAGGGGGTCCATGCAGGATCACGCCGCCTGATCGGCGAGACGGGCGAGGCACTCCTGGCGTCCCAGCACCGCCAGCACGTCGAAGATGCCCGGCGACGTCGTACGTCCGGTCAGCGCCACCCGCAGCGGCTGGGCCACGGCGCCGAGTTTCAGATTGTTCTGCTCGGCGAAATTCCGCATCACGGTCTCGGTGGTTTCCGCGGTCCAGTCGTTGACGGCTTCCAGCGCGGCGCGCAGGCGGCCGATCAATGCGCGCGTTTCCGGCGTCAGTAGCGCCACAGCTTTCGGATCGAGCTCGAGCGGCCGATCGGCGAAAATGAAGTAGGCGCCCGAGATCAGCTCGAGCAGCGTCTTGGCGCGCTCCTTCAGGCTCGGCATCGCCCGCAGCAATTGCGCGCGGGTGGTGTCGTTGAGCTTGGCCTTCAGCGCGGCGCCCTCCGGCACATAATCCAGCACGCTCTCGAACTGGGTCACAAGGGATTGATCGTCGCTCTGCCGGATATAGTGGCCGTTGAGGTTCTCGAGCTTGGCGAAATCGAACCGCGCCGCGGAGCGGCCGATGCCCGGGAGGTCGAATGCGTCGATCATCTCCTGGGTCGAGAAGATCTCCTGGTCGCCATGGCTCCAGCCGAGCCGGACCAGGTAATTACGCAAGGCGGCCGGCAGATAGCCGAGCGCGCGATAGGCATCGACGCCGAGCGCGCCATGGCGCTTCGACAGCTTCGAGCCGTCGGGACCGTGGATCAGCGGAATGTGGGACATGCTCGGCAGCTCCCACTCCAGCGCGTCGTAGATCTGCTTCTGGCGTGCCGCGTTGATCAAATGGTCGTCGCCGCGGATGATGTGGGTGACGCCCATGTCGTGGTCGTCGACTACGACGGCGAGCATGTAGGTCGGGGTGCCGTCGCCGCGCAGCAGTACGAGGTCGTCGAGGTTCTCGTTTTGCCAGACCACGCGGCCCTGGACCTGGTCCTCGATCACGGTCTCGCCGGTCTGCGGCGCCTTGAGGCGGATGGTCGGTTTGATGCCATCAGGGGCGGTCGCGGGGTCGCGGTCGCGCCACATGCCGTCATAGAGCCGGGTCCGGCCCTCGGTGCGCGCCTTCTCGCGCATCGCCGTCAGCTCCTCAGGCGTCGCATAGCAGTGGTAAGCCCGGCCAGCGGCAAGCAGGCCCTCGGCGACCTCGCGATGGCGGGCGGCACGGCTGAACTGGTAGATGACGTCGCCGTCCCAATCGAGCTCCAGCCACTTCAGGCCGTCCAGGATGGCGTCGATCGCCTCCTTGGTTGAACGCTGGCGGTCGGTGTCCTCGATCCGGAGCAGCATCTTGCCGCCGAGCTTTTTGGCGTAGAGCCAGTTGAACAGTGCGGTGCGGGCACCCCCGATATGGAGGAAGCCGGTCGGCGAGGGGGCGAAGCGGGTAACGACGGAATCGGTCATGTTGCTGCAAGACGTATGTGTGAACGGCGGTGGTGTATAGCAGGAACCGAACATAACTAAAGGCTTGGGCGGGCATTTGAGCGGGCAAACCGGGCTTGGCCCGACGGCCCGAATTTGGCAGAAGATCAGCCAGACTCCTCCAGGGAACCATTTGATGACGACTGACACGACGGCAGAGGTAGGGCGCGACTTCATCCGCGACATCGTCCAGGCCGATCTCTCCTCCCACAAGCACAGCCGGATCGTGACCCGCTTCCCGCCGGAGCCGAACGGCTACCTGCATATCGGCCACGCCAAGTCGATTGCCCTGAATTTCGGCATCGCGCAGGAGTTCGGTGGCCAGTGCAATCTGCGCTTCGACGACACCAACCCGACCAAGGAGGAGCAGGAGTACATCGACTCCATCCAGGCCGACGTCCATTGGCTCGGCTACGATTGGGGGACAAACCTCTTCTTCGCGTCGGATTATTTCGAGCGCCTGTACGATTGGGCCGAGGGCCTGATCAAGGCGGGCTATGCCTATGTCGACGACCAGTCGCAGGAGGAGATCCGCGTCTCGCGCGGTACGCTGACCGAGCCCGGCAAGAACTCGCCGTTCCGCGACCGCTCGGTCGAGGAGAACCTCGACCTGTTCCGCCGCATGAAGGCCGGCGAGTTCTCCAACGGTGCCCGCGTGCTGCGCGCCAGGATCGACATGGCCGCCGGCAACATCAATCTGCGCGACCCGGTGCTCTATCGCATCCTGCACGCGCACCATCCGCGGACCGGCGACACATGGTCGATCTATCCGAGCTACGACTATGCGCACGGCCAGTCGGACGCCATTGAAGGCATCACCCATTCGATCTGCACGCTGGAGTTCGAGGATCACCGCCCGCTCTATGAGTGGCTGCTCGACAAGCTGCCGGTGCCCTCGAAGCCGCATCAGTACGAATTCGCGCGGCTCAATCTGACCTACACGCTGCTGTCCAAGCGCGTGCTGACCCAGCTCGTCCGCGACGGCCATGTCTCCGGCTGGGACGACCCGCGCATGCCGACCATCGCCGGCCTGAAGCGGCGCGGCGTGCCGCCGGCGGCGGTGCGCGAATTCATCAAGCGGATCGGCGTTGCCAAGGCCAACAGCGTGGTCGATGTCGGCATGCTCGAATTCTGTATCCGCGAGGAGCTGAACCGCACCGCGCTGCGCCGCATGGCGGTACTGCGGCCGCTGAAGGTCGTGATCGAGAACTATCCGGAAGGCCAGGTCGAGGAGCTCGAGGCGATCAACCATCCCGACAATCCGGAAGCCGGCACCCGCAGGATCGCGTTCGGGCGCGAGCTCTATATCGAGCGCGACGACTTCATGGAGAACCCGCCGAAGAAGTTCTTCCGCCTCTCGCCCGGCAATGAGGTGCGGCTGCGCTATGCCTACTTCATCAAATGCACGGGCGTGATCAAGAACGACGCCGGTGAGGTCACAGAGCTGCGCGCGACCTATGATCCCTTGACCAAGGGCGGCAACGCGCCTGACGGCCGCAAGGTGAAGGCAACGATGCACTGGCTGCCGGCGGCGCAGTCGAAGCCCGCGGAGATCCGCGTCTACAACCAGCTGTTCGCCAACCCGAGCCCGAACGCCGCCAGCTTCGCCGCCGACCTCAATCCGCAGTCGCTGGAAGTGCTCAGCGATGCCCGGGTCGAGCCCGCGATCGCCGAGGGCAATTCGCCCGACGCGATGCAGTTCGAGCGGCAGGGCTATTTCGTGCGCGATGCGGATTCGACGCCCGACAGGTTGGTGTTCAACCGCACCATCGGCCTGCGCGACACCTTCGCCAAGGAAGTCGGCGGCAAGAGCTAGCGCAGTAGAGCGACAACAGACGGACGCGATCGATGCCAAGTGAAACCGACGATATCGCCTCCGGCATCATTGCCAAATGGTCTGCCGGATTCAGCACGCTCGACGCCGACGCGCTCTCGGCGCTCTATTCGCAGCACGCGTTCTTCTTCGGCTCCAACCCGACGCTGTATCGCGGCCGCGACGGCGTCAAAGCCTATTTTGCCGGCCTGCCGCGCTGGCGCGCGCCGCGCGTTCAATTCAGCGATGTCAGGACCGATCGGGTCAACGACGGTCTCGTCAACATGGCGGGCATCGCATCCTTCTTCCTCGACGGCGACGCGCCGTCGCTCGTCGTCAAGATCACCTGGGTGATCACGCGCGAGGAGGGCGATTGGAAGATCGCCTGCCACCACGTCTCGTCGCAGACACCGCTGATCTAGGCTCCTGCCAGCGCCCGGCTGTCCCCACAGGTCACAGCCCCCGGTTGCGTGTTTCGGTTCCGTTCCGCTAGTCGGGTGACTGCGGCATCCGCTAGCCTGCCGCCCGGCAGGGATCGCAAGCGGAATGGCGGAGCAGGGCACCACCCCGGGCGGCAAACGCGGCTATGCCGGGACGTGGCCGCCGCGCGCTGCTGTGCCTGCCGGTGGCTATGTCCCGGTGTCCGCCAGCACCTGGCGGCCTTTCGTCGAGACGCTGCGGCAATGGGCGCGCGCGGAGGCGGGCGCTGGCCGGCTGCTGCCCTGGGTGCCGGTGGCGTTCGGGACCGGCATTGCGTTCTATTTCGCGGCCGAGCACGAGCCGGTGCTGGCGGTCGCGGCCATCGTCGCGATTGCGCTCGGCCTGCTCGCCGTTCTGCTGCGGCGGCGGAGGGTGTTTGCCGCGCTGGTGCTGCTGGCCGCGGTCGCCGCAGGCTTTGCGACGGCGACCTGGAAGACGGCGAGGATCGCGCATGCCGTGCTGGCGCGCCCGATGTTCTCGGTGGCGCTGACCGGGTTCGTCGAGACGCGCGACATCCGGGAGAAGACCGACCGTTTCGTGCTGCGCGTGGTGTCGATGGAGAGCCCGCGCGACAACACCAGATTGGAGCGCGTCAGGCTCTCGGTGAAGAAGGGCACGGCGCCCGAGGTCGGCAGCTTCGTCGAGTTGAAGGCGCGACTGATGCCGCCGCTCGGGCCGCAGCGTCCGGGCTCCTATGATTTCGGCCGCGACCTGTATTTCCAGGGCATCGGCGCGTCCGGCTTCGTGATGGGTGCAGTCAAGACCAGGGAGCCGCCCGCGGCCGGCGGCTTCGCGCTGCGCTACGCTGCCTTCATGCAAGGCCTGCGCGACGCCATCGACGCCCGCATCCGCACCACGCTCGATGGCGACCAGCGCGCGATCGCCACCGCGCTGCTTACCGGGCGGCGCGACGCGATCACGACGCCGGTCAACGATGCGATGTTCATCTCGGGGCTCGGCCATGTGCTGTCGATCTCCGGCTACCACATGGCCGTGGTCGCCGGCGTGGTGTTCTTCACGGTGCGGGCGTTGCTCGCGCTGTTTCCGGCGCTGACGGCGGCACATCCGATCAAGAAGTGGGCGGCGGCGGCCGCGCTCGTCGCCGCGGCATTCTATCTGCTGCTCTCAGGCGCCGAGGTCGCGACGCAGCGGTCGTTCTTCATGACCGCGGTGGTGCTGATCGCCGTGATCGTCGACCGCCGTGCGATCACCTTCCGCACCCTGGCGGTGGCGGCGCTGATCGTGCTCGCGATCGCGCCGGAGGCGCTGGTGCACCCGAGCTTCCAGATGTCGTTTGCCGCGACGCTCGGGCTGGTCGCGCTGGTACAGATCGGGCTGCCGAACCTCCTGGCGTCGCCCGACCATTCGGTGACCGCGCGGGTGGCGCTGTGGGGCGGGCGCGAGCTCATGGTGCTAATGCTGGCCTCGCTGGTGGCGGGGCTCGCGACCACGCCCTACGCCGCGTTCCATTTCCATCGCGTGACGCCCTATGGGCTGCTGGCGAACCTCGCGGCGATGCCGGTGGTGTCGGCGGTCGTGATGCCGGCCGGCCTGCTCGGGCTCGCCGCCATGCCGTTCGGCTTCGACGGCGTATTCTGGGCGATCATGGGATTTGGCATCGACTGGATGATCCTGGTGACGCAATGGGTCGCCGCGCTGCCCGGCGCGGTTGGGCGGATGGCGGCGTTTGGCACCGGACCGATGATCCTGGCCAGCGCCGGCATCATCCTGCTCGGGCTGTTGCGCACGCCGCTGCGCTGGTCGGGCGCCGTACTGCTGGTGGTGGCCTCGGCGTGGGCGGTGCGGGTGCCGCAGCCGGATGTGCTGGTCTCCGCCGACGGCCGCAACGTCGCGGTACGCGGCGGCGACGGGCGGCTGCATCTGATGCCCAGCGCCAAGGATGCCTTCCTGGTGAAGGAGTGGCTGGCGGCCGACGCCGATGCGAGGACCGCCACCGATGCCTCGCTCGGCGAAGGCGTGTCCTGTGATGCGAGCGGCTGCGTGAGCCAGGGGCCCGGCGGCGGCTTCGTCGCGCTGGCGATGCGGCCGGAGGCGTTGGCCGACGATTGCGAGCGCGCGGTGTTGATCGTCACGGCACGGCCGGCGCCGCAAGGCTGCGCGGCCGCCGTGGTCGATGGCGAGCGGCTGCGGCGCCACGGCGCGCTGGTGCTGCGGCGGACGAAGGACGGCTTTGCCATCGACGCGGTCAGGCCCGGCGGGGTCGACCGGCCGTGGTCGCCTGCGGTTCCTGGCGACGGCGAGAGCGAGACATCGCTGCGCGCGCCTGCCGCCGCGCCACGGCCCGCCGTGGACGCGACGCCGGCTGAGGGCGATCTACAGGGCGAGGATTAGCCGTTGTCCGGCGAGGGGCCGGTCGGCAGTTCGAACAGGCCGAGATGATATTCATCGGAATCGGGGCCGGCGTCGGGTTTCCTGACGAGTGTGAAGGTCGCCTCGGGAAACTGCTCCCAGACCTTCAAATCGTCGGCCGTCACCGTCAGCCAGCCGAACCGGAACATGTAGCGACCCGGCTCCGTGACGCGTCCAGCCTTCTGCCATGTGACCTTGTCGACCACTGCGCGGCTTTCCTTGGGTGCACTCTCCGTGGGTGCACATGCTCCGCGCGCGATGATGCGCCAAGGCGCCCGCCGACGCAAATCTTCCAGCGCGCCCCGGAACCCGACGTCCGGGGTCGCTCGAAATCGCTTTGGTCATTCGCCGCCGAACAGCTCGTTCCGCGGCGACGATGCGTTTAACCCAAAAACAGCGACGCGAATGCGGAGGGCCGCCGCTCCACGACCTTCGGCTTGTGCTCGACCGCCGGATGCAGCGCCGGCAATTGCAGCACGCTGACGCGCTGCCCCTCGACCAGCTGGGTCACCAGCACATGGCTGCCGTCGGGGAATTCGACCGCGTCATGATGTCGATCCGGAACGTCGGGCTCGACTTCGTTGAACACGCCGACCCGGAAGCCCATCGTCTTGGTCCAGATCCAGCGGCTGTCGTAGCGAACGTTCTCGACGAAAGCGAGCTCGGTACCCGGCAGCATGCAGACCGCGACAGTGGGATCGTTCTCCGAAGCAAAGCCGCGGGTCGACGTGCCGCGGAAGGTCGTCGTGATCAGCGTCTCTCCGACAATGGCGGGGCGCGATGCCACGGCGTGCAGACTATAGTCACACATCGGATGGCTCCTCGTTTCGAGGTAGCGACCCGTGCCTCTCCTTGAGGCATGGGCCTCTACCAGAGTGGACGATAGCGAACGAGTGTCGGCTCGTTTCGAGGCGATTGTACGACTGGCCGTTGAACGCTCCGATCACAAACACGCGACGCTGCGTGGGAGGGTATCGGAGCGCATCGGGCAGACTGCACCTTGCGCTATCTTCCAAGGAACGATCCGATGTGTCGCTCGTTCCTCGCCGCCGCAAGTATTTGCGGCTCAGTACACGTATTTGCGCTCAGTATTTGCGATACAGCCCGATCAGCTTGCCCTGGATGCGGACCCGGTTCGGCGGCAGGATGCGCACTTCATAGGCAGTGTTGGCCGGCTCCAGCGCGATCGACGCGCCGCGGCGGCGGAAGCGCTTCAGCGTGGCTTCCTCCTCGTCGATCAGTGCCACCACGATGTCGCCGGTGTTGGCGACGTCGTTGCGCTGGATCAGCGCCATGTCGCCGTCGAGGATGCCGGCATCGACCATCGAGTCGCCGCGCACTTCCAGCGCATAATGCTCGCCGGTGCCGAGCATGTCGGGCGGCACGCTGATGGTGTGGCTGCGGGTCTGGAGCGCCTCGATCGGCGTACCGGCCGCGATCCGGCCCATCACCGGGACCGCCACCGGGCGGTTGCCGTCGTCCTCGGCGACCGGCGGGGTCGCGGGACGCTTGCCGAGGGTGCCTTCGATGACGCTCGGGGTGAAGCCGCGGCGGCCGTTGCCGCCGCCGGCGGAGAGTTCGGGCAGCTTGATGACTTCGATGGCGCGGGCGCGGTTGGGCAGGCGGCGGATGAAGCCGCGCTCCTCCAGCGCAGTGATGAGGCGGTGGATACCGGACTTCGAGCGCAGGTCGAGCGCATCCTTCATCTCGTCGAAGGAGGGCGGCACGCCGGCCTCTTTCAGACGTTCATTGATGAAACGCAGAAGTTCGTACTGTTTGCGCGTGAGCATCTCGAGTATTCCCCCGGTTGATAGTGTCGTTCGATTCCGAGACTCTTCAGTGGGGCCTGCAGGCCGGGCCTGACCTCGGGAGCATGGTGCTTGCTGCAAGCGCTCCCTGGCGGCCTCCCGTTTGTAGACACCAGTACTCGAAACAAATCATGAACGGACACTATATGTTCGATATGTGTTCCGCAACCACTTAATTTCCGGTGAACGGGTCAAGGCAACGCGCAACCAGCGAGCCGCGAAAGCCTCACTCCGGCAGCGTCAGGATCTCACACTCACTGCCCTTGGCAGCGGCGGGCGCAAACGGCGGACGCACGAGAAGTGCCCGCGCCGCAGCGAGATTCCCGAGCAGCGACGAGTCCTGCTGCATGACGGGCGTGGCGACCAGCGAGCCGTCCGCGCGCTCCTCGAGACGAGCGCGCAGATAGTCCTCGCGCTGGTCGTTGGCGGCGAGGTCGCGGCCGAGCAGCGCGCTCGTGCGGACATGATGAATGGTCTTGCGGCCGCTCAGCGCACGAATCAACGGCACCAGAAACAGGAAGGCGCAGACATAGGACGACACCGGATTGCCGGGCAGGCCGATCACCCGCATCGCGCCGAGCCGGCCGTGCATCATCGGCTTGCCCGGCCGCATCGCGATCCGCCAGAACGCCATCGCGACGCCCTCGGCTTCGAGCGACTGCTTGACCAGGTCGTGGTCGCCGACTGAAGCGCCGCCGGTGGTGATCAGGACGTCGGCTCCGGCCTCGCGCGCCCGGCGGATGCCGGCCGTGGTCGCCTCCACGGTGTCGGCGGCAACCCCGAGATCGACGGTCTCGGCGCCTTCCGCGCGCGCCAGCGCCCGCAGCGCATAGCCATTGGAATAGACGATCTGGCCGGGACCGGGCCGCGATCCCGGCATCACGAGCTCGTCGCCGGTCGCCAGCACCGCGACCTTCGGGCGGCGGTGCACCGCGAGTTCCGGATAGTTCATGGCGGCCGCAAGCGAGAGCGCGCGGTCGGAGAGGTGGCTGCCGCCGGTGAGCAGCACGTCGCCCTCGCGGAAGTCGACGCCGGCGGGGCGGATGTGCCGTCCCGCCGTGGCAGTCTCAGTGATCGTGATGTGGTCGCCGTCGACCGCGGTGTCTTCCTGGATGACGATGGCGTCGGCGCCATCGGGGATCACCCCGCCGGTGAAGATCCGCACCGCTTCGCCGGCGCCGACAGTGCGCTCGAACGGCCGGCCGGCGGCGACTTCGCCGATCACCTTGAGCCGGGCCGAGAGATCGGCGGCATCGGCGGCGCGCACGGCATAGCCGTCCATCGCCGACATCGGCTGGGGCGGCTGGGTACGCCGCGCCGCGAGATCACCCGCCAGCGTGCGGTGGTAGGCGGCATCGAGCGCGACCATCTCCGACGGCAACGGCTCGGCGCCGGCGAGAATGGCGGACAGGGCATCGGCAACCGGCATCAGGGCCACGCTCGGAGCTCCTCAATTCGCAAGGGCAATTCCCACAGGGAAATCCCAAAGGCAATTTCCAAAGGCAATTCCCAAGGGCAATTCCAATGGGTCAAACACCAGACCTGTCAATTCCGAGCGCGCCCAGCGCCCGTGCCACGTCATCCGTCGATGTCACGTGGACGGCATGAAGGCCGCGTGCCCGCGCACCTTCGATATTGGCGGCCGAATCGTCGAAGAACAGGATCCGCGACGCCGGCACGCCGATCGCTTCTACCACATGATCATAGGCCTCGGCGTCGGGTTTCCGGAAGCCGATGCTCGAGGACAGGAACACCGTGCGGAAATGGCTGAGCAGATCGGCATAGGCGACCGAGAAATGCGCGACATGGGCCGGATTGGTGTTGGAGAAGGCGTAGAGCGGCATCCGTGCGGCGGCGGCCGTGAGCAGCGGCGCGATCCCCGGCATCGCGCCGGTGAAGATCGAATTCCAGCCATCGAGGAACTGGGCGTCGCTGAGGCGAATGCCGAGCGACTGGCGCAGATTGGCGAAGAACGCGGCGTCGTCGATCCGGCCGGTCTCGTGATGCTTGAAGCTGTCGTCGACCACGAAGCGGCTTGCGAGGTCCGCCGGCGCACAACCGGCATGCTCCGCCCAATGCGCCATCACGCGATCGAAGCTGATGTTGATCACGACGCGGCCGATATCGAACAGCAGCACGTCGACGGAATCGGGAGAGAGTTGCGATGTCATTGCGTGAACCGTGTACGAAAATTGCGGGCAGGCGGCAATGTGGTCGATTTGTGCGGCAGGTATGCGACCAGTCTCGCGGCCGGTGCAGGAGAATCCATCGCCTCTCCACGCGTCGTCCCTGCGGAAGCAGGGACCCATACGCCGCGGCGGATGTCGTGGATGGGACTCGTCATTCTGACATGGGGTTGGTTTGTCGCACAGCTGCGCAGCCGATCATCGCAAAGCGCGATAGCTGATAGACACATCCTCATCTACCCCCGGAGCCGCCGGTCGGCTATCACCACGCCATGCGTCGCTTCGGCACTCTTGGCTCGGGTACGCAACCCTCGTCACGACGACCGCACAGGAGTAGCCCATGCGTTTGCCCGCCATCCTCTTCGCTCTCATACTCGCCGCAGGTCCCGCGGCCGCTGAAGAGCTGTCGGGCACGCTGCAAAAGATCAAGGAAACCGGCAAGGTCACGCTCGGCTATCAGGAGGCCTCGGTTCCCTTCAGCTATCTCGACGACAACGCGCGCCCGATCGGCTTCGCGCTCGATATCTGCCTCAGGATCGTCGATGCAGTGAAGAAGGAGCTGGGCATGCCAGGGATCGCCGTCGACTATCTCCCCGTGACATCGTCGAACCGGATTCCCCTGATGGTCAACGGCACGATCGATCTGCATTGCTCGGCGACCACCAACAGTGCGGATCGCCAGAAGCAGGTGACGTTCACCAATACGCATTTCCTCAGCGCGACGCGGTTCGCCGCCAAGAGATCGTCCAACATCAACACCATCGACGACCTGAAGGGGAAGTCGGTGACCGCGGTCGCGGGATCGGTCAATCTGGCGCAGCTCATCAAGGTCAACAACGAGCGCAAGCTCGGCATCAACATCCTCCCGGCCAAGGACCAGGCCGAGGCCTTCCTGATGCTGGAGACCGATCGTGCCCAGGCGTACGCGCTCGATGACGTCCAGTTGGCAGTTGCGATCGCGCGCTCGAAGGCGCCGGCGCTCTACATGATCAGCGAGGAGGCGTTCTCGAAGGCGGAGCCGTTCGGCATCATGCTGCGCCGGGACGACGCGCCGTTCAAGGCGCTCGCCGACCGCGCCACCGCGGAGCTCTACAAGAGCCCGGAGATCGAGGTCATGTACCGGAAGTGGCTGGAGGCGCCGACCCCGCCGAAGGGTATCAACTACCACGTCCCGATGTCGCCCGAACTGCGCAACGCGTTCGCTCATCCGAGCTCGAGTTTTGACCCGGATGTGTACGGTATGGGCAAATAGTTCGCGTTGCTATGTTGCAGCAGCTTCGCAACGGAGAAGTCAACTGGCGCGCATCAGACCTTCTACCCCGCGACCATGCCTTCGGCATCGACCACGGCCGTTGTAGAAATCTGAAATTTGACCAGTTGCCCGTCCTTGTGGCGACCCACCGCAGTCACCGTGTCGGGGAGTGTCTTGACGCCCGACTCGATATAGCTCGCAAAGCCCTGCCGATGGCAGGCATGGGACGGCTGCGGAATGATCAATTCCAGCGGGTTTCCGATTGCCTCAAGTTCAGTGAACCCGAAAAGCTGTTCCGCGGCCGCGTTCCAACAAGTGATAATCCCGTTTCGGTCGACCTTGACGATTGCCGTCATTTGCGTTTGTCCGTTGGGTGGCCATTGGTTCGCTTCCTTGTAGGTGCATGGCTCCGCGCGATCAACCCGCGAGTGGCCCGCATGGGCGAAGCAAAGGGGCGGGTGTCACTCATGTTCGGCCGACGGGGCCTCGGATATCGCTGTGCTCATCCGGACTGCGTCGACTGCAATTCAGTGGTGATCGATTCACAAGAGCTCTCTCAGGCGACCTTGCGTCTCGATCCGCGCTCGATAGCGAAGATCGCTGCCGTGGAGGATCGTTGGCGGCTGATCGATATCCAGCGTCCGATAGAATTCCGAGATCGACGTGGCTTCGGGATGCTGAAGCGAAAACGAGATCAGCCGCGCGCCGAGGTCGGCAATGTTCGCCATCGAGCGCTCCTTGCCGCGCCTGTCGATCAGGGAAGGCGCGGCGCCGTCGAGCGGAAGGGAGCCGTCGTCGGGAATGGCGAAGTCAAAGGTCGAGTTCGCCGGCGGCAAGGCGACCTTGCTTCCGAAGATGTCGCCCCAGCGTGCGAGCATCCCGTCCATCACGTCCGTCCGTGCGACCCATCCTCTTAGACGACGACCGGCGTCCCACTCGGTCGTTACGCGCTTGCGGTCATCCAGCCCGAACCACCGGGCTCGAAGCGGGCGTTGGGCGTCGGGGTCCACGGCAACGATCTCCAGATAAACGGTGCCGCCAAGCCGGAGCAGGTGATTGTGCGTTCCCATGTAGTCGTGGCGCTGACCGAACGGGACGTCGAGATCAAGGCATGCTCGGATTTGGGCAACCCCTTCGGCCAAATTCGGCGCGATCACGGTCAGATGATCAAGCTTCAACACGACCGGCCCTTTCCGGCTTCCATGAGCGCAGCGACTGCGTCCGGCATCGCATTCGTTGTTCCGGGCTACGCTTGCGTGGGGCGGCGTATTTCGAAATAGGTCTTGCCGCCACGCTCGAAGCCCGCTCCCTCATAGAAGCGCAAGGTGGTCTCCCGCTTCGAGCCCGTCGCCAGCAGCACCTTGTAGCAGTCGGCCCGACTGGCAATGTCGACCGCATGGGCAAGAACCCGCCGGCCCAGTCCCAGCCGGCGGTGGCTGGCGTGGGTCACCACATTCTCGATCACCCCGTATGATCTGCCGCCGCGAGACAGGTTGGGTACGATTGCGAGCGTGCAGGAGGACACCAGCAGCTCCGCTGCCTGCGCCACGATCACGGTCGTGAAGCCGGATGCGAGCAAGTTCGACCAGACACGCTCGGCAGCGGCTGTCTCCAGTTCCGGATCGTGCGGATGAAGATGTCGGTAAAGGTTCAACAGCTGAGGCAGATCATGGTCTGCCGCCGTGCGCACGATGGCTTCGGTCATGGATTGATCCCAGGGAATGCGGCTCGGCGGGAATACTATCAGAGACCGGCGTCTGTTTCCTTTGCACATGGCGAATGGGCGGACGGCCGCATGAGATCGCGAAGTTGCCCACTCGGGGTGGCGACCGCCTCAAACGGTGATCCGTCGAGCCGTTGGCCAGAGCATCTTCCTGACTTCGTGTAGACTTGGCGCCACGACCGCACACAGCTCCCGAACATCGTCCGTTGGGGCCAGGACGTCGGGGACCATGATGGTCATGGCGCCTGCCGCGTGGGCCGCTTTCACGCCGTTGAAAGAATCTTCGAGGATCGCGCAATCATGCGGCGCGATGGCGAGGCGGGAGGCCGCTTCCAGATAGACATCGGGATGAGGCTTGCCACGTGCCACATCGTCCCGTCCCACGACATGCAGAAAGAACTGGCCGATGCCGTTTGCCTCCAGATGATGGACGGCCTCCGAACGCTTCATTGAGGTCGCAATCGCCAACGGCACGCCGGCGTCGGACAGCGCCTCCAGCAGTTCGCGCGCGCCGGCCTTCAACGGGACGCCGGCGGCCAGCAGCGGCGCAAGGTGCACGGACACCGAAGTAAAATAGGCTGCGACGGGGAATGTCGCACCCAAATCCGCGACCAATCTCGCTTCCAGCTCGGCGCCAAGCAACCCCGCGAGCGTCAGGACATAGTCTTGCGAAACCGGATGCCCGACGTCCAGTCCGGCCTGGACCATTGCCGTCGCATAAATCGGGATCGTATCGATCAACGTGCCATCCATATCGAAGATGACTGCCTTGGGCCTGCGCGGTAGCTGCACGACACGTCTCGTGTTTGATGGAGCTGGAAGCCGTTGTGCGGAAGTCTTGCGGAGTGCAGTCTATTGGCCGACTTCAGGTTTGCGCAAGGGCACGCGATTCGCGCCATCGTGGCTTGACTGCTGGTTTTGATGCGCTTCAGCCGATACGATCCTCCTTATGGAACAGAACAGCCTCTACGACCATCCCGATTTGTACGACCTGATGGGCGCGCACGATCCGGTCATTGAACGCTTCTATGTCGAGATGGCTTCCGAGCGCGGCGGCAGCGTTCTCGATTGCGGCTGCGGAAGCGGCCGTCTCGCCATTCCGCTGGCGCGGGCCGGGCTATCGGTCACGGGAGCGGATCTCTCCGCCGCTATGCTGGCGCGAGCGGGCGCGCTTGCGCGGGCCGAGGCGGTCGAGCTCGACCTCATTCAACTCGACATGCGAAATTTCGACCTCGAACGCAGCTTCGACACCATCATCCTGGCTGCGAACGCGATCCTGCATCTGCACAGCCTGGCCGATTTCGAAGGCTTCTTTCGTGCGGCGGGACGGCATCTCGCCCCGGAGGGCCGGCTGGTGTTCGACGCCTTCATGCCGAACTTCGGCCTGCTGAGCCGCAAGCCGGGCCAGCGCGAACTGGCGGGGGCGGTCACCCACGACACGCTCGGAAGGTTGACGGTCGAGGAGGCGCTGCGGCACTACGATCCGATTGCACAGGTCAGCGACGTCGAGTGGTACTGGTCGAGCGAGCAGGAGAGGGACTTTTTCACGAACAGCTGGCGCATGCGCAGCATCTTTCCGCAGGAAATGCCGCTCTTGGTTGCGTCGGGCGGCCTGCGCCTCGTCGAACGCATCGGCGATTTTGACCGGAGCCCGCTGACTGGAAGTAGCCGACGGCAGATATGCGTTTGCGCCCGCATGACGTAGAGCGGACGACATATTGCAGTCCCTGTCACCGAATGTATGTTGCGCTCGCGCAACGGTGCGGCACCGGCTACGCCATTCGCAGCGAAATGTCGTCAGGGCGTCCAGATGTCTCGATCGATCTCCAGCATCGCCGTGTTCTGCGGCTCGAACTTCGGCAACTCCGATGCCTATGCCGATGGTGCGCGCCGGCTTGGCCGGGCCATGGCGGAGGCTGGCATCACCCTGGTCTATGGCGGCACCACCAAGGGCCTGATGGGCGTGGTCGCCGATGCGCTGATCGAGGCCGGCGGCACCGCGCATGGCGTCATCACTGAGGCGCTGCGGCTGAAGGGCCATACGCATCCCAATCTTCATCGCAGCGAGATCGTCGCCACCTTGCGCAAGCGCAAGGAGCGGATGGCCGAACTTGCCGACGCCTTCATCGCGATGCCCGGCGGTATCGGGACGATGGAGGAGATGATGGAGGTCTGGACCATGAACCAGCTGTCGGAGATCGACAAGCCGGTCGGCCTGCTCAATATCGCCGAATTCTATCAGCCGTTCCTGGCGTTCATCGACCACATGGTGACGTGCAGGTTCCTGCCGCCGGCGCACCGGCATTCGATCTGCGTCGATCCCGATCCCGTCGTGCTGATCGGGCAATTGCGTCATTTCGTGCGCAGCGACGTGCCGAAATGGCTGTGAGCGATTGCAGGTCGCAGCGCTGATCAGATTTGCCGGAGGCCCTCTACCGATTGCCGCGACTGACGGCTATCGTCGTCATCAACAGGATCGGTTCGGCGTGTGCCGGGCAGGCGACGCGACAAGAGGAAACCATGTCCGAGATGCTGCTGTTTTCGCCGATGACCATCCGCGGCGTCACGCTGAAGAACCGCATCGTGGTGCCGCCAATGCACCAATATTCCGCGGAGAAAGGCTTTGCGACCGACTGGCACCTGATGAATGCCGGCAAGTTCGCCGCCGGCGGCGCGGGCCTCGTGATCGTGGAATCCACCAAGGTCGAACGCCGCGGCTGCGGGACGGTCGGCGATCTCGGCATCTGGGATGACAAGTTCGTAGTATCCCTTGGCCGCGTCGCGGGCTTCATCAAGCAGCAGAATGCGATCGCCGGCATCCAGCTCGGCCATTCCGGCCGCAAGGCGCGCGCGAGTCGTCCCTGGGAAGGCGACCGTCCGCTCGAGCGCAGCGCCGAGATCGAGGATTGGGATGCCTGGACGCCAGTGGCGCCGAGCGCGATCGCCCATAGCGGGCGCTGGCCGGTGCCGCGGGCGCTGGAGACGGCGGAAGTGAAGGACCTCGTCGCCGCCTGGGGACAGGCGGCACGGCGCGCGCATGAGGCCGGGTTCGACGTTCTGGAACTGCACGGCGCCCATGGCTATCTCGTCCACGAATTCCTCTCGGAGCGCTCGAATCAGCGCGCCGACCAATACGGCGGCTCGGAAGCCAACCGGATGCGCTTCCTGATCGAGGTGACGGAAGCGGTGCGCGCGCACTGGCCGGATCACAAGCCGTTGTTCGTGCGGCTGTCAGTCGAGGACAATGCCGGCTGGGGACCGGAGCAGAGCGCGCGGCTGGCCAGGGTCCTGAAAGGGAAGGGCGTCGATGTCATCGACTGCTCGTCGGGCGGAATCAGCGAGATGGCGCCGATCCTGGGCAAGGAGATCAAATACAACTATCAGGTGCCGCTTGCGGAATATGTCCGGGCGCATGCCGGTATCATGACCATGGCGGTCGGCCTGATCATCCATGGTGATCAGGCCGAGCAAATCCTGCGCGATAAACAAGCAGATTTGATCGCGGTCGGCCGGGAAATCCTCAATAACCCGAACTGGCCGATGGATGCCGCGCTGAAACTCGGGGTTGAAGGACCATTTCGCAATGTTCCTCCGCAGTTTGGCTATTGGCTGGGCAGCCGGGCCAAGCGCGGCTTCGGGACCCAGCCGTCGACCTGGCAGAACGGGTTGCGGGAGGAGCCCCTGGCAGCCGGCGAGACTGGCAAGGAACTGTCTTGAGGCTTACGTTCGATGGTCGGGCTGGTGCGGCCAGGGCACTCTAACAGGACCGTAATGGTCCGGTGACGAGGCGGCCTTGATCCGACCAAAAAGCCGTTGTGTGGTGCCCCGCGTCGGGGTGAAGCGGGCCGGATGTTGCGAAACGTTGCCGGCCGTTAGAAGGGATCACGGATAATGCGCAAACATGCTGGCTTCTTCCTCGGGACGGTTGCGGGAGCGTGTCTCACCCTGCTCGTGGCCTCGCCGCAGGGCGCGCATCTGTTCGCCGTCGCCAATGCCGCCGCGCATTCCGATAACACTTATTCGCAGCTCAACCTGTTCGGCGAGGTGTTCGAGAAGATCAAGACCGACTACGTCGAGAAGCCCGAGGACTCCAAGCTGGTCGAGGGCGCGATCAACGGCATGATCTCCTCGCTCGATCCGCACTCCCGCTACATGAACGAGAAGGGCTGGGCGGAGATGCAGGAGACCACCCATGGTGAGTTCGGTGGACTAGGCATCGAGGTCACGATGGAGGACGGCCTCGTCAAGGTGGTGGCGCCGATCGACGACACGCCGGCTTCGCGCGCCGGCATCATGTCCGGCGACGTGATCACCTCGATCGACGACGAGCAGATCCAGGGCATGACGCTCGACCAGGCCGTCAACAAGATGAAGGGCGCGCCGAACAGCTCGATCCGGCTGAAGATCGTCCGCAAGGATGCCGACAAGCCGATCGAGGTTTCGATCACCCGCGAGATCATCCGGGTCCGTCCGGTCAAGTTCCACGCCGAGGGCGGCGACATCGGCTATATCAGGATCACCTCGTTCAACGAGCAGACCACGGAGGGCCTGCGCAAGGCGATCACCGAGATCCAGAAGGAGATCCCGCAGGACAAGCTCGCGGGTTATGTCATCGATCTCCGCAACAATCCCGGCGGCCTGCTCGACCAGGCGGTGTCGGTGACCTCGACGCTGATGCAGCGCGGCGAGGTGGTCTCGACCCGCGGCCGCAATCCGGAAGAGACCCAGCGCTTCACCGCCCATGGCGGCGACATGACCAAGGGCAAGCCGCTCGTCGTGCTGATCAATGGCGGCTCGGCCTCGGCCTCCGAGATCGTCGCCGGCGCGCTGCATGACCACAAGCGCGCGACCCTGATCGGCACCCGCTCGTTCGGCAAGGGCTCGGTGCAGACCATCATTCCGCTCGGCGCCGGCAACGGCGCGCTGGCGCTGACTACGGCGCGTTACTTCACGCCGTCGGGCCATTCGATCCAGGCGCTCGGCATCAAGCCCGACATCGAGGTGCTGCAAGACGTGCCGGACGAGTTCAAGACCCGCTCCGAGATCAAGGGCGAGGCCTCGATGCGCGGCCATCTCTCCGCCGAGGGCGCCGAGCAGACCGGCTCGCAGTCCTACGTGCCGCCGGACGAGAAGAACGACAAGGCGCTGGCTGCGGCCTTCAACCAGCTCCGCGGTGTCACCATCAACGCCGATGCCAAGAATGTCGATGCGAAGAGCGCCGACACCAAGACCGCGCAGAAGCGGCCGGTGCCGAACTAGGCGGTGCGGGCGATCGGCTTGCGCCGGCGCGTGGTGCCGGCGCCCGCGGCGGGACCGCGGCGGTGCCCGGCCAGCAGCTCGCGGATCTGCGCCGCGGGCTTGGGCGGGCTGAACAGGTAGCCCTGCATTTCCGAACAGCCGAGCTCGCGCAGCAATTGCTGCTGCTGCGCGGTCTCGACGCCTTCTGCCGTCGTCGTCATGCTACGTTCGGCGGCGATGTTGACCACCGCCTCGACGATGCCGGCCGAGCCTTGCGGATCGGCGATGTCGGTGACGAAGCAGCGGTCGATCTTGATCTTGTCGAACGGGAAGCGCTTCAGGTAGCTCAACGACGAATAGCCGGTGCCGAAATCGTCGAGCGCGATCCGGATGCCGATGGCGCGGAGCTGATGCAGCGCGGCGAGCGCAGTCTCGTCGTCGCGGATCAACACCGCTTCGGTGATCTCGAGCTCCAGCCGGCCCGCTGACAGCCCCGATGCCGCGAGCGCCGCGATCACCTTCAGCGCCAGCGTGCCGCTGCGGAACTGGACCGGTGAGACGTTGACGGCGAGGCTGATATGGTCGGGCCAGTTCACGGCTTCCTTGCAGGCCGTCACCAGCACCCATTCGCCGAGCTGGTTGATCAGGCCGGTCTCCTCGGCGATCGGCACGAACTCGGCCGGCGAGATCATGCCGCGCAACGGGTGGCGCCAGCGCACCAGCGCCTCGCAACCGGTGATCTCGTTGCTGCGCAGGTCGACGCAGGGTTGGTAATAGACTTCGAGCCCGTGGCCGGCGGCGATGGTCTGGCGCAGCTCCATCTCGAGCTCGCGGCGGGCGCGGGCGTCGGCGTCCATTGCCGGCTCGAAGAAGCGCGAGACACGGCGGCCGGCCGACTTCGCCGCATACATCGCAAGGTCGGCGTTCTTCATGATCTGGTCGAGATCGGTGCCGTCCCTCGGCGCCAGCGCGATGCCGATGCTGGCGTCGGTCGTGACCTGGTGACCGACGCATTGATAGGGCGAGCGGATCGCCTCGTAGATGCGCGCGACGAGGTCGGTGACCTCGATCTCGCTTCTGACCCCGGTCTGCACGATGGCGAATTCGTCGCCGCCGAGCCGCGCGACGAAATCGCCGTCGCCGATCACGCCGCTCAGCGTCCTGGCGACCGACTTGAGCAATTCGTCGCCGACCATGTGGCCGAGCGAGTCGTTGACGCCCTTGAACTCGTCGATGTCGATATAGAGCACCGCGAGCTGGCTGTCGGCGGTGACATGCGGCAGCTCGCGCTTGATCTCCTCGTGGAACAGCGCGCGGTTGGGCAGGTCGGTGAGGGCGTCATAGTGCGCGAGATGCGTGATGCGCTCCTCGGCGCGCCGGCGCTCGGTGACGTCCTCGTGGGTCGCAAGCCAGCCGCCATCGGCCAGCGGCTCGTTGACGACCTGGATCGAACGGCCGTCGGGCGTCGTGATCACCATGGTGTTGCGGACGCTGACATCGCGCAGCACGAGGTTGACATAGCGTTCGACCTCGCCCTGGAACGAACCGGTCAAATGGCGATGCACGATGACGTCGCGGAAGCTGCAACCGGGCTTGATGACGTCGGCCGACAGGCCGTACATCTCGATGTAGCGCTTGTTGCAGATCACCAGGCGTTGCGTGGAATCGAACAGCAACAGCCCCTGCGTCATGTTGTTGACGGCGGTGTCGAGCCGGAGCTTCTCCAGCGTCAGGCGCTGCTGCTGGGCGCGGTGCTGCTGCAACAGCTTGCGCACCACGAGCGTCAGCAGAATGGCGATCGCCAGCACGGAAATGCTGGTGATCGCGATCAGGATGCCGATCTGCTCGCGCCAGTTGGCGAGCGCCGCCTCCGTGGTGGTGGTCGCGACCACCACGATCGGGAATTTGGTGAGCGCCCGCGACGACGCCAGGCGGTCCTTGCCGTCGACCGGGCTGGTCAGGCGCGAGGTGCTCGCGGGCCGCTCGAACACCTGCTGCTGGCTGGCCGGGCCGGTGCGGAAGTTCTTGCCGATCAGCTCTTCGACATGCGGATAGCGCGCCAGCAGCGTGCCGTCGCGGTGATGCATCGAGATCGCGGCGCCTTCGCCGAGTGCGACGGTGGAGAAGAATCTCTCGAAGGTCGCCGGCGCGATGCCGCGGCCGACCACGCCGAGAAACTCGCCATGCGGACCGGTGACCTTGCGGGCGATCACGGTGGTCCACTTTCCGCTGATCCGGCTGACCACCGGCGCGACCAGCATGTCGGGCGAATAGGGGCTCGACTTGAAGATCTGGAAATAGTCGCGGTCGGCGATCGAGGCCTGCGGCGTCGGCCAGGCGCCCGAGCTGTTGATCAGCACGCCGTCGGCATCGAACACGTTGAGGCTGCCGACATTAGACAGTGCCTCCATCTTCGATTTGAGCATCGCGTGGATGTCGTCGGACGACATCCGGCTCCGGTAGTTCTCCGGCGTCGCGATCCCGCTGTCGCGCATGAACGCGACCAAATCGCGCTGCACGACTTCGAGATCGTCGAGCTGCTGGTCGAAGTGCCGCGCCAGCAGCAGCACGGTGTTCTCGAGCTCGCGTTCGCTGTTGTGCAAGGCGCGCTCGCGAAAATTCTCCGCCATCAACGTCGCGCCGATCGCGATCGCAGCCATCAGCACGGCGCCGCCAAGGATCAGCCAGCGGATCGGACCGGTGCCGATCACCGAATTGATGTTGAACGAGGTGCTGCCGTTTGGATTCATCTGACGCAATCGGTTCCAGGCGTTTCGCCCGGAAGTAGCTTTTGCGCACCTCCGGCCCGCGAAAGTCGTAACCAAACGAGATGGAGCGCCGGTTAGCGAGACTGGTTAACGAATGGTTGCGGGTGTGTCGCGTCCGGCGCCGGCCGGCACTGTTCGCTGCGATCGAACGAAATGGCGGAATTGCAGCCGACGTCGCTTCGAGGCCTGACCGGTATCGGCACAACAAGTTCCTGCCGCGGAACTGCAGACTTTGCCGGTCGCCACGCGACATGCGGAATCATTTGCCGCTTCCGCGATCGATGCAAGAGCTCGTTTACGATCTAAGTCCATGACGATGCTCGATGCCATCGTCGGCACGTTGTTTGCGTGTCGTTGCGCAAAGTTCAGTGTGTGAGAGTGCCATGATGAAGCAGCTTCTACAGAGTTTCTGGGCCGACGAGACCGGAGCCACGGCGATCGAATACGGGCTGATCGCAACCGGCATCGCCATCGCCATCATCGCTGCTGTGAAAGGCGTCGGCACCAAGCTCTCGGGCACCTTCAATTCGATCAGCGGCTCATTGAAATAACGTCACGCCGACGCAATCGAGCGCACTCGCGATCATTCGCCCGCGCGATAATGCCCGGACTTGCCGCCGATCTTCTCGACGAGATGAATGGCGTCGATCCGCACGCCGCGCTCGACCGCCTTGATCATGTCGTAGATCGTCAGGCATGCGACCGAAACCGCGGTCAGCGCTTCCATCTCGACGCCGGTCGGCCCGGTCACCTTGACGCTGGCGCGCACGATGCAGCCCGGCAGCTTGGCGTCGGTTGCGATATCGACCGTGACCTTGGCCAGCGCCAGCGGATGGCACAGCGGGATCAACTCCGAGGTCCGCTTCGCCGCCATGATGCCGGCGATCCGCGCGGTCGCCAGCACGTCGCCCTTCTTGGCCTGGCCTTGCTCGATCAATACAAGCGTTGCCTTGCTCATCAGGACGCGGCCTTCGGCGACCGCGGTGCGTTCGGTCGCCGGCTTGGCCGAAACGTCGACCATCCGCGCGTCGCCCTTGGCGTCGATATGGGTGAGAGCCGTGCCGGTGCCCGATGGCTGGGCTTTGCCTTTGGCCATGGTCTTCCGCGCCATCGCGTCAGCGGGCGCCGGTGGCGCGCGCAGCGGCCTGTCGCGTCAGCAGCGCGCGGGTCGCCGCGGTGACGTCCTGCTGGCGCATCAGGCTTTCGCCGACCAGGAAGGTCGACATCCCGACGCGCTCGAGGCGAGCGAGATCGTCAGGGGTGAAGATGCCGCTCTCGCCGACCATCAGGCGGTCGCGCGGGATCAGCGGCGCGAGCGCCTCGCTGGTCGCGAGCGTGGTCTCGAAGGTGCGCAGATTGCGGTTGTTGACGCCGATCATCGGCGAGCGAAGGTTCAGGGCGCGGTCGAGCTCGGCGCGATCGTGGATCTCGATCAATACATCCATGCCGTAGCCGAGCGCGGCATCCTCGATCTCGCTGGCCGCGGCGTCGTCGAGCGCGGCCATGATGATCAGGATGCAGTCAGCGCCATGGGCGCGGGCTTCCGCGACCTGGTAGGTGTCGAACATGAAATCCTTGCGCAGCACCGGCAGATTGGTCGCGGCGCGGGCCGCGACCATGAAGTCGAGATGACCCTGGAACGACGGGGCGTCGGTCAGCACCGACAGGCAGGCGGCGCCGCCCGTCTCATAGGCCTTGGCGAGAACCGGCGGATCGAAATCGGCCCGGATCAGCCCCTTCGAGGGCGAGGCCTTCTTCACCTCGGCGATCAGCGCATAGTCGCCGCGCGCGTGCTTGTGCTTGATGGCGCGGACGAAGCCGCGCGGGGCCGAGGCGGATTTCGCCTGCGCCTCGACATCGGCGAGTGGACGCGCGCGCTTGGCCGCGGCGATCTCCTCGCGCTTGTAGGCCTCGATCTTGGTCAGGATGTCGGACATGACGATCGCCCTCAGCCGTTGGAGACCGCTACCAAATGCTTCAGCCGCGCGGCGGCGGCGCCGCTGTCGAGCGATTGCGCCCCGATCGCGACGCCTTCCTTGAGATCCCGGGCACGGCCAGCCACGATCAGCGCGGCGGCGGCGTTCAGCAGCGCGACGTCACGGTAGGCGCTCGGCTTGCCCTGGAGCACGCTCGACAGTGCGATCGCATTGGCATCGGCATCGCCGCCCTTCAGCGCCTCGCCGTCGACGCGGCCGAGCCCGGCGTCCTCCGGCGTCACCTCGAAGGTCTTGATCTCGCCGTTCTCGAGCGTCGCCACGAAGGTCGGGCCGGTGAGGGTGATCTCGTCGAGGCCATCGGAGCCGTGCACGACCCAGACCTTGTCGGAGCCGAGGTTCTTCAGCACCTGCGCCAGCGGCTGCACCCACTGCCGCGAGAACACGCCGACCATCTGCCGCCTGACGCCGGCGGGGTTCGACAGCGGCCCGAGCAGGTTGAAGATGGTGCGGGTGGCGAGCTCGACCCGGGTCGGACCGACGTTCTTCATGGCCGGATGATGCGAAGGCGCGAACATGAAGCCGATGCCGGCTTCCTTGACGCAGCGCCCGACCTGCGCCGGCGTCAGGTCGAGCTTGACCCCGAGCGCGGCCAGGACGTCGGCGGCCCCCGAACGCGACGACAGCGCGCGGTTGCCGTGCTTGGCGACCGGCACGCCGGCGCCGGCCACGATGAAGGCGGCGCAGGTCGAGACGTTGACGGAGCCGGAGCCGTCGCCGCCGGTGCCGACGATGTCCACGGCCTCGGCCGGCGCCTTGACCGGCAGCATCTTGCCGCGCATCGCGGTGACCGCGCCGGTGATCTCCTCGACGGTCTCGCCGCGCACCCGCAGCGCCATCAGCAGCCCGCCCATCTGCGAGGGCGTCGCTTCGCCCGACATCATGCTGTCGAAGGCGGACGCCGCCTCGTCACGCGTCAGCGTGGCGCCGGTGGCGACTTTTCCGATGATCGATTTCAGGTCGTCCATTCGCTGGCTCAGGTCTGTTGTTGGAGCGCGACAAACGCGGAACGCGTTTGCGCTGGGATCATGCTCAATTATTTGCGCCTGTCACCTGTGCGAAGGCGGCCTGGTTGACGGTCACGCCGATGTCGGACTCGATCTTGCTGACATATTGCGCGACCTGTTCGTCGCTCAGCGAGCGCCGCACCGCTTCGGTGAGTTGCTTGACCGCATCGGACGCGAAGTCGACCGGCGGCACGGTCACGTTGGTGACGCGGAACACGACCCACTGGCTGCCGCCTGCCACAGACGTCTGTCCGTCGCCGTCCTTGGCGGTGCGGAACGCCGCGGCAATCACGCCGGCCGGCACGTTGGGCAGCGAGGCCTCGCGGTTGAAGTTCGCGGCGGTCTCGACCTTGACGCCGGCGGAAGCGGCCTCGTCGGCGAGCTTGGCGCCGCCGTCGAGCTTCTGCACGATCTCGGTCGCCTTGGCACGCAGCTTGGCGGAGATCTGGTCCTCACGCCACTTCGCCTCGACCTGGTCGTGGACCTCGTCGAGGGTGCGCTCGCGCGACGGCGTGATCCCGAGCACGTCGAACCACACATAGCCATTGTTGAACTGGATCGGGTCGTTGTCGACGCCGACGTCGCTGTTGAAGGCTTGCGACACCACGTCGAGGCCGCGCGGAATGCTGGACGCGACCTGGCCGTTCGGCAGGCGCCCCGAGCGATCGACCGCATCGATCGTGACGGGGGTCAGTTTCAGCTTCTGCGCCGCCTCGATGACGCTGGCGCCGCCGCCGCGCTCGTCTTCCATCTTGTCGCGCAGTTCGGCGACCTTGGTGCGGGCGCGCTCGGACGCGATCTCGTTCTTCACCTGCTGCGCCAGGCTCTCATAGCTCGGGGTCACGCCGGGCTCGATCTTGCCGACCTTGACCAGCGCGACGCCGAAACGGCCCTGGACCGGCTGGCTGACTTCGCCCGCGGGCAGCGAGAACGCGGCATCGCCGACGGCCGGATCGAGGATCGCCGATTTGGCGACAAGCCCGAGGTTGACGTCGGCGGGATTGAGCTTGCGCTCCTTGGCGATGTCGTCGAACGAGGTGCCGGAGGCGATGCGGGCGCGGGCGGCCTGTGCCTCCCCGGCGTCCGGAAACACGATCTGCGAGACTTCGCGCTTCTCTGGCGTGCTGAGGCGGTCCTTGCGCTCCTCGAAGAGCTTCTTGGCATCTTCGTCGGACACGGCTTCCCACTTGCCGATTTCCTCCGGCGTGATCGCGACGAAGGCGATCTTGCGGTACTCGGGTGCGCGGAATTGGACCTTGTGGTCCTCGAAATAGGCGGCGAGCGCTTCGGGCGAGGGCGCATCGATGGTGCCGGCCTGCGCGGCGCCGAGCGTGACGTAATCGATCGAGCGCTGCTCGTTCTGGAAACGGGTCAGCGCCTCGACCATTGATTTGGGCGGCTCGATCCCGGCCGAGATGGTGCCGGCGATCTGCCGCCGCAGCCCGACGCGGCGCTGCTCGGCGATGTAGCGGCCTTCGGTATAGCCAAAATTGCGGATCACGGACTGGAAGCGCTGCGGATCGAACTGGTTGTTCAGGCCCTTGAAGTTCGGATCGTTGTAGATCGCGCGCAGCACCTCGGCATCAGACTGGTTCAGGCCCATGCGGCGCGCTTCCTCGTCCATCGCGGCTTCCGCGAGCGTCTGTTGCAGCACCTGGCGGTCGATTCCGAAGGCGCGCGCCTGCTCAGGCGTCAGCGGACGGCCGAACTGGCGGCCAAGCTGTTGCAGGCGGTCGGTATAGATCTGGCGGAATTGCTCGGCCGAAATCTCGGTTCCACCGACCTTGGCGAAGGTCGACTGGCCAAACCCCTTGAAAATGTCGGCAATGCCCCAAATTCCGAAACTGACGATCAAAACGCCCATCACGACGGCCATAATCGTCTTGCCGAGCCAGTTTGATGAGGCTTTCCGCATTCCTCGAAGCATGGGTCCAACTTGTTTTACAGGAGGGGAACCGGGTCATACCCAAATGGGACCAAAAGTCGGGACTTTTTGTCCGGCAGCGGGGCGTCACCGAATTGAAAACGCTTATAAAGTGGCCGAAGCCCCCCCGCAACCATGGGTGAGGGGTCGGACCGGAGCGGTAATGCGTCGCGCAGCGGGCGCGGAGTCACGCTCTGGAAGTCATCGCGCGGCTCTGATAGCGCATGACGACGTTGAGAAGATGGGACATCCGACATGACCGACGCCATCCGGCCGCTGATCGCCGGCAACTGGAAAATGAACGGCCTGAAATCCTCTTTTGCCGAGTTCGACGCGATGCTGGCCGGCGCCGGCGATGTCGCAGCCAAGGCCGATCTCCTGGTCTGTCCGCCGGCAACACTGGTCGGGGCGTTCGCCGACAAGGCACGCGGCTCGAAGGTCGCCGTCGGCGCCCAGGATTGCCATCCCAAGGCTTCAGGCGCCCATACCGGTGATTTGTCAGCCGAAATGTTCAAGGATCTCGGCGCCACCGCGATCATCGTCGGCCATTCCGAGCGGCGGGCCGACCATGGCGAGACCGACGCCTTGATTCGCGAGAAGGCGCAGGCCGTCTGGCGTGCCGGGCTGACCGCGATCGTCTGCATCGGCGAGACGCGCGAGCAGCGCGACGCCGGCAAGACGCTCGACGTCTGCGGGACTCAGCTCGCCGGCTCGCTGCCCGATGGCTCGACCGCGGCCAATCTTGTGGTGGCCTATGAGCCGGTCTGGGCGATCGGCACCGGCCTCACTC
The DNA here is from genome assembly GCF_002831585.1 of Bradyrhizobium sp. SK17. GTDB lineage: Bacteria > Pseudomonadota > Alphaproteobacteria > Rhizobiales > Xanthobacteraceae > Bradyrhizobium. The sequence continues at coordinate 5,563,457 of NZ_CP025113.1, read as the reverse complement.
CGACAGCCAAAGATGTCGAGGAAGTTCATCGGTTTATCCGGGGGCAGCTCACCGATCGCTTCAAGGGCGAGGGAAACCGGATCAGGATCCTCTATGGCGGCTCGGTGAAGCCGTCGAACGCGGCCGAGTTGATGGCGGTTGCCAACGTCAACGGCGCGCTGGTCGGCGGTGCCAGCCTGAAGGCGTCGGACTTCCTGGCGATCGCCGCGGGCTGTTAGGGGCCGACTCCACGTCATTGCGAGCGAAGCGAAGCAATCCATCGCGCCGCCGATGCGGAACGATGGATTGCTTCGTCGCTTTGCTCCTCGCAATGACGGTTCAGGTTAAGCCGCCACCGCCGCCCCGATCCTCTTCCAATAGATCAGCGTCCCAGTGAGGCCACCACGTGGCTTCAACGCGTAGTCCGGGATCAGCCCGGTCAGCTTGAAGCCGAGTCTCTCATAAAAGGGACCGGCGCCATCCTCTTCGGCGGTGTCGAGCACCAGCAGCGTACGTCGGTCCGCGATCGCAAGCGCTTCGGCAGCGCGCATCAGGGCTGTCGCCACGCCGCGATTGCGGTGCGCGACCCGCGTCATCATTTTTGCGATTTCCGCCCGGTGCGGCTGGTTCGGCGGCAGCTTCAACAGCAACGTCACCGTGCCGACCAGATCGTCGCCGTCGAACGCGCCGAGCACGATGCGCTCGCCGCGCGCTGCGGCGCCGAGCGAGTCCTGCCAGAACGTCTCGGCATCATCCTTTGCCAGCGGATGCATGAAGCTCACGGAGCCGCCGCTGGCGACGGTCTCGATCAACAGCTCGCTGAGCGCGTCGCGAATCGCGGGCGCATCGGCGAGCGGCTTGATGGCGAAGTGCGGCATGCGTCAGCTCCGGGCCAAGGCGACCACATAGGTGCACCCGGCATTGGTCTCATTGGCGAAGGTGGTGTCCGCCGGCAGCCCGAAGCCGAGGCAATCGCTGGCGGCAAGCTCGTGGCGTACACCGCCTTCGGTGATGACGAGGCTGCCGCTCAAGACCCAGACGAGTTGGCGGATGTGGGCGTAGGACGAAGCGGGCAGGGTCACTGACTGCTTCGGCGGCAGTTCGACCCGCACCAGCTCGACCGGATGATCCGGACGGCTGAACACCTGCCGGCGCAGATAGCCGGTTTCGGGGTCGCGCCAGATTGGTTGCGCGTTGGCGCGCGACAGCCGTTCGCCCTGGCCCTCGGCGCGCAGCATCAGGCCGGCCAGCGTCAGGTCGAAGGCCGAGGCGAGGCGCACCAGCACCACCGCGGTCGGGCTGACTTCGGCGCGCTCGATCTTGCTGATCGTTGCCTTGGAGACGCCGGAGCGTTCGGCGAGCTCGGCCAGCGACCAGCCCCGGCTGTCGCGCTCGAGCCTGATCCGCTGCGCCAGGCGTTCGCTCAGAGCGTCTACTAAAGTATCCATTTGTCTAGTATAATGGAATATGCCGGTCCTGATCAAGGTAGGAGTGCGCGCAAGCGGCACGGCTTGAGATGTCGGCCGATGCGACTATCTCGGGGTGACAATGCCCGGTCCAATCGTGTAACAGGGCGCGACTTCACGAAAACCGCAGAGCCGATAGCGCCGTTTGTCTGGCTGCTTGGCGGCTTATGACGGAAGGCTTGCGATGCAGACTGTCGTTATCATTATTCATCTCATGATCGTCGCCGTCATGATCGGCGCTGTGCTGTTGCAGAAATCCGAAGGCGGTGGCCTCGGCATGGGTGGCGGCGCCGGCTTCATGTCGAGCCGCGGCACCGCCAATCTGCTGACGCGGACCACCGCAATTCTTGCGGTCGGCTTCTTCCTGACCAGCCTGTTCCTGTCCTGGTATGCGGGCTACGACCGCAAGCCGAGCTCGATCATCGGGACCGGCGCGCCGGCCCAGACGCAGCCGGCCGGTGGTACGCCGCTGAACGCACCGACCTCCGGCGGTATCCTCGATTCGCTGAAGAAGGCTGACGAGCAGCAGGCGCCGCAGGCTCCGAGCGGCCCACAGGCGCCTCGGTCGCAATAAAGCAGGGTGGCCATGCAGGATGCTGCGCTGGCATCCTGCATCAGGAACCCCCATTAATACTCTGAAATAGCACCCAATTTAACGTAACCCACAGCCCGGTGGCTTGTTTGCCGGGAACAGCCGATTCGTTTTGCGAATCGGCGGAGGCGGATTAAAGGTAAGGTCCCATGGCGCGGTACATCTTCATCACCGGCGGCGTGGTCTCCTCGCTCGGAAAAGGTCTGGCATCAGCGGCGCTCGGCGCCTTGCTGCAGGCCCGGGGCTACAAAGTCCGCCTTCGCAAGCTCGATCCCTATCTCAACCTCGATCCTGGAACGATGTCGCCGTATCAGCACGGCGAAGTGTTCGTGACTGACGACGGCGCCGAGACCGATCTCGATCTCGGCCATTACGAGCGTTTCACCGGTCGGCCGGCCACCAAGGCCGACAACATCACGACCGGTCGCATCTATCAGGACATCATCACCAAGGAACGCCGCGGCGACTATCTCGGCGCGACCATCCAGGTGGTGCCGCACGTCACCAACGCGATCAAGGAATTCGTGCTGTCGGGTAACGATGACTACGATTTCGTGCTGGTCGAGATCGGCGGCACCGTCGGCGACATCGAAGGCCTGCCGTTCTTCGAGGCGATCCGCCAGCTCAAGAACGAGCTGCCGCGCGATCACGCCGTCTACATTCACCTGACGCTTCTGCCGTACATTCCAAGTGCTGGTGAACTCAAGACAAAGCCGACGCAGCACTCGGTGAAGGAGCTGCGTTCGATCGGCATTCAGCCGGACATCCTGCTGTGCCGCACCGACCGCGAAATCCCCAAGGAAGAGCGGCGCAAACTCGGCCTGTTCTGCAACGTGCGCGAAAGCGCCGTGATCGAGGCGCGCGACGTCGACAACATCTACGCGGTGCCGGAGGCCTATCACGCCGCCGGCCTCGACGACGAGGTGCTGGCCGCGTTCGGCATCACCGCGAAAATCCCGCCGGCGCTACAGAGCTGGAACGTGATCAACGAGCGCGTCCGCAATCCGGAAGGCGCGGTGACGATCGCCATCGTCGGCAAATACACCGGCATGAAGGACGCCTACAAATCGCTGATCGAGGCGCTGTCGCATGGCGGCATCGCCAACAAGGTGAAGGTCAATCTCGACTGGATCGAGAGCGAGGTGTTCGAGAACGAGGACCCGGCGCCATTCCTCGAGCACGTCAACGGCATCCTGGTGCCCGGCGGCTTCGGCCAGCGTGGCGCCGAGGGCAAGATCCGCGCGGCGCAGTTCGCACGCGAGCGCGACGTGCCGTATTTCGGCATCTGCTTCGGCATGCAGATGGCTGTCATCGAGGCTGCGCGCAACCTGGTCGGCATCGAGAATGCCAACTCGACCGAGTTCGGCCCGACCAAGGAGCCGCTGGTCGGCCTGATGACCGAATGGCTGCGCGGCAACGAGCTCGAGAAACGCTCGCAGTCGGGTGACCTCGGCGGCACCATGCGGCTCGGCGCCTATCCGGCCGCGCTCAACCGCGGCAGCCGGGTCTCGCAGGTCTATGGCGGCGCGACCGAAATCTCCGAGCGGCACCGCCATCGCTACGAGGTCAACACCGCCTACAAGGACCGTCTCGAGCAGCACGGCCTGCGCTTCTCCGGCATGTCGCCCGATGGCGTGCTGCCCGAGATCGTCGAGTACGAGGATCATCCCTGGTTCATCGGCGTCCAGTTCCACCCCGAACTGAAGTCGCGACCCTTCGAGCCGCATCCCCTGTTTGCCTCGTTCATCGAGGCGGCGGCGAAGCAGAGCCGGCTGGTGTAAGCGGCTGTCAAGGGTGTCTTGACAGCATTGCGCGACGGGCTATTGTCAAGCCTCCCTTGACAAGGAGGCTTGCCGTGTCGACCAAAGCCAATGCTGCGACCACGCCGACGCCGTCATTGTTCTGCTCATTCTGCGGCAAGGATTCCGACAGCGTCAAAGCGCTGATCGCCGGACCATCGGTGTTCATCTGCGACGAGTGCGTCGGGCTCTGCAACAAGCACCTCGGGGGCGAGCCGGTTGCGGTGCTCAGTCCCGACTGGACCACATACTCCGAGCAAGACTTGCTCAAGCTGCTGCCGCGCTCGGCGGCAGTCGCCGAGACCGCGGGCAACTTCCTCAACGGTCACGTCGACGCGCTGCGCGCGCGCGGCGTGACCTGGGAAGCGATCGGGCAGGCGCTCGGCGTATCGCGTCAAGCAGCATGGCAGCGTTTTTCGTAAGCGTGGTCAGCCGACCGGTTCATACCGGCACGATGCTGGCCTCGCGTTCCCTCGTGGAGGGCGAAACACCCGCATTCGCCGCGGGCGTGACGTCCCGTGTCATTAGCTTGTATTGCGGACGTCGCGTCAGCCGGTAGACCGCGGCGGGCGGCACGTTCATGATCGCGCGATCGACCAGCGTGGCGCGCAGGCCGAGCCGGTCGAGGATCGGTCGCGGTACCGGACAGCGCATGCCGTAGGTGAATTGGTAGAACGCGCCGCCGGGACGCATATAGCTGAACGCGCCGCTGACGATCGAGATCACCTTGCGCGGCGACATGTTGAGCAGCGGCAATCCGCTGACCACGGCGCCGACCGGCGCGCCGTCATAGAGCCGCTCTGAGGCCAGCCGCGCCGCATCCATCCACAGCACGCGCGCGCCGGGGAAGCGCAGCTGCAACAGCCGCATGAAATCCGAACCGTATTCAATCAGCGTGAGGTCCTGTTGGCGCACGCCGCGCTTCAGCAGCTGATAGGTGAAGGCGCCCGTTCCCGGACCGAGCTCGAGCACCGGGCCGGTCTCGGCGGTGATGTCGCGCGTGATCAGTTCGGCGAGCGCCGCGCCCGACGGAGCGATGGCGCCGACGCGGCCGGGGGCTGCCATCCACGCCGTGAAGAAAGAGAGGAGATCATGTGCCATTGGGATTCCCAGCAAAGTGTCGCAGCGCCTCGACTCATCTGCGTGGCGCGCCATCTTCTTTGCGGCACTTGCATTGCGCCAACATTGCGCGATGTTGCTCGCGTCATGACGCGAACGGCGCTGGCGGCAAAGTGAGCCGGAAGCACGCGCCGCCTTTCGGTCCGTCGAGCACGGAGACGTGACCGCCATGCAGCCTTGCGATCTCGCGCACCATGTTCAACCCGAGGCCGGCGCCGCGATCGAGCGGCGCGAGCCGGTAGAACGGATCGAAGATCCGCGTGCGTTGGTCCTGCGGAATGCCGTCGCCTTCGTCTGACACGTCGATGGTCGTGGCGCTGCCGACATGGATCGTGATGGTGCCGCGCCGGCCGCCATGCTGGATCGCATTCTGCACGAGATTGGTCAGCGCGCGCTCCAGCGCGGCGCGATCGCCTTGCGTCTCGATCCGATCGATTGCAGTCTCGAGCGACAATTCATAACCGGCCGCGATCGCAAGCGGCGCGAGGTCGGCGGCGACATTGCGCGCGACCGCGACGAGATCGACGCGCTCGAACGGATTGCGGCACTGGTCGAAGCGCTGGATGTCGAGCAACTGCTCGGCGAGCGTCGCCAGCCGCGCCGAATCCTCGAGCAGTCGGTTTTTTTCGGGGCCCGGCGGCAGCGACTCCAGCCGGGTGTTGAGGATCGCGATCGGCGTGCGCAATTCATGCGCGGCGTCCGCGACGAAACGCTGGTGGCGCGAATAGCCGTCGTCGAGCCGCGTCAGCGCATCGTTGACGGCGGTCACCAGCGGTGCGACCTCGAGCGGCAAATGGTCGGCCGACAGCCGGCTGCCGCGCTGCCGGAAGTCGATCCGGCGCGCCTGGTCGGCCGCGGTGTCGAGGCCGGCGAACGCGCGCTTCACCACCATCGGCGTCGCGATGAACGTGGCGCACGCCATCAGCAACAGGCCGGGCAGGGCGATGGCAAGGAATGCCAGCGTCGTGGCGAGTGCCGTCTTGAGGCTCGACGTCGGCCCTTGCGTGGCCGTGAGCACCTGTACCGGGCCGGCGTCGGAATTGACGCGCTTCAGCCGCGCCGGCGGCTTGCGCGGATCGTCCTCGAACATCTGCCAGCCGAGTCTGGCCTGGCTGATCTGGTCGAGTGCATCGCCGATCCTGGCGAATTCGGGCGGTACCGCGCCTTCCGACAGCGAGTGACCGCCCCGGTCGCGCACCAGGAACCAGAGGTCCGGCGTGTTGTCGCGAAGCTGCTTGAGGTCGGCGGTCGGGCGTAACACCAGATTGCCCTGCGCATCGCGCGCGATCGCGCTCTGCACGATGGAGATGACGTGATCCTCGTCGCGCGGAACGATCAGGAAACCGGTGGCGCACAGCGCGCTGATCAGGCAGACGATCAGCATCGCGAGCAGCAGCGCCTGGAGCGCCACCAGTCGCCAGCTCAATTTGGAGCGCAGGCAATAGTGATCGGCCTGTTCGCTCATGACGTCTGTTTCAGCAGATAGCCAACGCCGCGGATACTGTGGATCTCGACGCCGGCACCCGCGTCGGCGAGCTTGCGCCTGAGCCGCGAGACGTGAGCGTCGAGCGCGTTCGACTGGATCTCGTCCTCGAAATTGTAGACCGCTTCCTCGAGCGTCGCGCGCAGCACGGTGCGCCCCATGCGGCGCAGCAGCGTCTCCAGCACCAACAGCTCGCGCCGCGGCAGCTCGAACGGGCGGCCCTCGATGCTGGCCTCGCGGTGGCTGCAATCGAACGCGATGCGGCCGGCCTTGATGATCTCGAACTGCACGCCGGCGGGTCGGCGCAGCACGGCGCGCAGCCGCGCCATCAGCTCCTCGACCGCGAACGGCTTGGCCAGATAGTCGTCGGCGCCGCTGTCGAGCCCACTGACGCGATCGGCGAGGTCGCCGCGCGCGGTCAGCACGATGATCGGAACGCCGTCGGCCTTGGCGCGCAGCTTCGGGATCAGCGAGAGCCCGTCGCCGTCGGGCAGCTGGCGGTCGAGCAGCACCGCGCCATGCACGTCGGCGGAAATCGCCTCCTCGGCCTCGGCAAGGTTCGGCACATGGTCGACCACCATGTCGTAGCCTTTCAGCGCCTGCGCCAGCGCCGCCGCCATCTCGGCCTCGTCTTCAACCAGCAGTATCCGCATGTGTTCTTCGTCCTGCTCCCACGGCTGGTTCTAGGGCAAGTAACATTGCAACAACATTGCGGGAATGGCCGCCGCGGGCGAGCAGGGGTGCCATGTTGTCACCCCCTCAAGACAGTCTGGAACCCGCTCGGTATAACCGCCCGCACAACCATCTGGGAGGACCGCCAATGATCTACGAGACCCGCGTCTATCGCTGCCTGCCGGGCCGCTTGCTGGCGCTGCTGAAGCGCTTCGAAACCGTCACGCTGAAGCTCTGGGACAAGCACGGCATCAGGCAGGCCGGCTTCTTCACGACGCTGGTCGGCGAATCCAACCAGGACCTGACCTATCTGCTGGCCTGGGAATCGCTGGCCGAGCGCGAGACAAAATGGACGGCGTTCGCAACCGACCCGGAATGGCTCGCCGCGCGCGCCAAGACCGAGGAGGACGGCCAGATCGTTCTCACCATCGAAAACCAGCTGCTGGTGCCGACCGCGTTCTCGTCGGTGAAGTAGCACGGGCGCGGAGTTGAGGGCGCGATGATTGGTCTTGTCGCGCCCCCTGCGACGGCTATTGCGGGCAACCCGAGGTTTGATCGCCTTCGCGGACCATCGGCTTGCCGTTGATGAAGACGCCGTGGCTGCCCGAGGTGGTCTTGCCGCCACAATGCGTGCGGTCGCCCATGACCACCGCCGGCTTGCCGTTGATCAGCACGTTGGGCACGCCCTCGACCAGCGGGCCGCCATTGCTGGTGGTATCGCCGCTGCGCGCGGCCGGCTTGCCGTTGATGGTGACGCCGGCGGCGCCGCTGGTGACGACGCCGGGCTGGCTGTTGGCCTGGCCATGGGCCAGTCCCGATATTGCCGACAGGGCGGCCGCGGCTCCGAGCACCAGCGAAATGCGCATCGCGTTCCTCGTACGATCCGGTCTTGAAATCCGGTCTGAAATCCGGTCTTGGGAATCTGTTCCGCGGCAGTCTATAGGGGCTGATAGGGCAGGATTGTGATAGCACGGCGCACCCACGGCGCCAGCGCAACCCCCTCATCGCGCGGGACGGCTTGATCCGCCCCGCGCGGGATTGCATGGTCGCAGGCCAAAAGGATGCAGCATTTTGACCAACCAGGTTTCCGCGCGGGCCGCCGCGCCGATCGTTGCCGTCGGATCGGCCGAATTCGGCAACGCCTCGCCCATCTCGATCATCGCCGGTCCCTGCCAGCTGGAGAGCCGCGCACATGCGCTTGAAGTCGCCTCCGCGTTGAAGGAGATCGCGGCGCGGCTGAAGATCGGCCTCGTCTACAAGACCTCGTTCGACAAGGCGAACCGCACCAGCGCGACCG